>CALBSO010000046.1 GCA_937968015.1 uncultured Thermomicrobia bacterium
CATGCCAACTACTCTACCCGCTCCCACCCGCTTCGCTCAACTGCGTAAGTCCTAATGATACGGTACAACACCGACAGACGGTATGTTGACAAGTCGCGAGCCGAACCGTATAGTGCGACTACGGTCAGGTTATCAAGTGAATTGCTCAATTGGTCCAGGTCTTCGTCTACCCTGTGATAGAGGTGATATGCAGGCATTGGCATCAACAGAGATTCATGCCGATATGGCCGCCGCGCGTCCTCACCTTCCTGCATCGCGCATGGGCTTGGTCGAGTCCGTTGCGCAGCAGATCCTCGCACTGATCGCCCAGGAGCGCTTGAAACCCGGAGACCGCTTGCCGTCTACACGGATGTTGGCGCAGCGCTTTCAGGTCGCGACGCCAACGATCCGTGAGGTCCTTCGTCGCCTCCAGGCTACCGGCGTCGTTGACATCCGCCATGGGTCGGGGATTTATGTTCGAAAAGGACATCTGCGGATAATGCTTGCCAACCCGAATGTGAGTGTGCTCAATCCGCACGTCACCATTGATCTCCTCAACGCGCGCCTCCTGGTAGAGCCGCAGTTGGCGGAACTGGCCGCCAAAATCGTCAACGAAAACGAGAGTGCGGCCCTCCAGGAGATCCTTGCCGAGGCCGAACAGTATCTCGTTGATAACGATCAGATGCTCCACCAGGTAAACATGTCCTTCCATCTCGCCATCGCCCATTGCACAGGAAATGTCGCGCTCACGCAAATCATGGAATCGTTGATCGAACTCTACTCCTTTGAGCAGTTCGCGGTTATTTCCCTGTTCAATGCCCGATTCCAGGATCACGAGGAGCACAAAGCGATCTGCGGTGCGATATGCGATCGAGCCCCAGAGCGCGCTCGTTCCTTGATGGAGCAACACCTCATACATGTCAAATCGGTAGTCGAGGCGCGACTGCGAAAGCGTATGGAGGATGAAGGGGAACGCGACAGTCAGGAGGCGCCGCAATGGTGAAGGCGTGCATCGTACACGGTCTCTGTGGCGACAAGATTTGGCAAGTAGCGTAAGGAGCGTGGCAGATGACAATGCAGGGGCACACCGTTTCTCGTAACCGCCCGTTCACGCGGCGTGACCTGATGCGCTTCGGCGTCGGTGCGGCGAGTACGACGGTATTGGGTGCAATCCTCGCGGCGTGTGGCGGCAGCAAAGCGACCGACACGCCGAAGCCCGCGACCGGCGCGACCGCCGCCCCGGCGGGAACGACGGCCCCGGCAGCAGGCGCGGCAACCGCCCCCGCCAGTACCCCTGCGACCGTCGCGGCGACCAATGGCACCGCCGCACCCGCCGCGACGACTGCCCCCGCGAGCAACGCGGACGCCGGCTCGATCACGATGATCTCGACGCAGTTCGCGCCCATTGACCAGGCCGAGAAGTTCCGCAAGACGATCCTCGCCAACTTCAAGGGCAAGGTGGACTTCCTGCCACAGGAAGCCGGGCCGTTCAATGATCGCGTTCGCGCCGAGGAGCAGGCCAATAAAGTGACGGTGAGCATCATCGGCGGCTTGCACGGTGATTTCGTCCCCTTCGCGAAGGACGGCCTGCTGGAGGACCTCACGCCCGTCCTGGCCAAACTCGGGGATCGTGGCTTCCCGAAAGCCTTCCTCGACCTCGCCAAGATCGGTACGACGGATAAGACCTTCTACATCCCCTGGATGCAGGCGACGTACATCATGGCGGCAAACAAGAAGGCGCTACAATATCTGCCGCAGGGGGCGAAGATCGAGACGCTCACCTACGCTCAACTGAAGGATTGGGGCGCGGCGATGCAGAAGGGGTCCGGCCAGCGGCGCATCGGCTTCCCCGCCGGCCCGACCGGGCTCATCCACCGCTTCTTCCAGGGCTACCTCTATCCGTCGTACACGGGTTCTACCGTCGTCGCGTTCAAGACGCCCGAGGCGGTGCAGATGTGGACCGCCTTCAAGGACATCTGGCAGTACACCAACCCCGCCTCCACCAACTACGGGGGCTCTGGTGAGCCGCTCTTATCCGAGGAAATCTGGGTGGGCTGGGATCACATCGCCACTCTCCTTCCCGCGCTTACGGGTAGGCCGAACGACTTCGTCACCTTCCCGGCGCCCTCGGGGCCGAAGGGGCGCGGGTTTATGCCGGTGCTCGCCGGATTCGCCATCCCCAAGGGCGCGCCGAACCGGCCGGGCGCGGAATTGCTGATTGATTATCTGACGCAAGCGCCGCAGCAGATTAGCACCGCGAAGGAGAATGGCTTCTTCCCGGTGACGAACGCCACCGTGCCAGCCGATCTCTCCGCGGGCGTCAAGCTGGAGGCGGACGCGATCAAGGCGCAGTCCTCGTCTTCGGACGCGGTGACGACGCTCCTGCCCGTCGGGATCGGCTCGAAGGGCGGCGACTTCAACAAGGTCTACGTTGATTCCTTCACCCGCATCATCGTCAAGGGCGAGTCGGTGCAGACGGTGCTGGAGGATGAGGCGAAGATCATGCAGAGTATTCTCAACGATACGAAGGCGCCGTGCTGGGCGCCCGATCCGGCGAGCACGGGCGCATGCGTGATCAAGTAGCCGCGGGCGAGCGGGCGATAGCCGCTCCGGCGCGGCGGGCCCGCCGCGCCAGGAAGGGCGGCACGACCACGGCGCCATACCTGCTGCTCGTGCCCGCCGCGCTCTTCCTCGCCATCTTTTTCGTCTGGCCGATGGTGCAGGCGCTCTTGCTCTCCGTTCGCGGGGAGCACGGCGGCTTCACGACGGCGAATTTCCACCGGATGACGGGGGATACCTACTTCTGGCCGGCGGTCCGGTACACGCTTCTCTTCATCGTCGTCATCCTGCCGTGCCAGTTGGCGCTCGCGCTGGCGATGGCGCTCCTGTTGCAGGCGGACCTGAAAGGCAAGGGATTCTTTCTCTATATCTGGGCGATCCCGCTGGCGATCTCGGATCTCGCCTCCGGAATCGTCTGGCTGGCGATCTTCTCCCCGAATGGATTCCTCAACTCGATCCTGCATGGGCTGGGATTGGAGGAAAATCCGTTCCCGTTCCTCACCCTCGAGCACCCGGTCAGCCGGTTTCTCTGCATCGTGATCGCGGAGACGTGGCGCGCGACGTCGCTTGTCATGATCATCCTCCTCGCCGGTATCCAGGTGATCCCGAAGGATTATGCCGAGGCGGCGGAGGTCTTCGGCGCGACGGCTTGGCAGCGGCTGCGCTATGTGACCCTGCCACTCTTACGCCCCAGCCTCCAGGTGGCGCTCATCTTGCGCACGCTCGCCGCCTTCCAGGTGTTCGCCATTATCCTGGCGCTCGTTGGCCGTACCGTGCCAGTGCTGGCCGAAGAGGCGTATAACTGGTCCGCCGTCTTGACCAACAACTATATCGCCGCCGCATACGCCGTCGTGATCCTCGTCGTCTCGATCGCTGTGACGATTGTTTACCTGCGCGCCCTGCGGGTGCGCGACGAGCAGCAGGGGCTATGAACCGGCTTAACCCCCGGCCCCCTTCCTTTTTGGGAAGGGGGAGCATGCTACTGAAATGCCATGGTGTTCGGGCGAACGCCGCACGCGCCCATATCGAGTCCCCCTCCTTTTCGGGAGGGGGCAGGGGGTAGGTATGAATACCGCGACCGTCACGAAACCGGCTGAAACGGGAGCGCCCGTCGTGCGCCGCCGGGCGCGCTCGCGGCGACACATGCTGGGGCGGATCGGGCTCTATGCGCTGGCGATCCTCATCACGCTCTTCATGCTCCTGCCGATCTACCTTATCGCGGTCAGCGCCTTCAGCCCCCAGGCGAAGATTTATACCTTCCCGAAGGCATTAATCCCGCATCGGAGCGATCTCTCGACCGCGACGTTCTCGTTCTTTATCCACTCCACGGGCGTGCCCCAGTCGGTGCGCAACAGCATCGTCGTCGGACTCGGGACGCTGCTGCTCTCCACGCTGATCGGCGCGCCCGCCGGGCTGGCGCTCGCTCGTTTTTTCTTCCGTGGCCGCGGGGCGTTTCAGCTCTTCATCCTCTCCACGCGGGCGTTTCCGGGGGTGATCCTCGCCATCCCGCTCGTCGTAACCTTCATCAGGTGGAACCTCTATGACAAACTGCTCGGGGTCATCCTCGTACACACCGCGTTCACCTTGCCGACGACGATCCTCGTCATGAGCAGCATCTTCGTCAGCATTCCGCGCGATCTGGAGGAGGCGGCGCTGACACTCGGCTGCACGCCGTTCGCCGCCTTCTGGCGCATCATGCTGCCGCTCTCGCTGCCGGGGATGGCGGCGGTAGCCATCTTCACCTTCGTCGCATCCTGGAATGAGGTCTTCGCGGCGACGATCCTGACAGTGAAAAACCGCACGCTGCCCGCGCAGGTGCTCGCCTCGCTCAACAGCTCGCAGCTTCCGTACAAGTTCGCGGGCGGTTTCGCGCTTGTCATTCCCTCGCTCGTCTTCATCTTCTTCATGCGCCGCTATCTGTTCAACATGTGGGGGCGCGTGGTGCGATAGCCGGAAATAGCGAGAACGAGTAGAAAGGAGAAACCAGGAAGTACTCGGATGCCGTCATCCCTTACCCTCGCTACTCATTACTCATTACTCGCTACTCATTCGAGGTGACTATGGCCGAGATCAACATCCAGACGGTGCGGAAGACGTTTATCGGCAGCAAGCAGCCGGCGGTAAACGACATTGACCTGACGGTGGCCAATTCGGAGTTCATGGTACTGCTCGGTCCGTCGGGCTGCGGCAAGACGACGCTCCTTCGGATGATCGCGGGGCTGGAATATCCGGACAGCGGCAGCATCCTGATCGGCGGGCGGGATGTGACCGACCTGCCGCCGCGTAGCCGGGGCATCGCAATGGTCTTCCAGAGCTACGCCGTCTTCCCGCACATGACCGTCTACGACAATATCGCCTTCGGCCTGCGGATGCATCATGCGTCGAAAAGCGAGATCAGCCGCAAGGTCGAGCGCGCCGCCGACCTCCTACAACTGACGCCGTACCTCAAGCGCTTCTCCGCGCAGTTGTCTGGTGGGCAGCGGCAGCGCGTCGCTGTCGCGCGGGCGATCGTGATGGAGCCATCCGTGCTGCTGATGGACGAACCGCTTTCCAATCTGGACGCGCTCCTCCGGCTCAATTTCCGCAGCGAGTTGAAGAAACTCGTCCAGGAGATTAAGACGACGACGATCTACGTCACGCACGATCAGGTCGAGGCGCTCTCGCTCGGCGATCGCATCGCCGTGATGCGCGACGGCGAGATTGTCCAGTGTGGTACGCCGATGGAAATTTACAGCAATCCCGCGACGGAGTTCATCGGTGGCTTCATCGGCAACCCGCCAATGAACTTCCTGCACGGCCTGCTTCAGCGCCAGAACGGGCGGGCGCGCGTGACCGTCGGCGATCATGTGCTGGAGGCGCCAACGACACTGGCGGCGCATGATGGTGCGACGGTCATCGTCGGCATCCGCGCCGAGAACATTCAGGCTGCTCTCCAATCCGTGCCGGACGCGCTCGCCGCCCGGGCCGAGGTGATCGAGCCGGTTGGGTCGCACATGCTCATTACGGCGGTCGTTGGCGACCAGCGCGTGAAGGTACTGACGCGCGCGGACTTTCCGGTCGAAACCAATGGATCGCTCTGGCTCCAACCCGAGTGGGACAAACTGCGTTGGTTCGATCCAGAAACGCATCGGGAGATTGCCGCCAAATGACGACTGCAAGAGATCAGCCAGGCAATCTCACGCCGGAAGAGATGGTGACGCAAGCCGTAGCGGTGCTGCGGGAAAACGACCTCGGCGGCTGGACGAAAGCCGCCCCCCGCCTCTATCCGCACCAGTGGAGTTGGGACAGCGCCTTTATCGCCATCGGCCTCGCGCATCTCGATACGCGCCGCGCCGCGCAAGAGTTGCAGACGCTCTTTGCTGCGCAGTGGGCGACGGGGATGGTGCCGCACATCGTCTTCAACCCGGCAGCAAGCGGCTATTTCCCCAATCTCGAACGCTGGGGAACCGGGACCGCGCCGACCGCGCCCGCTGGCGTGCAGACGAGCGGCATGTGCCAGCCGCCCGTCCATGCGATTGCCGCGCGATACATCTGGGAGATCGCGCGTGGCACGGCGGCGGCGGGTGATGCGGACGCCTTTCTGCGCGACCTCTACCCGCGCCTGCTCGCGTGGCACCGCTACCTCGCGACCGACCGTGATCCGGAAGGATCGGGCCTCGTCACCATCTACCACCCGTGGGAGGGCGGCTCGGACAATTCGCCTGCATGGGATTCGCCGATGGCGGCAATCATTGTCGGAGATCTCCCGCCTTACGAGCGACACGATCTGAAGCACGCAGACCCTTCTATGCGACCGACGATGGCAGAGTACGACCGCTACCTCTGGATCGTCGAGGTGATGAAACACGCGCGCTATGACGAAGCCACGGTCTATCGGACCAACCCGTTTCTGGTGAAAGGGGTCTTCTTCAGCGGCATCTTCGTCGCCGCGAACGACGCCCTACTGGAAATTGCGGCAATCGTTGGCGCGCCGGACACGGATCGAGCGGCGATCACCGAATGGCGCGACCGTGGCCTGCGCGGCCTGAACGAACGCTGGGACCCGACCCTGAACCTCTGCCTTGACTATGATCTGCGCGCCGGAGCGCCGATCCCGGTGCGGGTGATGGGTGGCTTCGCGCCGCTCATTGCCGGACATCTTACCCCGGAGCGGCAAACGGCGATCCTGGCGACGCTCGATTCACCGGCGTGGCTCGGTCACCCGCGCCTCCGCTGGCCGGTACCGCCGAGCACCAGCCCGGACGGTCCCGGATTCGATCCTCGCCGGTACTGGCGCGGCCCGACATGGCCGGTGATGAACTGGCTCTTCTGGTGGGCGCTCGTGCAGATCGGTGAGACCGAGCGCGCCGTCGCGCTCCGCCGCGCGTCGCTGGACCAACTCGCCAGTGGCGGCTTCGGCGAGTATTACGAGCCATTCACGGGCGAACTACTCGGCTCCCCCGACCAATCCTGGACCGCCGCCGTCGCCCTCGACTGGCTCAACACGCAGCAATGAGCAATAAGGGAGGCTCGCTTCTATCCTTATTGATCCCCATGCGCGTTTCGCTGCGTGTCATGCCAATCAGCGGGTATGATAGATGCTGATATGGCAATGAACCGGATACCAACGCAAGGAGGACCGCGGCATGAGCGACCCGATTACTCTCAAAGATGCACGCATTCTCGTCACTGGCGCGTCCACCGGCGTCGGGCGAGCGACGGCGGAACGGCTCGTTCAGGAGGGCGCGTCCGTCGTGGCGACGGTGCGGAAAGAAGCGGACGGCGTACCCCTGCGTGCGATGGGGTGTGAGGTCGCACTGCTCGATGTGACCGACCACGCGGCGGGCGCGGCGCTGGTCGAGCAGGTAGGGCCGCTCGACGTGCTGATTAACAACGCGGCGTACTCGTACCGCAGTTCGTTCGAGCACGGGGATGATGCCGAGGTTCGGAAGATGTTCGATGTCAACTTCTTCGGTGCGTGCGCGCTCACCCGCGCCGCGCTCCCCGCGATGCGCGAGCGGCGGAAGGGCGCGATCATCAATGTCTCGTCCGTCTCTGGGCGCGTCGCGGTGGCGCTGAACGGCTACTACCCCGCGACGAAGTTCGCGCTGGAAGCAGTATCGGAGTCGCTGGCATACGAGGTGCGCCCGTTCAACATCCGCGTCGCCATCGTCGAGCCGGGTGGGATCAAGACCGCCTTCATCCCCAATATGCGTCTGGAGTCGCGCACCTACAACGACCGGAGCAATCCCTACGCCGACCTCGCGGACCGGCTGCGCCCGACCGCGCCGGGCGGTTCCGAGCCATCGGTCGTCGCGGAGGCAATCGTTCGCGCGCTGACCGCACCCGCGCCCGGCAAACTGCGCTGGCCCGGCACGCCGGACGCCGAGCAGGGCCTCCATCTACGCGACACGATGGACGACGACGCCTTCATGGCGATGCAGGCGGAGCGCGCCGGCATCCCTTGGTAAACCTCGCCCCTCTCCCCTCTTCATCGCGATGGAAGGGGAGAATTTTCGGCGCCTGGCACGTCGCTCTCCTGCGCCATGGATCGTGAAACGCGGTACAATAAAAGAGGAAATTGTTGTGTCCGAAGGGTGACCGGGCACGCGGACTCACGGGGAAGGAACGCAACCGATGGCGACGCTCGCGCCTGTTGAGGAGACACATCAACCGCTGGAGCATCTGATACGCGGTTTCACGGATCATGACGCGCCGGAGCAATCCATCATCAATGCGTGCGTCCACTGCGGCCTCTGCCTCTCCTCCTGCCCGACATACGTCGAGACGGGACACGAGGCGTCGTCGCCGCGCGGGCGTATCTATCTCATCAAGATGGTCAGCGAGGGGAACCTGGACATCGAGGACGATGTCTTCACGGGTCAGATGAGCCAGTGCCTGAATTGCCGCGCCTGCGAGGCGGTCTGCCCCTCCGGCGTGCAGTACGGGCGGCTTGTGGAGGCGGCGCGCGATCAGATTCAGCAGGTGGAGGGCGACGAGCAGCCCGCGCCGGTGCGGGTGACGCGCGGCGCGGTCTTTGGGCTGCTCTTCCCGCACATGCCGCTTTTTCGCGCTTTCTCGTGGATGATGCGGCTCTACCAGCGGAGCGGCGTGCAGGCGCTCGCGCGGCGTAGCGGCATCCTCAAACTGCTCAAACTCCAGGAGCAGGAAATGCTCCTGCCGCAGATGAACGACAAGTTCTTCGTCCCGCGTGGCAATGTCTTGCCCGCCACGAATGGCGCGGCGGAACACACGGTCGGCATCTTCGCCGGGTGCATCCAGTCCACCGCGTTCGCGGACGTGACGCGGGCGACGGCGCGCGTGCTTGCGGCGAACGGCAACGATGTCTGCGCCTTCGCCGGGCAGGGGTGCTGCGGCGCCCTGCATGCCCACGCGGGCGATCTCGACGGCGCGCGCGCGCTGGCGAGAAAGAATATTGATGCCTTCGAGCAGAGCGGTGCGGAGGCGCTGATCGTCAACGCGGCGGGCTGCGGCGCGCAGTTGAAGGATTACACACATCTGATGGAGCACGACCCTGAGTACGCGGATCGCGCGGCGGCCTTCGGCGCGAAGGTCAATGACGCGACGGAATGGCTGGCGAAGCACCCGATCAACACGGCGGCTATGGGCGCGGTCAACGTCACGGTAACGTATCAGGAGCCGTGCCATCTCTGTCACGCGCAGCGCATCTCCAGGCAGCCGCGCACACTGATGAACGCGATTCCCGGCCTGAAACTTGTCGAGATGAATGAATCGAGCCTTTGCTGCGGCTCCGCCGGTATCTACAACATCACGCAGCCGGAGATGGCGACGCGCCTCGGCGAACGGAAAGTTGCCAACGCCGAGGCGACGAACGCCGACATCGTCATCTCCGCGAATCCCGGCTGCATGATTCAGGTCGGTGGCATCCTCCGCCAGCATGGCAGCGATATGGAAGTCGCGCACATTATGTCGCTCCTGGATCGGGCGTATCAGGCAGGGAAGAGTAACGAGTGACGAGTGACGAGTCGAGAGTAACAGGTAGGATGCATCGCAACTCCTTGGTACGTTTAACTTTCGACTTTTGACTTGTTCCCGCTTCGTTGACAAAACGTGCGGCATATCGTTAGGATGCGGGTGCATCTTCGTCGTACGTATCTTTTTCGCGCTTTTGAGGTGCCGCCGCACATGGTCGCCCGTACCGGTTCGTATTCGCCGCTCTCACTGGCAACACGCCTCGTGCAAGCAGTGGACGCACCTGATCCGACCGAGGCGGCGCTCTTCGCGGTCAGTGAGACGCTCAACAGCGGCGTGGCTGCCTTTTATGCCTTCAACCCGGCGGACAGCACGATTGTCATGACGCACGCGACGGTTGGCGCCGCGCTCGCGCGCGATGCGATTGCCCTCCATCGCCTCGATGACGCGAGCGCGGCGGCGCGCTCGCTCCGCGACCAGGAGCCGGTGGTTCTCGCGGAGTACGTGCCACCTGAAGGAGCCGCCGCCGCGCTCGCGGAGCTCGGGCTTGTGCCGCCCTTTAATCTCGTCTCCGTGCCGGTCACGATCGGTGATTTCCGCTTCGGTGTTATCCAGGCGGTGCATGTCGCGCCGCGCTATGTCGGATCGAACGCACGGGCTGCGCTCAATGAGATTGGCGTGCTCTTTGGCGCGACACTTGCGAGCGCGCGGCGACGTACTGAACTGACAACTCTCGGGAATATGATCGCGCAGGTCAACCGCTCCCTCCATCTGAGGGAGACGCTGGATGCAGTCCTGCAAGGGCTCATGGCGCTCATGCCCTGCCGTTCATCCGCGATTTACCTCGATGGCCATGCGCCAGACGCGCTCGTGCAGATGGCCTTGCGTACCGAAGGAGAAGGGGCGCATTTTCCAACGACGCAATCCCGCCCGCTCGATGGTAGCCTGACCGGCTGGGTGTATCGCCATCGGCAATCCGTCTCTGTGCCCGATCTTCTGGCGGATCCGCGTGTGCTCCGCAGCGGCCCGGACGCGGTCTCCGCCGAGACGCCGATCCGCAGTTCCCTGATGGTGCCATTGATGGTCGGGGAGGGGCCGGTCGGGACGCTGATCGCTTCCCGCCGTGAGGTGAATGCATTCAGTGATGATGACCTGCGGATCGTCGAGCGTTTCGCACCGCTGGCCGCTCAGGCGGTGGTCAATGCCCGCCTGTATACCGAGGCGGAGAACGCCCGCCAGCGGTCCGAAACACTGCTTGAGGACATGGCCGACGCAATTATCCGGCTGGACCGGAACAGCATCGTCACCGGTTGGAACACAGGCGCGGAACGGCTCTTTGGTTACAATGCCGAGGAAGTGATTGGCACGTATCCGCCGCTCGCCCCGCTCGACGATTACCCGGAAACGGCGGGCCTCTGGCGCCGCGTGCTCGACAATGGCGAGAGTTTCACGCATATCGAGAACAGACAACGCCACAAGGATGGGCGGTGGCTCGATACGATCGTCTCACTTTCGCCATGGCGGGAACAGGGCGCGATTGTTGGCGCCATCGCCGTGGTTCGGGATATCACGTCACGCAAGGAACTCGAACGCGAACTGGCCCAGCGCGTCGCGGATGGCGCGCGGCGGGAGCGGGACGCGGCGTTTGTCGCGGCGGTGGCGCAGGCGTGCAATTCGGTCTCCTCGGAGTCGGCAACGCTTCAGACGCTCGCTGATCTCACCGCGCAGTGGGCGGATTCCGCCTCGGTGGTAACTTTCGACGAGGAGAGCGTGCACCTCGCTGCCTATGCGTCCCGGACGCCGGACGAGGATGCGCCAATCCGTCGCATCATCGAGGGGCGGGCGGCGCGGCAACCGGAGAATATCCTGGAGGCGCGTGTCGTCGCGGAGAATACTCCCCGGCTCCTCAATCTCGGTCGCGATGCGCTCGCAACACCCCTCGCGGAGGCGGCCCGTGCCCGCGCCTACCACACGCTTGCTTCCGTGCCGATCCGTGCGGTCGGTCAGATCGTCGGTGTCCTGAGCGTCGCGGCGCGTGCGGAGACGCCGCTCCTGGACGCGCAAGCGGTCGCGACGCTCGAACTCGTCGCCGAACAAGCGGGGCTGGCGATCACGAAAGACCGTCTACTGCGGCAGGTGAGAGCGCAAGTGCGGGAGTTGGAGGAGGCAAATCGTCACAAGGATGACTTCCTCGCCTCGCTGTCGCACGAACTCCGCACGCCACTCAACGCGATCCTCGGCTTCGGGCGGCTGATCGCGGACGGGCTGATTGACGATCCGAGCGAACTGCACGAAGCGGCGGAGGACATCGTCGCGAGCGGCGAGCTGTTGCTCGCGCAGGTGAATGACCTACTCGATATGGCGCGGGTTGGCGCGGGGCGGATGGCTGTGATGTCGGAAGGGGTGGATATCGCGTCGGTCTGCCGGAGTTGCGAGCGCGTCCTGTCGCCGCTCATTACCGCGAAGCGGCAGGAACTGGTGATCGGTGTGCCGCCGCAAACGCCGCTCGTGCGGGCGGACGCCGCGCGGCTCACGCAGGTCGTCCTGAACTTGCTGACGAACGCGCACAAGTTTACGCCCGAAGGTGGTTTGATTACCGTCGCGGTGACCGCGAGTGAGGAAACGGTTACCCTCACTGTGCAAGACACGGGCATCGGTATCGCGCCTGAGCACGCCGCGCTGATCTTCGAGCCTTTCCGCCGCGTCGAAACGGGCTATGCGCGCTCGCAGAGCGGCACCGGCCTCGGCCTCGCCCTCTCCCGCCGCCTCGTTGAACTGATGGGCGGCACGCTTACCCTTGGCAGTGCTCCTGGCGCGGGCAGCGTCTTCACCGTCACGCTCCCCACCCTCCCCGTCCCCTCACTTGTCTAACCGAAGAACGCGGTGGACTATGCCGCTGTGCGCGCGGCTGACGCTGCCGGAGAGCAACGGGCCGACGGAGGGACACGTCAACCGGCAGATGCGCCGCTCAAAGCTGGGAGATCGCCGCTGCCAGTCTTTTCACCCAGAGAAGCATTTCCTTCTCGTTGGTGCTGGCATAGGCAAAGCCAAAGAGGAGCCCTCCGCGGGGCAGCGGCTCCAGGCTGTATCTGGAAAGAGGCGCGACCTCGATGCCCACCCCTGCTGCAAGGTCTGCGGCGCGGCGATCATCTTTCTCGGGCGGGAGCCAGCCAACGAGACGCATGCCGGCCTCGGGGGCATGCACGTCGAGCAGACCGCCCAGGTGCGCGCGCAGGGCGTTTTGCAGGAGATCGCGCCGCTGGCGATAGTGCGGGAGCATCTGGCGCAGGTAGCGGGCATAATATCCCTCGCGCAGAAAGTCGGTCAGAGCCATCTGCTCCAGCATGGGGATGTGGATATCGATAAAATACCGCGTGGCCAGCAGGGGCTCCAGCAGTATGGTGGGGACGACCAGGTAGCCCAGGCGTAGCGCTGGAAAAAGCACTTTGCTGAAGGTCCCGATATAGAGCACCCGCCCGGAATGGTCCAGCCCCTGGAGTGCCTCCAGCGGACGCCCACTCCAGCGATATTCGCTATCGTAGTCATCCTCCAGTATCCATGCGCCAGCCTGTCTGGCCCAGTCCAGCAGTGCCAGGCGGCGGGAGAGACTCATCGTTACGCCGGTGGGAAACTGATGCGAGGGAGTGATCGAGACCAGACGCGCCTGGGGACAGCGCTGCTGCCCACGCTCCACGTCGAGTCCTTGCTCATCGACAGGCACAGGCACCAGGTGCGCCCCTGCGGACAGAAGCGCGCCCCGCGCGCCAAAGTAGCCGGGATTCTCCAGCCAGGCTGCCTCACCAGGATTGAGCAGCGTGCGCACGGCGAGATCAAGCGCGCCCTGCGAACCGGCTGTGAGGATAATCTGTTCGGGCGTACAATGCACCCCGCGTGTAATGCCGATATGCGCCGCGATAGCCTCGCGCAGTGGGTAGTAGCCAGCAGGCGACTGGTAGTGGGCGAACTCACGCAGTGACTGCCGAGCGCGGCGAGCAATCAAACGCGCCCACACCTCATAGGGGAACAGATCTACTGCTGGCTCAACGCCGCGATAGGCCTTGCGGCCACTCCCCTCGAAGTGTAAGGAAAGCAGTACCTCCTGGAGCGGGCGGACACGTGAAGCGAGGCGCAGAGAAGGCACCTCCGGCGCGTCTGCTCGCTGCTCCCGCATCCGGTCTGCATGCTCGAGTAAGAGGGTCACTGGCAAATGGCGCGTCACCGTCGTCCCCTGTCCCACCCGGCTCTCCAGATATCCCTCCAACGACAATAGCTCATAGGCCAAGACAGTGGTTGTGCGCGAAACACCCAGCTCGCTGGAAAGCTGGCGCGTCGAGGGCAGACGGGCCCCGCATTCCAATTGCCCCGCGAGAATCGCGGAGCGTAAGCGCTCATAGAGCTGCTTGTAGAGCGGCACCGGCAAACGGGCATCCAGCAGGATCTCTGGTCGGTTGGTTGGTATGGTGCGTTTGGGCATGGTCACGCTCCTGTTGGGAGTTGAATGGTGTTGCATGGATGGTCGTGTTGGTAAATGGTATGGGCAGTGTACCAAAGAATGGTTCTGTTACAAGCCCATTATCCTGATATGCTTCTGGTGGAAGAAGAGAAGCTCGTTGCATGAGCATGGAAGGGAGTTCTCCTTAGGGAACCAGAATGACCGAAGCTACTGCTGGCGAAGTCCGTTTGGGGATGTACGGACTTCGTAAACGGGTGGATTTGGTGACGATTTCGGGGACGATCTATCGCTGTTCACGACTCCGCCAGCAGTATATCCCGGTCCCCGCCGTCTGGCTCATCCACCTGGCTCATCCACTCTCATCCTTTCGCACTCGTCACCGGCAAGTGTCAGCCAAGAGCCTTGGATGAGCGAGACGGCCAAGACAGGGTGTCGGTTTTGGGCCAACCCCGAACGACTCTCTCGTGTCATGCACCGAGGCTCCGCGCTCGGGACGAGCAGTCGCGGCAGGCACACGAGCGCGGGGCTGCACGGGTTCTTCCCCCGGCGGGGCGGCAGGGCATAGGCAGACGGTGACGAGAAAGGAGGTGAGCCCGGCCAAGAAGATGCGAGGGAATCAGGCTCAGACCGATCACATGCAGGCGTCCCGAGATTGGATCGCGGGGTTTCCGCGCAGCGGGCCCGTGGTCGTCGAATCCGCGCCCCGCCGAACGGCTATCGCATGAAATAACCGTTCCACGCTTCTGTAGGACACGCGTTCTGTGTCTCGTCGGTCATTGAGAAGGAGGGTTGCCACCATGTCGTCTCTCACCAAGACCTCGTCCATCGCCGCGTCCTCGTTCGTGCAGCAGGAGTCGCGGGTCGCCAGCCGGGGCCGCGTCGCCCGCATCGGCCTCGCCACCGTCATTGCCGCGGTCGCCGCCAACACCCTCATTTACTTCATCGGTGGCGCGCTCGTCGCCTACGACCCGCAGTTCCTTCCCCTCGCCAACGTCAGCGGCGAGATCGTCTTCACGCTCCCCGCCGCCATCGGCGCGGTGCTGCTCTACGCCGCCCTCCTGCGTCTCACCCGCACCCCGGCGCGCCTCTTCACGATCATCGCCGCCGTCGTCTTCGTCGTCACCCTGATCCCGCTTTTCACCTACATCCCCACGGTACCGGGCGTGACGGGCGGGCAGACGGCGATCCTCGTCTTGATGCACATAACCGCCGCTGGCGTGATCGTCCGGATGCTGACGACCCTCACGCGCCTGCAGGCACGCTAATCGAGGCGATTGCAAAGGAAAAGGAGACCAGGATGAGGAAGATCGTCGCCGGGTTGTTCATCACACTGGACGGGGTCGTGGAATCGCCGGAGCAGTGGCAGGGCCCCTACTTCAACGACGAGATGGGGGTGGCGGTCGGGTCGCTGATGTCCGGGGCGGACACCATGCTGCTCGGGCGCGTCACCTATCAGGAGTTCGCCGCCTTCTGGCCCAACCAGAGCAGCGACGACCCGTTCGCGGCACATATGAACGGGACCCCCAAGTATGTTGTCTCCACGACGCTGGAGACGGTCGAGTGGCAGAACTCGACGCTGCTCGCGGGCAATGTCGCCGAGGAACTGACTAAACTGAAGCAGCAGCCCGGCAAGAACATCGGCATCACCGGCAGCGCGACCCTCATCCGGTCGCTGCTGCGCGACCACCTGCTCGACGAGCTCCAGTTGCTGGTCCACCCGATCGTTGTGGGCAGCGGCAAGCGCCTCTTCCCGGAGGGGAGTGATCGGGTGGCGCTGCGGCTCGTGGACGCACAGACCTTCAGCACAGGCGTCCTCTCCCTCACCTACACACCGGCGGGGCAGTGACGCACCAGGCGACGGGGGATTGAACGGACCGATCGAGGAGACGGAACAATGAGTGAAGAAGTCACTCACTACATCAGCAACCTCGGTCAGGCATGGCAGGCCGTGGTGTGTCAGTCGCTGCATCATCGGTGCGGCGCCGTGGCCATCTTCCGTGCGTTGTGCGAGTCAGTACCTCACAGCGTACGGAGGTCGTTGCTGTCGAGCAAGTAGTGCGAAGAAACTTGCACATGGGGGTAGACTGCGTAAGCACCACCAGGATCAAGAAATGGCTCAACCACTCATTCTTACGAAACCGGTGTCCACCGTTGAAGCCCTGGCCGCGCGGCTCTCAATCGCCTCGGGGGTGCTCTTCGCCCTCCTGCTGGGGAGTCTCCATGTGCTCGAGCCGGAGTTCGACCCGACGTGGCGCTTCGTCAGCGAATACGCGCTCGGTGACTTCGGCTGGATGATGCATCTGGCTTTCTTCATGCTGGCGACGAGCCTCGCGAGCGCCGGTGTGGCGATCTTCTCACATGTCCGCACCGTCGTGGGGTACATCGGCCTCGCCGTCCTTGGTATCGGCGCCATTGGTCTATTCATTGCTGCCATCTTTACAACCGACCCAATAGCTACAGCTACGAATCAAGGATCTGCGACCTTTAGCGGTAAAATGTATCTCGTTGGCGCCTCGCTCGACTACACACCGATGGCTGCCCTCTTGCTTAGCTTCGCTCTGGCTCGTACCCAAGCCTGGCGGCCTATTCGCAAGTGGCTGTTCCTCACCGCTGGTATTGCGCTGGCCGCCATGGTGGCATTCATCCTTCTGCTCCCGCACGACGGGAAGTTCGGTCCCGGCGTCCTCACCGGTCTGTTCGGACGCTTCCTGCTCGTGTCCTACCTCGGCTGGCTCTCGACCGTTGGACTCCACACCCTCAGGCTACGCATGCAAGCGGAATAGCCGACAACGAGAGCTGCCGAAATAAGGGATGTTGTGGCGAGGCTTCCCATGTGAAACGGTTGATCAGGAAGTGAGGGCATCGCATGGATGACCGAAGTCAGGATGAACGGTGTGGGTGGCACGACAACCACCCCCTCCCCACCGCGCCCCCGCAGCCGATGCTCCGCGACGGCGATCTCCTCCTGCGTCCGCTACGCGGCGATGACGTCGAGGCGCTGTGGGCGGCCGGTCAAGCGGCGGACATCGGTCGCTACACATCCATCGCATGGCCCTTCACGCCCGATGCGGCACGGTGCTTGATCGCCGCAGCGCAGGTGGCGTGGGGAGCGGGCACGGGCGCTCGGTTCGCCGTCATCCTCGATGCGGCCACCGCCGCGCCGTTGTTCGCGGGGACGGCGAGTCTGCTGCACATCTACCCCGAGCGCGCCGACGCGGAAGTCGGCTATTGGCTCGACCCGCTGGCACGGGGCAGAGGGCTGGCACGTCGGTCGGTCGGCCTGCTCTGTGACTGGGCATTCACGTCGCTGCGGTTGCAGCGACTCCATCTGCTCGTTGATCTGGATAACGCGCCCTCGCATGCCGTTGCGCTCACGAGCGGTTTCGTCCCGCAGGGGCAGGAGATCTGGCATCACCCGGATGACCCGACCAGGGATGCGGAGTGCCTCGCATACGAGCGTCTGGCGCCATCTGGGGCAGGGAGCAGACGGAAGATCACATCACAGAGATCATCATAGATTTCTGGCATGTATTGGTTGGGATAGCGACCGCATGGAAGGAGCGCGACGCATGACGAGCAATGACACCACCCAGACGCAGCAACCCGAGCCACCCCCCGATCTCAAGGGCTTGGATAGGCTGGTCGGCACTTGGAAAGTATCCGGGGGTGCGGTGGGGACGATCACCTACGAGTGGATGGAAGGCGGCTTCTTCCTCATACAACGCGTCGAACTCGTCCACGGCGGGCACGCAAACAAGGGCATGGAGATCATCGGTCATCTCCAGGCTTTCGGGGAGGAGCCGAGCGCGGACATCCACTCGCGCTACTACGGCAGCACGGGCGAAACGTTCGATTACGTGTATGAACTCGATGGAGACACGCTGACAATCTGGGGCGGAGAGAAGGGTTCTCCGGCATACTACAAAGGCACGTTCACCAATGACGGCGACACCCTGTCCGGCGGTTGGGTGTATCCGGGCGGGGGTGGGTATGAGTCGACCGCGACGAGAGTTGTGTGACTCGGAAAGTGCGCCACCACCCATAGGCACTCATTCGCGCATGCCCTCGGTACGCTGAGGTGAGTGGGTAATCGCTCGTGACCAGGCAAGGAGGAACTGAGCGGCTTGACTCTCCCCCAAGGGAAGGGTTTACGGTTGCTCCGAAGCGACGCGGGCAGCGGCGCACGTAGGAATGAGGAGGACTCTCAGATGGAAGATCAGATCCAGAACCTGGTACAGGAGTGGGCCGCCGCCGAGCAGCGGGGCGACACTGACTTCCTTGCGCAGAACCTGGCGGACGACTTCGTCGGCATCGGGCCGCGCGGCTTCATGCTCACCAAGGAGCAGTGGCTGGCGCGCTACCAGTCCGGCGACTTGCACAACGCGTCCTTCGCATTGGAGGAGATCGCGGTGCGCCGCTACGGTGAGACGGCCGTGGCGACCGGACGGCAGGTCCAGCGGACGTCCTTTCAGGGTCACGATGCCAGCGGTCAGTTTCGCGTGTCGCTGGTCTTCGTGCGGCAGGCGGGGCGCTGGCTAATTGCAGGTTGGCAGGCCAACGGTCCCATCCCCGAGGTCCCGCCGGGCCGCGGGGGATGAAGTCTCATGCGGTGATAAGAGGAAACGAAGCACCATGGGACACATGACGCAGCTACAGGTTCGCAGCACCGGAGGAACGAACGCGGAACAGGAGAATGAGCGGACAGCACCCGCCCGACCTCGCCCGCGGGCGACATGGCCGCTCGCACCACCCTGGCGCAAGCTGTTCTTGAGCGTGCACATCATCGTTTCGGTCGGGTTGCTCGGCGCTGACGCGGCGGTGCTCACGCTCTGCATCGCCGGAGCGCGCGGCGCCGACCCACGTACGGTCTACCCGGCGGCGCACCTGATCGGGCGCACATTGCTCGTGCCGCTGGCCGTGCTCGCACTCACCACCGGCCTGACCTTGGGCCTTCTCACACCGTGGGGGATCGTGCGGTACTGGTGGGTCACCCTCAAGCTCGCGCTCACCGTCATGGGGATCGTGCTCGGGCTGCTCGTGCTCGTGCCCACGCTGGGCACGGCTGCTGATGCAGCGACCGCCGTGGCTGGCTCACCAGCGCCGCCCGCGGACCGGCTCGGATTGGTCCGGGACGCGGCATCCGCCTCCGGTGTCCTGGTCCTGACCGTCCTGCTCGCCGTCTACAAGCCCTTCGGTCGCCTGCTCGATCGCCGACGGCACACCGCGCGCTGAGCGCCGGACCGCACCCGCATTCCGCCCCGGCAAACGTCTGGGGTGGTTTCAACGCCGATCGCGGCGAGAAAGGAACCGATCCATGACCGCGACCCGACCGCTTCGCTTTGGCATCCAAGCCGGCCCGACCGAGACACCCTACGCAGCGCGGCGCGACTACTGGCGGGAGGCCGAACGCCTCGGCTACGACTGGGCCTCGGTGAGCGACCACCTCACGGCCAATCCTGTCTTCGGCGCGCGGGACACTGACCCGTGGTACGAGGCGTGGACCACCCTCGCCGCCCTCGCTGAGGCCACCGACCGCATCCGCGTTGGCGTGCTCGTCACCAGCGTCGGCTACCGCCATCCGGCGCTGCTCGCCAAGATGGCGGCGACGCTGGACGTCATCTCCGGCGGTCGGCTGGAGTTCGGCATCGGCGCGGGCTATCTGGAGGCGGAGTACCGCATGTACGGCCTCCCATTTCCGCCCGCGCCCGTCCGCCTCGCGCAGCTGGACGAGGCGATCCGCGTCTGCAAGCTGCTGTGGACCGAGGAGCGCGCGGACTTTTCGGGGGAGTACTTCACCCTCTCCGATGCCGTCTGCGCGCCGAAGCCCATTCAGAAGCCGCACCCGCCCATCTGGGTCGGCGGCATGGGCGAGCAGAAGACCCTGCGCGTCGTCGCGGAGCACGCGGATGGCTGGAACGCCTTCCCCTTGCCCATCCCGCAACTCCAGCACAAGCTGGACGTGCTGCGCGGCCACTGCGCGGCAGTAGGGCGCGACTACGACGCGATCCAGAAGCAGATAGGGAGCAATGTGATCGTCCGCGCCGACCCGGCGCAAGTCGAGGAGGAGCTGGATCGGTTCGCCACGGAGCGCCATCTGCCAGCCGAGCGGGCGCGGCAGATGGCGATCGCGGGGACACCGGAGGAGGTCGCGGTGCATCTCGCACCATACGCCCACAACGGCTTCGACATGTTCATACTGCTGGAGCGCACGCCGCTCGATCACGAGACGCTGCGGCTGTTCATCCAGGAGGTCGCGCCCCGCCTCCGTGCGGCGGCGCGGCCGGCGGGCTGAAACCAGGCATTGGCGACGGATCGAGTGAACGATGAAAGGAGGGGCATGGACGTAGGGCGTGTCCTGTAAATGTTGGCTTGAAATTTGGGTCCGGCTGGCCGACGAGAAGTGCCGCCATGCCGGGTCTGCAACAAGGTGAATCCGTCTTGGATCGAGACCACAGGAGGTCGAAGTGTCTGCATCAGTGCTCTACATGTCGATGTCCCTCGACGGGTACATCGCGGGTCCGAACGACGAACCGGGCAACCCCGGCGGCGACGGCTTCGGCCGGCTGCACGAGTGGTTCGTCACTGCGGACGGGGAGTTCTTCCGACCGTCCGGGCCGGCTGGAGAATTGATAGACGAAATCAACGCGACCGGCGCGGTGCTGGTGGGACGGCGGACCGCGGAGCAGGTCGATCACTGGGGCGGCGATCATCACGGGGTCCCGATCTTCGTGCCCAGTCACCGGCCGCCCGGCCCGTCCGTCGCGAACTATCCGTTGGTGACGTACGTGACCGATGGGATCGCCAGCGCGATGGCACAGGCGAAGGCCGCCGCCGGGGACCGGAACGTGATGGTGCATGGCGCGTACACGGCGCAACGGGCGCTCGAGGCCGGGGTGCTGGACGAGTTGCAAATTCACCAGATCCCGGTGCTGTTCGGTGGTGGCCGTCGGCTGTTCGAGGTGTTGCCGTCGCGGATCGAGTTGGAGATCGTCCGGGTGATCGACACGCCGGAGGCCACGCACATCCGCTACCGCGTCCGTCGCTGAGCCGGTCGACCAGCGGCCCTTTGTTGTGGTTGGTCGGGGTGAGTTGACGGATTATGAGTCAGACTTCGCGGTGATGGCGAGGTCTACACCGCAAACATCGACACCGGAGGTGAGAAGTGGGAGCAATACACGTGCACGAGTTCATGATTCGATTCCTGGAGGAACTGACTGATGCCCGCCTTTGAGATCGGCCGCTTTGTGGAAGAGTGCTTCGCGGCGCTGGATGCGGATGAGCCCGCCGACGCGATCAAGGACCTGCTGCACCAGGTGGTGAGCACACCGGACCGGCTGATCGATGGTTTGCCCGACCCGTTGGGTCAAGAGCTGGTGCTTTTCAGAGATCCGCGCTTGACGATCATCCAGGTCACGATCGCCCCCGGCCTCCAATATCCCGCCCACAACCACGGCATGGAGGCGGCGATCGGACTCTACTCAGGTTTGGAGCGAAACGTGTGGTTCGGCAGCGCAGAAGGCGATGCGATCTCCGTGAGAGGGGTGTCTGAGCTCAGGGCACAGGGCAGCATCAGGATGACGAGCGGCGTGATCCACGCGGTCGCGAACCCGGCGAGCGGATATTCGGCTGGGCTCCATGTGTATTTGGGAGACTTGATCGCGCACGATCGGACCCTGTGGCATCCGGACACTCTTCAGCCCATGCCATTCGACAACGACAAGTACTTCGGACTCGTGCGCGAAGCGGAGGCGGCTCGGGCGAGCATTGGACGGGAGACCAAGGCCAGTGATTCGCCGTAGCTCGGCCAATACGCGTGTCCATCAACATGGGATCAACGAAATCGTCACGTTTCCAGAGCCAAGGTGTCTGGGGCGCTCTCCAGCTGCCAAGGCTAACGAGGGAGGAGCAGACCCAATGGCCAAGGTCATCGCAATCATGTCCATGTCGCTCGACGGTTACGTCGCTGATACCAGCGACGGCGTCGCGGAAGTCTTCGACTGGTACTACGCGGGTGATGTCGACGTGCCCACATCCAGGTCGGACTTCACATTTCACGTCTCCGCGGCCAGCGCCGAACAGCTGCGGGCCCTGATGAGCGAGGTCGGTGCGATGCTCACCGGTCGCCGCACATTCAACCGGGCCGAAGGCTGGGGCGGTCAGCACCCGTGGGGAATACCAGCGTTCGTCGTCACTCACCACGTGCCGGATGGTTGGCCCCGCCCCGGATCGACCGTCCACTTCGTGACTGAAGGGCTGGAAAGCGCTGTGGCTCAAGCCACGTCTGCTGCGGGAGACCGCGCGGTGGGCGTCCATGGCGGCGAGACAATTCGACAGTGCCTCGACGCCGGCCTGCTCGACGAGATTCACATCGATCTCGCTCCGGTGTTGCTGGGCGCTGGGGTCCCCTTGTTCGACCGGCTTCAGAACGCACCTGTAATCCTCGGCAATCCGACGGTGGTCGTAGGCGTCGGCGTCACACATCTGCGCTACCCAGTGCGCGCGCGTTAGGGGTCTCCCGGGATGAACGCACCGACCGCGATGACACGGATTCGCCCGTCACACCTCGGGAAACGCCTTACGACTACGTCCAGGAGGGGCATGGCATGAACGCCGACTCGTCCGTTCACCGCTCGCGGGTTGACGCCAGGCAGCGGGCATCGGCCAATGGACAAGAGACGATGCAGGCTGAGCCGGACAGCCGCCGGTGGCTGGCGTTGGTTGTCCTATCGTTGGCACAGCTGATGATCGCGCTCGACGCAACGGTCATGAACATCGCGCTGCCGTCGGCGCAGGCCGATCTCGGGTTCTCCAACGCGGACCGGCAATGGGTGATCACCGGCTACACCCTCGCCTTCGGCGGTTTGTTGCTGCTCGGCGGCCGGATCGCCGACCAGTTCGGCCGCCAGCGCGCCTTCCTGATCGGCTTACTCGGTTTTGCCGCCGCGTCCGCGGTCGGTGGCGCGGCGACAAACCTGGTCACGCTGATCGGCGCCCGCGCGGCGCAGGGCGCGTTCGCGGCGCTGTTGGCGCCCACCGTGCTTTCCGCGCTGGCGGTGACGTTCACCGAACCGCGGGAACGGGCCAGGGCATTCGCGATCTTCGGTGCGATCGCCGGTGGCGGCGGCGCCGTGGGGCTGATCGTCGGTGGCCTGCTCACCGACGGGCTGAGTTGGCGGTGGTGCCTGTATGTAAATGCCCCGATCGCCGTGGTCGCCGCGGTCGGCGGTTGGCTCCTGCTCACCAGGGACCACCCGCCGCGCGCCGCCCACCTCGATCTCCCGGGCGCGCTGCTGGCCACCGGCGGCCTGGTCGCGGTCGTGTACGCGTGTTCGCAGGTGGCAACGCGTGGCTGGGGTTCGATCCTGGTCGTAGGGTTCCTCGTCGGCGCTGCCGGGCTGTTGACGCTGTTTGTCATTCGGGAGTCATGGGCCGATGCGCCATTGCTGCCGCTGCGGATCCTGCAGGACCGGAATCGCGTCGGCGCCTACCTCGTTGTTGCCGGTGCGGTCGCCGGCATGCTCGCCCTGTTCCTGTTCCTGACGTACTACCTCCAGGTCGTCCTCCGCTTCTCTCCGATCAAGGCGGGGCTGGCCTTTCTGCCCTTGTCTGTCGCGGTGTTCGTCAGCTCGCAACTGGTCGCCGCGCGCCTGCTGATCGTACCCGGCCTGCTGCTCGCGGCGGCGGCGATGCTGCTGCTGACCCGGCTGACGGTCAGCGATGCGTACGTGCGGCTCGTGATGCCGGCCGAAGTGCTGATCGGTCTCGGCCTCGGGTGTGTGTTCGTTCCCGCGATCAGTACCGCGACCCAGCGCGTGGACCGCACAGACGCCGGTGTCGCCGCCGCCGCCGTCAACACCTCGCAACAAATCGGCGGATCGCTCGGCGTCGCGGTGTTGAACACCGTCGCCGGCAGAGCCACGGCCCGGTACCTGAGCGCGCATCAGGGCATGCCTGGCGCCGGCGCGGCGGCACTTGTGCATGGCTACACCGTGGCCGCCGCCTGGGCTGCCGGCATTCTCGCCGTCACGGCACTGGTGGCCGGGATGCTCATTACCGCCGCGTCCGCCCGCCCTCAACCGGAGCCGACATCCCACACGGACCCACCACTCGCGGCCCCGAGCGACGGGACATCGTCTCTATCCATGCGAACGAAAGGAGTTGTGACGGATGAGCCTCGATAACTGGATCCACTTCGTCCACATCCTGGGCGGGATCGTGTGGGTCGGTGGCGGCGTGACGCTTCTGCTCATCGGCGCCCGTGCTCGGACGAGCAGCGACCCGAACGCCATCCCTGAATTCGCCCGGACATTGCGGTATGTCGGTCTGCGCGCGCTGACGCCAGCGGTGATCGTCGTCCTGATAACCGGTGTCTGGCTGGTCCTCGACAGCGCTGCGTGGCGCTTCTCACAGCTGTGGGTAATCCTCGCGCTCGCGCTGTTCGGCCTTGCCTTCCTGATCGGGGCGGTATTCCTGAGCCGTGTCGTGATCCAGATGGAGCGCGCGGTCGGTACTGGAGCCAGCGGCGCCGCAGACGGCGCCGCACTGGTGAGTCGCTGGATGCTCGGCTATGGGATGATCTTGGTCATCCTGCTCGTCGCTCTCTGGGACATGGTCTTCAAGCCCGGGCTCTGACATCAGAGCCGCATCGAAGGCAACGCATTGGGCACTTGCGTCAACGGCTCGCCGGTACCGGCGACGATCCGACAATCCGAAAGGAGCAATCTATGGCACCGTCCGTTCACCACGCGCAGGAGGAACTGATCGCGGCGCTGCTTCGTGGCGACGCCCACACACTCGACCCCCTGGTCGCCCTCGACTGCCGCATCATCGGCCCGAAGGGCTTCGTCATCTCGAAGGCGGAGTGGATCGGCACCCATCAAGAAAGCGTCTATACACAGGTCACGCTGGAGAATATCGAGACCGACGTGCGCGTCTACGGCGACGCGGCGATCCGGTGGGACGTGCAACATTCCGTCTGCCGCTACCACGGCGAGACGATCGAAGGCCTGTTCAACGTCACCGGAGTGTGGATCCGCGACGATGATCGGTGGCAACTGATCTCACTGCAGTACACCGCCCGTTCGTCCTGACGACGAACCAGACCTGGCCGATATGACGAGCACCGGCACCTGAAAAGGAGAGTCATCATGCACGCACGCAGGAAGAGCCAGCATCATACGGCTTACAGCGTTTTGCAGAAGCATTGAGCCGGTGGTGGCGGGCTTTAGCCTGCCGTTCCTTGCTGTGGCAGGCTAAAGCCCGCCACCACCAATACGATATTTGCTCTAGTCCAGAACGCGGTAATCGTCGCCGGTGGTGGAAGGGGCGGCTTTGGCGGCTTGGCGCGCTGCTTGTCGTGCCGCACGGCGTTCCTTGCGCGCGGCGACGAGGGCAAGGACGGCAGCAGTCTGCTCGGCGGTGCGTCGGTGGATTTGCGCGGCGATCGGCACGGCGAGCAGGGTGATGAACCCAAGCACGATGTAGGCGCGGTGGATCGAGGCGACGGGATGACTCGCGTGCTGCGACGAGATGATCGCGCCTGTCAAGGCGGAGCCGACAGCGATGCCGACGTTCGTGCTGATTGAGAGGACGGCCATGCCCGTCGCGCGCTCATCGGGGCCAACGGCGTTCGCGGTCAGATAGCGGAGCGGTGTGCCGAGGAGCGATGAGAGGCCGATGCCGCCGACGATCAGCGCAAGCAGAAAGGTCCCGGTGCTGTTGACCAGCATACCGAGCATGAAGAGACCGAGCGCCGTGATCAGCGTGCCGGTGACGAGCACGGGGCGCGGACCGAAACGGTCGAGCATGATGCCGACGGCTGGGGTGGCGAAACCGAGCGTGATCGCGGCGGGCGTAAGGAAGTAGCCCGATTTCTCCGTGCTGAAACCGAGCACGATCACGGCGAGCGTCGGCATGAAGACGAGGCTCGATTCGACAATCCCCGCGATCACACCGAGGCCGTCCGCGATGCGCAGGTCACGGTGCCGGTAGAGCGCGATCGGGATGATCGGCGATTCCGCGCGCCGCTCGGTGAAGACGAAGAGATAGCCGAACCACAGAAAAGCGGCGAATGAGAAGAGGACGCTCTGCGAGACGAGACTGTGCCAGAAATCGTCTCCGCGCACCTCGTTCAATGCACCCATCAGGCCGACGAGCGAGAGGGTGAGGTAGATCAGGCCGCGGATGTCGAGCGGGCCGCGCAGCGCCGGGCGCAGATCGGGCAGGACACGCATGCCGAGCACGAAGACGATCACCGCGAGCGGTAGGTTGATGATAAAGAGCCAGTGCCACGAAGCGTGTTGCGTTAGGACGCCGCCGAGGTTCGGCCCGATGATCGCCGCCATGCCCCAGAGCGAGCCTGTTACACCGTAGGCGAGGCCGCGCCGCTCCTTCGGGAAGATGTCGCCGATGATCGCGTTCGCCGTCGGAAAGATGCCGCCCGCGCCGATGCCCTGGATTGCTCGCGCAAGTAGGAAGATGCCGAAGTTCGGCGAGAGGAAGGCGAGCAATGATCCGACTCCGAAACAGGCGATGTCCGCGAGGTAGACGGCGCGGCGACCGTGGCGGTCGGCCAGTTTCGCCATCGTCGGCTGGCTGAGAACATTGAAGAGCGCGTACATGCCGATCACCCAGGCAATTGCCCGCGCCGAGACATTGAAACTCTGCTGCAACGCGGGGAAGGCGGGCGCGACGATCGTCAAATCGAGCGCCGCCATGAAAATGCCGAGGCCGAGCACGACGATGGAAAGATACTGCGTGCGCGCTTCGAGGTTCACCGCGGGCGGCGCGGCAGGAGGGGCGGTGTGTGTCATGGGGCAATCGTCCTAAGAAGGGAAGGCTGTCTCAACACAGGAGAATGGGCTTCAACCCGCAGTCGCTCGTGCAGGCTGAAGCCTACGCCACCGGGGATCTCAGCGCAGCGCATGATCGAGTACCATCCCGAGGAAGAGCAGCGCGAGGTAGAGATTTGAGTAGACGAAGACCCGCTTCGCTGCTGCCTTGTTCGTGTCGCGCAGGAGGCGACCGACGTAATAGAGGAAGCCCGCGCCTAAGAGGAGCGCGACGGCGATATAGAGCGTTCCCATCACCTGCCCGATGGCTAAAAGGAGCGTGACCGCGATCAGCATAACGGTGTAGGCCGCGATGTGGCGGGCCGTCCGCTCCTCCCCAATGACGACGGGGAGCATCGGGATGCCGACGCCCTCATAGTCCCGCCGGATGAGGATGGCGAGTGCCCAGAAATGCGGCGGCGTCCAGAGGAAGATGATCGCGAAGAGCACGAGTGCGGCGAACGAGAGATGATTGGTCACCGCCGCCCAGCCGACGAGGGGCGGGAAGGCTCCTGCCGCGCCGCCGATGACGATGTTCTGCACCGTACGCCGCTTCAGCCAGAGCGAGTAGACGTAGACATAGAAGAGCAGCCCTGCCAGGCCGAGCAGCGCGCTCAAGACATTGACGAAGGCGAGATAGAGCGCGAATCCGATTGCCCCAAGCGCGATGCCAAAGAAAAGAGCATGGCGCGGCGATACTGCTCCCGTGACGACTGGGCGGGTGCGTGTGCGCTTCATCTGCTGGTCAATGTCGCGGTCAATATAGGCGTTGATCGCATGCGCGCCGCCCGCCATCAACGCCCCGGCGAGCAGCGTCACGACGATCAGGCCGAACGACGGCACGCCCTTTGTGGCGACGAGCATCGCGCAAAGCGTCGTGATGAGCAGGAGCGGGATGACGCGTGGCCGGGTGAGGTTGAAGTAGAGCGCCGCCAGGGACGGCTCCCGCTCCTCGCGGTGGGGCGCTACCGACTCGTCGGTGTCACCATCCAACCCGATGCCGGGATCATCCCTCCTGGCAGCCCGGGCGCGGAAGGCGAACCCGGTGGTGAGGACGAGTGTCGCGAAGAGGGCTGCCGCGTTGCCGATGTGGAGCGAGACGAGCCAGCCGGGCAACAGATTGACGACCTGCACGACACCGATCGTGATTTGCAGGAGAACCAGTCCGCACGCGATTGCCGTCAGCCGCGCGAAGAGCGGGAAAGCCGCCTTGTTGCGGCGTGCCTGCAGGGAGAGCGGGATGAGAATGAGGGCGAGCGCGTAGGCGAAGAGCCGGTGCGCCATCTGCACGCCGGTCGGGAAGAGCGTTCCATCGAGCGGCACGAGCCGTCCGCCGCACAGGGGCCACGTCGTACAGGCCGCGCCCGCGTGCTGACTCGTCGTGTACGCGCCACTAAGCAGCACACCGTACGCGAACACCGTCGCGCCGAGGGCGAGATGCGGGAAGCGGTCGAACCCGACAAGCCGCATGCCGCGCACCGCCAGCGGGCGCGGGAAGACGTTGACGGTCAGCACGCCGAGCGTGGTGAGCAGGAGCATCGAGGCCGCGAGATGTGCCATGACGAGGCCGGACTTCAAATTGAACCAGACCACAATCGCGCCGAGTAGCGCCTGAGCGATGAAGAGCGCGACCGCGAGCAGCGCGGGCAGGACGAGCCAGCGATTGTCGCGCCGCGTGCGGAGAACGACGATCAGCAGTCCGATCACAAGGACGCTAATGAGGCCGGCGATCAGGCGATGGATATACTCGATCAGGACGGGCTGTTCCCAGAAGGGGTAGACCTTGCCGTTGCAGAGCGGCCAGTTGTCCGCGCAGCCGAGGCCGCTCTTACTGAGGCGGACGACGCCACCCCAGAAGATTTCCGCCCAGGCGGTGCAGAGGGTGGCGGCGGCGAGGAGCGGCAGCGACATCGCGAGGCGGCGCGGGCGCGCCCCGGTATTACGGTGCGCGCGGGAGGTGAGCATGCTCATCCGCACGCCCTCTCCGTGCGGCCAAACAGCGACCGGATGCGGCGATGGGCGCGCACCGGCGTGTGGCGAATGTTCATGGCTTCCCTCCGTGACCAGCAGATCGCGTGGCTGGTGCGTGTTGATCGGCGGCGATCAACGGATCCCCAAACAGGACGTTTACGGATGCGACCGGCATGCGCCGTTGCGTGCCATCGCAAGGAAAAGTGTGCGCCCAACGCCATGCGCTGTCAACCCGCCAAACGGAGCAGGCAGCAGGAACCTATCCGTACCTCGGGGCCAGCACGACAGGGCTGAGTGCAGCGCGTCACCCGCGCTTCGCCAACTCCGCGACCAACGGTGGATACGTCATGCGACGGCCCGCTTCAGCGTCACCAGGAGTGCCCCTTGGTGGGCGATGAGGGCGTCAATCGCCCGCTCCAGGTTCCGGCGCCCGTTGGAGAATCGGCCGCTGCCCGCCGGAGGCACACTGTCGAGCTGCTCGTCAGTCAGGCCCGCCAGTAGGCCGATCGGGGCCTTTCCGCCGGTCAGCCGGTCCAGCAGGTCCGGCAGGTTCGGCAGAGCTTCGGGAGCCGCGTGCCCATGGTCATGACCATGGCTGTTTCCCGTGGCCGGCGACCCCGGGACGTACCCGGTGGCCCGCAGAAACCGGCCGAGATAGTGATAGATCTCAGCCGCATGCGCGGCGACCGCGCCGACGGTTGATCCAGCGTCATCTTTGAGGCAGGGCTTGCGCAGATCCGCCTCGTCCAGGGCGCCGAAGAACTCAGCCATCTCGTCGAGCTGCCGACTCGCTTTCGTCATCAATTTGGTACCACGTTCGCTCACAGCGGTGTCTCCTTGTCGACGCGGATGTTCATGCACTGGGTCAGCGCCTCGGTTTCTTCGTCCACAACTCTGGCCTCGGCGGCGTGATTACAAAACCGTTGCTCTGCCATTACTTTCCTTTCCTCTTTTGTGAGCGTTTATGGGGGTGCTTCGCCCACGGAGTGATCCTATGCTTGTGCGCGGGGCGCGCGTCCCCTCTCTTCGGTCAGGTCAGACGACATCGCGGCGGGTCGTTGCCACCCATCCCGCGGCGACCGCAGCCGCCGTGTAGAGCGCAAGCAGGAACACGGCGAGGCCGGGGGCGAGCAGCGGGTCCTGCCCGCTTGCCGCCTTCCCCAGCGCACCCGGCGTGAACCGGCCGACGTCGCCAACGAGGCCGACGTCGCCGAGGAGCAGGCTCTCAATGAATAGCAGCCAGGCGCAGATGCCAACCACGGTCGGCACCTGATTCCGCACGACGGCGCCGAGTCCAACGCCAATCGCTGCCCAGAGCGCCGCCGCTGCAGCGCAGCCAACGAGCAGGAGGGCGTAATCGCCGCCGCCGAGCCGGATCTCCAAGCCGCGCGTCGCGAGGGCCGCGCTGCCCACACCGATCGCGACGGCGGCGGCGATCAACCCGAAGACGCTCCCGATCAGCATGCTCGCCCACACCTTCGCCACCACGACGCGACCGCGCTGCGGCGTCACGAGGAATGTCGGCCGGATCGTGCCGTGGCGGAACTCATCCGTGATCGCCAGCGCGCCGAGCAGGGCGGCGAACAGCGACCCGAGCAGTGCCGCCCACCCGAATACCACATGCAGCTGGTCGGAGCGACGGCTGATATGCTCCACCGGGAGGCTGAACCCGTGCAACAGAACGACGAACAGGACGAAACCGAGCAGCGCTGAGAAGAGGCCCAGATTGGTCCGGGTCGAGCGCAGCTTCAGCAACTCGGCGCGAAACTGAGCGGTCACGATGCCTCCTTCACGGTTAGCTTGAGGTAGGTCTCCTCGAGGGTCTCGCCGCGACCGGCGAGCTCGTCCAGTCGCGCGGTCGCGACGAGGCGGCCGTGGTCAATGATCATGACCTGGTCAACCGTCTGGGCAACCTCAGCGAGCACATGGCTTGCGATCAACACCGTCCCGCCCTGGTCCGCGAACTGGCGCAAAAACGTGCGCAGCCAATGGACGCCCGCGGGGTCGAGCCCGTTGGCCGGTTCGTCAAGGACGAGAAGCTCGGGGGCGCCGAGCAGGGCGCCCGCGAGACCGAGTCGCTGGCGCATGCCAAGCGAGTACGTCCGCACCCGCCGGTCGGCCGCCCTTGTGAGTCCGACGAGCTCCAACATCTCTTCGACGCGGCCGGGCGAGATCTCTGCCGCGAGCGCGAGCGCGCGCAGGTGGTTGCGCCCGGAGCGCCCCGGATCGAAGTCGTTTGACTCGAGCACCGCGCCGACCCGCCGCGCCGGCTCATCGAGCTCGCGATAGCGGCGACCAAAGACGCGCGCCTCGCCTGCCGTGGGCTCGGCGAGCCCCAACAGAAGCCGCAGCGTCGTCGACTTGCCGGCGCCGTTGGGGCCGAGGAAACCAGTGACGGTGCCCGGGTCGAGTGAGAATGTCACATCCTCGACCACGGCGAATTCACCGTATCGCTTCGTCAGCGAGCTCACCCTGACTACCGGATCGGGAAGCGGGGGTTCCGTGGCTGTCGCCGCGGCACCCGTCACACGCATGCGAACGTGGCGCGGTAGCGTGTGCTGAGGCCGGTTGTCTTGATGCATCTGCGGACTCCAATGCTCGTTTGCCGTGTCCCAAAGCGAATCAGTGCAGGCAAAGATATTGAGGTTTTCGTGAGCAACCTGCATTGTCGGTCCCGCCTAATGGAGACCAGGGCCGAGAATGCCGGTGAGGTGCAAGACGACAATCAGCAGCAGGAGGACGATCGCGATGACGATCCCCAACACGGACACCCAGCGTGGTGTGCTGGTGGTCGATCTGCGGTCGTGCCCCACGCCGGTGTCATTGCTGGTGTCGTCGCCGGTGCCGGAGTAGGGGGGCAGGTCAGACATGGACATTTCCTCCTCTCGCTACCGATCATACCGGGAACCGGACGGCACGAGGAAGTGTGCGCCGTCACCGTTTGGAGTGACATTTGTCACGACTTTGGGTGCGGGACTTCCCCCCACGCCGCCCCTCACCTACACTGGCGGTGGGACGCCGCAAAGGATGATCTGGCTCGCGACGGTTCGGAGTTGGATGAGAGGCTCGGTCATGTCACTACCGACCATACGCAGCGGGACGCCGCAGAGGATGATCTGGCTCGCGACGTTCGCCAGGCTGGCGATTATGCCCGTGTTTCTCGGGGCGCTCTTCCTCCTGGTCGAGCCACGGCGGTCGGCGAGCGATCTGGCCGCTGCGGTCGGTCTGGCAGTGCTCGGTGCGATCCACGTACTCTACTGGTGGCGGCCCTGGCCGAGCCGGCAGCGCAGCGCCGTTGCCGCTGCGGCGGGCATGGTCCTGACCAACTTCGTCCTGCTCCACCTGCTCGGTCTCACCCAGCCGCTTCTGTGGCTCTATCCCGCCCTGATCGTCGGTGCCGGCCTACGCGTGCCCGCAGCCGCGGTCGGTGTCGGCCTCACAGCGTTGGCTGCGGCCGTGCCGATGGACCAGGAGGGAACGCTCGTTGACCGCATACTCGGGCCGAGCCACTCCGTCCCGCTGTCAATCGCGCTGGCCGGTCTCGGCATGATCGCCGTCCGCCAGCTCATCGCGCTCAACGCCGACCTCCACGCTACCAGGGCCGAGTTGGCCGACCTCGCCGTGACTGGCGAGCGCGAGCGCCTCGCGCGCGAGTTGCACGACCTGCTCGGCCGGACGCTGTCGCTCATCGCCGTCAAGGCCGAGCTGGCGAGCCGCCTGAGTGCGAAGGGCGACCCGTCCGCCGAGGCCGAATTGGGAGACGTGCAGCGCCTTGCGCGGCAGGCGGTGCGCGATGTCCGCGAGGCAATCGCCGGCGACCACGCGCCGAGCGTCGCCGCCGAGCTCGCCGCGGCCGAGGCGGCGCTCCGGACGGCCGGGATCACGGTCAGTGTCGCCAATACCGCCGCGAGCATCGAGCCAGCGCACGAGACCACAATCGCCTGGGCGCTCCGTGAGGCGGTGACGAACGTCGTCAAGCACAGCGGCGCGCGCACCTGCCGCATCTCGCTCGAGGCTGCCGACGGCTCCATTACGCTCGACGTCGACGACGACGGTCGTGGTCCGATCGGAGGAGACACAGGCACGGGTCTGGACGGGCTGGCCGACCGAATCCACGCGCTGGGTGGCACTATCGAGGTTGGCCCGAGCGAGGGGCGTGGGTTCAGACTCCGGGTGAGGCTCGGCGCCGCCGCGCCTCCACGCCCGCACGTCGAGATTGCTCGGTGATCCGCGTGCTGCTGGCCGAGGACCAGCTGATGTTCCGAACGGCCGTGCGGCGGTTGCTGGAGCTCGAAGGGGACATTGAGGTGGTCGCGGAGGTCGCGCGGGGAGACGAACTGGTCGCTACGGCGCTGGCGTCACGGCCTGATGTGGCGGTGGTCGACATCGAGATGCCGGCGCAGGACGGCATCAGCGCAGCGTTGGATCTGCGGCGGAGCCTGCCCAGCTGCCGGACGCTGATCCTGACGATGTACGGGCGGCCGGGCTTCGTGCAGCGCGCAATGGAGGGCGGCGTCTCCGGCTTCGTGCTGAAGGATGTGCCGGTCGAGGCGCTCGCCGCGGCCATCCGCCGCTGCGCCGTCGGCGAAGACGTGGTTGACCCGACCCTCGCGGCGCGGGTGCTCAGGGCCGGCCCGTGTCCGCTCTCCACCAGGGAGCGCGAGATTCTCGCCGCGTGCGCCGAGGGCTTGTCGACCGCCGAAATCGCGACGCGCGTGTGGCTGTCCGAGGGCACCCTCCGCAACCGCGTGTCAGAGATCCTGGGCAAGCTGGGCGTGCGCAATCGAGCCGAGGCCGTGCAGATTGCGAGAGAGAACGGCTGGCTGTGACGCGGGCCGGAAGACCCATGCGCATACCTTCGGGGGCGTATGTGCGCGGCTGGCAAGCAAACTGACCACGCACACGCTGTGCATGTACATCAACCGGTTGCTGGGGAAAGCGGACGCCTTGCAGATCAAGCATCTCGTCTTCCCCAACTAGCACAGGATCCTACTGACTACCGGTTACTGGCTATTGATTGCGGTGCCGCCTCTTTCTCGCTAAACCAGTCGTAGAAGAGTTTGCTCATAATCGCGAGGTAGACGAAGTTCCCCGGCACCCACATGATCGCGCCGCCCGCCTGCTGATCCACGAGCGGCGAAATGTTGCCGAGGTGCAACGCGCCCGCGTAGACGCCGTAAAAGGCATGCGGCGCGAAGACGAGCACCGCGCCGAGGATGACATTCGGCTGGCAACTGAGTGCGAGGTAGCCGACCTGGTTGGCGCGGGAGAGACGCGGTAACTCCGGCAGGGGGCTGAAGATCGGCCACCAGAAGAGGAGAGCCGTCGTGATGAAGCAGAGATGCTCCAGCGTGTGGATTCTCGCATCGAGCACCGCCGCGTTGTAAAGCGACGGAATGTGCCAGATCAGGAATGCGCCGGTGGAGACGAGCCACGCCACGCCGGGATTGACGAGCACGCGCGCCACCGCGAAGAGCGCGGGCTTTGTCGTCAGCGGGCGGAGGAAAGCGGCGGGCGTGCCCAAGAGCAGCAGCGGCGGCGCGGCGAGAATCAGGAGCAGGTGCTGGATCATATGCACCCAGAAGGCGTTGTCCGCGTAGGTGTCAATCGGCGACTGGAGCGCGACGAAAATGACGAACAGGCCGCCGAGGAAGTACCACAGGTGCGTGGGTGTCACGGCCTCCGGGTCGCGCTGCTCGATGACCCCTGTGCCGTAGAAGTACGCCGCACCGATCAGGATAAGGGCGAGCCAGATCAGCGGGTTGAACTGGACGATGCCCGGGCCACCGCCCCCATGCGCGGAAACCGCCGTCGGTACAAGCGCGGCGATAGTGACAAACAGATAGAGCGGCAACCGACGCGAGCGATGAGTGGGAAGCAACGGCATCAAAAAAACCTCTCGAAACGCGGGTGGAGGGAGAAATCGGGTCACTTCAGCGCCGTAGGTAGTATAGGCCCGCCGCTCGGGGGCGTCCACGCGGGCAAACCATGCTCAACGAGAAAGGACGACGCTCTCCATAGAACATCGCGAAAGATTGTGGAAGGTACCCTATCGGGAAGCGACCGTCTGCCGCTCGATGAGGCGACAGGCGAGTTCCACATGGATCGGTGTCTGGTTCGGTGTCGCGACGCGATCCAGCAAGCGGCGGACCGCCAGTGCACCAAGTTCCTCGCGCTCGATCCGCACAGTCGTCAGGGGTGGATCGGTGTGCGCCGCCATCGGAATATCATCGAACCCGATCACGGAGATATCGGCGGGAATCCGCATTCCGTTCTCTCGCAGGGCGCGCATCGCACCAATCGCCGTGAGATCGTTCGCGCAAAAGACGGCGCTGAAATCCGGTTGCCCGGTGCGCAATCGGGCCTGCATCGCCTCGTACGCCGGTGTCGCGGCGATGGAGGTCTGGAGAACCAGCGCGGGATCATGACCAATCCCACTTTCTTCAAGCCACTCGTCATTGTGCAACAGAATTGGAAGAACATCGGCTGGGGAACGATCATCTTCCTCGCTGCCCTCACCCGCCTCGGGCATGTCCTGAACACCGACTTCGAGCAGATCCTCTTGCAGCGCGATGCGGTCGGGGCGAAAGCGGGGGAGGTCCTCGATACCTTTGTGTACTTCCGGGGCATTCAGGGCGGCGACTGGGGGTTCACCGCCGCGGTCGGACTCGTGAAGGGTCTCGTCGGTGCGACGCTCGTCTTCGCTGCCAACCGGGCCGCGAAGACGCTCGGTGAAGGGGGATTGTTCTGATGGCGGCACGTTCGCTCCCTGCCCGGCCAGCCGCGCGGGAACGCAAACCCTCCCCCTATCCCCCCTGGATGGAACGCCCAAGCGGCACCGCCCGCCTGCTCAAGGTGGTCATTCTGCTGTTGATCGCGTTCGCCATGCTCTTCCCGTTCGTCTACGTCATCGCGGTCAGTTTCTCCAGTTACAAGGACGTCGTTGGGGGTGGCCTGATCCTCTGGCCGGCGCATCCGACGTTGGAGGCATATCGTGCGATCTTCAAGGGCGGCATCGTCACCCATGCGCTGGAGGTCAGTATCGCCATTACCCTGATCGGGACGGCGGTGAACATGGTGATGACGGTGACGCTGGCCTACGGGCTGAGCCGGCCGGGCGTACCCGGCAGCCGGTTCGTGCTGGTGCTCGTCCTGTTCACGCTCCTCTTCAGCGCGGGGATCATCCCCAACTACCTGCTCGTCCGGCAGTTAGGCCTCCTCAACAGTTACGGGTCGCTGGTCCTCCCGGAGATGATTAACGCCTTCAACCTGATTATCGTCCGGCAGTTCTTCATGAACCTCCCGCCGGAGTTGTTGGAGAGCGCGCGGCTCGATGGCGCGAGCGATCTCGGCATCCTCATGCGGGTGGTGCTGCCGCTCAGTAAGCCCGTGCTGGCGGTGGTCGCTCTCTTTTATGGCGTCGCGCACTGGAACGACTTCTTCGCGGCGACGCTCTACTTGAATGACGCGCACAAGTGGCCGGTCCAGTTGGTGCTGCGGCAGTACGTGTTGTAGGGGAGCGCGCTGGCGAGCGCGGTGAACCTCGATCCGAACCAGCCACCGCCGCCGCCGCAGACGATCCAGATGGCGGTGATCGTGGTGGCAACCGTGCCGATCCTGCTCGTCTACCCTTTCCTGCAGCGGTTCTTCACGAAAGGAGTTCTCAGCGGTGCGATCAAAGGATGAATCGGCCATCGGAGTGCCGCGACGCACGCGCGCCATCGCGGCTCAGCGACAAGGAGGGAGCCAACCATGACAGAGAGTGTGATGACTAATCGCCGGTACAGCCGCCGGGCGCTGCTGCGCAACGCAGTAGGTGTGGCTGCGGCCACAGCGAGTGGCGCGCTCCTCGCCGCGTGTGGGGGCGGCAATGCCGCCGCAACGAATACTACGGCGCCGACAGTTGCCGCGAAGCCGACGAGCGCGCCCGCCGGAACGGCCGTGGCGGCGACTTCCGCACCCGCCGCGTCCGTTGGCAACGCGCCTGCCGGGACGAGCGCGGCCGGATCAGTCGCGGCCAGCCCGGTCGCCGCCGTGGATGGGAAGATTCCTTCGCCGAATCCGCAGGCGGGGATCCCGGACGCGTTCACGAAATTACCGCCGCCGTTCACGTCGGTTCCGAATCCTCCCGGCAAGGGCGGCCGCGTGACCGCGTTCAACATCACGTACGATCCGCCAATATCAGCAAAAGGCGACAACAAGTTCTGGCAGGAACTGGAGAAGCGCCTCGGCGTGACATGGGATGTCACACTCGCGCCGAGAGCCGATTACGAGGCGAAATTTGCGACGGTACTCGCCAGTGGCGATCTGCCGGACCTCATCTTTCTCACACCGCCGCCCGGCTGGGAAAAGGCGGCGCTGCAAGGGGCATTCGCTGATCTCACGCCCTACCTGACGGGCAACGGCTTGAAGGAGTTCCCGAACCTTGCCGCCTTCCCGCCCGTCCTGTGGAAGAATGTCGCGCTGAACAAGAAAATTTACGGCGTGCCGCGCCCGCGCTTTCTCGCGAATGACGCGGACTACTTCCGGCAGGATTGGGCGGACAAGGTCGACATCGGCCATCCGAAGAATGCCGACGAATTCACGCAGATGCTCGTCGCCTTTACGAAGAACGACCCGGACGGCAACGGCAAGCCGGATACCTACGGTATCTCCAGCAAGACACCCCGCCCCACCTTCGAGATTGGCAGTAATGTCGGCACGATCGGGCAGATGTTCCGCGTGCCGAATATGTGGCGGCTGAATAGCGACGGTACCCTGACGGCGACGTTTGAAACGGAGGAATACAAGGCGGCGCTCGCCTACACGGCCAAACTCTGGCAGATGGGTGTCTGGTATCCCGATTCGGCGACTGTCAGCACGACGCAGGACAAAGACCTCTTCTATGCCAGCAAGATCGGCATGTACAACGACGGAGTCGCCGGCCTGATGGGCACGCAGGGCGCGCGCGGCAAGACGAGGGCATTGACGCCAACGGCGAATGTCACCGCGTTCATCCCACCCGGCCACGACGGCGGCAAGCCAGCCTACCAGCGATACAGGGGATATTTCGGCTTCACTGCCATTTCCAGCAAGAACGCGAAGGACGAAGGCCGCGTCCGGGAACTGCTCGGTATTCTCGACTACTTCGCCGCGCCGTTCGGCAGCCAGGAATGGCGATTCAACACGTACGGCATTGATGGAGTAGATTCCCAGGTAAAGAACGGCTTCCCGACGCTGACGGACCGCGGCAAAGCGGAAATCAGCGCGCTCGTCACGCTGGCGAATACACCGCCCGTCGCCTATTACGACGAGCCGGGCGACGCGCAGGATATGCAGAAGATTCAGGCGGATCTTCTTGCCAACGGTGTGGACGATCCTACCCAGGGCCTCTACTCGCCGACCTTCGCCGCGAAGGAGGCCGAACTCGCCCAGTTGGAATCAGACCGGCGGCTGGCTATCGTCCTCGGTCGCTCACCGCTCACTGCGTGGGAAGACTTCATCAAGGAGTGGCGGAGCCGGGGTGGCGATCAAATCCGCAAGGAATACGAGCAGGCGCTCAAAGGGTGATCGCGCGCTCGCCGACCGGTAGCGGCGAAGGAGTAGATGCCATGACGGGAGACGGCCCGCGTGTTTTCACGCTGAATCCGCACGCGCTCGCGCGGATCAAGGCGGCAATCCAGTCGGGGGATGATCGGTATCGTGCCGCGCTCGACAGACTGGCGCGTGAGACAGGAAGTTCGCTCAGGGTGCGGCCCGTCTCGGTGATGGATAAATCGCAGACACCACCGAGCGGCGACAGACACGACTACATGAGCCTCGCGCCGTACTGGTGGCCGGATCCCGATACCCCGGACGGTTTGCCCTATATCCGGCGGGATGGCGAGCGCAACCCTGAACTCGCATCCATCTCCGACCGGTCCAATCTCGGGACGATGGTGTCTACCGTTGCCACGCTCGCGCTCGCCTCCTACTACATCGGCAACGCGGAGGCAGCCACCCATGCCGCGCTATTGCTGCGCATATGGTTCCTGAACCCTGCCACGCGGATGAATCCGAACCTCGAATATGCCCAGGCGATCAAGGGGCGGAATATTGGGCGCGGCATCGGTATGATCGAGACGGGTGTCTTTGGCGATCTCGTGGACAGCATCGGCTTGCTCGCCGAATCACGGGCATGGTCCGCCGCCGACCAGCGGGGGATGCGTGACTGGTTTGCGCGTTTCCTCGATTGGGCGCGGACGAGCGCGCACGGGATCGAGGAAGCGCAGGCGGCAAATAATCATGGCTCCTGGTACGCGGTGCAGACGGCCGCGCTCGCACTGTTTACGGACGAGACCGCACTGGCAACGGAGATTCTCGCGGCGGTCCCGGACCGCATGCGCAGCCAGATCACTGCCGACGGCAATCAACCGCTTGAGACGGCACGCACCCGGTCGTGGCACTACAGCCAGTTCAACCTGCTGGCGCTGGGCAAACTCGCCGCGCTTGGCGAGCGGGTGGGGATGGATCTGTGGCGCTATCAACCGCCGGACGGCAGCGGTCTCCGCACTGCACTGGACTATCTCGCCGGGTACGCATCCGATCCGGATCGCTGGCCGTACCAGGAGATTACCGTGTGGGAGAACGGGCAACTGATCGAGATACTCTATCAGGCGGCGGGTGTCTATGCGGATGACGACTATTTCCGCCTGGCCGTGCGACTTGCTGGCCCGGATGCATGGAGCGAGCGGCACGTCCTCCGGTACGCTCTCCCCGATTATCTCCCTGTGGAACGCGAAGAGCACGCATCGGCACCGTGCCCCACGCATGGCGCTACGACGAATTGCACGCATTCCTTGACACCATCGCGCGACGTTCCTATCATGCCCTCAACAGTTGAGGTCTCGCACACGGTCTCGCTCCGCCGCAAGGATCGGAGACAAAGCCCTCATCGCCGGTGATGACGGTCGTGTGGTAGCATGAAGCCCTTCGCAATGGCGCGATTCGGGGGAGACATTACAGATGCGCGGATCTCGTTTGAAGCCTTCAACGTCCCGACGTTCATCGCTGTCACTGATTCTCGTACTCGCCTTGCCCATCCTCCTCTCCGCCTGTACATGGGGTGGCAACCACTCGCAACTCAACCCCGCCAGCGAGCCTTCGCATCTGATCAACCGTATCTGGTGGATCATGTTCTGGATGTCCGTCGCCATCGAGGGGTTGGTCGCGGGGCTTGTCGTTCTTGCGCTCATCCGCTTCCGCCGGAAAGCGGGCGATCCCGACCCCGTGCAGATCAGTGGCAATACCCGCATCGAAATCGCCTGGACAATCGCGCCCGCCCTGATCCTCGTCGTCCTGCTCGTCCTCACCCTGACGACGATGATCAACGTCTCGGAGCCGGCGGGGGACAAGATGCGCGTCACGGTCACGGGCCATCAGTGGTGGTGGGAGTTCGACTATCAGGGCATGAATATCGTCACCGGTAACGAGATGCATATCCCTGTCAACGAGCCGGTGCATCTCGACCTACGTTCCGCCGATGTGATCCACTCCTTCTGGGTGCCGTCGCTCCAAGGGAAGCGGGATGCCATCCCCGGTCACGACAATACGCTCTGGATCAGCGCCGACAAACCGGGGACGTATCGAGGTGAATGTACCGAGTTCTGCGGCCCGGAACATGCGAATATGAACTTTATTGTCGTCGCCCAACCGCGCACCGAGTTCGATGCGTGGGTGAAAAACCAGCAGCAGCCCGCCGCGACGGGCCAGACGGGCCTCGAAGCCGAGGGCGCGCAGACGATTCTCACGCAGGCGTGCGCGGGCTGCCACACGATTAACGGCGTGAAGGGGTTCGCCGGCAAGGTCGGGCCGAACCTCACGCATATCGGCAGCCGCCAGAACATCGCGGCGGGCACACTGGACAATACACCGGCGAACCTGGCGCGGTGGATCCGCAACCCGCAGGAAGTGAAGCCCGACAACAAGATGCCGACCCTCGGCCTCGACGACGACACAATCAATAAAATTGTGGCCTATCTCGAAAGTCTCAAATAGTCGGCACCGTCATCGTAACCGCGAACCCGCGCACCAAAGGGAGTCTGTCATATGGCGACCGTTACGACACCCGGCATTTCCATCGCCCCCCCACCGACCTATGCGCCGGGCAAAAGCGCCGCTGCGGTGATCTGGGATTGGATGACGACGGTAGACCACAAGAAGATCGGCGTCATGTACATCTTCCTGGGGATCATCTACTTCATCGTCGGCGGCGTCGAGGCGCTCCTCATTCGTGCCCAACTGGCGACGCCGAACGGTAAAGTGCTCACCCCGTCGCAGTATGACCAGGTCTTCACGATGCACGCCACGACAATGATCTTTCTCTTCATCATCCCGGTGTTCGCGGGCTTCGCGAACTACTTCATCCCGCTGATGATTGGCGCGCGGGATATGGCCTTTCCGCGCCTCAATGCGTTTGGCTTATGGATGCTCCTCTTTGGCGGCCTCTTTCTCAACAGCAGTTTCTTCCTCGGCGGCGCGCCCGATGCCGGGTGGTTCGCCTATGCGCCGCTGACGGAACCGGCGTACAATCCCGGTCGGAGCATGGATTTTTGGGCCGCCGGTCTGACGCTCCTCGGCATTTCCTCGATTGTTGGTTCGATCAACATCATCGTCACGACGCTGAAGATGCGCTGCCCCGGCATGCGCTTCAACACGCTGCCGCTCTTTGTCTGGACGACGCTGGTGCAGAACTTCCTCTTGCTGTTCGCGCTGCCGAGCCTAACGACCGCCGCGATCTTCCTGCTCTTCGACCGCCACCTCGGCACCAGTTTCTTCAAGGCGGAGAATGGCGGCGACCCACTCCTCTGGCAGCATCTCTTCTGGGCGTTCGGCCACCCGGAGGTGTATATCCTCATCCTCCCGGTCTTCGGGATCATCTCGGAGACCCTGCCGGTCTTCTCGCGCAAGCCGATTTTCGGGTACATCTTTATCGCGTGGTCCAGCGTGGCGATTGGCTTCCTCTCGTTCGTCGTCTGGGTGCATCACATGTTCGCGACGGGCCTGCCGGATGTCGCCCTCGCCTTCTTTGCCTCCTCGACGACGTTGATCGCCATTCCGACCGCCGTCAAGGTCTTCAACTGGACCGCAACCCTCTGGGGCGGGAGCATTGTCACGAAGACGCCACTGCTCTTCAGTGTCGCCTTCCTGACAATGTTCCCGATTGGTGGCCTCTCGGGCGTCTCGCTCGCCGTCGTGCCATTCGACTGGCAGATTACGGACACCTACTACGTTGTCGCGCACATCCATTATGTCTTCTTTGGCGGCTCGGCGCTCGGTATCCTCGCCGCGCTCTATTACTGGTTCCCGAAGATCACCGGGCGGATGATGAGCGAGAAGTTGGGCGTGTGGAACTTCTGGCTCGTCTTCATCGGCCTGAACCTGACCTTCTTCCCGATGCACATGCTCGGCCTCCTGGGTATGCCGCGTCGCCAGTGGACATACCACGAGGGCCTCGGCTGGAACCTCTACAACTTCGTCGCCTCGATCGGTGCGTTCACGATCGCCGCCGGTATCCTCCTCCTGATTATCAATTTGGTCGCCTCTTTCCGGAGCGGCGAGCGGGCGGGCGCGGACCCGTGGGATGCCTGGACGCTCGAATGGGCGACCACCTCGCCGCCACCGGAGTACAACTTCGTCAAGACGCCGGTGGTGCGCTCGCGCCGCCCGCTCTGGGATCAGAAGCACCCGGACGATCAGGACTGGATGCGCGGCGAACACTAAAACGAGGGCTGAGTGCTGAGTGCTGAGTGCGCTCAGCCCTTTCGCGGAGGGCAACATCAGTGCAGGGTGCGGAGTACGAGCAGGATAGCGAGACGCGGCGGATGGCGCTCGTTGGTACGGACGGGCATGCGGACGCGCACGGCGACGCGCACGGCCATGACGAGGAGCACGAGCATATCCACATCCCGCCGCCTAGTTACTGGCCGATTGTCCTTGCGGCCTGTATCACGGTCATGTTCGTGGGATTTCTCAGCACGCTGGTCATCTCAGGCATTGGCGCGCTGTTCGTCCTGATTGTGATGATCGCCTGGGGGTTGGAGGGAAGCGAGAGCGTCCCGACGGCGCTCAGTGGCATCCCCGTGATTGGCGGCGGCGATGCCGAGGACAAACTCGTGCCGGGCGCGCGCGTCATCACGAGCGACGGACGGTTGGTCGGGCGTGTCACGCAGGCCTCGCAGAACTCGCCCCTCGTCAAGGCGGGCTGGATCCCGACGCGCTATGGCTATCTCGCGCGCTCCGCGATTGACCACATCGAAGAGGGCGCAATTATCCTGACACTCACCGAGCAGCAGGTGCGGGAGCGCGGCAATGTTGACACGACCCCCGCCGGGCCAGTCACAAATCGAGCGATAACAACCACCGAACGCGGCATCTAGCCGAGCGCCAGAGAGGATAGGGGACAATGGTAGTTGCACGGGCCGCGGAACAGGACCTTAGGCGCGCCCCACTCCCGCAGCCGGAAGTCGCGGGGCAAGGGCGGAGTATCAACTGGTGGGGCGTCCTCGCGATGATCGCCTCCGAGGTGATCTTCTTCGCCAACCTGATCATTGGCTACCTCTACCTACGCGTGCGCGCGGGCCAGTGGCCACCGGCAGGGATCGAACCCCTCGAACTGCTCCTGCCAACGATCAACACGGCGATCCTGCTTTCGAGTGCCCTGCCAATGCACGGCGCGCATCTCGCGATCCGTCGTGGCGACCGCAAGGGGATGCAGCAGGGCCTCGTCCTCGCCGCCGTATTGGGCATGATCTTCATCAGTGGCCAGGCATGGGAGTACACGCACGCGCCCTTTTCACTCAAAAGCGGCACCTTCGGCTCGACCTTCTTCACGCTGACCGGCTTCCACGGTCTGCATGTGATCGTCGGAATTATCCTGATCTGGATTTGTTTCTTCCGCTCGCTGCGGGGCAGTTTCAACCGCGAGCACCACTTCGGCGTCGAGGCGGCGACGATGTACTGGCACTTCGTGGACGCGATCTGGGTCGTCCTCTTCGGCGTACTCTATTTGCTCTGAGAAAGAATCAACCCCCCGGCCCCTGCACGCGAGGAAGGGTCCGGGGGTTACAGCATTTTGCAGAAGCATTGAGCCGGTGGTGGCGGGCTTTAGCCTGCCATAGCAAGGAACGGCAGGCTAAAGCCCGCCACCACCAATACGATATTTGCTCTAAGTAGGTAGACAATCATCGTTAGACAGAGATACGCTGATGGCCTCAAA
>CALBSO010000047.1 GCA_937968015.1 uncultured Thermomicrobia bacterium
GAGAGGGGGAGGTTGGGATTGGCGACGATCCCGGCGAGCAGCGTCTGCCAGTGACCGATCATCCGGGTGATCGTCCCCGGCGCGAACAGGTCTGTCCGGTACTCAAAGCGACCGATGATGCCCTCGGGCCTGTCGTCGAGCTCAATGGACAGATCAAACTTCGCCTTGCCGACATCAACATCCAACTGGCTTATAGACCAAGGCACATCAAGGGGCGCCAGCGGTGGTTCGAGGGTAAACATCACCTGAAAAAGCGGGTTTTGGGCGAGATTCCGCTGCGGTTGCAGTGTGCGCACTACCAGCTCGAACGGCACATCCCGGTGCGCCTGGTCATCAAGGGTTGCGCGACGGACGCGCCGGAGAAGTTCGCGATAGGTCGGATCGCCTGAGAGGTCCGTACGGAGCGCGAGTGTATTGAGGAAGAATCCCATCAGATTCTCGATCTCTGGTCGGTCTCGACTCCCGGTTGTGGTGCCGATCACGATGTCGTCCTGTCCCGCGTAGCGATGGAGCATGGCGATGAAAGCCGATACGAGCGTCATGTAGAGGGTGACACCTTCGCGGCGACTCAATTCTTTTAGCGCGTCGGTCAGCGTCTTGGAGAGGGCGAAACGTTGCAGCACGCCGCGGAACGTCTGCGCCGCTGGCCGAGTATAGTCCGTAGGGAGTTGAAGCATGGGCAGATCGGCGCTGAGCTGATGCTGCCAGTAGGATAGGTGTTCGGTCAGGAACTCCGGTTGCAGCCGTCGCCGTTGCCAATAGGCGTAGTCCGCGTACTGAATGGTAGGCTCGGGTAACGGAGAGGGCTTACCAGCGGAGAAGGCTTCGTAGATCGCTGCGAGTTCAGGCAGGAACACGTCGTAGATGGAAACACCATCGAAAATGATGTGATGTAAGGATAAGAAAAGCCCGTGCTCGGCATCGCCGAGCCTGACCAATCTTGGTCGGAGGAGCGGTCCCCTGGCCAGATCAAAGGGCAAACGCGCATCCTCGGTTGCGAGCCGCAGGGCTTCCGTTTCCCGCTGATCCTCGGGAAGGCCCTCGAGGTGGATCACTGGCAGCGCGATCGGAGAAGCAGGGTGAATGACCTGGAAAGGCTCCCCGTCCACGGTGGGGAAGGTCGTCCGCCATGCTTCGTGGCGCCGGATAACTTCGTTAAAGCTCCGCTCCAGCGCAGCCACATCGAGGGCGCCAGGCAGGTGAACTGTTATGCATTCGTTATAGATGGGGCGATCCGGCGCCATCTGCGCGTGGAGCCACACCTGCTGCTGTCCAAAGGAGAGTGGGATGCGCTCCCCCGATGGGCGGCGCGGGATGCCGCGCTGGGTCCTGGCGGCTTGGGGTAATTCACCTCGCAGGTATTTATCAAGCAGCGCGGTCTTGGCCTCGGAGAGGCGAGAATCGCTTACGGTCATGCCCGCCCCCCGGATGCTCCAGCAACGATGTTGTGTCCGCCGCCATGGCCGGATCCGCTGTCCGCTCCCGAACGCGAATTGCCAAACGTGATAGGCAGCGCCCTCAGTCCACGGAAGCCATGATTGTCTTGCCACACAAGAGGAACGGGATCCAGTGTCAGATTGGGCAGCCGCAGCAGCGATTCGAACGCGATCTGGCCCTCGATGCGTGCCAGCGGCGCGCCGAAGCAGAAATGCGTCGCCCATCCGAACGCAACGTGCCGGTTGTTTTCGCGGTGAATATCCAACTGGTCCGGATCAGGAAACCGCTCCGGGTCACGGTTCGCGGCGCCGATCACCGCCATAACCGCCTGACGCTTGCGGATCAATTGACCGCCGATTTCCATGTCGTCCGGCGCCATGCGCGCCGTATATTGAATGGGACTCTCGTACCGCAGCAACTCCTCGATGGCGGTGGGAATCAGGGAGGGGTCTTCTCGCAGCATCCGCATCTGATCCGGGTTCCGCAGCAGCGTCAGCAAGCCGTTGCCGATCAGGTTGGTCGTCGTTTCCTGGCCACCAGCCATCGTCAGGATGCTGTTCGCGATGACGTCCTCCTCGCTCAACCTGTCGCCCTGTTCCTCGGCGGTCATCAGGCCGGTGACGAGGCCATCTTTGAGGCTGTGCGGGCATTCGCGAACCTTTTCACGAAAGTAAGCCGTCATCTCTTCGAGCACCCGGAGAGCCTGCGGAGTACGATCAGGATTGTGCTGCAAGTTGCCAAGCACTTCAGCGAAATTGTTCGTCCAAGCCTTCAGTTGGTCTCGATCGGCGACAGGTACCCCCAGCATCTCGGCCGTTACCGTCGCCGGCAAGGGAGCGGCCAGGTCCGCGATCACATCCATGCGGCCGGCCTCTCGCACGGACGCCAATAGCGTGTCGGTAATCTCCTGAATGTGCTGCCGCAACGCCTCGACGCGATGCGGCGTGAAGGCTGAGGCCGCGAGCCGGCGTATCCGAGTGTGGGCAGGAGGGTCCATGAACAGCATTTGCCGCTTCATCACCTGGGCGATGGGATTGAATGCCTCCAGGCCCATTGTCGTCAGATGCTCCGGGGCAGGGGTCCGGTCGGCGGAGCAACGCTGTAATACCGTCACGACATCGCTATAGCGCGTGACCACCCATGCGTGCAGAACGGCATCCCAATACACCGGCTCTTCGGCGCGGAGTCGCTGATACAGGGGATAGGGATTGGCAAGAACGGTGGGGTCAAGCAGGCGGTAGAGACCCAGGCTCCGATCGCGCTTGCGCTCTGGTGGCAACGTACTCGATGTGACGGTCATCGTGGCATCTCCTCGTTCGTGTTCCCTCTCGACCCACCCGCCGTGGTTATGCGAGGAGGCGTTGCGCTTCTTCTTCCGACATCGCTTCCAGGTTGGCCATAATGCGTTGTTCGACCTGGATGGATAGTTCCGCGACCGTCGGTGACTCGAACAGGCTGAGCAAAGGGAGTTCAATCCCGAAGCTTTCGTAGATGCGCGAGATAAGTTGAATCCCTAACAACGAATGGCCTCCAAGCAGGAAGAAGTCGTCATGGATTCCCACCCGCGCGAGACCCAGCACCTTCGCGACGATCTCGGACAGCCGACCCTGGATGGGCGTGAGGGGTCCTGTGACGGTCTCTTCTCGCATGCTATTTGTCGCATCAGGTATCGGCAGGGCAGCCTGATCGATTTTGCCGTTCGGGGTCACAGGGAGTGCCGCGACCCGTACAAAGGTCGTCGGCATCATGTAGTCCGGCAGGCGTATCTTGAGAAAGGCTTGCAGATCATTGACCGTTGGCTCGGTCCCTGGGGTTGGTACGATATACGCCACCAGGCGTATATCCCCCGCAGTGTGCTCACGAGCAGTGACATCGCTTGTGCGGACGGCAGGGTGCCGATTGAGGACGGTGACGATCTCGCCGAGTTCGATGCGGTTGCCGCGGATCTTCACCTGCCCGTCGGAGCGACCGACAAAGTCAATACTGCCATCGGGCCGCTCGCGGGCCAGATCGCCCGTCTTGTACAGCCGGGCGCCCGGTTCCGAAGCGAAGGGGTTTGGGATGAACTTTTCGGCGGTGAGCGCGGGGCGATTGCGATAGCCACGAGCGAGGCTGCGGCCACCGATATGCAGCTCGCCCTCGGTACCCGTCGGGACGCGCCGCAGCGCCGCATCCAGAATATGGACCTGGATGTTGGCGATGGGGCGACCGATGGATGGCAAAGAATCGGGGGCATCGGTCGGCAGTACGCGCCCGGATGTCGTCACAACGGCGCTTTCCGCCGGGCCGTAGTTGTTGATGATCGCAAACGGCAAGGTGGCGGGTGGGTAGTTGTGCAGCCGGTCGCCGCCAGTGAGCATGGCGCGAAGGGCGGTCGCCGACGGCCACTCCAGCGTCATCGCGATCTCGGCCAGTGGGGTCGGTAGGAAGCAGAGGGTGATCTGTCGCGCCACCAGCCAGTCGCGGAGCAATTCCGGCGAGAGCCGGGTCTCCTCGTCGGGTAGATAGACGCTCGCCCCCGCCGTGAGATAAGGCCATAACTCCCAGACTGCCGCGTCGAAGGCGAGACTCGCGATTTGGGTTGCCCGATCCGCCGGCGTCACCGCGAATGCGTCCCGGTGCCAGAAGACGAGGTTCAGGAGGCTGTCGTGCGCGATTTCCACGCCCTTAGGCTCCCCGGTCGAGCCGGAAGTGTAGACGATATAGGCCAGCGTATCGGCACCCACCGTGTATTCCGGCGGGTGTCCGGGCTGCGTAGCGATGGCAGAATGGTCTGTGTCCACGGTAATGGTGTGCCACGCGCCCACCGTCAGCCGTTCGGCGATATTCTGTCGCGTCACCAGTATGGGAATCCGCGCGTCGGTCAGCATGAAATGGAGGCGCTCTGTTGGGTGAGTGGGATCGAGGGGGAGATACGCCCCTCCCGCCTTGAGGATCCCGAGCGCACCGACCACGAAATCAACCGAGCGCTCCAGGCACAGCCCAACGACAACGTCCGGGCCGACGCCCCGCGCACGGAGAAGGTTGCCGATCTTATTTGCCCGAACATCGAGTTCCCGATAGGTGATAACGTCGGTACCGGCGACGATGGCGATGGCCTCTGGCATGGCAGCGGCGCGATCGGCAACCAATTGCGGAACGTGGCGATCATATGGGGACGCACTACGCGGGGCAGGCTGTACGACCAATCGGGGCTGCGCGGGTTCCGGCGCTTGCCGTTGTCTCGTAATTCCCGACGCAGGCGCGACGGAACCTTGCTGATAATGGTCACCGGACATTTTGGCATCCTTCGCGATCATTGTGATCCTTCCCGCCGCTTCCACTCAACGAGATTCTCCGGGATTGGTCTGAACGATCCACCCAAATTTCGGAATCGTCTTGATTTGAGAGAAGGCGCGGTGGCCCGTCTCAGGGTCGGCCTTTCCGGCCGTTCATTGAAGGATCAAAATTCGCTTGAGGACATTATTCCCCCAAACACCTAGCGTGTCAAGAGACGTAACGATCACGCCGAAATATTCAATGATATGACTTACAATCAATTTTTGGTCGCGAGGCGTACGTATTCTTCGATGCAATCCTCGCGACGACGCTTTACCCTCCCTCTCCAGATCGGTTCCGCACGACCCACAAAAGTATGAGAAAACGGTATCATCCGCTGATGGCGCGTTGGTTCCACACCAAGGGCAGACTACTGACGATTCGTTCAGAAACCGGCATCTTTCCTCGTTGGTCGTCGGCGCTCTCCTCAACAACTCGTCAGAATGTCACCCGCTCGCCAACACGCCGCGTCCAGCACGTCGGCATCTATGCCGATATTTGCCGTGATCGTGGCTACGCAATTACGATGGTTTCACGAGGGAAGATGGACATTCGGGGGATACGGAAGTCTACCGTAGCCGGAGCCGATTAGTTTCCTCGGCTACGTGCGCGACGGAGGAATATCGTGACCGCGTAACCGTCCTCCAGAAACACGACCTCATATTTCGCGATTTGCCACCCAGCCTCAAACAGCGCTTGCAGCTCCGGTGTCGCGCGCAGCGCCGGCAAGTCGAGTTCGCCCTCGGTGAAGATGAGATGGTGTGAACGGCGCTCATATTGTTCGTCACATGTGTCTGCCATGACTGCCCTTGTCCCGACCCTCTCGATGCATTGGTCCGAGCCAAGCACGTTCCTGGCGGGCGGATCAGCAGGTGTGGTACCCGCTCAGAACAGGAAATCTGCCTTGTTTGATAATTGCTTCATCCCCAAATGGTGCATCAATATCTTCACCTCAATTCTCATAGTATCACAATAGACTGGCTCGACAAACATTCTGAAGGTGGGCAAGTATTCCTCTGAGGAACTGCAGATCGGCGGCGAGCAGCGGGCCGATGTGCCGTCATCTCGGCTTCGAGCACTGCCTGGACGATCCGCTCGACGATGCGTCGCAGGAAGTCGGGATCGTCCGTCAAGACGGATTGCGTCGCTGCGGTGATGCCGGTACGCTTCTCGAAATGAACGATAGGAGGGATCAATGATGGAGATGAGCACATGGGAGCGGGTGGAGGCGGCGCTGGCGGGTGAGCGCGTGGACCGGCCACCGGTCAGCCTCTGGCAGCATTTTCCGGAGCAGGACCAGACCGCCACAGCGCTGGCAAACTCCACACTCGCGTGGCAGGAGCGGTACGACAACGACTTCATCAAGTTCATGCCGCCGGGGGACTACGCGACAATTGACTGGGGCCTGACGAGCGAATACCGGGGCAGCCGGAGCGGCACGCGCGAGACGACTCACTACCCGATTGTGACCGCCGATGATTGGCAGCGCATCGCGCCTATCCCGGTGGATCGGGGGATGCACCGCGCAGTAATCGAGGCGGCGCGGCTGACAAGCGAGCGGCTGAACGACGCGGCGCCCCTCCTCCAGACGATCTTCAGCCCGCTGACGATCGCGATGAAACTCTCCGAAGGCCGCGTCCTCGACCATTTGCGGGAGCGGCCGGAGCGCGTCCATGAGGCGCTGGCGGCGATCACTACCGTCACGCACGCGATGACGGCCGCGACGCTGGAACGCGGCGCGAGTGGCATCTTCTTCGCCACCCAGTGCGCGACGACCGACCTGATGACCGCCCGTGAGTACGAGGAGTTCGGCGCGCGTTACGACCGGCAGGTGCTGGATGCGGCAGGCGCCTCTCGCTTCACAATGCTGCATATTCATGGCGAAAAGATCATCTTCGATGCGCTGATGACCTATCCCGTCCACGCGATCAACTGGCACGACCGCCGCACATCACCCATATTGGCGGAGGGGGCGCGGCGGAGTGGCAAATGCGCCATCGGGGGCATCCATGAGCATGGGATCGCGACGATGACGCCCGACGAAGCGGCGGCGCAGGCGCGCGACGCGGTGACGGCAACGGGCGGCAGGCAGGTGATGATCGGCCCCGGCTGCGTCATCCCGATCACGACCCCACCCGCCAACATCGCCGCCGTCATCCGCGCCGTCCGAGAGGGCTAACCAACGTTTTCAGGAGGATCTGATGCGGACGGAGAAGCATATTTTGATGGACATGGATGGGGTAATCGTGCGTGGGTCGCACATCATTGCGGGTGCGCCGGAGTTCATCGGGCGGTTGGCGGCGGCGGGGCGGAAGTTTCTCGTCCTCACCAATAACCCCGCCTATACGCCGCGCGATCTCTCCGCCCGCCTGACGCGTATGGGCATCGCGATCCCGCCTACGCACATCTTCACCGCCGCCCTCGCCACCGCGCAGTTCCTCCATGCCCAGCGGCCGGAGGGGACCGCCTACGTTCTCGGGGAGCCGGGCCTGACGACCGCGCTGCACGACGCGGGCTATACCCTGACTGACCAGAACCCGGACTATGTCGTCCTCGGCGTGACGACCTCGTACGATTTCGAGCGGATCACGCGGGCCGTCCGGCTGATTGCCGCCGGGTCGCGTTTCATCGCCACCAGCCCGGATGTCGTCGGCCCGACTGAGGCGGGGCTGGAACCGGGCACGGGAGCCGTCGCCGCCCTGATCGCTGCCGCGACGGGCGTTGCGCCCTATTTCGTCGGCAAGCCGAACCCGCTGATGATGCGCGCCGCCCTCCGCACGATCGGCACGCATTCCGAAGAGACGATGATGATCGGCGACCGGATGGACACTGACATCATCGCGGGTACTGAGGCGGGCATGGAGACAACGCTCGTCCTCACCGGCGTCACGCCGCGCGAGCAGGTGGCGCGCTTCCCCTATCAGCCGACGCATATCGTCGCCTCCGTCGCGGAGATCGAGGTGTGAACCCTCACCCCTGCCCTCTCTCCATCGCCTGCGGATTGCGACATAGATGAAATTCGTACAGCGATGGAGAAGGGAGACAATGAGGTACGATGATGGTGGCGGGGCCGTCACATCGTGGGCGGTTTCTCCGTTCTGTATTACGTGGGGCAATGACCTGAGCCGGGAGCGTGCGTGGGTCGGGGGGGATGTGTTCATGGCGAAAGGGAGAGGGATGCGGAAAGAGACCAATCGAGCGGCGATGGCGATGTGGGTATTGCGGGTGATGCCTGTTGTCATCTTCGCGATGGGGTGCGTCGCGGATTTGGTGTTGAACGCGGCGGTTCACAGCCCACAGGCGGGCCGGTTCCTGCCGGAATTGTGCGGGCTGACGGTCGGCATGCTGACCGTGCTGGCATTCGCGATGCGGCGGCAGACCTATCTCGCGGCGGGCGCGGTCTTCATCTTCGTCGAGATGGTCGCAGTGACGCTTCAGATGCCACTCGGCATGCGCGTCGTGGTCTGCGCGGCATCGCTGGTGACGGCGGCGGCCTGCCTCGCCGTCTACGCGCGCGGCCCGTGGGCGGCTCCTGACGCGGTCTATGCGGAAGAACAGGGGAAGCGACCGTAATCCCACCGCACGATGAAAGGTCTTCCACCTTCTCGCTGATCCACTCTCTTCGCTCCTCCCATGGATGCGCTGGCGGTATACTGGGGCGGGCGGTAGCTTCGCGCACCACTCAGCATTGCAAGAGAAAGGTCGCTCCAAGGCCGTGAAATCATTGACGTGGGATCAGGTGAACGCCTGGCGGCTGGCGCAGCACGGCCTCGCACCGCGCGTGGGATTTATGGAGGCCGTGCAGCGCATGATCGGCGTGCAGGCGCAGGTGATGTCCGCCGCCGAGCTGGCGTTGTGGGCGCGGGTCGATGGGCTGCGCCCGGCCGACATGCACGCCGCGCTGTGGCAGGAGCGCACGCTGGTCAAGACGTGGGCGATGCGTGGCACGCTGCACCTGTTCGCCGCCGAGGATCTGCCGCTCTGCGTGGCCGCCCGCAACATCCGGGAGTACCGCTACTGGATCAAACACTTCGAGTCCTACGGCATCCCCGAGGCACAATACGAGATGTTCCTCGCGGCCGTCCCGCAGCTGCTCGGCGGCGAGCCGATGACGCGCGAACAACTCGCCGTCGCGGCGGCAAAGCACACCGGCATTGACCGGTTGCTGCCGGCGCTGATCGAATCGAGCTGGGGCTCGGCGCTCAAGCCGTCCGCGTTTCGCGGCGACCTCTGCTTCGGGCCAACCCAGGGCCGGAACATCGCCTTCGTGCGCCCCAGCGACTGGCTTGGCAGTTGGCGCGAGATCGCCCCAAAAGCGGCGCTGCACGCGGTCATCCGGCGCTATCTGAGCGTCTACGGCCCGGCCACATCGCGGGACTTCGGCCGCTGGTGGGGCGCCGGCGCCGCGCTGGCCAAGCAGACATTCAACGCGCTGGGGGATGAACTGGAAGCGGTGGATGTCGAAGGCTGGAAGGCGTTCGCGCTGCGCTCCTCGCTCGAGCCGATGGAAAGCCTCTCGGCAGCCGGCATCGTACGCTTGCTGCCGCTGTTCGACGCCTACACCTTCGTGCTGCGCGACTACGACCCACTGCTGCCGTCGGCATTCAAGCGCCTGGTCTTCCGTCCACAGGGCTGGATCTCGGCCGTCGTGCTGGTGGATGGGCGGATCCGTGGTGTGTGGGAGTACACGATCAAGACGTCACGCACCATCGTTGAGGTCCGCATGTTCGCATCGCCAACCGCCAGAGTCCGCAAGGCGATTGTCGCCGAGGCTGAGCGCCTGAATGCCTTCCTGGATACCACGGTGGTGGTGGAATTCGAGGCTGATTGAACGGAGTGCATCGTAGCAGTATCAGTCGCTCGTCCGCTATGGGGCGCTCTCACGGAGTGCTGCCAGTACATCGGCGACACGGGGGGCATGCCCGGACTGGCGTTGCGAGCAAAGCAGGTGACCATTGAGGAAGAGGGCAAAATCATCATCGCTGACCGGTGTCAGGACGAGGGAGTCTATCGCCTCATCGAACCGGGCGAACAAACGGCGGGCGAGGCCGAGCGCTTCGTCCGCAAAGGTCGGGTGATAGCGGATCGCGAGATCGAGCCGCGCCATTCAGGAGATGACGACGGTGACGTCGCCATCCACGACTTCGACGGGATAGGTCGTGACGCGCACCTTCGAATCGAAGAGGGAGTGGCCGGTAGTAATGTCGTATTCCCACTCGTGCCACGGGCAGCGGAGAATGCGCCCTTCCAATCCGTACCGATATTCGTAGACATCTGACGGCAGCGCCGTCCCGACAATCTTGCCGAGGCAGACACGCGCCCCCTGATGCGCGCAGGTGTTTTTCAAGGCGTAGAACGTCCCGTCCACATTAAAGACACCGATCTCTCCACGCCCCGCCACCCGCACGATCTTTCGCCCACCCGGCGGGATCTCCTCCACCCGCCCCACCACATGCCGTTCCACAGTTACCTCCGGAAGATATGAACCGCTACGTTGCTCTGTTCGCCCTACCCCCACCTACCTGGAGGGCACCCGGCTTCCTCACGGGGAAGGGGGAGCGGAAAATCAATGTACAAGGCGCAAGGCAGGGGACAAAATGGAGAGATTGTTCCCGTTAATGGGAGCATAGCCGGGCGAGGCGACTGACGCAATGCGCGTGGCGCGTGGCGCGTGGCGCGGTATTTGAACAACCGCCGGATCATTGCGGGCTTTCCTCCATTGTGGGGACAGCGCAGGTGAAGAGGACAACGCCGTACCGCTCCTGATCGGTGATAGTGAGACCGGCATCACGGTACAGCGTGTTCGTCTCCGCGATGGTGGGGAAGAGGAGGCCGGAACTGCCGTGAAGAGCGCGCTGCATCGTACGGCCGGCCGCCGTTTTCCCTGCAAGCAGGCTCATGCAAACAAAGCAGCCACCCGGTTTGAGAACGCGCCGCACTTCCGCCAGCGCCCGTGCCTGTTGCCCCATCTCGTTGAACGTCCCGCCGTTCACGACGCCGTCCACGCTGCCGTCCGCGACGGGAAGCGCCTGCCCCCGTGCCCGCACGAGGTCAATCGTCGCGTACCCCTTTTGCGTCACCAACTCCCGCGCCCGCTGGAGCATCGGCAGAGAGATGTCGAGGGCGACGATCGTGCCGCCCGCCGCGCTTTGGCGGAGGCGATGGGCGATGTTGCGCGCATACAGCCCGTGCGACGTACCGACATCCACGAACAGGCCACCGCGCTCCGGCCGCAGCCAGCGGTTGAGAATCGCGATCTCCCGATTGATCGGGAATGATTCCCCGGCCAGCAGCGAGAGCGAGCGTACGCGCCAGACTTGCTCGTACAATGCGGTGGTTGGCCAGAAGAGGTTGGAACGTTGCGCCATCGAGAGCGCGAGTGATGGCGGCAGCAGATCGAGGATGCCATCGCGGATCGGATAGCAGCCGCCATCCGCCGCGCACGCTGTCCCCGTGATGATCTCGCCCCGCCGCTGGTCGCGCGTCTCCGTCAGCGAAAGCGGCGATCCGTTCGGCGCATCCGGCGCGCGCAGCAATGCGAGAGTGGCGGGGTGCATGGGGCCTCCGAGTAACGAGTAACGAGTAACGAGGGGTCATGACGAACGCGCGGGAAGCCGCGTCGGCACATCCCGAATGTAGCGTAGCCCGAATCACCGATTCCCGATCACCGGCGCATTCCACTCGTTACTCGTTACTCGCTACTACCACGCAATGCTCCCCGTCGCGAAGACGTGTTCGTACGTGGGCGCGGTAGCGGTGAGGGCGGCGAGGGCATCCGGCGAGACGGATCGGTAGCGCTCCGCTGCGTCGAGCATCTTCGGGATGACCGTCACATCGGCGGAGGCGCACAGCGTGTGGATCGGCTGGCACGCGTTGAAGGCGACGGCGCGGTCAATCGTCTCCTGATCGTCGAACGGCTCGTACCATGGCTTGGTTGGCGGGTGCTCGCGATCGTACCAGGGTGATTTCGCCAGTGTCTTGATGATATGGACGCCGACATCCTGCTGCTGGCAGAGCGCAATCAGCGTTTCGTAGTCGCGCCGGTAGTCGGGCAGATTGGTATAGAGGACGAAGTTGAGCGGGAACATCACCGTGTCGAAGGGGAAGCGGCGCAGCCCCTCAGTATGTACCTTCGGCGCATCCAGGCCGTGTCCGGTGATGCCGATGTATTTGCATAACCCCTCGTCGCGCGCTTCCAGCACCGCCTCGATCGCGCCGCCTTTGCCGAGGCACTGGTCGAGTTTCTCCATCGTGCCGACCGAGTGGAACTGGAAGAGGTCGAACGCATCTACGCCGAGCCGCTCCAGAGAAGCGTGGATTGAACGTTTCGCGCCATCGCGAGTGCGCTCCGTCGTCTTGCAGCCGAGGAAAATATCGTTGCGAATCTTCGGCATCCACGGCGCGAGGCGCAGTTCGGCATCGCCGTACGTCGGCGCGACATCGAAGTGGTTGACACCGTGATCGAGGGCGTCCTGAATCGCGACATCCGCCACGTCCTGCGTCACTTTGCCAATCGCCGCGCCGCCAAACGCGACGATGGCGCTCATATGCTCCGTCCGGCCCAACCGTCGTTTCTCCATTCGTGCGCTCCTCTCGGTGCAATGCCATCTCTCCGCCCGGAGTGTACCACCGCGCCGCAGTGGTAGACTCCCGGCAATGACGAGAAAAGGAAAATCCGAAATGACGGTTGCTGCTGAAGCCATGACGATCTTTGACCGACTGCGGGTGCGCTACCCGCGGACCGTGGCGGCGTTCGCGGCGATGCCGGGTGGGGAGGGTTCGCTGGCGGCGGTGGCGCGGCTGGACGAGCGGTTCGCGGCGGTTGTGCGGGGCGTGGCGGCGGAGGAAGTGGTTGTCCCGTGCGACGCGCTCCCGGCGGTGACGCATGGCGAGTATGACGTGCTGTATATCGGCGGCGTGCTGGGGCTTCTCAATGCGACGGCGCTGACGGCGGGGAGAGCGGCTCTCGCACCGCCCCTACGAATTGCGCTGCTGGATGAAGGGAAAGCGGGGAATGCACACCGCGAGTGGAACATCTCGCTCGCGGAACTGGCCGAACTCGTGCGGGCTGGAGTAGCGACGTGGGATGACCTTGCGGGAGTCGTCGCGAACCGCTATCGGGAGGGGATCGTCCGCTTCCACGCGGAAACGATTGATGTGCCCGAAGCACAGGTGATGACCGAGGATGTCCTCGATGTTGCGGTGCGCGCCGATGCGTTACTCGCCCACTGCCGCCGTCGCTTCACGGAACTGGGCGGGGTAATCTACGAAGGGCGACGCTTCTTTCGCTGCTATCAGCGGACGCGCGGGCGCGTCGGGTCGGTGATCGAGGTCGAGGGGCCGGACGGGTTGGAGCGATACGGCGCGCGGCTCGTCGTGGATGCGATGGGCACGATTTCGCCGATTGCCTGGGCAATAAATCAGGGCGGCGCGTTGCAGGGCGTCTGCCCAACGGCAGGAACGACCGCGCGTGGCTTCCGGCGCGGTGGCGGGTTGCGCGAGGTGGATCCCACGACCGGCGAAGTGCTAATCACCATCGCGGATGTGCAAGAGGGGCGGCAACTGATCTGGGAGGGCTTCCCGGCGAGCGAGGATGAGTACACCGTCTACCTTTTCTACTACGACCGTGTGGACCCGGCCCGCCCGCAATCGCTGCTTGACCTCTTCGAGCGGTATTTCGCGCTGTTGCCGACCTACAAGGAGGCGGGGTCGGACTTCGCGCACCTGAAGCCCGTCTACGGCTTCATCCCCGCGCGTTACCACGATGTGCGGCGCGGCACGGGCGCGTCGCGGGGGATTGTCTCAATTGGCGACGCGGCGGCGCAGCAATCGCCGCTGACCTTCTGTGGCTTCGGCTCACACACGCGCAATCTTCAACGAATCACCGAGACGATCCGCTACTGCCTCGCGTACGACCTGCTCGAAGCGGGGCATCTGCGGCATGCAGGCGCGCACCAGGCGAACATGGCGCCGCTCTGGGGCCTCTCACGGATGATGGCGCACCAGGAAGGGGGCGACCCGGCCGCCGTCAACCGGATCATGAATGTCTTTCTCGGCGCACTGAACGATCTGGGGGAGGAGACGACGCGCCGCTTCCTGCGCGATAACCCGTCGTGGCGCGAGTACACGGCGATGATGCTCGCCACCGTGCGCCGCCAGCCGTGGGTGTTGCCCGCGCTACGCCGGGCGCTCGGCACGCGGGGGCTGATGCAGTGGTTCGGGGATTATGGGCGGTTCGGCCTCTTGTCGCTTGGCCGTGCCATGCTCGGTGATCCGCTCGTTGGCATCCGGGCGCGGATTGCCGCGATGATCGGCGGGCGCTTCCCCATTGCCGGTCTTGCCCTCCGTTCTCGCCAGTGGGAGTGGCGCTCCATGCATGGCGGGCGCGAATCGCTGGACGCGCCGAAGGGTTTTCCAGGATGAATCTCTCCCCGATCAGACGCGTCTCGGCGATGGGGCGAATGGCCCATATTTCGGGGTGGCGCGAAGCGGACGTTTGCCGGTAGAATCGGCGCGGCATCCGGCCCGATGGCCCGTCGCGGATGCATGGATGGATGGGCGAGGAGAGAAATTAGAGGGGGAATGATGGAATCTATGATGCGGAGACGGCTGCCGGTACTCGTGGCGGCCGCAGCCCTGCTGGCGCTCTCGCTCTTCCGGCTGTTGCCGCTCGCGGCCGCGACGGGTTTCGCGGACCCGGCATTCAGTCAGCAATGGAATGCCGCCGAAACGACCGTCCCCAACTTCTGGGGACCGCTCGCGAATGCGAAAGACGGACAGATGGAGGCATATAACGGTGGTCAGCGGTTGGTGCAGTACTTCGACAAGGCCCGAATGGAACTGGCAGGCCCAAACACCGTCACGAACGGCCTCCTCACCGTCGAACTGATCTCCGGCAAGCGTCAGATCGGCGACACCACCTTCGCCTCCTATCCTCCCTCCAACTCGCCTGTCGCCGGCGATCCCGGTGACTCCTACCTCACCTACAAGGCCCTCGCCGCCCTCCCCGCCAAGGTCGCCCAGGACTCCTCGCCCGTCTCCCGCGTCTTCAACCCCGATGGCTCCTTCGGCAACGATGCCGCTCTCGGCAGCGACCCGAACGCCGCCTTCGGCAGCTATCAAAGCGATCCCGGCGGGGTGTACGGGCATAACATTCCCAAGGGGATGTGGGACTATCTACAGAAGTCGCCGGTGCCGTGGCTGGGGGCGACGGGCTACCCGATCACGGAGGCGTTCTGGGCGAATGTAAAGGTGAAAGGGGTGATGAAGCCGGTATTGGTACAGGCATACCAGCGGCGGGTGTTGACGTACACGCCGGGGAACCCGCAGGGGTTTCAGGTGGAGATGGGAAATATCGGGCAGCACTACTACCAGTGGCGGTACGTGACCGCGCCGGACGGGAGTAATGTCACCCCCACGCCCACCGTCACCAGTACCCCGACGTCCGGGATTACCGTCGTCATCGTGTCCGCGCCCGGCGCCCATCCCGGCAACGCGACGAACCTCACCATCAAGACCGCGCCGGGCGCGATCTGCACGCTCGACTACAAGCCGCCGGGGGGGACAACGAGCGAGCGCCAGGGCACCGCGATCGCCGCGGACAAGGATGGCATGGTGACGTTTTCCTTCGCGGCCGGTGGGAACTTGAAGCATCCCTTCCCATCAGGCCAGGGGGTCGAGACCGTGACATGCAACGGTATAACCGTGACACAGACCATCCCGATCGGCTGAGTTCCTCAGCGAGCCATGCAGGCGGCCGCGGATCACTGGATGCACCGTCCGGATTCCCGTACGCGGGGAGCGGGACGATCTGGCGCGCGGTCCCACGCGCTGAGCGATGCATGGTACGATGAGCGCGACATCTTCACGCGGCAGAGCATTGTGGTAAAGGCGGGGGTGCCATGGCGGCGGCACAGCGAGCGAAGCAGGCGGTCGGCAACAGTTTCCATACCCTGACGCAGCGACAAATCGTCGGGACAATGACGGGCGTGATGCTCACGCTGCTGCTCGCGGCGCTCGACCAGACAATTGTTGGCACGGCGATGCCACGCATCATCGCCCAACTGAATGGCTTCGACCGCTATGCTTGGGTGACGACCGCGTATCTCCTTACATCCACGGCGTCGGTGCCGATCTTCGGCAAACTTTCCGACATCTACGGGCGCAAGTGGTTCTACCTCGCCGGCGCCGTGCTCTTCGTGGCCGCCTCGGCATTGTGCGGAGCGGCGGGCAGCATCCCCGGTGTGCCCGGCGGCGGCATGACACAACTGATCATCTTCCGCGGCGTGCAGGGCGTCGGCGGCGGCATCATCATTGCGATCACCTTCACGATCATCGGCGACATCTTTCCGCCCGCCGTGCGCGGTAAATATCAGGGGCTCCTGAGCGCCGTCTGGGGGATGTCCTCCGTCTTCGGGCCGACGCTCGGCGGCTGGATCACGGATAGTTTCTCGTGGCGCTGGATCTTCTATATCAACCTGCCGGTCGGCATCCTCGCGACCGTCGCGCTCTACTTTGCCTTCCCCTACTTCAAGCCGGAAGGCATCAAGCGGGTAATTGACTACACCGGGGTCGTCACCTTGCTCGGTGGCCTCGTCCCGCTCCTGCTCGCGCTGACGTGGGTGACGGATTACGGTTGGGGCTCGCCGCGCGTGGTCGGGCTCCTCGTCGTTGCGGTCGTGATGCTCGTCGCGTTCGTCCTCGCGGAGACGCGCGCGGTCGAACCGATCCTGCCACTCTCGCTCTTCCGGGACCGCATCATCGCCCTCTCGACGATCACCGTCTTCCTCAACGGGATGGCAATGTTCGCCGCCATCCTCTTCATCCCGCTCTTCATGCAGACCGTGATCGGCGTCTCGGCGACGCAATCCGGCTCGCTTCTCACGCCGATGATGGTGATCTGGTCGGTCGGCAGCATCAGCGCGGGGCAATTCGTCGCGCGGGTCGGGCGGTACAAGGCGCTCGTCCTCTTCGGCCTCGCGCTCATGACGATTGGCCTCCTCCTGCTCGGTCGGATGGGCGCGGGCACGTCGCGCCTCGTTGTCGTGGGTGACATGCTCCTCGTCGGTGCGGGGATGGGCCTGACGATGCCGATCTTCACGCTGATCGTCCAGAACGCCGCCCCGCAGCGGCAGATCGGCGCGGCGACGGCGACGGTCCAGTTCTTCCGACAGATCGGCGGCACCGTCGGTGCGGCGGTCTTCGGCTCGATCATGCTCAGTCGCTACAAGGTGCATTTCGATGGCGCGGTGCCGCGAGGGACGCCCTCGGCGGCGCTGGCTGCCTTCAAGAACCCGCTGCAACTGGCGCAGGTGCTGCCGCAACTCAAAGACCAGTTCGCCGCCTTCCCGAACGGCGCGCAACTGCTGCAAACCTTGCTCGCCAACACGAAGGATGCCCTCGTCTACGCGATCACCGGTGTCTTCCTGATCAGCATGTTCCTCTCCGTCGTCGCCTTCGTCATCAACTTCTGGCTGCGGGAGATCCCGCTGCGCGCCTCCTTCGCGCCGCCCGAGACAGCGACCGCCGAAGCGGCACTCGCGGGGGCCGAAACGCCTCTCGGCGCGCCCGCCCTCAGCGCCCCTGGCCAGGGGGATGACTGAGCAACGAGTAATGAGGAACGAGTAACGAGAGATAGATGATCGAGGTACGTCGGCTCGCTACTCGCTACTCGTTACTGCGACAAAGGAGCAACGCATGCCCGAACGACAGAAACCGCCCCGTTTGCAGGCCGGGATGACGCTCGGCGTCGTCGCGCCGTCGAGCCAGATTTTCGAGCGTTCCGTCACGAATCGTGGCGTCGCGGCGCTGGAGAAGTTGGGCTTCAACGTCGTCTTCGCGCCGCACGCGCGGGACTGCTACGGCTATCTCGCCGGATCGGATCGCGACCTGTCTCTTATACACATCTCCGAGCCCACGAGACAGGCAGAAATC
>CALBSO010000048.1 GCA_937968015.1 uncultured Thermomicrobia bacterium
GAACGTTGCGCCGACCGCTTCGGCGGCCTCTCGCGCTTCGGCCTCGCGCACCTGCTTGACGCGCTCGAGCGTCTGCCCCGGTTCCTTCCACAATTCGCCGGACTCGCCGCGCTCGCCATATGAGAGCGCGATTACTGCCGCCGTGCCGCCCTTCGTCGTCGTGACGGCCATCGCGCCCGCCGCCCGCCAGACGAAGTCCGCCGAGTGAGCGCCGATCACCAGCATCTTCCGCCCGTCGCCCATCGTTCTTCCCCTCCTGTTTGTGATGATTTCGCCGCGCTGGGATGCTACCACAGTCAGCCGTACGAATCCCGACCATCCATCACCCACGGGAGAGGCATTGCCCCAATACGCGATGAGTGTTTATTCCTGGCGCTGATCCCGCCAGCGCACGGCGGCTTCGAGCGCGCCGAGGTCGTATTGCGGCCCGCCCGATCCGAAGATCAGGTGCGTGATGCCGTGCTGGATGTACCGCTCGGCAACGTCAGGATCGAATGTGCGGATCGAGACGGAACGTTCGATCTCCGCCGGGTTGCGCCCGACGCGCTGGCACCAGTCGTCGAGGATGCGGCTCTTGCGCCCGGCCGCTTCCGGATCGCCGAAGCCGTTCCAGATGTCGGCATACTGCGCGACGAGGCGCAGCGTCACCTTCTCGCCGCCACCACCGATCAAGATCGGCAGTTTGCCGCCGCGCACGGGCGGCGGATTCAGTTAGGTCGCATGCTGGGGATGAGTCTGCGCGCCGATCCGGATTCGCATGAATGTCGTCCTCTTTCACGATGAACAGCGCCGCGGCGAATGCAAACAACCGCATCGCTGCCGTGCGCTGTGGAAGGGACAACGACATCCAGACAGGAAGCATTCCCGTGCCACCCGCGCGGGGAGAACCCCCGCGAGATCGGGGCGGCAGCGATTCAGCGTACGGCGACGGGCGCGAGGACGGCGCGGACCTGTTCCAGCACGATCGTCGCCTCGTCCGGTTCGACGAGTGGTTGCGGGTTGAGGGCGATGGCGTCATTGCCGACGGTGCCGACCGCGATGCACGGCGTGCCATTGTAGAGGGTTGCGACAACCTGATCGCGTCTCATCGGGAAGTCCGGGGCGAGGCGGATGATGGCGCGGGCGTGCGGCTGGCCCGCCTCGCTCGGGTAGCCGCGCTCGACCGTGATGCTGGGCAGGTCACGCAATCCGGCGATCCAACCCTGCACGATCTCCTCATAGCGCGCAAGAACTGCCTCTTCATTCTGGGCGAGTGACCACTCGATGGCGGCGAGCACGCCGAGCGTCTCCTCCTTGCCGACCTTCATTGGGCGGCCGAGGCTGTGGTTCGGGCTGCCATTAACGCGGCACGCCGCAACGATATCCGCGCGCCCAAGCACGAGGCCGGAAGATTGCGGCCCGCGCAACCCCTTGCCACCGCTGAAGATGGCGATGTCCGCGCCGATTTCGCGGGTGAAGTGCCAGAGATTGCTGATTGGTGGGATCTGCGCCGCCGCGTCCACGAGCACCGGCACGCCGTGCGTGCGCGCGATGGCGACGACTTCCGGCAACGCGAGCGCGCCACGGGCGTAGTGCTCCCCCGCGAACCAGAGGATACAGGCAGTGCGCGGCGAAATCGCTGCTTCCAGCTCCCACGGATGGGTGATGTGCGCGCCGCCGATTTCGACGAGGGTCGCGCCCGTTTGCCGCGCCGCGTGGTCGTAGCCGTTGCGGTGCGCGCGGTGGATGATCACCTCGCGCTTGCCGTCCGTCAGATAGGGGAAGCGGGCAATAGCCGCCGGATCTTCACCGGCAATGCAAGCCGCCACGGCGATTGCAATGCCCGCCGCAGCGCCGCAGGAGACGTAGCATGCCTCATTCTGCGTCAGCGCCGCGATCCGCTCGCCGACGCGCACTTGCAGGAGGGGGAGATCCACATGCATCTCCGCCCCCTCCGCCATCGCCGCGACGACCGATGGCGGCATCACCGAGCCGCCGAGCCGCGTCAGCGTCGCCGATGCGTTGATGACCCGCCGCATGCCGAGATCGTCGTACCTGCTCATGCGATCACCTCCCACAGCCGCGGCTTCGGAACGCCGCCGAGTTGCCGCGCCATCCATGCGTCCTGCCAATCGTGATCCGTCGCACCCTCGTGCGTCACATGATACTGCTCGACCGGCCCGCCGAGTGCGTCCGCCAGCGGCGCCAACCACTCCGGCCCGTTGATCGCGCCCGCGTCGCCAGTGACGAGGAGCGCCCTCGCCGTGACGCGATTCGCGTGATTGATCGGGTCAAAGTACGCAAGCGTGCGGGCCACGTTCTCCCGTTGCTCCGGGTAGGTGCGCAGATAATCGTTGATCTCCTCGACCGGGTAGGCGGACGAGCGCCCCGCGGCTTCGAGCAGCCGGTAGAAGAGCAGCCCGCCTGCCTGCACTGCCGTAAACTGCGGCCGCCGCGCGGCGGTGATCAGCGCGAGATCATCCCCGATGATGCTGACGTGGCTCCCGTCCACTTCCGGGCGGGAGAGCAGGAACTCCGCGCCGCGCAGGCAATCCGCGACGATGCTCCGGTAGATCGAGGTCGTTGGGCTGTCAATGCCGAGCGTGAGCAGGCCGGGATAGGACGCCGCGAAGGGCTGATCGGCCAGCCGCTGCCCCCGGTGCATCAGCGTCAGCGTCGCATATCGCTCGCGGTCGTCGTGGTGCGGGACGTGATTGACGCTCCCGTAGCGCGGCGCGACGAGCAGGCCGGGGAATGGCCCATCGCCAACCGGCACGCTGTAGTAGCCGAAGATGCGGTACGGCCCGATGCTTGTCAGCCGCACATTGGAGACGGTCGAGAAATCCGTGCAGCGCAGCACGTTCCGCTCCATCTCCACCGCCAGCGGATACCGCGCCAGTTCCGTATCCACCTCATCCCAGTACGCGTCAAAATCCGCCGGTCGCTCTCCCATCAATGTGCCTCTTTCATTCTTTTTCTCAGCCGACGGTCGGTTCCGCGTGGCGCATGTATGCGGCGGGTTTGAGTTGCGCGGCGAGCCACGCCTCGACTTTCGGCATCTCCCAATAGATGCCGGAATCGTGCGCGCAGCATGGGTAGGCGTGGATCTCTTTCGGGCAAGTCATCGCGTTGTAGAGCGCGTAGCCGGTCTCAGGGGGGCAGACGTCGTCCGCGAGGCCGACATAGACGAGCATCGGGCACTTAATCATCGGCGCGAAGTTGATGCCGTCGAAGTAATGATAGGTGGCGCGTACCGCCTCGGCGCGTTCGGGGTAGAGGCGCAGATAGTCGTTAATCTCCTCGTACGGCCACGAATGCGTCAGGTGCGCGGCATCCATGAAACCGCAGAGATACGGCGCGCCTGCCGCCCCCACCTTAATCACGTCGCTCCGCAGCGCGGATGTCGTGATCGTCAATGCGCCGCCCTGACTGCTGCCGTGGACGCCGATCCGTGAGGTGTCCACCTCCGGCCGGGTGAGAACGAAATCCACGGCGCGGGCGGCGTCCACGTAGAAGCCGCGATAGCTATAGGTATAGCGGTCCACAACGTTGTGCATCAGTAAGCCGGGATAGCCGGGATTGAACTGCCGGTTTGAGCGCAGTTTGCCGCGCGGCGCGACGCCGACCGCCGCATATCCCATCTTCGCCCACGATTTCGGCAGCGCCGGCTCGGAGATGTAGCCGGGAACAATCAGCAGTGCCGGGTAGGGGGGCGGCAGGTACGATTCCTTCGGCACGCAGTACCATCCCGCGATGCGCACATGATCGAGGCTGTCGTAGTGAATCTCGTAGACATCCACTTCGTCTGTTGAGCGCATCGGGACATGCTCCATCGTCGGGTTCAGTGGGATCTCGCCCACCTCTGCCATGATCGCCGCCCAGAATGCGTCGAAATCCGCTGGCCGTACTGTCGTCGTCCCGTACCGTTCCGCTGGCTTCCGTGCCTGTGACATATCCCTCCCTCGTCTATACCGGACGTACAGACCTCGATCATCACGCGGGTTTCCATCCCGCGTACTGCCATATCATAATCTGAGTAACGTTATCGCCCTATCGTTTTGTGGAAGGTGACGCCCGCTTTCATCAGGCGAGATCGCGCAGCCATTCGGCATGCATACCGTCTACCAAGAGCGTCTGCCCGGTGGTGAACCCCGATTCCGGCAGGCAGAAGAACCGGACCGCTGCCGCGATATCCTCCGCCCGCCCGATACGCCCGATGCGAATCTGCTGACCCGCTGCCGCCCATCGTTCCGGTCGCCGCTGCGCGCCGGGCCGGTCCGCAATCGCGCCGGGAGCAACGCAGTTCACCGCGATGCCGTGCGGGCCGAGTTCGTAAGCCATATTCCGGGTCATCGCTTCCACGGCCGCTTTCGCGCTATTGTAGACGGCGGCGTTCGTATGGCAGGCGTGGACGCCGATCGTGCTGATGTTGACGATGCGTCCGCGAATGCCACATTGGATCATGTGACGCGCTACATGCTGCGCCAAGATGAATGGCGAACGGTAGTTAACGTTGACCTGATACTCCCAGTCCGCATCCGTGACCTCCCAGAACGGCCCGCGAATACTCATTCCGGCGTTGTTGACGAGGATATCCAGGCGCTCGACGCGCGCCAGCGCCTCCTCCGCCAACCGGTGCGCATCTTCAATGCGCGAGAGGTCCGCCGTCATACCGAAGGAAGCGACGCCGAGCGCCTGCATCGCCGTGACGGATTCCTGCACCGCCGCTTCCTCGCGCCCCGAGACGATGATTGCCGCGCCTTCGCGTGCCAGCCACTCCGCCATCGTCCGGCCCAGTCCGCGCGTGCTGCCGGTGATCAGAGCGGTCTTGCCGGCCAGCCGTCGGAGGGCTGCGTCTTCGGCCTGCTGCTCGCTCATTGCTCGTTGTTCATCCCTTCAACGCTCCTGCCGTCAGCCCTTGCTCCAACCGTCGCTGGAAGAGGGCATAGACGACGATCGTAGGAATCAACGTGATGGTCAATGCGGCGAAGAGGGCGCTCCAATCGTTTTGGTATCCCTGTTGAATCGAAAGGAACGCGAGCCCTTGCGGGAGGACGTAGCGGTCCCGGTTCGGATTGAGGACGAGTGGCAGGAGGTACTGATTCCACTGCCCGAGGAAGTTAAAGATGCCGACCGTAATCAGTCCCGGCTGCGCCATCGGGAGCATCACGCGCCAGAAGACGGCGTAATCGGAGGCGCCGTCAATGATGGCTGCCTCCGCCACCTCGGAGGGGAGCGTGCGAAAGAAGCCGTAGAGGAAGAAGATAGAAAATGGCAGCGAGTACGCGGTGTAGACGAGGATCAGCCCGTGGTAGGTGCCGAGCAGGTGCAGGTCGCGGACGAGAAAGAAGAGCGGGACGAGGGCGAGGAAGACAGGAAACATAAGGCCGACCAGGAACATGTAATAAATGATGCGGTTGCCGGGGAAACTGTACCGCGCGAGCGTGTAGGCCGCCATGGACGAGAGGAGGAGTGTCAGCGTCACCGAACCGGTAACGACGATGGCGCTATTGCCGAAGTACCGTCCGATGGACGCCTGGTTCCATGCCCGCGCGAAGTTCCCCAATTGCGGCGAAGTTGGGAGTTGCCACGGACTGAAGAAGATCTCCTTGTCCGTCTTGAAGGCGGTCATAATCATCCAGGCGAAGGGAAAGACCACCATAACTGCCCAGCTGAGGAGAAAGAGCTGCGAGATGCCGGTGAAGGCGATACCGCCCAGAGTGATCTCTCGGCGCGCCCGCGCGCGTTGCGACGGCGACGGGATGGCACGGGTATCGGGTAATGGCTGTACATGATTCGTCCCCATCGGTACTCCCTCAGCCGGTGATCTAGAACTCAATGCGCTCGCGCCGCGTCACGCGGAGCGTGAAGATGGAAAGGGTGAGTGTCAGAAAGAGGAGCGCGACGCCAATCGCCGTTGCATAGCCAAACTCGCTCTTATCGAAGGCAGTGTCGTACATGTACCGTGCCACCACGTCCGAGGAGCGGTCTGGGCCGCCGTTCGTCATAATCTGGACAAAGATGAAGAGATCGAGCGCACCGATGCCGATGAAGACAAGCGCCGTCTGCAAATTGTCCCAGAGAAGCGGGAGCGTGATGCGCCAGAACGCGCTCCAGCGTGTGGCGCCATCAATGATCGCGGCCTCGTAGAAGGTCGTGGGAATTGACTGCACGCCCGCGATGAAGAGCACCATGTAGAAGCCGACCGCCTGCCAGATAATCACCGCCGCCACCGCCCACAGCGCCGTGCGCGGATCCCCCAGCCATGTCCGCGCGAGATTGCCCGCCCCCGTCGTTCGCAGCAGGCCGTTCAGCAACCCAAGATTGGGATGATAGACGAACTGCCAGAGGACGCTGATCGCGACGGCGGACATCACCTGCGGGAAGAAGAAGATCACCCGATAGGCATTCGCGCCGGGAACGCCGCGCCCGCCCTGCGTGAAGAGCGCGGCGAAGAGCAGGGCGATACAGATCGTGACAATCGGGAGTGCGATGAGGAGCAACCCGTTATGCTTGAGCGCGTTCCAGAAGAACCGGTCGTGCAGCAGTTTGTCGAAGTTGCTCAACCCGACGAACTTTTTGTGCGCGGAAACGCCTCGCCATTGAGTCAGCGCGATGTAGAAAGATTGGCTGTACGGCCAGAGGACGAAGACGCCATACAGGATAATAGCGGGGGTAAGAAACGGGACGATAAAGCGGTACTTGTGGCGGTACACGCGGCGCTCCTTCGCGGTCGGCAGCCAGTAACCAGGGGTTATTTCCCGTTCTGGCTACTGGCTTCTGACCACTGGTTCCTACGCTAGGCCTAGCGCTTGAACTTCTTGATCGAGTCATCCTTTGCAACGTCGTCTGCCATCTTCTGCACCTTGTCAATGAAGTCCGCGGGTTTGATCTGCTTGGTCAGGAGCGCGCCCATCTTGTCTTTCGCTTCATCCTGCAACTTCTTGTACCAGGTGCCATACTGCGCGACGAACGTGTTTGATCCGGCTGCGGTATTTGCCGCTTGCACTGACTCGAAGGCGGAGCCGAGTTTCAGGCCATCGGCGCTGTTCTGCACGACGGTCAGCGACTTGGTGTTCTCCGAGAAGAAGCGCGCGCCCTGCTTGGAGAAGAGGATGCGCAAGTATTCCTTGCCGCCCGCCACGTTCTTCCCCTTTGCCGGAACGATAAAGCCCTCCCCGGCGGAGGATTGGATGCCTTCGAACGGTACTTTGTCGCTGGCGCTGAGGGAGGGTGTCGGTTTGACGACCATATTGAAGTTGTCCGGCACCAGTCCCTTCTCCTCGTTCTCCAGCCAGGAGCCGCACGGGATGAAGACCGCTTTGCCCTTGAGCCACTCGGCCTGTGATTCGGTGTGCGTCAGCCCTTCTGTGCCGGGCAGGAGGTATCCCTTGTCCGCGAGTTGGTAGAGCGCCTCGACCGCGCTCTTCACTTCGGGCTGTCGCCAGGCGTTCGATTCCAGGTTGTCAATCTTGATGATTGCCTGAGTGCCCCCCGCTTTGTAGATCATCTGGTTCATGATATTCGTCATGTACTGGGGGTATTTGCCCTGATAGGCCCACGGCGCGACGCCTGTCGCCTTGATCTTTTCGCAGAGCGCGAGCATGGTGTCCCATGTCTTTGGATACTCCCAGCCGTTCTTCTTCATCAGCGTATCGCTGTACCAGACACCGTAGACACTCAGGACGTAGTTCAGCACGAACTGTTTGCCGTCAAATAGCCCGTTGACCTGTGAGTTCGGCAAGAGGGAATCGTTGAATGTCTTGCCCGGCGTGTCGAACGATGGCGCGCTCATCAGGTCCGCGAGATCCGCGAGTTGCCCTTCGGCGACAAGGGCGGCGGTGTCGAGGTTGCCCGCACCGGAGTTGTCAATGATGTCCGGTGGGTTGCCGCCGACGAAGCGGGGTTGCAGTTGCTCGGCGAGGCGCTGAATACCCTGATGGCCGACCTTCGCCTTGGGGAATGCCGCGGCATAGATCTTCTCGGCGTTGATCGCGTACTCATCACCATAGCCGCCTTTGAAGATGACCACGTCGAGGGGAGCATCTTCCTTCACCTTGAGGGGATTCTTCGCGTCCCCGGTGGGGAGGGTAATGCCGCCACTCGATGCCGGTGCGCTCGTGCCTGCGGCGGCCGAGCCTGCCGTCGTCGCTGCCGGGGCGCTCGTGGCTGCGGCTGAACCTGCTGTCGTCGCTGCTGGAGCCGTTGTCGCCGCTGGTGCACCTGTACTGGAGGGCTTCGGCGTCTCCGTTGCCTTGCTCCCGCCGCACGCGGCGAGAATTGCCGCGCCCGCCGTTGCCCCCGCTGCCGTGAGAAAACGCCGCCGTGTCCAGATGGTCCGCCGCTGATCCTCTGCCATGTCCAGCTCCTTTCGTGCCGGAAACTGCCGGTCATGCACCGCAGTAACTAAATCGCGAACTCGTGATAGGCGTCGGGCAGGAGTATACATGCCGCTCAAAATCTCAGCAAATGCCATGCACCTCGGTACCTCATTTATCGCAAGAGATAGGGATCGAGCGCGTCGCGCAGGCCGTCGCCGATGAAGTTGATGGAGAGGACGGCGAGGGCGATCATGACGCCTGGTGGAATCCAGAGCCAGGGCAAGGATTCGAGCACCGTCAGTGATTGCGCGTCGGTCAGCATGTTGCCCCAGCTGGCCGTGGGTGGCTGTACGCCGAGGCCGAGAAATGACAGCCCCGCTTCGAGGAGGATCGCCTGCGCGATGCCGAACGTCGCCGCGACGATCACCGGCGCGAGCGCGTTCGGTAAGAGATGTTTGAGAATGATGCGGCTGTTCGGCGCGCCGACCGTCCGGCTGGCGATGATGAAATCGCGCTCGCGTAAAGTCAGAAAGAGACTGCGGAGGATGCGCGCCATCGGCGGCCAGCCGAGTAAGCCAATGACAAGCATGACATTGTAGATGCTCGGCCCGAGGATCGAGACAACGGTGATGATGATAATCAGCGACGGGAAGGCGAGAATGATGTCCGCGAAACGCATGATGACGGAATCCACCCAGCCGCCGTAGTACCCGGCGAGTGCGCCGAGTAGCAGGCCAATAAGCGTGTAAATACTGACCGCAACGAGGCCAACGGAGAGCGAGACGCGCCCCGCGTAGATCAGCCGGGCGAAGACATCACGCCCCGATGAATCGCCACCGAGCCAATGCGCGGAAGACGGCGGCTTGCGGATGAGACTCAACGTGGTGTGATAGGGATCATTCCGTGCGACTACTGGCGCGCCAACCGCGCTGATCGTGAGGATGACCAGGATAACCATGCCGACCATGGCGACGCGATGCCGCCGAAACCGCTGCCAGACGCCCGAACGGCGGCGCGGCGCGGCGGCAGTCGCGAGTACGGTCGGTGACGAAGCAGTGACGCTCCCCGGTGTGGCCTGTGACGCGCTGCTCATCGGTGCTCCCCACTGTCATGCGTATTTGATGCGCGGATCAATGACGGCATAGAGTATATCGGCGATCAGATTGCTGACGAGGATCATTACTGCAGTGATCAGGTTGATCGCCATGATGACTGGGTAATCTCTCCCCTTTACCGCCGTGATTGCCAGCGTCCCCATCCCCGGCCACTGAAAAATCTGCTCGATGATCACTGTGCCACCGAGGAGCAGGGGCAGGATGAGCGCGACGACGGTGACGAGTGGGATGAGGGCGTTGCGCAAGGCGTGTCGGTAGATGACCGCCCGCTCGCGCAGCCCTTTCGCACGAGCGACATTGATGTAGTCCTGCCGAATCACTTCGAGCATGCTCGATCGCACATACCGGATCAGCGGAGCCGCTTGTGCCAGCCCGAGGACGAATGCGGGCAGGATCAGGTGACGCAAAGAGTCGCCGAGTGTGTGCGGCTTGCCGACGGTGGCAAGCCCGGAAGTCGGCAGCCAGCCAAGTTTCAGCGAGAAGAGGTAGATGCCCACGAGACCGAGAAAGAACGACGGGATGGAGATGGCCGCGAACCCCGAAATTGTGACGACGTAATCGAGGACCGAGTATTGCCTCAGCGCGGAAACGACGCCGACCGGCACCGAAATGAGGAGCGCGATGAGGAGCGCCATGCCCATCAGACGGAGTGTCGGCCAGAGCCGCTCGCGGATCTTCTTGGCGATCGGCTGGCGATCCTGCGCGGAGTAGCCAAGGTTACCGCGCCCGATCTCCTTTATCCAAAGCACATAGCGCACCGGCAGCGGTTTGTTTAGCCCCAATTGCTCCCGCTGCTGCGCCACCCAATCCGGCCCGAGCGAGGCAGCAGCCTCCGGGCTGATGAGCGCTGTCACCGGATCGCCGGGCGCGAGGTTAACGATGATGTACGTCGCCAGCGTGATGCCGATCAGCACCGGGATGCTGATCGCCAACCGCCGGAGAATGTACTGCCCCATGCGCTCACTCCGTTCGCCTTTTAGCCAATAACAGAACTCGACCGCCTGGCGCTTGTTACTCGCTACTCGGTGCTCGTTACTTCGTCACACTCCACTCTTCGGCATTCCACATGAACGTGTTGGCGTAGGACGACGGCTTGAACCCCTGCAAGCGCTTGTTGTACGCGTGGATCGAATTTGGCGACCACAGGAAGACCCACGGACATTCTTCGTTCAGCAGCTTCGCCAGATTGGTGTAAATCGCCTTACGTTGAGTCTTATCCGGCGTGGCGACGCCTTGCTTGAAGAGGTCGTCCACCTGTGGGTTGGAGTAATGGCCGTAGTTGCCGCCAGCGGGCACGAACGACACCGTCGCGAAGTACTTGGCGGAGACGTTCGGGTCGGCGCGGAAAACGCCACCGTCTACTTCCGCGATGTCGAAGTCACCCGTCGTCGTCGGCGTCGCGCCCGTGACAAGGCGCTTGGTATACTCGGTGCCATCCAGTTGCGTGAGGTCCACATTGATGCCGACATCCTTTAATTGCTGCTGGGCGATCGGCAACCAAGTGTCGGTGACCTTCGTGCCGGGGATGTAAATCAGGCTGAATTTGGCGCTGCTGTTGAAGTTCGCGTCTTTCAGCAACTGCTTCGCCTTGTTCGGATCGAAGGCGTATTGGTTCAACCCTTCAGGGATGCCCATCCAGTCTGGCCCGATGATTGTCGAGTTGACGGCCGTTCCTTCGCCATTGAGTACCGACTTGACGATCCCCGCGCGGTCAATCGCGTACATCATCGCCTGTCGCACGCGCTTGTCCTTGAAGGGGGTATTGCGGCCGAAGTTGAACGCGAGGAAGGTGACGCTCGGCGAGGGAACGCTGACGACGGTCAAGTTCGGGTTCTTACGCAGCCGGTCAAGTTCTTGGACCGGCACTGCCGCAAACACGTCCATCTCACCCGACTCGAGTTGCGCCAGCCCGACGTCATCCTGCGTAATCACCTTGAAGAAGATTGAATCAAGTTTCGCCTTCGGCCCACCGGCGTAGGTCTCGTTGCGCTTGACCTGAAGATACTGATCCGCCTTCCAGTCCGCAAACGTGAACGCACCGCCCGATGGGGTGGGGGCGAAGGCGAAAGGAGCCTTCGCCATCTGATCCGGCGCGGTACTTTCGAGGATGTGCTTTGGCAGGATGCTCAGCCCGTTGAAGTCGCCAAGCGTGATCAGCCAGGTCGAATCCGGATTCGTCAGCGTCATCTTGATCGTGTTGGCATCCGGCGTTACGAGGCCCTTGATCGTCGTCGCCTTCTGGTCGCCGAAATCCGCCGCGCCGTCCAGCGCGAGGAGGCGACCACGCCAGTAACTGCCCGTGCGCTTATCCACGGCGCGCTCAATCGTAAAGGCGACATCCGCTGATGTGAGCGGCTTGCCGTCCGAGAAAGTGAGGCCCTTCTTGAGCGTGAAGGTGTACGTCTTTGCGTCCCCTGAGATCTCGATTTTTTCGGCCAGGTCTGCGATGGGCTCCAGTTTGTCGTTGATGCGGACGAGCGCGCCGAACATCTGGCGTTCAGCGCCCTGCTCGATGCCTGCAGTTGAGAAGAGCGGGTGGATCGTTGCGGGCTTGGTCCATTTGACACTCACTTGCCCGCCCGTCGCGCCGGTGGACGCCGCAGCCGTCGGGGCGGTAACCACCGTCGTGCCGCCGCTCGTGGCTGGCGCAGTTGTCCCTGCCGCAGCAGGCGCGCTCGCTGCCGCCGATGTCGGTGAGACCGCGCTCGCCGCTGCTGTGGTCGGTGCAGCAGCAGCCGGTGATGCCGCCGCTGATGCCGCAGGTGACACGGCCGCCGCGGGTTTGGTGGCCGCGACGGTGGCGGCGGTTGTCGCGGTCGGTGCGGTGCTGCTCCCGCCGCAGGCCGCGAGGATGGCGCTCCCGGCAGCGGCGGCAACGCCGGTGAGGAAGCCACGCCTGCTCATGCTGCCCAGAGGGCGCCCGATAGCCCGTTTGTCGTCGTGTTCGTGATTCATCCTGGTGTTCTCCTCTACTTCCATACAAACCTCACCCCCAACCCCTCTCCATCGCCCCAGATCGCGGAATACATGTGGTTTGCTCGGCGATAGAGAGAGGAGCCGTCCGTCTTGTGACTGGTTTTTATCCTATTCGATAGTGTGCCACCTTTTCCTCGTCCAGCGCAATGCCCAACCCCGGCCGTTCGGTCGGGCGGGCGCTGCCACCGGTGATCGGCAGAGGTTCGACGAGCACGTCATCCTCATAGAGGAATGGGCTGAGGATGTCGCAGGGAAACTCCTCCGCGCCGATGCCCGGTGTTGCCATCGCCAGGTGGATCATCGCCGCGCTCGCCACACCCATCTCAAGATTGCTCCCGATTGTGCAGGTCAGCCCGGCGGCCTCCGCCACCGCCGCCACCTTGCGCGCGGGGCCGATCCCACCACCCTTGCCGATGTAGACGGAGAGCACATCCGCCGCCCCGGCACGGATCACCGCCATCGCGTCCTGCAAGGTATAGACGCTCTCGTCCGCCATTACCGGCACCGAGATGTGCGCGCGCACATC
>CALBSO010000049.1 GCA_937968015.1 uncultured Thermomicrobia bacterium
AGGTATAGACGCTCTCGTCCGCCATTACCGGCACCGAGATGTGCGCGCGCACATCGGCAAGCCAGGCGACATCGAGGTCCGGCACCGGTTGTTCGGCGAAATAGATGTTGAACTCCTCCAACCGCCGGATCGTGCGGATGGCGGTACGGGCCGACCATCCGCCGTTCGCGTCCACGCCGAGCCGCACATCGGGGCCGATCGCCTCCCGTACGGCCCGCACCCGCGCGACATCCTCCTCCGGCTCGATGCCCACCTTCACCTTCATCGCCCGAAACCCCTGCGCCACCGCCCATGCCGCGATCGCCGCCGCGCGCTCCGGCGCGAGGCCGGAGACGGAGAATTTCGTCGGCACGAACGCGCGCACCGGGCCGCCGAGCAGCCGGTAGACAGGCAGCCCAACCGATTTGCCGAGCAGGTCCCAGAGCGCGATCTCCAGCCCCGATTTCGTGAAGGGATTGTTCGCGACCCCGGTGCGGATGGTTGCGGTCAGCCGTTCGATTTCCGTCGGATCCTCGCCGATCAGACGGGGCGCGAGGAACTGCCCGATGATATGCGCCGCAGTCACCTGATCCTCGCCACTCCAGCCCGGCGTACAGGAGACCTCGCCCAACCCGGTCAGCCCCTCGTCCGTGTGCACACGCACGAGCAGGAACGGGGAGACCGTGTGAGCGCCCCGCCCGCCGCGGATCGCGCGCTCAGGATTGATTGGTATCTGAATCGGAATCGTCTCAATGCGGGTGATCTTCATATCGCGGGGCCTCTTGTCGCGTCGTAGAATGCCGTGAACGCATCGCCGACCGCGTGCATGGCCGCCGCGAGATAGGCGCGTCCCCGTTCGGCGGTGGCGCGATCCGGGCTGTCCGAGTAGCCGTCCATCTCTTCCCAGCGGCCGTGGAACTCAGCGCGATACGCCCGGTGGCCCTGCGGGTCGGAGCCGGTGACATTGTCGCGGTGCGGGCGCGGCTCCCGCACGAGGTCCGGCCGCAAGGCGAGGACGAGCGACGCCTCGAACGCGCCGGCGTGCCCCGGCAGACCGCCTGGCAGATGCGCTTCCTCGGCGACGAGCGCGTCCCAGGCGATGTCCCAGTATGACGCGGCGGCGATATGCGCCGGGTGCGTGCGTGCGAGATCGCGCGCCACGAGTTGGACCAATTCGTCGTTGCCGCCGTGGCCGTTGACGATGAAGATGCGGCGGAAGCCATCGATGATGAGACTCTCCACGAGATCATGCAGCACGCGATAATACGTCTCCGTTCCGAGCGACATCGTTCCTCCGAACGGGAGATGGTGATGTGAAGAGCCATAAGCAAGTGTCGGTGCGACGACGACCGGCAGCGCATCAGCGACGAGCGCGGCAGCCGCGCGCGCGATCTGTTCGACGGCGTAGCAGTCCGTGCCGACAGGCAAGTGCGGGCCATGCTGCTCGGTCGCGCCGACCGGAAAGACCGCCAGGGCATCGGGCGCCAGTTCGCGCAGTTCCGCACGGGTGAACTCCTGAAAGAGTAGTCGGCGCTCCATCAATATACCCCTCCCCTGCCCCTCCCCGCGTCGGGGAGGCAAGAATTCCTCCCTCATCGCTCGGAAAGGAACCGCGTAATGACATTCGCGGTGACGCGCGAGATATGTGCGTCCACGAGCAATGAAGAGGGATAGGTAATCGAGCCGACGGAGAAGATCGCCCCGCCGCTCTCCGGGACTTCATAGTAGACCATCTCTGAACCGCCGTTATCCGGGTTCGTTCCCTTCGCGAGCAGCACGGTATTCGGCGGGGTGGAGGCGCTCATCTTATCCGTCTCATGGCCGGACGCGCCGCCGTGACAGCGCTCATGCTGGCTCTCCGTGCCGAAGAGATCGCCGTCTCGCAGGCCCGTCCCGGCGAAGATCCAGTGATCTGCCTTTCCTAGTTGATAGGGTGCGGCGGTCATGATCCCCGTGTGGGTTGTCACAACGCCGAGAAGATTCGCCTCGCTCTCCACCGTGCGGTGGAAACGGCTGTCGAGGTAGTCGGCGGGGTTGTTCGGGTTCACCATCCCCAACTCGCCGCCGCCGCTCGCCAGATGCGTTTTGAAACGCATCGTCGCGTCATCGAGGAATTCGATCTCGCAATTAAGCCCGTTGCCGCCGAGATACATCAGTTTCCCGCCCCGCTTGTACACCCATTCCTTCACCTGCTCGTACATCGCGCGGGACCAGTACTCCGGATGCGTGCTAATGATGAGGATGCGGTAGGCATCAAGATTCAAGAGACCCGTGTGCAATTGGTGATCCGCGTAGAGATCGTAGGTGAATCCCTCGCGTTCCAACCAGCCGAGCAGCCGCCATTCCGCCGGGGCAAGGTGATTGGGTTGCCGCCCGGCGATCATGTCCGTGACCTCCGTCCCCTCCGGCACGATGTTGAATGGTTCGGGGCGCTCCAGCGAGAGCGGTGCATAGGCATCGTCCGGGAAACTCCACTCGCGAAAGGCGCTCTCTGTCCGGTAGCGCAGCATATCCTGCCGCCCATTGACAATCGGCGCAGCGGGGAGCCGGGTGCTGTTGATGTAGTTGCTGCGCCCGCCGAAGTTGTTGTAGGCGTTCCAGGTGTTCGTCGAGGCGAGCACGGCGATCGGCGCCTGTGGCGACGCGGGGGCGACGACCCAGGGGAAGGAGAAGAACGCACCGGACTCGGTTTTCGCGTGGAAGTAGTAGAGGCCGGAGCGTTCCGGCGCGGCGGCGAACTGCGTGAGGTCGGGATTGCCGTAGCCGATTTTGTTCCACCCCACGCCCGTCTGCGTATAATCGCCGTCCGGGGTGATCTGCATCACCGCGCGCGGGCAATGCTCGTCGTACCATCCGAGCAGACGAACGAACTCCTTGCGTTCACCGTAACGCCAGAGGCTCAATTGGTATGACTCCACGGAGTGGACACGAAACTCCGTCCGCTCGCCCGCGCGGGACCATTTCGGCCAGGCATAGCCATAGAGTTGATCGGAGAGGAGCCGGAACTGGTACGGTTTCCCGGCCACAACCTCACAACGGACACTCTTGTTGCCGAAACCCGGCTTGACGAGTGTCACCCGATACGCTCCCGGCGTGATCTCTGCGAAGAGTTCCCCACGCGGCGTTGAACGAACGACCGCGACCATTTCCTCATCGCGCTCGAACTCTACCAGCGCGTCCGCCAGCGCGACGTAGCGTTCGTCGCTCACATACCCAACGAGCATACCGATCTCCTCCATGGAGCAGAAATGATGAGTCACGAGGAACGGGTGGGGACATACGCAGTTCGTCAGAGAAATCTGGTGGACGGATGCCCCGCGGCAACCCGCTCATGACCGAACATGCGCGTAATAACATGAAACTACGTTCCATGTTATTGAGAGCGGTGCGACTTGTCAAGCATCTCATACGTAACGAGAACGATCGGCCATTCGTTACTCACTACTCGTTACTTTGTACTGTTGCACCGCCTCCAGATCGAGTTCGACGCCCAGCCCCGGCCCCTGTGGCACGAGGACATGCCCCTCCGCGAACCGGAGTGGCTCCGTGATGCAGTCGTCCACGCGCAGGGTTTCACCGCAAATGTCGCTCGTCAGCGTCATCGTCTTGCAGGCGGCGCAGATGTGTGCATACGCCGCTTCCGAAATGCCGAGGCCGACGCCCGATCCGTGCCACGTCGGGATGCCTGCCGCTTCTGCCATCCCCGCCAGTTTGTAGACATTGACAAGTGGGCCGCCGAGATTCAGCCAGTCGCATGCCTCCCGCTTCACCGCCTCGAAAACGTCCGCCGGGTTGGCGAGATGGAGGGCGATCGGGATGGCGAGTTTCTGGCGCGCCAGCACATACCAATCGAGATTCTTCTGATTGTACGGGCTTTCGAAGCACTCGACGTTGTGCAGGCCGTGCTCACGCATCCGCTCCACCAATGCAAAGAGGCGGAACGGCTGATGGAACCGCTGATTCGGGTCAATGTTGACGCGCAGTTGATCGCCGACCGCCTCCCGGATCGCTTCCAGCCGCTCGATCAGCGGGTCATCCGCCGTCGCCTTCATTTTCAGGACGCGATAGCCCTGCGCGACCGCTTGCTTCGCCGTCTCCGCCGCGTCCTCCGGTGTCATCCGCCCCGAGCAGCGGGAGACGGCGACACGGTCGCGATAGGCGCCGCCGAAAAAGCGGTAGACCGGGACATTGAGCGCCTTGCCCATCAGATCGTAGAGCGCCATTTCGTAGCCTTCGTAGACGGACGGATTGGCGAACCACATCGTTTCGAGCGGCAGTTCCTGCATATTGAACGACCAGAGATCGCGCCCCTCGAAGAAGCCCGCTACCTGCCGCACGGCGTGCTGCGTGATCCCCTTCGGCACTTCGCCGAGGCCGATCAGCCCCTCATCCGTATGCAGCCGGATCAGGACAATCGGGAAGTCCGGCCAGTGGAGGCGCACCCATGTGCCGCCGTAGACGTACCCTTCCGGGTTGAAGTGCGGGCTGTGCCACGCGCCTTCGTGCAGTGGGACGATGACCGAGAATGTCTCGACGCGGGTAATTTTCATACGAGCCATGCTCCGGTGGGCTAAGGGATTCCTCGATCGCGGTAGATAGTAGGCCGCACGCGGCGGTCGGCGTTCCCGGCGGCATATCGCCCATGCACAGTCGCGAAACAGGGTTCCACGTCACTATAGGAAACACAATCATCACTGTCAAGGAGCGAATGCACGATGCTGCCGCTCCCTGACGATACTTCTTGACAAGGGCGCGAAAGGCCATAAGATGGAAAACAGTTTCACGATTGGTCAATCTCCGAAAGGTGTGCGCAATGAGTGGCGACTATCAAGTGCGTGCATTGGCGCGCGGCCTCGCGATCCTCACCTCCTTCACACTCACCCATCCTGAGCAATCGCTGACCGCGATCAGCACGCGGCTTGGCCTGGCGAAGGGGACGGCCGTGCGGCTCCTGACGGTGCTGGAGGAGCACGGGTTCGTGGAGCGTGCGGCCTCCGAACGGTATCGCCTCGGTGTGCGCCTCTTTGAACTTGGCAGCATCTACGAGCAGACCTTTTCAATTGAGCAGGCCGCCCGCCCGGCGCTGGAATTGCTCGCGCGGGAGTGCCAGCAGACGGCCAATCTCGGCATCCTCAATCAGGGGCAGGTCGTCCATATAGCGGTCGTACCGCCGCAGCGCCCGATCCATTTCGCGGGGCAACTCGGAGCGCGCGAACTCGTCCATTGCACAGGGCTGGGCAAGGCGCTGATTGCCGACCTCGCACCGGAGGCGGTCGCGGCGATCGTCGCGGAGCACGGCCTGCCGAGCCGCACGCCCAAAACGATCACGACGGTGGACGCGCTGCATGACCGGCTCGCGGTCGTCCGCGAGCACGGATACGCCACCGACGATGAGGAATCCTTCTCCGGTCTCACCTGTGTCGCCGCGCCGATCCGCGACGCGACGGGTACGACCGTCGCCGCGCTCAGTGTCTCCGGTACGACAGCCGAGTTCGAGACGACCGACTACGCGCCCGCCGTCCTCGCCGCCGCTTCCACTGTCTCGCATCGTCTGGGGTACGGCGTCCGCGCGGGCAACGAGCAACGAGCAACGAGCAATGAGCAATGAGCAATGAGGGTTGAGGCATTATTCTCCCCTCTCCATCGCCCTCGCGTTCGACCCATCACGGGCCGTGCGGCGATGGAGAGGGGTCGGGGGTGAGGAATGATGGACGCGCAGCACGATCGGGAACTCTTCGACTTCATGCAGCGCGAACTCTATGTATCGGTTGTCTCGGATATCCTCGATAGCCTCGGCTACCGCGACCAGGCGATGGACGCGACGATTCGCCCGATCTACAAGGAGGCGATTGTCGTTGGCCGGGCGCACACCGTGCTCTCCACCGATGTCTACCAAATGCCGACGGACCCGTACAGCGCCGAGATCGCGGCGATTGACAGCCTCCGACCAAACGATGTGCTCGTCGCGGCGACCAACCACTCGACGCGCACCTGTTTCTGGGGCGAGCTGCTCTCGACCACCGCGCGGGCACGCGGCGCGCGCGGCGCGATCATTGACGGCCATGTGCGAGATGTTCGCCGCATCGAGCAGATGCAGTTCCCGGTCTTTGCCACGGGTTTCCGCCCGATTGACTCGGCCGGGCGCGGTTTGGTCGTCGCACATGGAACGCCGATTGTCTGCGGCGGCGTGATCGTCCATCCCGGTGACATTGTCTTTGGCGACAGCGACGGCCTCGTCGTCATTCCGCAAGCGGTGGAGAATGAGACAATCGAGCGTGCGAAAGTGAAAGTGGCAGGTGAGAGCCGCGCCCGCGAAGACCTTGAACGGGGCGATCTTCTGCGCGATGTCTATGATCGGTATGGCGTGCTTTAGGGAGTAGCGAGTAACGAGTAACGTGAGGGGATCCTAGGCACCCACTCGCTACTGGAGGAAACCGATGATCGTTGATGTCCATACCCACACGCCGCGCTACCGGGATCGCGTGCCCGAAGCGGCAGCGGGGCAGGTTAATACGAAGTGGAGTACCGGCAAGGCGATTCAGATGGCCTACACATGGGACGAGTTCAACGCGGCGCTTGCGCCGGTGGATCGCGCCATCGTCTTCAACATTGCCGCCGACCCGCGCAATCTCTATGAGATTGATGAGCCGTACCTCGTGCCCGTCCCTGCCGTAAACGACGAGACGGCGGCGTTCATCAATGCGTACCCGGAGAAATACATCGGGTTTGTTACCGTTCATCCGCATGACCCGCGCGCCATCGAGGAGATCGAGCGTGGGACGCAGGATTTGGGACTCAAGGGCATCAAACTCGGCCTGAATTATCAGAACACCGATCCGCTCGGCCCGGAGGCGTTCCATATCTATGACTACGCGCAGGCGCACCGGCTGCCAATCCTCGTCCATACCGGCACATCGCCCGTGCGCTTCGCGGACGTTGACTACGCCCATCCTCGCCATCTGGACCGCGTCGCGATGACGTTTCCGGACCTGACGGTGATCATGGCGCATATCGGCCATCCGTGGCAGGCCGACTGCATCGCCGTGATCCGCAAGCATCCGCATATCTGGGCGGATGTCTCCGGTTCGGTGCTGCGCATGTGGGGTCATTACAACGCGATGCGGATGGCGACCGAGTGGGGGGTGCTGGACAAACTCCTTTTCGGCTCCGACTTCCCCGCCTCGACGCCACTGGAGACAATGGAGCGCCTGCGCGATGTGAACGGTGTCATCCGTGGCACGGCCCTGCCGCCTGTGCCCGAAGGCGAAATTGAAGAGATCATCCATCGGGACAGCCTCGCGCTTCTCGGGCTGGCATAGGATCGTCATGTGGGAACGTGGCGGAAACAAACCGACTGCCCATTGGAAAGGAAGTGTGCCGATGCCTGATGTGGACACCGATGCCGTCCGTCACCACTATCGGTATGAACTGCTGACGTGGCCGGAGATCAACGAAGCGGTGCGGCAGCAAAAGGTCATCGTGCTGCCCGTTGGGGCGGTGGAGCAGCATGGGTGGCACTTGCCGCTCGATGTGGATTTCCGGCTCGCCTCGTCTGTCTGCCTCGGCGCGGGTCGCCTCGCACCGGAGGAGATGCTCGTCATGCCGCCGGTCAATTATGGCTACTGCCATCACGTCATGGACTTCCCCGGCACGATCAACATCGAACCGGCGACCTTCGTCCATTTCCTGCTGGACATCACACGCTCCGTCGCGTATCACGGCTTCAAACGGATCATCCTCGTCAACGGGCACGGCTCGAACCACCATCTCGTCGAGCAAGCCGCGCGACAAACAAATCTCCAGACAGACGCGGTCTGCTGCATGCTCTCGTGGTGGCAACTGATCGCGGAGAAGTGGAACACGGAAATCCGTACCTCCGTTATGCCCGGCGGTTGCGCGCACGCGTGCGAACTGGAAACCTCCATGTACATGCATCTCAATAGTGAGGGTGTGCGTATGGATCGCATCAAAGGCGCGCTGCCGTCTTATATGACGGAGGTCAAGGACGGCGCGAAGTGGCAGTGGGTGGACCTCACACTCGGCGGTGGCCCCGCCGACATTGTTGGCTGGACTTCCAGTTACGCGGAGACGGGGTCATTCGGTGAGCCGGAAAAAGCGACAGCGGAGAAAGGTCGCCGCGTCTTCGAGCATGGCGCCGAACAACTCGTTGAACTCGTCCGCTGGTTTAAAGCGCGTCCAACGATGCCACGCCGTGACCACCACGCCACTGCCCCGACCTTCCCGCTCCCTTTCGATTTCTGAGAAACCGGCTCGTCGCCTGCGGAGTGGGCGCGGCTGAAGCCTCCGCTACCGATACGGTGCGATCTCTGTGATACTGGCGTATGGCAATTACACGAAATTGATGGGATAGATAGGGACGCGATGCGACGCGCTGTACTGACGATCCGGGCGACGAAGACGCTGCACGACCTCGTGCCGGCGGTGCTTTCCGTCCCCGCGTATCAGCGCGTCTGGCGCTCCAGCCTTTTGTATTACCATGCCTACCATTTCGAGATCATTACGGCGGGCTGGGTTGTGCTCGTCAAGACCGGATCGTCCGTCTCCGTTGGGTTGGTCGGCTTTTGTCGCACCATTCCGATGTTTGTCTTCGGCCTGATTCTCGGTGCGGCGGCGGATCGCTTCCGGCGCACCGATGTGCTGCTCGCCGTGCAGATGCTTGGTCTGTCGGCGGCGGTAACGCTGGCGTTGCTGTTCACCACCGGCGCGGTGCATATCTGGCAGATCTATGCGATCACCGGCCTGCTCGGCTGCGCGTGGGCGACCGATTTCTCCACTCGCCGCGCGCTGATCTCCGAACTGCACGAGCGCGACCGCGTGGTCAACGCGCTCTCGCTCGAATCCATGTCCATGCAGGGGAACAAAATCCTTGCGACGCTCCTCAGCGGTATCTTCCTCGCGGTCGGCGGCGCGACGCTCTGCTATTGGTGGCTGACGGCAGTCTACGGCCTGAATCTGATCGCCATTCTGCGGCTCCGGCGCTACCTCGGCGCGATACAGGAGCGCCAATCACCGCACGGCGTCCGGCTCGCGCAACTCGTCAAGGGTGGTTGGTCCGTCGCCATCCAGACGCCGGTCGTCCTCGGTGTCCTGCTCATCACGGTCGTGATGAATCTACTCGTCTTCCCCTATCAGCAGATGCTGCCGGTGATCGCGCGCGATCTGCTGCACGTCGGCCCAAAGCAGTTAGGCGTCCTGGCTGGCGCGGACGGCATCGGCGCGATCATCGTCGGCGCGGTCTTGACCCGCCGCGCGAAGGCATCGCGTCACGGCGTGCTCTTCCTCGCGGGCGCGTTCTCCGTCGGCCTCTTCGTCATCGTGCTCGCGATGTCGCGGGTCTTCGCACTCTCGTGGGGCACGCAGATCACGCTCGGCCTCTGCTCCGGCGCGTTCGGCGCGATGCAGCCCGTCCTTATCCTCAATAACGTCGAGGTACACATGCGGGCACGCGCGATGGGCATGCTCGCGATGGCGATTGGCGTCGGCCCCTTCGGTATCCTGGTCACCGGCATCCTCAGTTCCGTCATTGGCCCGGCATGGACAATCACCGGTATGTCCCTCCTCGCCCTCGTGCTGATGGCCGCCATCCTCACTCGCAGCCGCACTCTCCTCACCGCCTGAACTTCCCGGCGTGCTATCATGCGGAGCATCGAAGCCAGAGCAACATGGAGGAGGTCAAAGGTGCCGGAACGACTGACGTTCAGTGTGGATCGCAATGTGCCCGTGCCGATGCACGACGGAACCGTCCTCTTTGCCGATGTCTATCGGCCGGCCGGGCCGGGGCCATACCCGACGCTCTTGCAGCGCACGCCGTATGACAAGCAAAACGCCGGATCGCCGCCGTTCATTCTCCGGGCGGCGGGGAGCGGCTACGCAGTCGTCGTGCAGGATGTGCGCGGGCGGTTCGAGTCCGAGGGATCGTTTTTTGCCTTCGTCAATGAGCGACAGGACGGCTATGACACGCTGGACTGGCTCGCCACGCAGCCCTGGTGCGATGGGAACGTCGGCATGTTCGGCGGCTCATACGTCGGGCTGACGCAGTGGCAGGCGGCGATCAGTGGCCACCCGGCGCTCAAAGCAATTGTGCCGAATGTCACCGCCGCCGACTATCACGCCGGATGGACGTATCAAGGCGGCGCGTTCCAACTCGGCTTCAACCTCTCCTGGACGATGTCCGTGCTGGCAATCAATACCGTCCTTCGCAAGCGCAAAGAAGACCCCGCCGCCGAGGCGACCTTCCAAGCCCTGCTCGACGGCGCGGACAACCTGCCGGAAGAGTTCACACGCCTCCCGCTCGTCGGGCACGAGATCCTCTCCGCGTTCGCGCCCTATTACGATGACTGGGTGAATCACCCGACGTACGACGATTTTTGGGCGAATCTCGATGTCTCGACGCGGCATGACACGCTGAACGTCGCCGCGCTCAATATGGGCGGCTGGTACGATATTTTCCAGAAGGGAACGATAGATAACTTCACGGGCATGCGCGCGAAGGCGCCGACCGCAGTACGCGACCGGCAGGGTCTCGTCGTCGGGCCGTGGAACCACGGCGGCATGGTGCGGGGCAACCCGATCGGCGCGTACGACTTCGGCATGCGCTCGACGGGCGCCGTGATTGATGCAGACGCCGCGCAATTGCGCTGGTACGACCGCTGGCTGCGCAGCATCGAGAACGGTGTAGATCGTGAACCGCCCATTCGCCTCTTCGTGATGGGATCGAACCAGTGGCGCGACGAGCACGAGTGGCCGCTCGCCCGCACCGACTGGCAGGAGTGGTTTTTGCACAGCGGTGGCAAGGCGAATTCGCTCAATGGCGATGGCGCGCTCAGCCGCGAATCGCCCGCGTCCGAACCGCCGGATGCATATGTCTACAACCCGCGCAACCCTGTCCCGACAATGGGCGGCGGCCTCTGCTGTAACGCCGTCGTCAGCCAGGGCGGCGCGTACGACCAGCGCGCAGTCGAGGCGCGCGAGGATGTGCTCGTCTACACCACGCCACCGCTCGAACAGCCGGTGGAAGTGACCGGGCCGGGGAAACTGATTCTCCACGCCAGTTCCAGCGCGCCAGATACCGACTGGACGGCGAAACTCGTGGATGTTGCACCCTGCGGCTACGCGCGCAATCTGACCGACGGCATCCTCCGTGCCCGCTATCGTACCTCAATGCGCGAGGGGACGCCGATCACACCCGGCGAGGTGATCGAGTACACAGTGGACATGTGGGCGACGAGCAACACCTTCCTGCCCGGCCATTGCATCCGCCTCGAAATCTCCAGCAGCAACTTCCCGCGCTTCGACCGCAACCCGAACACCGGCGAACTGCCGGGGCGATCACCGGAGATGGTCAGCGCCTTGCAGACCGTCTTCCATTCATTGGAGCATCCGTCGCGGCTTGTCTTGCCGGTCATACCGGGATACTGACCTTATCCAGATTCGCCGCGACGCTCGTCGTTTGCGTCAATCGTCCGATGCATCTGCTGCCCGTTCAACCATCAATGCCTCCGCGAGTTCCTCGCAGGTAAGGTCGCGCTCGCGCAATACACGCTCCATCGCTGCATGGAACCGATCAAGCGCTTTTGCAACCTTGATCCACGGGTTGGACGGGCAGATAGATGCTGAGTACGCGAGCAACGTATGGTGGTGGCGGGCTGTCTACACCGTATGCGCTGCGATCTTGTACTATCATGCGACGACGCGGTGAACGATTTACTGTCACATGCAAGGGAAGGGGAATCCATATGGCGATCCGCATTGTCACGGGGGGCATCGCGCAGGAGACGAACACCTTTCAGTGGGAGCCGACGACGCTGCCCGATTTCCAGAAGGGATCGAGCGGCATTGTGCGCGGCGAGGCCATCCTCGCGATGGAGGGAACGGGGACGATCTACGGCGGCATCGTCGCGGAGGCGAAGCGGCAGGGCGTCGAACTGATCCCGACGACGTACGGCCATGCCGTGCCGGGCGGGCGCGTCTCGCGCGAGGCATTCGAGACGATGCGCGACGAAATCCTGGCGGGCATCCGCGCCGCGCTGCCGGTGGACGGCGTGCTGCTCGGCATCCACGGCGCGATGGCCCTGGAGCACAACGATGACGGCGAGGGGCCGCTGATCACGGCGGTGCGCGAACTCGTCGGGCCGGAGGTGCCGATTGTCGCGCCGCTCGACCTGCACACCAATCTCTCCGAGGAGATGATGGCGGAGGCGACGGCCTTTGTCGGCTACAAGGAGTATCCGCATATTGACACGCCGGAGACGGGTGCGCGGGCGATGGAAATTCTCGTCGCGACGATCAAGGGCGAGATCTCGCCGACGATGGCGCACGTCAAACTGCCGCTGATCGCGCCGAACCAGTCCATGGTGACGACGTGGCAATCGCCACTCAAGAAGGCGATTGACCGGGCACGCGAGATCGAGCGGGAACCGGGTGTCATCGCGGCGACTGTGCTCGGCGGTTTCCCCTTCTCCGATGTGCCGTTCACCAGCGTCGCAACGATCGTCGTGACGGACAACTCCCCTGCGCTCGCCAAGCGGTACGCAAACGAACTGGCGCGCATCTGTTGGGAGTTACGCGCCGACTTCACGATCCATCCGACACCGGCAGATGCCGCAATTGCCGAGGCGATGGCGGGCGAGCCGGGCAGCGTCTACGTCTTGGCGGACATCTCCGACTCCGGCGCGAGCGGCACGGCGGGGGATGGGACGGCGGTGCTCCGGGGGCTGATCGCGGCAAAAGCGCGGTCGGCGGCAGTGGCGCAGATCATGGATCGGGAGGCGGTCGTCGCCTGCATCTCGGCGGGCGTCGGCAGCACCATGACCCTCTCCGTCGGCGGCAAGCACGACCAGTTGCACGGCGAACCGGTCGCGGTGACGGGTATGGTGCGGCTGATCCACGAGGGGCGCTTCCCGATTGCCGGGCCGATGGGTGCGGGCACCTTCGCCAGCCGGGGCACAACGGTCGTGCTGGAAATTGACGGGCCGGGCGGCATCGAGTTGCAACTGACCGAGTTACGCGGCCACCCGCACGACCTCAACTTCTTCCGCGCCTTCGGCATCGAGCCGACCGAGCGGCGCATCCTCGTCCTCAAAAGCGCCGCACATTTCCGCGCCGCCTTCGAGCCAATCGCGACGAAAGTGATCGAAGTCGAAGCGCCGGGTATCAGCAGCCCGAACCTCCACGGCTTCCCGTATCGGCGCCTCCGTCGCCCGATCTATCCGCTCGACCCGGATGTGCAATGGGCGCCGGACAGTAGCCAGTAGCCAGTAGCCAAGTGAAAGTGAAGGCCCGTCGCGCGTTGCTTTCTCACTACTCTGTCAGATCGTGTTGCGCGATTGCGGATCAAGCAGGTCGCGCAGGCCGTCGCCGAAGAGGTTGATGGCGAGGGTGGTGACGAAGATCGCCAGACCGGGGAAGGTCGCGAGCCACCATTTGTCGAACATGTAGGTGCGCGATTCACCGAGCATACTGCCCCATGATGGGGTTGGCGGCTGCACACCGAGGCCGAGGAAACTGAGGAACGACTCGAGGATAATTAACTGCGCCACTTGTAGGCTGGCGATGACAATGATCGAGTTGACGACATTTGGCAGAGCGTGGCGGAGCATGATCCGGATATTCCCCGCGCCGATCACGCGCGCCGCCTGGATAAATTCGCGCTCGCGCAAGGTCAGCACCTGCGCGCGGATGACGCGGGTATAGATTGGCCAGGCGGTGATCGCCAGCACAATAATCAGGTTGCGGAAACTGGTGCCGAGCACGGCGATCACGGCGAGTGCGAGCAGCACGAAGGGGAACGTCAGCATCACATTGACCGCCGTGGAAATGAACCAATCCGCGATGCCGCTGAAGTAGCCCGCAAGGAGGCCGAGCAGCACGCCAACAATGCAGGCGACGAGCGTCCCCGCTGCGCCCGCTTCCAGCGAGACGCGCGTGCCGAGAATCAGGCGGCTCAACTCGTCTCGCCCGATCTGGTCCGTGCCGAGAAGAAAATCATGCGTGCCGCCGAGCCAGAAAGGTGGCTTGAGGCGGTCGGTAATCTTGCCGGCAACCGGGTTGTGCGGCGCGAAGAGCGGGCCGAAGAGTGCGATCAGTACAAGGATCAGCGTGACGCTCCCGCCCGCCAGGCCACCCTTCAGCCGCACGACGCGCCGCCAGAACTTGCGCCGCTCGCTGACGCGCGACTCCGCGAAGACCTGTGCCTGTGGCAGCGCGCCCGCGAGATTGCCGGTTGTTTCTACCATGACACCTTCACTTCCCAGTTCGCGGGTCGAGGAACGCGACGAGAATGTCCACACCGAGGTTGACGAGGCAAATGAGCGTGGCGAGGATGATCACGGCGGCCTGCACGACGGGCCGATCCTGATTCTGGATGGACGAAACGGCCTGGCTCGCCACGCCAGGCCACGCGAACGTCGTCTCGGTGATGATCGCGCCACCGAGGAGTTGCCCAAACTGCAAGCCGAGCACGGAGATCACTGGAATCATCACATTCTTCAGCGCATGGCGCGACAGCACCGCGCGCTCCGTCAACCCCTTCGCGCGGGCGACGCGGATGTAATCCTGCGCGAGCGTATCGAGCATGCCGGAGCGGACGAGCCGCATCGTGATCGGCGCGAGGAAGACACCGAGCGTGAAGGCGGGCATGATGAGATTCCGCCAACTGCCGTACCCGGACGGTGGCAACCACCGGAGGCGCACACCGAAGAGGATGATCAGCATCAACCCGAGCCAGTAAATCGGCATCGCCGAACCGGCGACCGCAATCACCGTGGAGAGGTTATCAACCCACGAGTTCTTGTGGTAGGCGGCGAGGATACCGAGCGGCACCGCGATCATCAGCGCGACGAATAGCCCGCTGAATGTCAGGAGCAGTGTCGCCGGCATCCGCTCGATAATCAGTTCGTACGCCGGTTTGTGGATGACGTACGAGTTGCCGAAGTTGCCCGTCAGGACGCGCGCCACGAAATGGTAGTACTGTACCGGCAATGGCTGGTCGAGGCCGAGCGAATGCCGGTAGACGTCACGCTGCTCCTTCGGCGCGTCGAGCGGCAGCAGGACGGTGAGCGGGTCGCCGACCAGATACGTGATCGTAAAGGCGATCATCGAGATACCGACGATCACGACCACCGTTTGCAGCAGACGGTTGGCGATGTATGCGCGCAATTTTCGCGATCCTCATAGAGTCGGCAGCCAAGTAGTCGTGAGAATGGAAACGACTCTCCTGATGACTGCTGGCTGCCGAATGCCGAATCGTTATTTCGGCTTCGCCTCGAAGAGGCGGTCAATTTCGTCCGAGCGCGGTTTCCAGTCGAGCCGGCTGCTGACCCCCCAGATCGAATGGACGCCGAACATGAAGAGTACGGCGGCATCGTCGTGCAAGAGTTTCTGTGCCGCGCTGTATGCCTCCTGCCGCTTCGCGGGATCGAGCGTGCCCCGCCCCTGCTCGAGTAACTTATCGAGTTCCGGCGTCGAGTAGTAGGCATAGGGCGAACTGCTGTGGTGCATATCCCAGAGGATGCCGTCCGCGTCGAAGACGGAGAAGTACCCCCAGTCCCACTGGTAGAATTGCGCCTTGCTGTCGCTCACCGTCGTCGTGAAGGCGGTCGGATCACCGATATTCTGGATCGTCGCCTTGATACCGACGGCTTGCAGGTCCTGGCTGATCGCCTGATTCACCTGCGAGTTGTTCGGCACCGTTGACGTGCCGGTGATGAATTTGACGTCGAGGCGCTTGCCATCCTTCGCCATCACGCCGTCCGAATCCGGCTTGTATCCGGCGTCCGTCAGCGTCTGCTTCGCCTTTGCCGGATCGTACGGGTACGGTGTGATGCTCTTGTCGTAGCCGAAGGCGAGCGGGTTGACATTGCCGGGGGTGAAGTCTCCCCCTTTTTCCAGCGTGTCTGCGTATCCCTTGACATTACAGGCATAATTGACTGCCAACCGGACGTTCTTGTCCTGGAATGGGTTCGGCCCGGAGCGACCCTTGGCATCCATGCCACGGAACATCGTGCGCAGGATCGGCTGCACGAGCGCATGCCCGCGCCCGGATTTTTCCAGCGCGTCAATTTGATCGAGCGGGAAGGCGGGGACGATGTCCACGCGGCCCGCCAAGAGTTCGGCGATCTGCGTCGCGACATCGGGAATAATGCGGAAGACGGCATTCTTGAAGGCGGGTTTCGCCCCCCAATACGCGTCGTTGCGGGTCATGGCGATCTGCTGCCCGCGCGCGTAGCCAACCAGTTTGTAGGGGCCGGTGCCGATCGCGTTGTCCTGGATGAACTTGTCGCCTTGCGTCTTCAGAACGTTCTCGGAGATAAACTGGAGGTTTTGCAGGCGTTCCGCGAAGACCGGGTATGGCGCTTTGGTGACCCATGTCAGGTGTGTGGGATCAGCGACATCAATGTGGTCAATCGCGACCCAGTTGCCGCGTTGCGGGCTTTTGGTGGCAGGGTTCAGCACACGCTCGATGTTGAACTTCACCGTGTTCGCCGTGAAGGGGTCGCCGTTGTGGAATTTGACATCGCTCCGCACGGTCATCTCCCACGTCGTGTCGTTGGTGTTCTTCCAGTCGGTCGCCAACCACGGGCCGACGCGGTTCGTGTCGTAGTTGCGGACGCCGAGATTGTCGAAGAGGTGATAAAAGACCTTGATGCCATCGCGCAGGACGTTGGCGTGCGGGTCGAGGCTTGTGAGGTCGCCCTGCAATGCCAGAACAATCGTGTCGGCGTTACTGGTCGTGCTCACGGCGCCACCGGCGGCCGGGCTGGCGGCGGGCACCGCGGCGGTGGTCGGTTTCGCGGCTGCCGATCCCGCGGCGGTCGTGGGTGCGGCCCCGGCGGTTGTCGCTGCGGCGGCAGCGGGCGCGCTTGTCGCTCCCGCTGGCTTCGGCGTATCGGTCGCGCTGCTCCCGCCGCAGGCGGCGAGCAGTGCGGAACCGGCGAGCACGGTGCTCCCCGTCCCGAGCGCCCGCAGGAACGCACGCCGGTCAATGCGGCCCGTCCGGAATTTCCACAGTAATTCTTCGAGTTCGGCAGCCTCGAAAATCGCCATCCTGCTCCCCCTTACATACATTCGCGATAACGCGCGAAACGAACGACCGGTCGCGGTGTTCTGGTTTGGGACTGAGGCCACTATAGGCGTCGCCGATGCCGATGTCAAACGGACAGAAAAGGACGGAGGCTGTTATCCCGCCGGTTCCAGATGCTGCGTCTCCTCAGCGTCGGCAGTGACGGATTCCCACGCGTAGCGCATCGGCAGGAGGCGTTGCTCGCTCCACGCGACGCGCTGATCGGCGTAGTGCGGGCTGCCGGGGTGGCCATTGGCGCCGAGCGGCACGACCCAACCGCTCTTCTCCCAATCCGCGCAGTCGAAGCAGTAACGGTTGACCGACATCCCCGTAACGAGAAAGTCGCCCGTGCCGAAGCCGTTGTAACTCCCGGCCTGCGGCGTATCTCCGTCGCCGCCGACGCCGACGGAGGGCGGATTCAGCGCGGCGGCATGCGCGGGGAACGTGGCGGAGAGCGTGTGTTGCGGGTTCGTCCGATGGATGGTGCGCCATTGCCATTCCGCCATGTCGGCGCCGCACCGCGCGGTAAGCCATTCCGTCGCGCGTTGCAATGCGATCGTGAGGACGGATGCCCACGTCTCGCCTTTGGATAGGAGCGTCGTGTCATTCGCTTCCATGAGGACGAGTAGGGTGGTGCGGAGACGAGCGGCGAGCGGGAGCGCTTGGGCGATCGGCGAGGCGGCCGGTGTTCGGGTGAGGGCGGCGAGCGGCCCACCCTCCATGACAAGCGCAATCGTCTGCTCCCGCCAGACGGCGTAGAGCGCGGCGCCGATACTCTCCGGCCCCATCACGCCGTCCCATCGTTGCAGATGCTCCTTTGCCATTGCCGAGCGGTCGTCGAGCGGCTTGACCTGATCGAGCATGGCGACGAAGGCGCGGCTTGGGATGGAGAGTTTCTCGGCGTGGATCGTTGTCATCATCTCCGGCGTCGCGCCGGTCATGTCGGTGAGGCGGTCGGTGATTCGCTGGGCGCGGTAGGGCGGCGCGAAGTCGAGGCAGATTGGGTACGGGTAATCGTTGCCGACGATGCGGTTGTTCGCCGTGGCGAAGAAGCCCGCGTGCGGGTTCGTCATGCGCGGCAGGTTCGCGTGGGGGATACGCCCCTCCCATTCGTGCTCGCCCGTCCATCCCGGCACCGGCAGCCAGAAATTCGCGTCGCTGCGAATCGGGATTTCGCCGCGCGTCAGGTAGGCAATGTTACCGTGCCGGTCTGCCATCAGAAGGTTGTTGCAGGGGTCCACCCAGTCACGCATCTTATTGTCGAGGTCTTCGACGCTCGTCGCGCGGAGCATCGGTAGGAACGTCCCGAACCCGGCGTTTGGCCCGGTCGTCGCGCTATACTGCATTGCCAGTGCATACCCCTCCGCCGGATCACCGACGGCAATCGGGCCGTGCCGTGTAACCGTCACGTCTACATCAACGGGCGAGCCGCCGCGCACCTGCACGGTCTCACGGTATCGCTCGGCCTGCTGCCACTCACCTTTGTACTCATAGCGCGACGGATCACGAGGCGCAAATCGCTCGACGTAGAGGTCCTGATAATCGGCGGAGGCGTGCGTGATGCCCCACGCGACATCGGCGTTATGCCCGAAGTGTGGGAAAGCGGGCACACCGCCGAAGGAGAAGCCGATCACATCGAACTCCGGGCAGGCGAGATGGTTCTGGTAGTAGACATTCGGCGTGTCGAGCGCGCGGTGCGAGTCGCCGCAGAGAAGCGGCTTGCCGGAGGCCGTGCGCGTGCCGTGGATGGCCCAACTGTTGCTGCCTGTGCCCGTATCCCACGCGCCCGCCATCGCCTCAGCGGCGGCCCGCAGTTCGTCCGCGCCATCGGGGACGCTTGTGTAATCCATGCCAGGTGGAATGATCAGCGGACCGGGCACGGACGCGCCTGCCCGCAGTTTCAAGAGCAACTCCGGCCCACCGGCGCGCAGTTGGCGGACGCGCCAGAGTTTCTGCCCCCAGACGCCCATCAGGACATGTCGCACCTTGTAGACAGCGGCGGAGTGCCACGGCTGCCAGAGTTCGGGGGCCGTCTCGGTCAGGTGATACTCGATCGGCAGCACGGCGGTCGTCTGGATGAAGGCGTTGACGCCCGCCGCATAGGCGTCGAACATCGCCCTGGTTTCGGCGCCAAAGGCGGCGTAGTCAGTCTGCGCGCTCGCACCGAGACGCAGGCGGCGCATCAGGATGTCATGCTCCCGCCCCGTCGGCCCAGCGACTTCCGCCCACCGGCCGAGCGCGCGGCGGCGGTCGTACTCCATCTGCCAGAGCCGGTCCTGCGCGTGGACATACCCCTGTGCGAAGAACGCATCATGCACCGAGCCCGCGCGGATATGCGGGATGCCGAGCGAATCCCGGACCACCTCGACCGATCCGTGCAGGCCGTCGAGTCGCACCGTGCTCGTCTGGTCCGGTATCGCTGCTTGGAGGTCCCGCTGCTCAATGCGCATCACCACGACGTTCCCCTTCCCATACTCCCTGTCCGATGCTGCGTTGCGGGCACGATAGCACAGCGCGCCGGGCGGCGGTAGTTCCGGCGTACCGCGCGAAGATCACATTCAGCAGTCGCTTGTGGCCCGATTCCAAGCGCCCCGCCGACCTATTTGATCATCTTTACGTCCTCGAAGCGATAATATGAGAGGCCGTCAATGAAGAAGCCGTCCACGTATTTCTGCCACGCCGCAGTCGCGGCAGGGTAGACGAGAAAGATCATTGGCGCGGCGTCGAGATACCGTTTCTGGATATTGACGTAGAGCGCCTCACGCTTCTTCGAGTCCTGCTCCAGGTTCGCTCTCGTAATCATTGTATTCAGGTCTGCATCATTATAGCGCGTCCAGAAGGCAAAAGGGCTTGCGCCGCCCCGCATCTCATAGTTGGCGATCTCGGTCGGGTCGTTCATGTCGTTCGTCCAGCAGAGCGGAAAGACCATGCCCTTGCCATCCCGGTAACTCTGCCGGAAAACGTTGGCCTCCATGGACTGAATAGTGACCGCGATGCCGATCTTTGCCCACTGATCTTTAGCGATCATCGCGATCTGCCGTGCTGTCGTATTCCCCGATGGGATGGGATAGTCGAGTGAGAAGCCATTCGGCGATGATGACGCAGCCATCAGTTGCTTCGCTTTATCGAGGTTGAAGGGATAGCCGGGGAGTGTCTTGCTCCAATACGCGCCGGGCGGGATCGGCGAGTTCATGGATGTCGCGTTGCCGAAGTAGACGGTCTTGATCAGGATGTCCTTATCCAGCGCGTAGTTCATCGCCTGGCGAATGTTCACATCGTCAAGCGGCTTCTTCTCGACATCTATCCCGATCACCGCGCACTGCTGGATCGGAAATGCCCGCGCTTTGACGTTCGGCTGCGCGTTCAGGCTCTGTAGTTGGCTGAAGGGCACGAAATCAATGATGTCTGTCTCGCCGCTCTGGAGTTTGAGGACGCGCATCGTGTCGTCCGCGACGTACTCGATCGTGATCTGATCGAGGTTCGGTGTCCCCTTCGTGTAGTAGGGGTTGCGCCTCAGGACGAGCGGCTCACCCTTCTTCCAGCCATTCAGCATATACGCGCCAGTGCCCCTACTCCTGGTGGCGTCGAAGGTCTCGGCGTCGCTCGCTCTCGCCATGTCCGCTGGCAGGATGGCGGTACAGAACATCGCCAGTTTCAAGAGGATCGGCGCGTGTGGCTGATAGAGGATCACCTTGATCGTTCTGTCATCCGTCGTCTGAATCTCCTTGATCGCCCGGTAGTTGTCCCTCCAAATGCTTTTCGCGCCGCTGACGCACTGGTCGAGTGAGGTTTTGACGTCCTCCCCCGTCACTGGGGTGCCATCCGAGAATTTCAGGCCGCTGTGGAGGGTGAAGGTCCAGATTAGGCTATCTGGGCTTGGTTCCCACTTCGTTGCGAGGCCAGGCTCGACGCTGAGGCCGTCTTGCGTCGTGCGGAGCAGTGTGTCGTACATATTGACGGAAATGAAGAGAGCCGCATTATCATCAATCTGCCACGGGATAAGTGGTGAAAGAGGTTCGGCATTGCGGGCCATTCTCAATTCCTTACCCCTGCTCCCGGTGATTCGTGTGGTCGTTGCATCACTCGCCGCCGGAGTGGCGTCAGCGCCGGACGGCGCGTTCGTCGTGCCGGCTGCGCCGCGAGTCCCGCCGCAGGCGTCAAGGATGGTCGCGGCGGCGGCAGTCGCCGCGCCTGCGAGAAATCGGCGCCGGCTCAGCGCGTGCCGTTCGGCATTTGGGTGTGCGGCACCCTTCATCTCGTCATTCATGCCTCTCCTGCTCCTTCACGGTGTGAGCAGTATCGTCTCGCTTCGCGAACGTCGGGATCGCGTCTGACAAGAGGAGCGTCGTGCGCCTTGCCCCGCCCGTTCTCGCAGCCGTGCATACCCATAAAGATTGTGCCAAATAATGTAACGGAACGCCTGGGTCATTGAGGGAAGTGTATCATCACTGTAGACACAACTGGCGATTGCTCAGAGGGCGGCTTGCCCGTGTCCCGTCCCGAAAGGCTAAGGCTGCGGCGTGTGGCGCAAGTGACGAATATCCGCATCGCCCAGTGCCCACGCCACGCCGCGACTCCAATGCCGAGATTGGAATCGTTCATCTCCCCGCGCGATCGTCAGACGGTTGGCAGCCCCGATGTCTGGGCGATGAAGGCTTCGAGCAGTGAGACGAGATTTCCGGCGGCGCGGGTAAGGATTTCGTTGCCGACTTCCGGCGTTGCGTGACGCGTGTCGCCCGTCGCGCCATTCGCGGTGATCTCGTCGTAGTACGCGCCGTGTGTGCCGCCGTACGCGCGCAGGCGGGCCGAGAATGCCGCCGCGTCCGCGTGCGGTTCGGGCGCGCAGAAGGCGGCGGGCTTGGCGTAATCGGGCGCTTCGGCGTAGACAACCGCCGCCTCATCGCCACCACCGTGACCCATCGAGCCTTCCGGCATCAGGACGCGCGCCTGCTCGCCGATAAAAGCGTACCCGAAGATGCCGATCACGCGCGTTCCGCTGACGGTCTGCCGCAGTGTCTCGACGGCGGTCGCGATTGCCGCGCTGTTGCCGCCGTGGCCGTTGACGATCGCGACGCGTGGGAAGCCGTGATGCGCGAGCGACGAGCAGATTTCCACGAGCAGCGTTGAGAGCGTTTCCGGCGTCAAGGTGATCGTGCCGGGGAAGTGCATGTGGTGCCACGAGACGCCGAATGGGACAGCGGGCGCGACGGCTGCCCGGTCGCCGAGGAGCGCTGCCGCGCGCCGGCACAGGCCGTCTGCCGAGATCGTGTCCGTCGCCATCGCGATGCCAGGCCCGTGCTGCTCGTGTGCGCCGACGGGCAGCAGGACGATTTCATTCGTCATCAGCAATGCGCGCGTCTCCGGCCAGGAGCGTTGCGCGAGCAGGATTGGTGCAGCCATTCCTTCACTCTCCATTCATCGTCCTCAGTTGCTGCCGCCGCATAAGTGCGTCGTCGCGGGTCGCGAGCACACTACCGCACAAGGGTAATGATCGCGTTCCTCATTGTCTACCGCCGTCGTGTGTCGCGCTATACTGCCGAGGTTCGCAAAGGAGGAAACGAAACATGGCAGAACTCGATCTCATCATCCGCGGCGGGCGGATCGTCAATGCAGGCGGAGTTGGGGTGGCCGATGTTGGCATCGCGGGGGGCGTGATCGCGCAAATCGGCGGCGAGATGCGCGCCGCGCGCGAAATTAACGCGACGGGCCAGTTGGTCCTGCCGGGCGGCATTGACGCGCACGTCCATCTCTCATCACCGCCTGAGCGCCAGAAGCAAGCGCATCGCTGGGTGGACGATTTCGCCAGCGGTTCCCGCGCCGCGCTCGCCGGTGGCATCACGACGCTCGGCAATATGACCTTCCTCATCCCTGGCGAGACCCCACTCAGCGGGCTGGCGCGCGAGGCCGCCATCGCACGCGAGCAGACGATTGCCGACCTCTTTTTGCATCCCGTTCTCGGTGAGACAACCGCGGCAGTGCTGGACGAAATCCCCCACCTGCTTGAGTCGGGGTGCAACACGATCAAATTCTTCATGTCCACGCCGACGTTCGATAGTCAAATACGCGGCTACGTCGAGGCGACCCGACGCGCGGGGGCGTGCGATCTGCTCACGCTCATCCACTGCGAAGACGACGCGCTGATGGCGGACGCGGCGGCGCAACTGACCGCTGCCGGGCGAACCTCGCTCCGCTACTATGCCGAGAGCCGCCCGGTGATCTCGGAAGTCGTCGCGACGCAGCGCGCCGTCGCGATTGCCGAGGCAACGGGCGCCCCCGTCTACATCGTCCATCTCTCGTCTGAGCGCGCGCTGGCGGTCTGCGCGGATGCTCAGGTGCGCGGTGTGCCCGTCTATGTCGAGACGCGACCGTTCTACCTGCATCTGACGCGCGAGCGGCTCGAAGAAGCGGATGGCGCGAAGTATGTCGGGCAGCCGCCACTGCGCGAGCAGCGCGATGTGGACGCCCTCTGGGCGGGTATGCAGGCGGGTGTCGTCAACACTGTCTGCACCGATCACGCGCCGTGGTCGCTCGCAGCGAAACTCGATCCCGCTCTCTCGATCACGCGCCTGCGTCCGGGCGCGGAGAATCTGCAAACGATGCTGCCGATGCTCTACTCGGAGGGTGTCCGCACTGGCCGCATCTCGCTACGCCGCTTCGTTGAAGTGACCGCGACGAACGCGGCGCGCCTCTTCGGGCTGTACCCGCGCAAGGGCGTGATCGCGGTCGGCAGCGACGCCGACATCGTCGTCTTCGATCCGGAGCAGACCCGTACCGTGACGCGCGACATGCTGCAATCGAATGCCGATTACTCTGTCTATGAGGGGTGGTCGGTCACGGGATGGCCGGTCGTCACACTGCGGCGCGGCGAAATCGTCTTCGCGGATGAAAAGGTGATCGGCGCACCGGGGAGCGGCGCACTCGTCCGCCGTGACGCGACCGCGCTGTTGTAGCGGTATTTGTATCGGTAGCGCAGGCTGGGAAAGCCTGCGCTACTAACATCCACCTCAAGCCCGTCATCAGGATTTCAAGGAGAGAGTAATGGCAAATGTTCAGCAACAATCGGGACTGACGCCGGAGGATGTCGCGACCTACCCATTGCCGGGGATGGCGATTCCCGGCGACTTCGCGTTCAGCCCGGACGACCGGCTCATCACCTACCTGCACAGCCCGGACGAGAGTTTGACGCGCCAGTTATACCTGTTCGATCCGGCGACCGGGGAGCAGCGGCTGCTCGTCGCGCCGCCCGGTGGTGGTACGACGGAGGAAAGCGTCTCGCTCGAAGAGGCGCTCCGGCGGGAGCGACAGCGGCAGCGCGCCCTCGGCGTCACCCAGTATACGTGGGCGCGGCACGCGAATCGCCTGCTCGTCCCGCTGCAAGGCGCGTTGTATGTTCAGGATGGCGACGGCGCGCCGTTGCGGGAAATCCTGCCGCGCGGCGCGCACCCCGCGCTCGATCCGCAGTTCTCGCCGGATGGCGCGTGGATCGCGTATGTGCAGGATGCGGAACTCTTCGTCATCCCCGCCGATGGCGGCGCACCGCGCCAACTGACCGACGGGGCGCGCGGCACGGGCAAGACGCACGGCCTCGCCGAGTACATCGCCCAGGAGGAGATGGGGCGGTCGCACGGCTTCTGGTGGTCGCCGAACAACGAGCAGATCGCTTTTGCCGAGGTGGATGAGACGCATATCCCCGTCTACCGGATCACGCATCAGGGCAAGGACGCGACCGGAGAGGGCGCGCAGGAGGATCACCGCTACCCCTTTGCCGGGATGCCGAACGCAAAAGTGCGGCTCGGTGTCGTATCGGTAGCGGGCGGCGCGCCGGTCTGGATGGATCTCGGTGTGGAAGAGGATCAGTACCTCGCCCGCGTTGATTGGTTCCCGGACGGCACACTGACAGCGCAGATCGAAAACCGGGAACAGACCACCCTCGATCTCGTCCGCTTCGATGCGCGGACGGGCGAGCAGACGCGGTTGCTGCGCGAGACAAGTGGTGTCTGGATTAACCTCCACGACTTGCTGCGGCCGCTGGAAGACGGCGGCTTCATCTGGGCGTCGGAGCGCACCGGCTTTCAGCATCTCTCTCGCTACGACCGGGGCGGCAATCTGCTGAACGTGATCACGCAAGGTGATTGGATGGTGGACGGCATCGCCGGTGTGGATGAGGCGAGCGGACTCGTCTATTTCACCGGCACACTCAATGGCCCGACTGAGCGGCACCTTTATGTCGTCTCGCTCGACGGTGGCGAACCACATCAGATTACCGACACGCCGGGTATGCATATGGTCGTCACCGATCACGCGCTCAAGCGGTTCATTGATCTGCACCACAACACGGAGTCACCGCCGACGGTGACGCTCCGTTCGCTGGCGGACGGCATGATCATCCGCACGCTCTACGACATCGTTGACCCGCGCATCAAGCGGCTTGATCTGACGCCGCCGGAACTCGTCACACTTGAGAGCCGAGACGGCGAGACGCTGCATGGGGCGATCTATCGCCCGCCCGCCCGTTTCGGCGCGGGGCCATTCCCGACGATCGCCAGCGTCTACGGTGGCCCGCACGCCCAGCGCGTGCAGAACAGTTGGGGCATGACGGTGGACATGCGCGCGCAGTATCTCTGCCAAGTCGGGTTCCTCGTCTTCGTCCTCGATAACCGGGGCAGTGCGCGGCGCGGGCTGGCCTTCGAGGCGCGCATCAAGCACGACATGGGCAATGTGGAAGTGCAGGATCAGGTAGACGGCGTGCGCTGGCTCGTCGCGCGGGGATGGGCTGATCCGCAGCGCGTCGGCATCTATGGCTGGAGTTACGGCGGCTACATGTCCGCGATCTCCCTCGCGCGGGCGCCGGAGACGTTCAAGGTCGCGGTGGCGGGCGCGCCCGTGACGCATTATGACGGCTATGATACGCACTATACCGAGCGATACATGGGCACGCCGCAATCGAACCCGCGGGGATACGAAGTAGCCAGCGTCATGCACCATGTCCCGAAGATGACCGGCAAATTACTGATCGTCCATGGCTTAATTGATGAGAATGTCCACTTCCGTCATACGGCGCGGCTGATCAACGCGCTCATCCGCGCCCGCAAGCCGTACGATCTCTTGCTCTTCCCCGATGAGCGGCACATGCCGCGCAAGATCGAGGATCGTATCTTCATGGAGGAGCAGATTCGCGATTACTTCGTGCGGAATCTGTAGGGTTTGGCAGCGCGGGCTTGCCAGCCTGCTTTGCTCTCGCAGGTCGAAGCCGACGCTACCGATCCGATTCGACCCGTCGCCAGAATGGGGCGCGCTGCCGCTGCTTCTCCAGCATGGCGGGGTCGAACATCGGCAGTTCGTGACCGAGCGGTTGCGGCGTGCGGTGCATGTAACCGATTGCCTGATAGACGTGGGGATGCGTGTAATAACCCCGATACGCATGATCAACGAGCGCGGCGAAGAAGGCGGGGAATGCCTGTTCGACCGCCCGGAGCACGGCGTCCTGCTGGTCGTCAGCGAGGCCGATGAAGCCGGATTGGCACTGTCGTGCGCTCTCGACTTCGATCTCCACCAGTCCGTCGCAAAAGAGGCGGCGCAGGAGCGGGTACACCGCAAGCGCGCGGTCAATCGTCGCGATGATGCCGAGATCGCCCGCGCCCGGCATGCTACCGGATTCCGGGATGATGCGGTTTAGGACTGCGCCGAGCAGCGCTTCCTGCTCGCTATTGAGGACGCTCGGCGCGACGATCGGCGGTTCGCGTGGCGTGACGGCGGACGCAGCCTGCGGCCCGGCGACCGTCGTGTCCCCCGCGAGTGGTTGATTCGATTGGTCTTCCTGCATCGGTTTCTCCTCGGATCGGTGGCGCGGCTTCAGCCTGCAATCTCTCGCGCAGGCTGAAGCCCACGCCACCGAATTAGCCCAGATTGCCTCGCTCGCGCCGGATGTACTCGGCGGTGCGGAGCGCGAGCGCCTGGATGGTCGTCGTCGGGTTGCCGACCGCGCTCGTGACGAAGATGCTGCCGTCCACGATGAAGAGGTTTTCGACATCGTGCGCCCGACCCCAACGATCCACGACCGATGCCGCCGGGTCGTCGCCCATCCGGCAGGTGCCGAGCAGGTGCCAGCCGGATGGGCGGAAGGGGTTCGAGGCGAGCACGTCAGTCGCGCCCGCCGCGTCGAGAACTTCGCGGGCGCGGGTGATGCCATGGTCGAGCATCTTCCGGCTGTTGTCGCTCAGGCGGTAGCGGACGAGCGGCGCGGGGATGCCATGCGCGTCCACGAGGTCAGGATCGAGCGTCACCTCATTGACCGTCTCCGGCAAATCCTCGCCCATCACGCCCATGAAGGCCATGTGCCCGAACCGCTCGGCGAATTTCCGGTGATGATCCGTGCCCCACGGCACGCGCTGCCCGGCGAGACCACCCATCACCGTGCTCAAGGGGCCGGACTGGCGGACGACCTGCAACTGGTAGCCGCGCACGAAGTCGTTGTGCGGGTCGGTCTCGTAGAACTCGTGGCTAAGGATGCACGAGCCAATCGTCCCCTTCATCCCCTCGAGCGGTTCAGGGAAGACGCCGCCGACCGAGGCGAAACAGTGATACATCAAGTTCTTGCCGACGATCCCGCTCCGGTTCGCCAGCCCCTCCGGGAAGTGCCGCGAGCGTGAGTTCAGGAGCAGCCGCGGCGTGCCGATGCCATTGCACGCGACGATCACGACGGGCGCGGTCTGCTCCCGCAACTGGCCGCCCGCGTCGTAATAGAGCGCGCCGCGCGCCCGGCCGTTCGCGTCTACAGTCACTTCGCGCACGCGGCAGCGCGTCCGTAGTTCCACTCCCAATTTGATTGCCTGCGGCCAGTAGGTGACATCTGCGCTGGAGCGCGCGCCGGTCGGGCAACCAAGGTCGCAGGGGCCACAGAGGTTGCACGGCTGCCTGCCTTCGTCGCCGTATGGCGCGGTGATGATCGCGGCGTCGGAGGGCCACCAATGCCAGCCGAGTTTGTCGAAGCCGCGCGCCATCGTTTCGCCGAGCGGGCCAATAGGGAGGGGCGGCGTCGGGCGCGGTGAGCGGGGTGGCTGGGCCGGGTCACCCGCGAGGCCGGAGACGCCGATCATCCGGTCGTTGCGGTCGTAGTACGGCTCCAGCTCCTCGTAGGTCAGCGGCCAGTCATCCGCGACGCCGTCCAGCGAGCGGACGCGGAAGTCCGACGGATGGAAGCGCGGGAAGTGCGCGCTCCAGTGGATTGTGCTGCCGCCAACGGCGTTGAACATCAGCGGCGTATAGGTGGATTCGGCGGCGTTGACCGGGTAATCTTCGGGCCGTTGGCGGATATTCGGGTCCGGGTTGAAATCGGTGAGGCGGCGCAGTTCCCAGTCGTCACTGTAATGGGGCAGCGATTGCGGGTCCACCCAATCACCCTGATCGAGGCAGACGACGCGGAACCCGGCATTCGCGAGGCTCCAAGCCACCGCCGCGCCCGATGCCCCCGCGCCGATCATCAGCACGTCCGGGTCAGTGATATGCGGCGATGGGCCGTGATACGGGTAATACGCGTTCATCCTGCACCAATCCATTCCGTCCTGAGGGCCGAAGTCCGTCTTTCGTCCTCTGGGGTGTGCCGGGCATCATTATACGCAGACGACGGGCGAGCAGGAAAAATGTGGTAGGGTAGGCTGCAACCTCCGTTACCGTCCGGTAAAGGCTGGCTTCGCTTTCTCCAGAAATGCCTCATAGAAGAGCCGGTGATCCTCGCCCATCAGGAGCAGCGCCTGGGCCTGCGCTTCGGCCTCTATGGCGGAGAGCACATCCATATTCCACTCATTGTTCACCATCCGCTTGGTCATCGAGAGGCCGAGCGTCGGTCCCTTCGCCAAGCGTTCCGCCCACTGGTAGGCAGTGGGCAGGAGTTGTTCCGACGGTAGGACGCGGTTGACGAGGCCGTACCGTTCGGCGGTCGGCGCGTCAATGCTGTCGCCGAAGAGCAGCAGTTCGAGCGCACGCCCCTGCCCGACGATCCGGGGGAGCAGATAGGCCGCGCCCATATCCGCGCCCGTCAGGCCGACGCGCGTAAAAAGGAAGGCGATGCGCGCATGCTCGGCAGCGAGCCGGAGGTCGGAAGCGAGGGCGATCACCGCTCCCGCTCCCGCTGTCGTGCCGTTGAGGGCGGCGATGATCGGTTTATCGAGGAGCCGCATATTCGCGACGACCGCGCCCGTCATCCGCGTGAACTCGAGATGTGCCTTCATATCCCGCTTCAGTAATTCCCCGATGATCTCATGAACATCGCCGCCGGAGCAGAAACCGTCACCGCTGCCGGTGAGGACGAGCACTTTCACCGCGTCGTCGTATCGCAGCGCTTCGAGCAGATCGCGGAACTGTGCATAGACCGCGAAGGTGAGGGCGTTGAGCACGTCCGGTCGGTCGAAGGTCACCGTTGCGATGCCGTCCCGGACTGTGTATTTGAAGTCATACTCCATCGGTTGTCTCCTTCGATCCGGTCACCGGCGCCGCTACCAAAGTGGCGGGTTGAACAGGCAAAGATCAGCGCGCCCGGCGGCGAGGAGCGTGTTCGCCTGGCCGGTCGTCGTCGTGTAGGTGGTCGCGAGCGTCGGGATGCCCGCCTCATTGCGGATCACATCGCTATATCCGGCGAACGCTTCGAAATCGTAAACCGGCTGACCGCCGATCGTCGTTTGACCGGCATGGACGGCGATCAGGTCGCAGCCGTGCTCCTTGAGCGAGCGGGCGATGATGACGGCGTCCGCAAGTTCAGTCCCGCCCTTCGCCCAGTCCGTTGCGGAGAGGGCAACGGCGAGCGGCTTGTCGGCGGGCCAAACGGCGCGGACCGCATCGAAGACGGCGAGCGGGAAGCGGAGCCGGTTCTCCGGCGCGCCGCCGTACTCGTCCGCGCGGCGGTTCGTCAGCGGCGAGAGAAAACTGGCGAGCAGGTAGCCATTTGCCATGTTCAGGTGCAGCAGGTCGAACCCGGCCTGTGCGCCGTGTTTCGCCGCCGCAACGAACGCCCCGCGGATTCGTTCCATATCGGCGCAATCCATCGCTTTCGGCGTCTGGTTAGCGGGGCTGTACGGGATCGCGGATGCGGAGAGGAGCGGCCAGTTGCCGTCACGCAGCGGTTTGTCCACACCTGCGGAACGCGGCCGCGTCGAACCCCTGCGCCCGGCATGATTCAATTGCAGCGCGATCTTCGCGGGCGATGCGCCGTGGATCTCGGCGATGATTCGTGACCACGTCTCAACATGCTCCGAACGGTATATCCCGGCATCACCCGGTGTGATTCGCCCTTCCGCCGAAACCGCGAGAGGTTCGGTGAGCACAAGCCCCGCGCCACCGTGTGCCTGTGCGATCAGTCTCTCTCTCTGCCGCGTTGCAGGAAGGCCGTCGGCTGCGTCGTAATCGCGGACCGGCGCGAAGGCGAGCCGGTTTGAGAGCGTCATATCCCGTAAGCGGAGCGGCGTGAAGACGGCAGGTGGCGAGACGAGTGGCTGCGCGGCATATCCGTCGCTGTTCGCCGCGCGCGCTGCCGTCTGGAACCAGCGCTCAACATCGCCGATGAAGTACGGATCGCGCTGTCGCAGGCTGTCGTACGTGATCCGGCCGCTGCGGGTGAGCAGGTTGAAGGCGAACGGCAACGGCGCGAAATGACGATACCGGCTGACATGCTCGAAATACCGCTGACTCTCCGCCGCCGCCCGCTGAATCGCCTCAACGCGCGGTTTGCGGCCAAGCCCGTAGACCCGGAGCGCCGTCGGCAGGTCGCTGTACTGCTCGCAGGCCGTGGCGAGCGCAATAGCATCCTCCATCGCCAGTTTCGTCCCGGAGCCGATTGAGAAGTGCGCGGTGTGCGCGGCATCACCGAGCAGCACGATATTCTCGTGTGACCAGCGCGCGTTTTTCAGCGTGAGGAATTTCAGCCAGTGTGACCGGTTCGAGTAGAGATGACGCCCGGCGAGATGGTCCACGAAGAGCGCCTCGCAGAAAGCGACGCTCGCCGCCTCGTCCGTCTCGGTCAAGCCCGCGCGTTGCCATGTCTCCTCCGTACACTCGACGATGAAGGTGCCCATCGTCGCGTCGAACGGATAGGCATGGACTTGAAAGAGGCCATACTGGCTCTCCTTGAAGATGAAGGTAAAGGCGTCATAGACCTTGTCCGTGCCGAACCAGATGAAGCGCGTCTTTCCTTGCTCGGTCTGCGGCCGAAGTGCGTCGGCGTGTTGGTGGCGGGTCATGCTATTGACGCCATCCGCCGCGATCAGGAGGTCGGCGTCGTGGCGCAGGGCGTCGGGGTCGGCGATGGCGGTATCGAAGTGGAGGCCGACACCGAGCGCGGCGCACCGGCGCTGGAGGATGTCAAGGAGGTGACGGCGCGCGATCCCCGCGAAGGTATGCCCCTCGCAGCGGATCAATTGATCCTTCACATGAATGTCAATCGCATCCCAGAGCACGAAGGCATCGGTAATCTCACGGTAGGTCATCGGGTCGGCCTCGCGCAGTTCGGTCAGCGTCCGGTCGGAGAAGACGACACCCCAGCCGTACGTCGCGCCCTCCGGATTGCGCTCGTGGAGGGCGATCTCCCATGCCGGATGCCCCTGCTTCAGAAGCAGGCTCGCATACAATCCCGCCGGCCCGCCGCCGAGGACATGCACCTTCATCCGTGCCCCACCTCATGGGCAGAAAGCAAACGGGGAGAAACCAGCAGCGCCTTTATGGTTCTTCTCGGTTTCATCCCAGAACCTCGGCGAGGCGGTTGAGTTGATCGAGATGAGCGGTTGTCGGGAAGAGGACGAGATGGTCGCATCCTGCCTCCGCGTAACCCCGAATGAACTGGACGATCGCCTGCGGCGTGATGAGCAGACCGGCGGCGATCCGTTCGGCAAAGGGGCCGGTGAAGGCGTAATAGTCGAGGAGATAGCGCGTGCCCGCTTCCGCTTCGTCCGCGCCGAGCGCGTAGTAGCCCATCGCCCAGAGGCGCGGCTGCCCCGGTCGCCCGGCGTCGGACCATGCGGTACGGGCCTTATCGGCGGCGGCGGCAAAGGCGCGCGGCGGGCCACCGCCGTGGATGTAGCCGTCCGCGTAGCGCGCGGCGCGGGCATAGGCGCTGTCGTTCAGGCCACCAACGAGCAGTTCCGGCCCGCCGGGCTGAGCAGGCCGAGGGCCGATCCGCTCATCCTCCCACTGTGACCGAAGGGCGGCGAGTTGCTCGCTCAGGCGGCGGCCGCGCGAATGATACGCAACCCCGGCGGCATCGTAATCGTCCTTCCGTGCGCCGAGCGCGAGGCCGAGCGTGAGACGGCCGTTGGAGAGCGCGTCCACCGTCGCGGCGGCTTTGGCGAGCAGCGCGTCATTTTGTATCGGGCCGATCATCACCGTCGTCGCGAGGCGGATGCGGGTCGTCAAACCGGCGGCAACCGCAAGCGTTGCGAGCGCGTCGTAACTGTCGTAGACGAGCCGGTCGAAGACGCCGAGGCTGCGAAACGGGCCGCGATCCGCCGTGCATGCCCATGTCCGCAGGAGGTCACCCGTCGCGCCCTTCAGTGTATTCGGCAGCCCGACCCCAACCTCCATGCCGTAACTCCTTTTGGAACGGAAAGCAATTGAGCCGCAAAGGCGCAGATCAGTCGGTTTCATCCCTGATCTGTCGCAGCCGGAATCGTTGCAGTTTGCCGGTTTCCGTATATGGTAGGGTGGTGACGAACTCGATGGCGCGCGGGTACTTGTATGGCGCGATCTCCGCCTTGACGAAGTCTTGCAGTTCGGTAACCGTCTCCGGTTTCGCGTCCGCCGGATCGCGCAGCACGATGAAGGCGGCGACGAGGTGGCCGCGTGCGGCGTCGGGGAGGCCGACGACGGCGCATTCCTGCACCTTCGGATGCTCCCGCAGGACGTTCTCGACCTCCGGCCCGGCGATGTTGTAGCCGGAGGAGATAATCATGTCGTCCGCGCGGGCCTGGTAGTGGAAGTAGCCGTCCGCATCCATCAGATAGACATCGCCGGTGAGGTTCCAACCGTTTTGCACGTAGATGTGCTGCCGCTCGGGGTCGGCGAGGTAGCGGCAGCCCGTCGGTCCGCGCACCGCGAGCCGCCCCACGGTGCCCGGCGGGAGTTCGTTGCCTTCGTCATCCACAATACGCGCCTCGTAGCCGGGGACGGGCTTGCCGGTCGCACCGGGGCGAATATCATCACCGGAGGCGGAGATGAAGATGTGTAGCATCTCCGTCGCGCCGATGCCGTCAATCAGTTTGAGCCCGGTCGCCTCCAACCATGCGTTGAAGGTCGGCAGCGGCAGCGTCTCGCCCGCCGAGACGCATTTTCGCAGCGAGGAGATGTCGTAGTCACCGACCATGCTCGTCAGGCGGCGGTACATCGTCGGCGCGGTGAAAAGAATGGTGACGCGGTATCGCTGGATTGCGTCGAGCAGGCCGTTCGGGCTCGGTTGCTCGATCAGCACGGATGAGGCGCCGATGCGGAAGGGGAAGAGCACCAGGCCACCGAGCGCGAAGGTGAATCCGAGCGGCGGTGTGCCGCAGAAGATATCGTCCGCGGCAGGCTGGAGAATATGCGCGGAGAAGCAATCGCAGATCGCCAGCACATCGCGATGAACGTGCATCGTTCCCTTCGCCTGGCCCGTCGAGCCGGAGGTGAAGGCGATCAGGGCAACATCATCGCTCGCGGTCGGGGCATTCGCGAAGGTCTCCGGCTTGCCCGCGCTCATCGCTTCGAGTGTATTGGGGTGATCGCCGGCATGGTAGAGGCAGACATGTGGATCGAGACCTGAATCGCTCGCGCGTACCTGCGCGGCGGCGGCCTGCATTTCGTCCGCGAACCGGCCATCGCAGAGAGCGATGGTGACGCGCGCCTTCATCATCACGTAGGTCAGTTCTCGCGTGCGGAGGAGAGGCATGGTCGTCACGGCAATCGCGCCCGCCTTGAGGACGGCGAACCACGCGGCGACGAGCATCGGGTTGTTCGGGCCGCGCAGGAGGACGCGGTTGCCGGAGACGACGCCAAGGTCTTCCACCAGCACATGCGCGATACGGTTCGCTTCCGCGAGCAGCGCGCGATAGGTGATCGTCTGCCCCGCGAAGTGGAGAGCCGGGCGGTTGCCGTGCGGGCCGGTCGCCATGGTGTCCAGGAGTTCGACGGCGCAATTCAGTTGGGTGGGGTAGGCGAGCGGCGAGTCAAAGGCGGGCCAGTCGGCAGTCGGCGGGAGGTTATCGCGCGCGAAGGTGTCCACATGGCCGGTTGGCCCGAACTGCACTGCCATCGCCCGTCCCTTCCTCCCACGTCAGCGTCCTGGAGTATCAGCGCTCTCGATGGCGTGAGTGTCCGTCAGTTCATGGATTTGTCAAGGCTCTTCCCATGAGACGGTAGGTGCCCGATGATGGGCAATGCAGGGCATCGCACGGTGGATTGGGGGAATGTCATGGAATCGCTGCAACCATCTGGCTGGCCGCAACCGCATGGCTATGCGAATGGGATCATCGCGGAAGGGCGCATCATCTTCGTCGCCGGGCAAATCGGCTGGAATGCGCGCGGCGAATTCGAGACGGATGACTTCGTCGGGCAAGTACGGCAAACGCTCCTGAATGTCGTCGCGGTGCTCGCCGAAGCGGGCACAGCGCCGGAGCGGATCGCACGGATGACCTGGTATATCACGGACAAAGCGGCGTACCGTGCGTCGCTCAAAGAAGTGGGTCGCGTCTATCGGGAGGTGATCGGCGCGCATTATCCGGCGATGACGCTCGTACAGGTGGCGGCGCTCCTCGAAGACCGGGCGAAAGTCGAAATCGAAGCGACCGCCGTCCTTCCGCTCTGAGAGAGAGTATACCCGCACGAAGCGAATGAGATGCCCTGTGTGGAAAGAGCCGGTAGGCGCTCGGCGACGCGCAAAAATGTGAAGCCCCGGCAGCCTCTGCCCCATCTCCGAACCCTGCGGCCTTGCGGCTTCGGTATCCGGCTGGGTGCTTCGGTCATCGGGACCTCACAGTCATGAATATACAGAGTGTTCGGACATTTGTCAAGGGGTTGAGCGATACGAGTTTTTTTTGGTCGAGTCGTCCTGACCATTTGGACAGCCCGGTTGCGGAGCGCGACGAGCGGTGGAGTGGAAATGGAGGGCCGGCGGCGCATGCGCTGCTATGTCGTTGGTTCCGTGGCAGGCGCCCGTCGCGCGTGACGAAGCGGCGTCCGACGTTGCTTCACCGGGTCAGATGGGGCGTCCTCCGGCACCAGCGCGTTCAGGGCGAAACCGAAGACCAGCCACCGCACCACTTCGACCGCGAGTAACACCACTTCGTTCCGCGCTCCCACGAGTGGGTCATGATCTTCGAGATGCGGGTAGATCAGCAGCGCGGTAACGATGAGCGGTGGCACGGAGAGTAACGCGACGCGAGCCAGTGACGGCCACCGATGCAGATCGAAAGCGTGATACCCCGCGCCGATAATGCTTGCGGCGAGCAGGAAGATGGGCCAGCCGAGCAGCAGCCGCCAGCCGCTACCCACACCCGTTGACGCGAGGACGCGCGCCGCGCCGAAGAAGCGGAAGCCGAAGCGGAGCATCCCAACAGTGCCATTGGTGGCGAGCAGGGCGGCGACACCGGCAATCACGCCGAGGAAGAGGCCGCGCTCCTCGCGTAGCGCGCTCCGTGCCTTCCGCACCACGAAGAACAGCACGCCGAGGGCAATGAATGAGCAGAGGGCGGCGACAGGCAGCGAGAGCCGCTCAAAGGCATCGAGCGCGGCGGGGCCAATGAAGACCCCGGTGAGCGTCAGCACGAGGATATACATGAAGCCGCCGAGGGCGAGCGCGGGCAGGAAGACGAGGAACGGCTCACCGAGCACGCCCACGGCAATCGGGGTGATAATCCGCAAGCCGGGGATAAGGCGACCCGCAACGACGGACCGCGCGCCATATCGCTGCACCGTCCGTTCCATGCGGCCCAACCGCTCCGGCGTCAGGTGGATAAAGCGGCCATAGCGGGTGACGAAAGGGCGGCCGACGCGACGGGAAACGCCGAAGAGGCCGCTCGCGCCGGCGATCGTGGCAAGTTCCATGACGAGCAGGATGACCCAGAGATGTTGCCGGTGTTGCGCGACTTCGACGCCGGCGAGGAGCATCATCAAATCACCGGGTACGGGGCTGGGAACGCCCAGTTCCTCGATGAAGATGAGCGCGGCGATCACCATGAGCGGGTGCGTAGCGAGCAGGAAGTGAAAGGTATGGCTCAATGCGGTTCCCAACACGATCACGGCATGATTCCCTCACGATGACTCGTCGCCATTCTGGAGCGCCCGGCGTGTAGTGCTGTAGCAGGATCGTTGCCGCCTCCTTCCGCGCGATGGCATGCCAGCGGCGCGATGCCAACCCGTACGCGTGTTGTACAGCGTGCCGACCACCGGAGCGGGCGTCATCCGGGTCTCGCCGCTGATCGGTTCTCCGTCGTCTGGCGCCCCGGGAGCCCATCGAAAAGTCCTGTCGCCCCACGCGGACGCCACAACGGTACGGCTGATGGCGCGAGACTCCCTGATAGATCATCGAACGCGACGACACGGCCCTGTTCGGCGGAATCGAGGCCGCGCAGGACAATCAGCATATCGTGGAAACTCTGGCCAATTGTGGCGACAACCGGCACGTCGTGGACAAGTGCCTCGGAGAAGTTGAGGAACTCGCCGAAGTAGCCGCCGTCAATCCCCGCGAAGCGGTGCTCCTCAACGCTGCCATCAGGCCGGTGGATCGCGACATGGCGGTTGCTCGCCTGTCCGCCGAGCGTCATCACACCGTCTGTCCCGTAGAGCCGCATCTCATTGGGTTCGGGCGGCACAGGGATGTCCGGGTAGCAGGCGGTATAGTTGCCGATCGCGCCGCCGATGAATAGGAGATTGAGCGTCAGATCGGAGGGCGCATCTACCGTCCGGTTCGCCGACTGGGTCGCCCCATGCACCTCCCGCACCTCCCCACAGAGCATTCGCATCTGCGCGGTATGGTGGACACCGCCGTCGAGGTGAGCGCCCCCTCGATATGCCGGGTGATGCCGCCACGGCGTACTGGAGAATCGCCCCGCGATCGGCACAATTTGATTGACCATGCGCCAGGTCATCAGATGCACGCGACCGATGGCATCGGCGTCGAGGAGGGATCGGGCAAGACGGAGGTCGTCGCGGTAAAAGCAGTTCTCCGCGATCAATACCTTCCGTTCCGGGAATGCTGTTTCGAGCGCCAGGAAGGCGCGGCCCTCTTCCTCATCAACACCTGGCGGTTTCTCGCAGATCACGTCCTTGCCCGCTGCCAGGCAATCGCTCGTCACTCGGTAATTGAGGGGGATGGGCAGGGAAATAAGCACCGCCTCGACATCATCGCGGCGCAGGAGATCATGATAGTCCGCGTAATAATCCGCCATCGAAGCGCCGGTGTAACCCGCGAAGCGCTCGGCCTTGGGGCGGCTACGATTCGCGAACGCGGCGATCGCGAAGCGCTCCGGCATCCGTTTCAACGCGGGCCAATGCAGTTGCTCGACAGCGAGGCCGGTACCGATCACACCAAGACGGACGGGCTGTGGGGCGTTATGAAGATCACGCACGGGTTCCTGCCTTTCCTATCCGGGCACGATGCGACATTCCGGCGGGACAGAGTATCATGCGGTGATTGCGGTATATGCCGCGCACCGCGCTTCGCTCCACGACGCGGCGGGGTATTGCTCATCGGGAGAGAATACCTGTGGAACGTTCGCGCGCAAGGCAGAGCGCTGTTAGGATATTCGTCCCACGCCGATACGGGGTGCAATGATCGGGAGACGTTCCGTGGTGGCCGAATGTGCATGCTCGCGTGCGCCCTGGACGGCCTTGCTCAGATCCAAAAAGCGGCCCACCATCAATCCATCGTCGCTCCGCAGGATGTACGAACCGCCCCGGGTCTGCACGTCGTAGCGTTTCCCGCGGATCACAAAATGCCACAGGCGATGGTCATAGGGATCAACAGTAAGGCGCACGCCCGACACATAATGAAGCAGTCGCGGCATCGCATGCCCTCTTTCCCGTTCAGGCGGAACGCGCGTATCATCCGAAGATTACGTACAATAATGTAACGATGGACACGGTTCATGGTTACGCTTTCCGTATAGGGAAAATTTCGGGGTGGTACGCGGGGAGGGGCTCGAACCCACGGCCTTCTGCTCCGGAGGCAGACGCTCTATCCACTGAGCTACCCGCGCACTGCCACTATGGTAGCGGTTTCGTTGGCGGGCGTCAAGGCGAAAATCAGGGTTGTCAGGCTTCCACTGCATCTCGAACGCGGGATTGGCGAACGCCGAGGCGGCGCCAGTTTGGTGTCGCCAGCGGCGCGACGCAGAGAATCAAAACGGCAAACAACGCGAGCCAACGGCGCATGTGAACCTTCTCAGTCCCGGTCTTCATCTTTTCCGAGAAGAAGCATACGGGATGATGCGCTTGCTGCCGAGACGAGCCTACGCGTGGGTGTCGCGGATTGGTCACCCCGCGACTCACCGCAAATGACAACCCGGCGCGGATCGTCCATGATGCACGGAGTGACTGTAGAGAGACGAGAAACGGCCAGTCGCCCGTGCCAAAAGGAGATGTGAACGATGCCAATCATTGATCCACCGGATGCGCGCTCGATCATGGCAATCGCCGCGCATCCCGACGACATCGAGGCCTGGTGCGCCGGGACGCTTGCCGGTGCGATGGACAGAGGCGCGACGGTGCGGCTCCTGCTCGTCACCTCCGGCGACAAAGGCTCCGGCGATCCCACCGCTGATGCGCGTGCCGTGGCGATGCGCCGCGAGGCAGAAGCGATAGCGGCGGCCCGGTTGCTCGGCATCGCGGAGGTTGCCTTCCTCCGTTACACGGATGGCGAGGTCGAGAATACGCAGCCGCTCCTGCGCGACATCGTCGGCGGCATCCGTCGCTGGCAGCCGGAGATCGTCTTCACCTTTGATCCGGAACACCCTTTGCCGCGCTATATCAGCCACCGCGATCATCGCACCGTCGGCCGGGCGACGCTCGACGCGATCTTCCCCCTCGCGCGGGACCCGCTCGCCTTCCCGCAGCAGGTGCGCGATGGCCTGCCGACGCACAAGGTCGGCGCGATCTGGCTCTTCGCCAGCGCCGTCGCGGATGCCTATGTGGACATTTCCGCGACCTTCGAGCGTAAAATCACCGCCCGCCTCGCTCACATCAGCCAGACTGCCGATCCCGCTGCCCTCCCCGCACGCTTCCGCACGCGGGACAGCGCCGCGGGCGCCCCCGTTGGCCTGCCCCTTGCCGAAGCCTTCACCATTGTCACCATCGGTCGGTGATGCGATCAGTCGGCCTGACTGCGATACACTGTGCGCAGGTCATCGGGTAAGGTCACGACATTCAATGGAGGGGAGGCGATATGAGCACGGAGCGACATTGGAGCCGGGAGCCGGGGCGGTGGGAACCGGCCTTCACACCGGCGGCGCTCGCGATGATCCCGACGAATGCGACGCCGCGGCCGTCGCCGGATGGGCGGATGGTCGCGTACAGCCGGGGATACGACGGGCGCGTAGATTTGATGGTCGTGCCCGTGGCGAGTGGGATGCCGGTGCAACTGAGCGACGAACCGGCGATGCAGGGGCCGGACCCAAGCCAGCGGCAGGCATCAAGCATCGCCTGGACGCCGGACAGCAGGATGATCCTCTTCGCCTCCCGCAAGGATGGCAAACTCTTCGTCGTGTCCGCGAGTGGCGGCAAGGCGCGGCAGGTTGACGAGGGGCCGGGCAACCATCATTCGCCGAGCGTCTCGCCGGATGGCACGCGCGTCGCCTATGTCGCCGAACGCGGCGAGGATGTGGACATCTTCATCGCCGCGCTCGACGGCGCATGGACGCGTAAGGTGAGCCGGGGCGACGAATACGTGCTGGAGCCGAAATGGTCGCCGGACGGCACGCACCTGCTCTGGTGCCAGTGGCCGCACTACGATATGCCGTGGGACGAACTGGCGATTGTCGTCGCGGACGCGGAGGGGAACGGCGCGAAGGTCATCGCGGGCGGCAATCGGGTGACGAATAACTATCCGGTCTGGTCGCCGGACGGGCAGCGGATCGCCTTCATCTCCGACCGCGACAGCGACTTCGGCAATCTCTGGATAATGAACGCCGACGGCAGCGGCGCGGAACGGCTCGTCCACGAATCGAACCAGCACGGTTCACCCGCGTGGTCGCCGGACGGGAGGCGGATCGCCTACACGCGCAACGACGACGGTGATGTGCAGGTCTGCATCTGGGAAAATGGCGCAACGCGCCAACTGACATCATCGCCCGGCGTGCATGACAATGTCGCGTGGCCGGACGCGGATCATCTCGTGTATGCCTTCAGCAGCCCCATCCTGCCAGTGGACATCTACGTCCATGCGGTGGACGGCTCGCTCCGGCGGCCGCTGACGCAGAGCGCGACGGGTGGCATCCTCGGTGGCGACCTCATCATGCCGGAGCACGTCCAGTGGACGAGCCGCGACGGCTTGCCGATCCACGGCCAACTGATCACGCCGCGCGAAACCATCCCCGGCGACCATCCGCTCGTCGTCTCGATCCACGGCGGCCCCGTTGGGCAGACGCTCTCCAACTGGATGCCGCAGGTGCAGTACATGACGCAGCGTGGCTGGATCGTCCTGCAGCCGAACTACCGGGGCAGCAAGGGGTATGGTCGCGCCTTCATGGAGAAACTCTACGGCGATTGGGGTGGTGGCGACCTCGACGATTACATTACCGGCGCGGAAATGGTGATCGGGCAGGGGCTGGCGAACCCGCGCAAGGTCGTCGCGATGGGCGGCTCGGCAGGCGGCTATAGTACGCTGATCTGCATGACCAAAGCGCCCGATTTCTTCCGTGCGGGCGTCTGCCGCTTCGGCGTCGCCGACCTCAGCACCTTCACGGACAAGACGTGGATTTTCGAGCGGCATTACATGGCGAAACTGATGGGCGCGCCGAGCCGGAACAGCGACCTCTATGTCGCGCGTAGCCCGATCCATCACGTCGCCAATGTCAAAGAACCCCTCCTCATCCTGCAAGGCGAGGAGGACATCGTCTGTCACCCCAGCCAGATGAATAGCATGGTGGACGCCCTCCGCAAGGCGGGCAAAGACGTGGAATACCACACCTATCCCGGCGAGGGCCACGGCTGGCGCAAAGTCTCCACGATGATTGACGATGCCCACCGCACCGACGACTTCCTCATCCGCAAGGTGCTGAACCGGTAAGGGAAACCGTATGAACCACAGAGACACCGAGAGCACAGAGAACGGGAGGGGAGGATTCCGTGTGGGGCGAAAGACTTTCTTTCTCTCAGCCCCTTTTCTCTCTTTGTGTCCTCTGTGTCTCTGTGGCTAGAGGATTTTCATGAATAGGACGGATCGGCTGCTGGCAATTGTGCTGGAGTTGCAGCGGGCAGGGAAGCGGCGCGCGGAGGATTTGGCCGCGACGTTCGAGACGAGCAAGCGGACAATTTATCGGGATATGGAGGCGCTCTCGGAGGCGGGCGTGCCGATCGTCGCGGTACCGGGGCAGGGGTACGCGCTGATGGCGGGATATTTCCTGCCGCCGCTCTCGTTCCGCACTGATGAGGCGACGATGCTCCTGCTGGGCAGCGATGTGATGGCGCAGCAGTTCGACGCGCAGTACCGCGCGGCGGCGCAGTCCGCGGCGGCGAAGATCGAGGGCGTGCTGCCGGAGAAGATGCGCGACGAGGTCCGGTATCTGCAAGAGAGCATCCGCCTCTTCGCGCCCGGCGATCCGGCGGAGCATGAGAGACTGCTGCACCTACGCCGGGCGCTCCTCGACCGCCGGACGGTCCGGTTCCGCTATACGGCGCGCAATCCAAGCGACACGCAGCCCCCGGCCTATCGGGAGATTGATCCGTACGCCCTCATCCATGTTTCCGGCGCCTGGCACGTCTCCGGATACGATCATCTGCGGCACGACCTCCGCAACTTTCGCCTCGACCGGATCGAAGACCTCGCCTCGCTTGACCGCACCTTCGTTCGACCACCGACCTTCACGACGCGGCAACGACCGCCGGATACGGGCAGGAATATCGTCGTGCGCGCGCTCTTCGATCGCGAGACGGCGCGCTGGGTGCGCGAATCCCGCTCGTTCTATGCCGTCGCGGAAGAAGACACAGCAGATGGGCTACTCGTGACACTCACCGTGCGGCAGGAGCGCGATCTCCTGTCATGGCTCCTCGGTTGGGGCAGTCATGTTCGCGTCCTCGAACCGGAGTCGCTACAGCGGCTCGTCATGCAGGAGGCAGAGGGCTTATTGAAGAACAATTCCCCTTCCCTTTCGCTACTGACATAATGGTGTCACAGCCGGACGGTATGGTGTAGGGGAAGGTAGCGACCACCGGGGTTGCCGCCGCAATTCCCACCAGGAGGTTTGCGAATGAGCGCCACACCGTCCCTCTCCTTTGTCCTGTTGCACGTCGCCGATATTGACGCCGCGTTCCGCTACTGCACGGAGCAACTCGGGTTTGTGCCTGTTCCCGAGCAGAACGGGCCAACGTTCCGCATGTTCGCTCCGAGAGAAGGAGGCATCCCCTTTAGCATTGCCACCGCGCCGGACCCGTCCAGAGTCGGTGAAGTTGAACTGTACTTCTACACCCAGGAACTCGAAAATCTGCGCGCCACCTTGCTGGATAGGGGCGTGGAAGCGGGGCCGATCCAGTCTCCCCCATTCGGTGACATCTTCACGGTACCCGCGCCGGATGGCGTGCCGCTGACGATGATGCGGCCCGCAGCGTAAAGCCTCACCCTCAGCCCCCTCTCCACCGCGATGGAGAGGGGGAGATACGGTGTTCTGCTCCGTACGACGATGCGCGCTCGGAGGCAATCGCCCGCGGTTACGCTGTATTAGAGCACATATCGTATTGGTGGTGGCGGGCTTTAGCCTGCCACAGCAAGGAACGGCAGGCTAAAGCCCGCCACCATCGGCTCAATGCTTCTGCAAAACGCTGTGGGGTAGGACTACTGGGCGCACGATCTCCGCGCGTTCGCTTGAAAGTGTTGGCAGTCGCGCCTATCATCCGGGGGTGATGTCGCGCGATAACCGGAACCGGACACCGGAAGGGATAGAAACGCGAATGCGCGGGAATAGCCAGGCACGGTTGCTCCAACTCAGCGGGTGGTTGCTCGTGGTCGTCGGCATGCTGCTGCCGACCGTCTTTATCGTGGCGGCGCCACGCTTCCTCATTCTCATGCTGCCATTGGCATGCATCCTCCTCGTCCTCGGTCTGGTGCTCGTTTCCGGCCGCTGGCCGTCCGGGCGGGACATCACCTGAGTTGCGTCCATCGCGCCGTCTGGTACGATGACCGCCGCGTTTGCACTGGCATCACGAACGGAGGCGGTCATGACGGAGAGCGCGACGGGGCGACGAATGAAACTCGGTGTGATGCCCTCGCTCGGTGAGGGCTCCTTTGATGGCAGAACACCCCGCTACGCCGATATTCAGGCGATGGCGCAGACAGCGGAGCAAATCGGTCTCGATTCCTTCTGGCTGGCGGATCACCTCATCTATCGTTACCCGGAGAAGGATGAGAACGGCTGTTGGGAGGTCTTCACCTTCATGAGCGCCGTCGCGGCGGTCACGTCGCGGATCACGATTGGCCCGCTCGTCGCCTGCACCTCCTTCCGCAATCCGGCCTTGCTCGCCAAGATGGCGGATGCCCTCGACGAGATCTCGGGCGGGCGGTTTATCCTCGGCCTCGGCTGCGGCTGGCACGAACCGGAGTATGACGCCTTCGGCTATCCCTTCGACCATCGCGTCGGGCGGTTCGAGGAGGCGATGGCGATCATCGCGCCGCTCCTGCGTGAGGGGCGCGTGGACTTCCACGGCAAGTACTATGACGCGACGAACAGCGTCCTCCTGCCGCGCGGCCCGTCCCCGACCGGCCCGAAACTCTGGATCGGCTCGAAAGCGCCCCGCATGCTCGAACTGACCGCGCGGTACGCGGACGCCTGGAACACCGTTTGGCACATTGACCCGGCGGTTATCCTCGAGCGCTACGCTCCTCTGAAGGACGCATGCGCCGCCATTGGGCGGGATCTCTCAACGCTCGAACTGACGGCGGGCACCTTTGTCAGCCTGCCGGAACCAGGCAAGGAGAGCGAAGATGACGGCAAGTCCATCACCGGCACGCCTGTACAAATCGCCGAAAAGTTGCAGGCGTTCGCGGCGATCGGCGTCACACACCTGATCGTCATCCTCCGCCCGTCCACGACTCCCGCCCACATTGAGCGGTTCGCGCGCGTTGTGGAGATCATGGATCGGGGCTGAACTCCCCTCACCCCCTGCCCCTCTCCATCGCGATGGAGAGGGGCAGGGGGTGAGGTTTTACCCTTCGTTCCCCACCCCCGCCAGAACGTCCGACTCCGCCGCATGGCGATCACGGTCGCGGTTCGCGAGGTTGCTCGGCCACCACATGTGCGAGCCGACATCGAGCGTCAGCGCCGGGACGAGGATCGAGCGGACAATCAGCGTATCGAGCAAGACCCCGAAGGCGACGACAAAGCCAACCTCGGTGAGGGTCACGAGTGGCAGGACCGCGAGGACCGAGAACGTGCCGGCGAGCACCATGCCCGCTGAAGTAATCACTCCTCCCGTTACCGCCAATCCCTTGAGCATGCCGCGCCGCGTGCCGAGGTGCGTGGATTCCTCCCGCACCCGTGCCATCAGGAAGATGTTGTAGTCAATGCCCAGCGCGACGAGGAAGATGAAGCCGTACAGCGGGAGCGACGCATCCTCACCCGCGAAATGGAAGACCTTGTCAAAAACGACAACACTGATGCCGAGTGACGCGGCGAACGAAAGAATGACTGTGAGGATGAGGATAATCGGTGCGACGATCGCCCGGAGCAGCAAGCCGAGAATGATGAGGACCACGAGGAGAACGAGTGGCAGGATCACTTTGTTGTCACGGCTGGACGCGCGGTTCACATCGAGGTTGATGGCGTCGTTCCCGCCGACGAGCGCGTCCGGCCCCGCCGCCGCCTTCAGCCCCGCGCGCAATTGGTCTATCGCATCGTACGATGCGCCGCTATCGGGAGCGGATTTCAGCGTCAGATCGAACCGGGCGAGGTCGCCGGCCGTCTCTATCGGGCCGACGAGCGCGACATCGGCATTCGCCTGTGCCGCCGCGCGCGCCGCTTCCACATTTGTGGCAGGCCGCACGATGATGTTCGTCGGTGAACCGGCGCCAGACGGGTAACTCTGCGCGATCAGTTGCAATCCAATCACCGAATCAGGTTTCGCGCGGAAACCGTTCGCCTGCGTCAGGCTGTTGTTTGTGTCCACGAGGCCAATCGCCATCACACCAAGCAGAACGACAGTCGCGATCCAGACGAGGCGGGGCCGCCGCGCGATCCAGCCGCCGATGCGCGCCCAGAGGCCCGATTCCTCGTGCGGCGCGGAGCCGTAGCGGGGAATGAACGGCCAGAAGACGCCCCGCCCGAAAATGACAAGGAGCGCGGGGAGGAGCGTGAGCATCGCGATCAGGGTCAGGACGATGCCAATCGCGCTCACTGGCCCCAGCCCCTTGTTGCTGTTCAGTTCCGCGACCAGCAGGCAAAGCAGGCTGATCGTCACCGTCGCGCCGGAAGCGGCAATCGCCGGACCCGCGCGACGGAGGGCAAAGGCCATCGCCTCGTGGCGATCTTCGTGATTGCGCAATTCTTCGCGATACCGCGCGATGAGCAGGAGGGCGTAGTCTGTGCCCGCGCCGAAGATCAATACCGTCAGGATGCCGGCGCTGAGACCATTGACGGTCAACCCGGCCCGTGCGACGCCATAGACGGCCGCTGAGGTGATCTGATTCGCCAGGCCGACGGAGATCAACGGCAGTAGCCAGAGGAATGGGCTTCGGTAGGTGAGGAGGAGGAGAATCGTGACAATACCGACCGTGGCGAGCAGCAGTTTGGAGTTGATGTCCCCGAAGACCGCATTCGCGTCAACCGCGAAGCCCGCCGGCCCGGTCACCTTGACATCGAGGCCGGTCTCTCCGCTACTGACGATCTCCCGGAGTGCCTTGACCGCCGCGATCAGCCGATTCGAGTCCGGGTTTTCCTGAAATGGCACGCTGTAGAGTATCGCCTTCCCGTCTTGCGAGGGGATCGGCGGGGAGGGCGGTAATGAGAGGTCAAGGCGCCGCGCGATGATCGCGTCGTGATCCGCGGTCGCTTTTGCGCGGTCCGCGTCGGTCAGCCCGGTCGCGCGGCGGTAGATGACGATCGCGGGTGCGGTCTGACCGGAGGGAAACTGCTTCTCGAGGTCGAGGACCTTCGTGGATTCCGCCTTGCCCGGCAGATAACTGGAGGCCTCGTTCGATTCGGCGGACATGAGTTTGCTGGCGAACGGCACCGCAACGACGAGGATGATTACCCAGAAGAGTAGGACGAGCCATTTGGTGCGCCGACCGGATGCGAGCGTCAGGATTGCATTCAATGCACCTCTCTCCTTCTCCATTCATCCCGTGTCATCCAGGGATTGATACCACAGCGTGTACGCCGCTCGTGACATGCCGCGCCGGTGTCGGTACCACGCACGGCAGAGGCGAAAGCCGTCCGCGAGCGGCATGAGCGATCTTTGACCCCTCCGTTGCTTGTGCGATTCATCACAAGCCTCCGGTATCATCGGGTAGGACCGGGCGCTGCCGCTACCTTCGGAAGGACAAGATGCCCCTGTCCTTTCGGACAGTCTGTTAAGTAGGTGCTGGTAAGTTCGCACGCTTGGTGTACGCCTTGCGCGGACGGCTAT
>CALBSO010000050.1 GCA_937968015.1 uncultured Thermomicrobia bacterium
GGGAGGGGGGCAGGAGGGTGGGCATCTCCCCAAGCGTCCTTGATGCGATTGGATGGACGCCGCTCGTTGCGCTCGATCGGCTGGGCGCGGCCTTGCCGGGGCGGGTGGTGCTGAAGATCGAGGCGGCGAACCCCGGCGCCTCAATCAAGGACCGCGCCGCCGTGCAATGCATCGCGGAAGCAGAGCGGGATGGACGCCTGCAACCGGGCGGCGTGGTTGTCGAACTGACAAGTGGGAACATGGGCACGGGCCTCGCGATTGTCTGCGCGATCAAGGGATATCGGTTCATCGCCGTGATGAGTGTTGGCAATAGCCGGGAGCGCGTGCAGATGCTCCGTGCGCTCGGCGCGGAGGTGGACCTCGTACCGCAGGCGCCGGGCGGCATACCGGGGCAGGTCTCCGGTGATGATCTCGCGCTCGTCGAGGAGCGGACGCGACAACTGGTGCGTTCGCTCGGCGCCTACCGGCCCGATCAGTTCAACAACCCCGCGAATCTGCGCGCGCATGAATTGACGACGGGGCCGGAGATCTGGGCGCAAACCGACGGCACGGTGACGCACTTCTGCGCGATTGTCGGCACGGGGGGCACATTTCTCGGCACGGCCCGCGCGCTCAAGGCACGGAATCCCGCCGTGCGCTGCTACGCGGTCGAGCCGGAAGGATCGCAAGTGATCGCGGGCAAGCCGGTCACCGACCCGCGCCACACATTGCAGGGCGCGGGGTACGCCGCCGTGCCGCCGCAATGGGATGCCGCCCTCTGTAACGGCACGCTCGCCATCGGCGATGACGAAGCGCGCGAAACGGCCCGCCTGCTCGCCACGCGGGAGGGGGTTTTCGCCGGATTCAGCACCGGCGCCAACGTCGCCGCCGCGCTCCGTCTGGCGCGAGACGCCCCGGCGGGCAGCATCGTCGCCACCATCGCGTGCGACAGCGGCTTGAAATACCTCTCAACCGACCTCGTGCCGGACTAACCCACGCCCGCCGCGTGCGAATATCGCTCATTGCGGTTCTCACTCAGTATGTGAAGAGCGGGCGCGGATTGCGGCGGGGATGACTGCCGGTGCGCGGTGGTTGTGGCTATAATGGTCGCGTCGGAGGCGATTCACATACACCACGAGGGGGCGCACACATGAAGGTATCCGCAGTCGTCGCTGAAATCCTCAAGCGCGAGGGGGTCCAGTTCCTCATTGGCTACCCCGTCAACTCGATCATCGAGGCGTCCGCCGAGGCGGATATTCGCACGATCATCGTCCGGCAGGAGCGCACCGGCCTGCATATGGCCGATGCGGTGAGCCGCGTCACTTCCGGGGACCGGATCGGGGTCTTCACCATGCAACACGGCCCCGGCACGGAGAATGCCTTCGGCGGCGTCGCGCAGGCGTATGCCGATTCCGTCCCAATCGTCGTCCTGCCCGCCGGGTTCCCGCGTCATCTCAACAACGTCCCGCCGAACTTCAGCGCCGTAATGAACTTCCAGCACGTCACGAAGTCCGCCGAGCAGGTGACGCTCGCCAGTGTCGTGCCGGACGCCTTGCGGCGCGCCTTCACGCAGGCAAAGAATGGTCGCCCGCGCCCGACGCTCGTGGAGATCCCGACGGATGTAATGGCTGAGGAGTTCTCCGGGACGATCAACTACGAGCCGACGCCCCGGCTGCGCTTCGCGCCCGATCCCCACGCGGTGGACGAGGTAGCGGCGGTGCTCATCGCGGCGGAGCGGCCGGTGATCTACGCCGGGCAGGGCGTTCACTACGCGAAAGCATGGCCGCAATTGCGTCAACTGGCCGAACTGCTCGAAGCGCCCGTGACGACGACGATTCAAGGCAAGAGCGCCTTCCCGGAGACGCATCCGCTCGCCCTTGGGTGTGCGGGGCGTTCGATGCCGCGGCCGGTGTGGGATGCCCTCCAGAATGCCGATGTAATCTTTGGTATCGGCTGCTCATTGGCACGGACAAACTACGGCGTGACGATGCCGACGGGCAAGACGATGATCCACGCGACGCTCGATGCGGGGGACATCAACAAAGATGTCCCCGTGCAGTATGCACTGATCGGGGATGCAGGGTTGACGCTGGACGCGCTGATCGCTGCCGTCTCGGAGCGGCTCGGCGGCAAGCCGCGTGGTCGTGGAGACGCACTGAAGCAGCAGATCGCCACCGGACGCGAGCGGTGGCTGGCGGACTGGAAGCCGAAACTGACCAGCGACGAGACACCGCTCTCGCCTTATCGCGTCATCTGGGACTTACTGCATACGGTGGACGTGAAGAACACGATCATCACGCATGACGCGGGCAGCCCGCGCGATCAGATCGTGCCCTTCTGGGTGGCGGAGGAACCGCTTTCGTACATCGGCTGGGGCAAGTCCACCCAGTTAGGCTATGGCCTCGGCCTCGCGATGGGCGCGAAACTGGCGCGGCCCGACAAGTTGTGCATCAACTTCTGGGGCGATGCGGCGATCGGCTTCACGGGCATGGACTTCGAGACGGCGGTGCGCGAGCGCATCCCGATCATGTCCATCCTCTCGAACAACTTCTCGATGGCCATCGAACTGCCGATCATGCAGACGGCGACAAAGAAGTACCGCAGCACCGATATCAGCGGCAACTACGCCGAGATGGCGAAGGCGTTTGGCGGCTACGGCGAGCGCGTCACCGATCCGAACGAGATTATTCCGGCGATCAAGCGCGGCATCCAGAAAACGCAAGAGGGCACGCCCGTGCTGCTCGAGTTCATCACTGCCAAGGAGATCTCCTTCTCCGCCTTCAAGTAAGCATCGCGCGGGACGACGCGGGTGTATCGGGGCATCCCATTGTGGATGCCCCGTTCGGTGTGGATAGCGCAGAGGAGCGCGTCAACGGAAAGAGCAGGCCGGGAGAGCCTGCTCTTCGAGGAGGGACGGAAGCGCGAGAGTGGTTCGAGCGATTGGCGTACCGTTTAGGCGAGCGCGCCCGGACCGGAGAGCGCATCCGTCGCGTTGATCTCCATCGCGGCGAGATACTGGCCGAGAAGGCGGATCAGGTTGCGCGCCTGCGGCTCTCCCATCTTCGTCAGGGCGGTATCCAGTTGTTCCTGCCGCATATCCTCAACGTGCGCGAGCGTTTCCATCCCGCTGGCTGTCAGTTGGACGAGGACGATGCGCCGATCCGTCGCGTGGGAGCGCCGCGCCACAAGCCCCTGCCGGACGAGACGATCCACAATCCCGGTCATTGTGCCGAGTGAGTGATGCGTCTGACTGGCGAGCATACCCATCGTGCATTCACCGGCGCGGTTGATCGCGACGAGGGTGAAATACTGCTGGAGCGTCAGCCCGAACGGAGTGAGCGCGGCGGCAAACTGACGCGCGCCACCCCACGTCACCCGCGCGATGTCCTGAGACAACTGATCCCGTAGCGGTATCTGATCGCTCTCCACACGTTCATCAATCAGCGTCATCTTTCCCGTCCGTGTTACGGTCGCTATCTCGGTCACGCGCCATCCCCTCTCTTCCGCTTCCCCACCCCATGGTGTATGGCCACCACACCCGTCATTGACTGCGGAAGCGCATCTACTCCCACTATAATGCGCTTCTCACAATGCATGAACGAATGAGCACCGACTTTTGTGACGATGGCGAGGCGATCCGTCGAAGGAATTCGATCATTTGATCGTTGTTCCGACGAACGCGCGCGTGTACCGCCCCCTAGACTGGTGGCTACCCGATTGTTTCGAACAGGAATGTGCGGTTCTTCCCTGCCTTTTTCGCCATCGTCATCGCGGTATCCGCGACGGCGTAGAGGCTGAAGGCATCCGGCACATCGTTCGGATAGAGGCCGATACCGATGCTCGCCGTGAAGGGGCTTGGCAACCCGCTGCTGCCGCCGGCAATCGCCTCATGGATATGCGCGGCGACGATGCACGCTTCGTTCTCGCCCGAATCGGGGAGCAGGACGGCGAACTCTTCGCCGCCGACGCGGGCAACGAAATCCCGGCTCCGCGTCGCACCCTGAATCGCGCGGGCGAACGCCTGCAGCGCGGCATCGCCGACGAGATGGCCCCAGAGTGTGTTGTAACGGCGGAAATCGTCGAGATCAATGATGAGGAGGGCGAGGGGCCGCTCCTCCGTGTTCGCGAGCGCCGCCGCCCGATCGAGCGCGACCTGCAGGCCACGGGCATTCGCCAGGCCGGTCAGCGGGTCGGAGTAGGCCAGCCGTTTGATCGCCGCGAGACGGTGCGCGCGCGCGAGCGCGAGGCGGGCGTGCGGGGCAAACCGCATCAGCATCGTCGTTCCGCGTGCGTGGCGCTCGCCATGCAACCGGAGGAGGGGCAGCGTCTCGTCGTTGTGCCGTTCGGTGCGGAGCGAGAAGGTACGCACAGGCAGTTGGTCAACGCCCACTTCTTCCATGCTGCCGTCCATCATGCCGCCACTGGCGATCACCAGTATCCCCAATCCGTCCGGCGACGGGACGGTGAGCGTGACGAGGACGGCATCCACGAACCGGCGCGCGCCGTCCGCGATCGCCTGCGCGACAGATTCCATGTCGTCCGCCGCGCCAAGTTCCAGAAGCACCGCTTCGAGCGTCAGAGAATCGCGCAGGGTATGGTCTGTGTCAATTTCCGCTTCTAAAGCCAACATGCATCTCTCTTGTCGCTTCCCCATCCCACCACATCTATCGCGAATAAGAACGTACGGCGCGCCGTTTTGTGATGGCCTTCGGTCTAATATACCACTGATGGATTAAAATATCTGGATGGGTGGCGTGCTCGTTTTTTCCTCCGTGTGCCTTTCCGGGCAAGCAAAAACACCGACGACCTCTTCGGATCGCCGGTGCAATCGTTGCAGTCACAAATCCGCTCTACGCGGCGGGATCAAGCGCTCGCGGGATCGGTTGGCCCACGAGTGGTGCGGCAGCGACAGAGGCGTGGATCGCTCCGAGCGACAGGCGCGCGACATGGAGGCGGAGATAGGCAATCTGCTCGCCGGGGAGCGTGCGCCAGAGGCCGGGGCGATCCGTTTCGCTTCCCGCCATCTCTCCGGTGAGAGCGGTGAGGGTGACACGGCGCCAGGCAACGCCGTCCGCGCTGCCCTCAAAAACGACCTGCCCGCTCCACGTCCCGGCGAGATGCAGGACGACGGCGACGCCCTTGCCGCACGCAATTGGCGCGGTGATTCCCGGCGCGGTGATCGCGGGGAGTCGCTCGTCCAGCGGGCACGCCCACGGCCCGGCATATTCACCGGGAAGGGTCGCCCAGCGGCCCTCGTTGACGGTCGGCGGCTCCTGCTTCCGCATGGGCAGATGTGCAACGGCATCACGAACAGTGGAACGGACACGGGTCAGTCGGCCAATGGCGTCTGCGCGGCGGGGAAGTAGGGCAATCGTCACGACCGGCCTCCTCGATTCAAGAACCGATGTTCTCCTGTACGAACACAATGATAGTACACCCGTTCTAGTCTGTCAAGAGGTTTACGCACATTCGTTCGTGCAGTGGTGCGAGAGAAGCAAATCGGGGGTTGTTGAGGCGATTCGCATGGTCATCTACGACGCGCTCCCGTTCCGCGAGATGATCTGCTTCGCATGGCAAGAGGGCGAAGCGCAAATCGTTGGCCGCGCACCAGCCCTCCATAGAGGCATTCGTACAGTTCCCGAACAGGTATCAACCAAGGATGGTATATACTGCGCCAAGCGAGGAGCGCGTGACGGATAGCGACCGCGATACCGTCATGGTTCGTGGAGAGATCGAAATCACGAGGTGGATATGACCGACCGACCGTTGCGCGTCGCGGTAATTGGCTCCGGCCCGGCCGGCCTGTACGCCGCGGAGGCACTGATTAAGCAGAGCCATATTCCCGTCAGTGTGGATGTCTTCGACCGCCTGCCCGTCCCGTACGGCCTCGTGCGGTATGGCGTCGCGCCGGATCACTACAAGATCAAGTCCGTCATCAGCGTGTACGAGAAGACGCTCGCGGACCCGCGCGTGCGCTTCTTCGGTCATGTCGAGTTTGGCCGGGATCTGACGCGCGCCGAGTACCGCCGCCTCTACGATGCCGTCATCTACGCGGTCGGCGCGTCGAGCGACCGCAACCTCGGTATCGCGGGTGAGGATTTGGCGGGAAGCATCTCCGCCACGGAGTTCGTCGCCTGGTACAACGGCCACCCGGACGCCGCGACGCGCGCGCTGACGCTCGATGCGCGGGGGGTCGCCGTCGTCGGCGTCGGGAATGTCGCGGTGGATGTGACGCGCATTCTCGCCAAGACGCGGGATGAACTGGCCGAGACGGACATCGCCGATCACGCGCTGCCCGTGCTCGCGCGCAGTGCGGTAACGGACATCTACGTCCTCGGACGGCGCGGCCCGGTGCAGGCGAAGTTTACGACCAAGGAGTTGAGCGAACTGGGCGAACTGGCGAACGCGGACATCATCGTCAAGCCGGAGGAGATCGCCCTCGATCCGGTCAGTGAGGCGGCGCTGGCGGGGCAGCGCGTCGCGTTGCGGAACCTCGACGTGTTGCGCGCCTTCGCCGTGAAGCCCGTGGAGGGCAAGCCGCGCCGTATTCACCTGCGGTTCCTCGTCTCCCCGGTCGAAATCCTCGGCGCGGAATGTGTCGAAGGTCTGGTGATCGAACGTAACCGCCTCGACGAGCAGCAGCGAGCGGTCGGCACGGGCGACTACGAAACGCTCGATGTGCAGATGGTGCTGCGTTCGGTCGGGTACAAGGGCGTGCCGCTCGATGACGTACCCTTCGACACGCGCGCGCAAATCGTCCCGAACAATGCGGGGCGTGTCACGGCGGCGAGCGGCGCGACCGTGCCCGGCGAGTATGTGACCGGCTGGATCAAACGCGGCCCAAGCGGCCTGATCGGCACGAACAAGGCGGACTCGGTCGAGACGGTCAAATCGCTTCTCGAAGACGTGCCGAATCTGCCGCGCGCTGCGGAGGGCGATCCCGAGGCCGCTGAGGCGCTCCTGCGGGCGCGCAACGTCCGGTATGTGACGATGGCCGATTGGCTGGAAATCGAAAAGTACGAAACCGCGCTCGGCGAAGCGCAGGGCCGCCCGCGCGTCAAAATTGTCCATATCGAGGAGATGCTGGAACGCATCGCGCATGCCCGTTCCGCCGCCGGTTAGAATGGGGGCTGAGGGGGTAGCATTGCGTTGCCTCCCTGCTCAGTCCTCAGCCCTGATTCGTGGTCGAGAATGGCGTAGAGCAGCGTGTCCCACCAGCGACCTTTCATCCAGACGTGTTCGCGTACATGGCCCTCGCGCCGCATGCCGATCTTTTCCAGTACATGGGCGGAGGCGGTGTTCTCCGCGAGACATTCGGCGGTGATCCGGTGCATGCCGAGCGGGCCGAAACCGTAGGCGAGCATCGCCCGCGCGGCTTCCGTCGCGTAGCCGTGGCCCCAGAAACGCGGGTCGAGTTCGTAGCCGATGTCGGCCGCCCGCGCCGCCGGATCGCGGACGCGGATGCCGCAGTTGCCGATCAGTTCCCCGCTTTCCCGCAGGACGATGGCGAGTTGAAACTTCCGGCGCGGCGATTCTCGCTGGAAGCCAATAAACATGCCGACGAAGGCACGCACATCCGCTTCGCTCCGATCCTCCCATTGATAGAAGCGGAGATAGCGCGGGTCCGACTGGTACGCACGGACAGCCGACCAGTCATCCTCGACGAACTCCCGGAGGATGAGGCGGTCAGTGGTGCGGTTCATGGCTTTCGAGGAGAATCGCGGTCCCATCCGTCGTGACGGCAACGATGCGGGCGCCGTCACGCTCCACGGCGCCTTCACCCGCGAAGGAGATCATCGGGCCGCGACGGTGCGGCTCGATTGCCGTGATCCGAATGACCGCGTGCAGCGTATCCCCGGCGAGCACGGGGGCGCGGAAGCGGAAGTTCCATGTCCGTCCGAGTGACGGCGAGCGCTCGGTGATCCGCGCCGCGCCGAGGCTCATCATCAGCCCCGCGATATGCGCGCCGCACGCGATCACCGTGCCGTACGCGGGCGATGCGATGTGATGCACCGGGTTCGCGTCGCCGAGCAGCGTCGCCGTCCGCGTGATGTTCTCCGCCGTGAAGACGAAATCGCCCTCGAATGTGTCGCCAACCTTGAACGATGTTGCCATCAAACCTCCCGTGGGAACGGTGCGGGCAGCCAGTAGAACCATTTAACCACAGAGACACAGAGGTTGGGAGGAGGAAACAGCGAAGATTGCTCGGTCCGCTCTTTCTCCGTGTTCCTCTGCGCTCTCTGCGTCTCTGTGGTCAATCCGGTTTCTCGTTATCCCGCCCATTCGCGGGCGGTGGGAGTGTTCGGCATCGGGCCACCGCCGGCGTCGAGCCAGCCCTGGGCGATGAGGGCTTCGTTGCCGACGAGGCCGAACCAGACGGCGTCCCCGTGCAGTTCGAGGCGGCCGCGCTCGAAGTATTGGACGGTGAGGCCGTTTTCCGTCAGAGCGCCGGTGCGCGCCATGCCGAGGAACACAAGCCCACCCGCCTGCTGCCATGCGGCGCGGAAGGCTTGCGCCACCGCGTGCCCGGTCGTGGGGAACCAGAAGGCGTCCGGGGCGGCGGGGGCCGATTCGGGAGCGGCGGGGCCACTCGGTGTGCCCGTTTTCGGGTCCAGCCAGCCTTTCACCTGTAAAAGATCGTTGACGATCAGGGCGGCGTCCACATGCGCGGGCTGGCCGCTCGTGGCGGGGCGGACGATCAAGCGGCCGCGCTCGAAATCCTGCGTGCGATACCAGAGGCCGTCCGCCGGATCGCGCCGGGCGTACTCGGCGGTACGCGGCAGGCCGAGCGTCGTCATCCCGCCGAGGCGCTCCCACGCGACGCGGAGTTCGCTCTGCACGACATGGCCGGTCTGCGGAAAGACGAGCATGCCGGGTCCACTCGGGGCGGACGCGGTGACGTTCTTGGGGAAATATCGGTAGGCGCTGTAGTACGGCTCCTTCGGCACGAACCGCGTGCGCGCATCAATGCTTCTCCCGGTGCCATAAATCGGTATCTCCGTCGTGAGGAGGCCGTAGTGCTCGCCAGTCCAGTCATGGAGCATGTGCAGGTTCGCCACTTCGATATAGTCCTGCGAGAGCAGCCACGGCAAACCTTGCTGGAGGAAGGCGGCCTGCTGATCCGGCGTCGTCTCCCAACCATACTCGGTGATCCAGAGTTTCTTGCTCGCGTCGCCCGCGTCCACCATCCGTTTGCGGACGGCCTGGATCGGCTCTGGGATGATCGCGACAACCTGGCCGTTCGCGTTCGGCTTCATAATCGAACCGTATGGATGGAAGGAGATCGCGTCCCACGGGCGCTTGCTCGGCCCGTTTGTGTTGTCGCTGACGCCGTAGAGCCAGTCTACATAGAAGACGCCCGCGAGCGTATTGGCCGCGACAACCGCGCCGGGGTTGACGGCATGGATCTCATCGTAGAAGGGGCGAAGCCAGCGCAGGTAATCCGCCACCTCGTGCCCCATATAGGTCCAGAGTTCCGGCTCATTCCAGAATTCCCAGAGGCGAATGAACGGGTAGCGCGTGGCGACGGTGCGGACGGCAGCGCGAAAGTCCGGCTCGGCGTCGGGCCGGATGCCACAGGTGAGCCGCTCTTTATCGAACTCCTGCTGCGCCTTCGTACACGCCGCGCTGTCCGGGCTAGCCCAGGCGGGCGCGGAGACGAACGAGGCGATCACCTCGATATTCTCGGCAGCGAGACGGTTCAGGACGCGGTCGAACTGCGCGAAGTCGTACTGCCCCGGTTGCGGCTCGAAGGTCTTCCAATCGAGGGAGAGACGGACGTTGGTGATGCCAAGTTGATGGTAATAGGCCATGAACTCGTCGAGGTGCGAGTCGAGCCACCACATATGTCCGGCGATGCCGAACTTCAGGCGATTCGCGTCCGGCGCGTGCCAGATACCGAAGGGCTGAGGATTGAGGGCTGAGGACTGAGGAGCGGGAACCGAGGAATCATCGGCGAGGACGGTTACTGACGGGAGTGACAGGCGAGCGCAGAGAAGCATGAGGAACAAAGCCGTTACGGCCCGCCAGGTGCGTCGTTGTCGTTCGGTCACGGAGGATGCCTTTCAAGCAATCAGCAATGTGCAAAGGGTGATCTATCCGCATCCGTTCTGTCTAACGAACGAGCAGCAGGAATGTTGCGGGTTCGCGATCTTCAGCCCTCATCCCGCCCAGAGGGCGCCCGGAGTCCTGCTATTGTCATACCAACGGCGATCTGGTTCGGGTCGGTGATGACTTCGATCAGCGCGGGGCGCTTCAGTGCGAGGGCGTGTTCGAGCGCGGGGGCGAAATCGCGGCTATTGATGATGCGTGTGCCATGCGCGCCGAGCGATGCGGCGAAGCGGGCGAAATCCACCGGGCCGAGGGTGGTCGCGCTCACCCGGCCGGGGAACTCACGCTCCTGGTGCATGCGGATCGTGCCGTACGAGCAGTTGTTGAAGACGAGCGCGATCACCGGTAGATTGCAGCGTACCGCCGTCTCCAACTCATTGCCGGTCATCAGGAAGCCGCCATCCCCCGCGACGGCGAGGATAGGCACGCCGGGCCGGGCAAGCGCCGCGCCGACGGCAGCAGGCATCGCGTAACCCATTGCGCCACTCGTCGGGCCGAGGAAGGCGCCGGGGAGGGAAAATCGGTGATACCGCCCGAACCAGCCCCAGAAGTTGCCTGCGTCGCCGGTGATGACGGCCTCCGGTGGCAGGAGGCGCGCGAGGTCCGCCATGATCGTGGTCGGGTCTACCGAGGACTGAGGACGAAGGACGAAGGACTGAGTGGTTTCGGGAATCGTCGTTGCGGCTTCGAAGATGGCGCGGTCGCGTGCGGCGGCAGCGCGGCGTGCATCGCGTTTCGGGTCGGGATGCTTGGTGAGGGCGGAGTGCATCGCCGAAAGGGCTTCTTTCGCGTCCGAGACGATGCCGAGAGTGATGGAGTTGTTGACGCCGACGACACCGGCGTCAATGTCTATATGGATCACTTGCGTCTGCGGTGCGGGGATCGTGTACGCGCCGGTCGTGAACTCCGAGAGGCGCGTGCCGAGCGCGAGGAGGACATCCGCCGCCCGCAACCGCTCGCGGACACAGGATGGCGCGCCGAGGCCCATGCTGCCGAGAAAGAGCGGATGATTGTTCGGGAAGGCGTGGTAACGGCGGAATCCGGCAATCACCGGAATGCTTGTCTCCTCCGCGAACCGAACGAGGTCATCCGTCGCACCGGCGCGAAGCAGGCCGCCGCCGACAAGGATGACGGGCCGCTCGGCGGTGAGCAACAGATCAACGGCGTGCGCGGCGTCGCTGGCAGTCGGCGCGGGGCGGGGAGCGATGGCGGGCACACGGAAGTGGTCGGGGGTGAAGTCGCATTCGGCATTCAGCACATCAGTCGGCACAGCGAGGAGCACGGGGCCAGGTCGTCCACCGATCGCGCGGCGGATCGCTTCATGGATGAGGGCGGGGAGGCGATCGGTGCGCTCGACCTCGACGGTCCATTTGACGATGTGCGCGAAGAACGGGGCGAGTTCGACCTCCTGAAATGCTTCTTTGCTGCGATGCGGCGTCTCCACCTGCCCGATCAGCGCGATGAGCGGTGTCGAATCCTGGTACGCGGTGTGGAGGGCAATCGCCATGTTCGCCGAGCCGACGCCGCGCGTGCCCATGCAGAGGGCGGGCGTGCCGGTCAGTTTGCCGACCGCCTCCGCCATGAACGCCGCGCCGCTCTCGTGCCGTGTCGCGACGAGCGCGATCGCGGGTTCATCGTAGAGCGCATCGAGCACGGAAAGGAAACTCTCACCCGGCACGGTGAAGGCGTGCCGCACACCCTCGCGCTTCAATTGCTCGACTACCGCTCGTGCGCCCGTCATTCGCGTCATGCTTGTCCCCTCCCGATGGTGGTATTGCCGACAAGACGGCAATCATCGCATAGTGGGCGAGCAGCAGGCAGCAAGCAGCAGGGAGGGCGGGATGCAACACGGGACGCGGCAACTGCGTATCTGTGTGACAGGCGTGGTACGATATACTGTGACGCCGTTCCATAACCGCGTCCATCAGCCGGTGGTTGAGTAAACCGGAGAAGGAGATACCAATCATGCGAGACCTTTTGTGGCCATGGCGCGCCAGACGACCGTGGGGTATTGCTGCCGTGTTGCTCACGCTCTTTGTCGTCGTCGGTAGCGCCCTGCCCGCGCTCGCCGCCGGTGCGGTGCAGGACGACGGGAATCTGTTCTCGGCCAGTGCGCGCACGAACGCGGAGAACAAGATCGCCCAGATTCAGCGCGATACGGGCAAGACCATCGCGGTGAAGACCGTGCCGAACCTCGGTGGCAAGGACATCAGCGCCGCCGCCGATCAGTACGCGCAGCAGCAGAAACTGAACGGCGTGCTGATCTACGCCGCGCGAGACGAGAAGAAACTGCAACTCAAAGTCGGCGTTAATACCCGTGCGGCGGTCACGACAGCCGAGGAGACGGCGATCCGCGACCAGATGACGAAAAGTTTCGCAGCGAACGACTTTGATGGTGGCCTGCTGACGGCGATTGATCGCCTCGGCGTTGATCTCCGCGCCGCGCCGCCCGCGCGGAATGGATCGTCCCAACCCGCCGGCGCTCCGGCCACGGCGACAACCAAGAGTAGTTCCAGTTTCCCGATACTGCTCATCGTGCTGCTCGTCGTTGTGCTCATCGCGGTCGTGCTGATGGTCGTCCTGCGGCGTAACCGTACGCCGAGCGCCCCGGCCGGTGGCTACAATTCCGGCCCCGGCTACCCGCAGCAGGGTGGCTACGGCCCCGGCTATGGCCCCGGTTATGGGCAGCCATCCGGCGGTGGCGGTAATGTTGCTGGCAGTGTCATTGGCGGCGTGGCGGGCGGGATCGGCGGCGCGATCATCGGCAACGCGATCTACGATCACTTCCGCGACGACAACCAGGATAACCGCGATCAGGTGGGCGCCGGTAATTACAATGATCCGCAACTCGGCAACGATCAGGGCCGCATGGACGACTCGCCCGCTGACAGCGGCAGTTGGGACACCGGCGGCGGGAGCGATCCCGGCGCGGGCGATTGGGGCAGTAGCGACTCCGGCGGTGGCGACCCCGGCAGCAACTGAGAAGCAACCAGTAACGAGTAACGAGTAGCGAGGGGTTGCCCGTACTCGTTACTCGTTACTCATACATCGGCTCGCCGGAGCGGACGAGTTTCAGCACTTCGTGGGTCTGTTTCTCTAATAGGTCCGGCGTATCCGCCTCGATGTTCAGGCGCAGAAGCGGCTGAGTGTTCGAGGGGCGCAGGTTGAACCACCAATCCGGGAAGTTGACGGTCAGGCCGTCGAGGTGGTCGAGGTGCGCGCCGGGCTGATCGCGGTAATGTGTCTCCACCTTCCGCTCCGTCGCACGCACGTTGCGCACTTCGGAGTTAATCTCGCCGGAGCGGACGCGATGGTCGAGCGGCGCGAGTGCCTGTGAGAGCGGAACATTCTCGACTGAGAGGGCATCGAGGGCGGAGAGAAGCGCGATCAGGCCGCTGTCCGCGTACCAGTTGTCGCGGAAGTAGAAGTGACCGGAGTGCTCGCCGCCGAAGATCGCATCCTGCTCGCGCATTACCTGCTTGATGAAAGAGTGGCCGACACGGGCGCGAATCGGCTTGCCGCCCGCCTTCTCGACTGCCTCCGGGACGCCGCGCGAGCAGATCAGGTTATAGACAACCGCCGCGCCGGGATGATGCCGCAAGAGCGCGGTCGCGACGAGCGCGGTCGTCATATCGCCACCGACGAACTCGCCCTGCTCGGTGACAAGGAACACCCGATCCGCGTCGCCATCGAAGGCCGCGCCAAGATCCGCCTGCTCCGCGATGACACGCGCCTTCAGGTCGGCGATGTTCTCCTGCTCCAGCGGGTTGGCGTCGTGGTGCGGGAAGGTGCCGTCTAACTCGAAGTACATCGGGATGAGCGTTACCCGCGGCAGTTTGCTGAAGACGCGGGGGAGGACTTTGCCCGCCATGCCGTTGCCCGCGTCCACGACGAGTTTGAGGGGCCGGATACTCGTGGCATCAATAAAGGTCAGGCAATGCGCGGCGAAATCGTCCAGCACTTTGCGCTCGGTGACACTGCCAGTGCGCGCGGCGGGCGGGAGGTTGCCGGAGAGAACCATGTCGCGGATGGCGAGCAGGCCCGTTTCGTCTGAGACGGGGATCGCATTCGCGCGGCACATCTTGACGCCGTTGTACCCGGCGGGGTTGTGCGAGGCGGTGACCATCACGCCGCTCTCGTAGCCGTACTTGCCGACCGAGAAGTAGAGGGCGTCCGACGAGACCGCGCCGATGTCCACAACATCCGCGCCCGCGGCAGTGATGCCCCGGATGAGGGCGGCGGCGATCTCCGGCGATGAGACGCGCATATCCCGCCCGACACAGACTTGCCCGACGCCGAGCACGGACGGGATCGCACGCCCGATTTGCTCCGCCTCTTCCGGCCCCCATTCCTCGGGCACGAGGCCGCGCACATCGTATGCCTTGAAGAGCGCCGGATTCATCGCCATGCGTCTATTCCCTCCCTGTCATTCCCGCACACCTGCCTGGTAGTGTATCGCACGCTTCCTGCCAGACGCGACGGACCGAGCGATAGAACCAGAGAGGCACGAAGACAAAAAGAGACGATCGCAGGTTACGCCGATGGTGGCAGCAGGTCTCGCGACGTGCCCTCGGCGCGGATCATATGATGCGCGTTGCCTCTCTCAGCGTGGAGTGTCGTAGAAGCGCCAGCCCACCCCTCATCGCCGCGCGATGGGACGCAGGGTGTCATCGTCGTTGATCAGCAGGCGGGCAGTCAGCCATTTGACGGTGACGAGGATAGCAAATGAGACACAGACGAGCACGGCGGACATCGCGAGCGCCGTATCGAAATGTGACGCCTGCTCCTCCTGAAAAATGGCGAGCGGGATCGTCTGCGTGATACCCTGACGGTTCCCCGCAAAGAAGATCGTTGCCCCAAACTCCCCCAAGGCGCGCGACCACATCATCACCACTCCGCCAAGGAGCGACGGAAAGGCGAGCGGCAAGGTGATCCGCGTGAAGGTGTACCATGACGAACTGCCGAAAGTCGCCGCGACCATCTCTAACTCTCGATCCACCCCCGCGAAGCCCGCCTTCGCCGCCTTGATGTAGAAGGGCGCGGCGACGAAACATTGCGCGAGGATGACCGCGACCGTCGTGAAGGGAAGCGTGATGCCGAGCGCCTCCAGTGGCCCGCCGAGCAGCCCCCGCCGCCCGAAGGCAATCAGCAAGCCAAGCCCCGCTACCGAGGGCGGCAGCACCATTGGCAGATCAATGATCGAGTCGAGCAGACCGTAGCCGGGAAAGCGATACCGTGCCAGCAGGTAAGCGACAGGCGTGCCGAGCAACACAGTCGCCCCCAGCGCGATCGCGGTGGTGATGAGGCTGAGGCGCAAGGCATCCCGCACAAGGGGGAGACGAAGTGCGGCAAAGAGCGCGCCGTGTGGCAGCGACTTCCAGAAGATCGCGTACAACGGCAACAGCAAGAGCAGCAAGAACGCCACTGAGCAAACGGCGAGGAACACGAACTGCACCGAGGCGCCGCGTCGCGCGACGCGGCGCCTCCGAGGAAGCCGCGCATGCTCCTCCGGCTCGCGTGTTTCCGTGGGCTGTTCGAGCACTCTCATTCGCTGATTCCGACTTCCTCACCGATCGAATGGGCAGCGCGGGCTACCTGAGTATCCCCTCGATTCTCTCACATGCCGGGCGCGAAGCCGTATTTTTGCAGGATCGCCTGACCGTCCGCGGAGAGCAGGAAATCTACGAACTGCTGGCCGAGCGCGGCCTGCTTCGCGCCCTTGACGACGGCGACGGGATAGGTCGCAATGACATTCTGCGCGTCCGGAATCTCGATGAGCGTCAGTTTGTCTTTCACGGCTTGCGCGTCCGTCGTGTAGACGACCCCTGCGTCCGCCTCGCCGAGGATGACTTTCTGGACGACCGCCTTGACGTTGTCCTCCCGCGAGACGATGTTCTTGTTCACCGCCGCCTTGAAGTCCGGTCCGTAGTCCGGCAACATGCTGAAGTTGTCGAGTGCCTGCTGCGTATACTTGCCGACCGGCACGTCTTCCTGGGTCGTATCGAACTTGACGCCCGGCTTCGCGAGGTCTTTCGGTGCCGTGATGCCCGCCTTGTTCTCCTTTGGCACGATGATGACAAGTTTATTTTTCACGAAGGTCCGCGGTGTCCCGGCGATCACGCCACTCTTGACGGCGTTCTCCATGTTGGGCTGATCGGCGGAAGCAAAGACATCCGCCGTCGCTCCCTGTGTCAGTTGGGTGACGAGCGTCGGTGAGCCAGCGAAGTTATACTGCACCGTTACGCCGGGATTCGTCTTCTCGAAGATGCCCTTGATCTCCATAAACGACTCTGTCAGCGAGGCCGCCGCGAAGACCGTCACCGTGCCATTTCCGCCGGTTGGCGGGCGTATGGGGACTGCGGTGCTCGTCGCGGCGCGGCCACCGCACGCGGCAAGGATGACGACGAGAAGCCAGAGGAACGATATGCCGCGCCGCGCATGATTGTGCATGATTGCCTCCCGCTGTGGTATATCGCTCGCTGCCGTTGTACACTGACCGGAGTACCATATGGCAATCTACATCATGGTGATATAGGTTGCAATGATGTATCACGACGCGAGGTATGTACCATGCCGCTCCGCTATGCGATCCTCTGGTGTCTCGCGCGCGGCATCCGCCACGGCTACGACATCCGCCGCGCCCTTGGGGAGATGACCGACGGCCTGTGGGATATCAACCCTGGCCACGTCTACCAGGCCTTCCGTGCCCTCGAACGGGATGGCCTCGTGATCCTCCAGGAGATCGTCCCGCAGCATAATCTGCCGGACCGCAAGGAGTACGCGCTCACCCCAGCGGGTCAGGCCGCGCTCGCGCAGTGGATGGGCAAGCCCGTCCCTGCCGAGCGGCCGACGAAGGACGAAGCGCTGCTGAAACTCGTCTTTCTCGTCGAGCAGGATCAGCCAGAGGCGCTCGCCCGCTTCCTCGCGGCGCAGCGGCGTATCTACGAGCGCGACCGCGACCAACTGACGGCCCAAGTCGCCGCTCTGCCGCCCGAAGATCGCGCCGGACGGCTGATGGTGCATGCCGCAATTGAGGACGTGGAAGCGAACTTGCGCTGGCTCACCCACGCCCAAGCATCGCTCACGGAGCCGATTCCTTTCTGACGGAGACTCACGCTCATGACATCCTCGCTCCCGAAACCGCGCCCACTCGCGTCGTTTCTCGCAGATGAGCGGTTTTCTGAGGAGACGAAGGCGTTAGTGCGGAGCGCGGCGGCGGAAACGACGCGCCTCGGCCACCGCTTCATCAGCGGCGAGCATCTGTTGATCGCACTGATCGCCAGCGACGGCCCGACCGGGCAGGTGTTCCGCGAGGCGGGCACGATGGCGGAGCAGGCACGCAGCCGCGTAGAATTCATCGTCCCGCACGATCCGCCATTCCTCGCCCCGAAGGAGATGAACGTCGGCCCACGGCTGATCGCGCTGCTCGAAGACGTGGCGGAGTTCGCGGAAGAGCTGGAAACGCGTGTCGAAGCGCCGGATCTCGCCCTCGCCCTCCTCCGTGACCGCGAAGGCATCCCCAGCCGCGTCCTCGATGAATGCCATGTCAACACCCGCGCCCTCATCCAGCGCCTCCGCCTCCTGCAACGCGATTGAACCGCCAAGAAATATCGAGAAACGTAAGGATCGTTGTAGACTCTGGATAGTTCGCGGCGATCAGTTCTCTTCTCCTTCTTGGCGTCTTGGCGGTTCGTAAAGGAGACAGACATGGTAGAGCGGGTTGAGTTTGGCTGGCGGGCGCCGGATTTCCCGACGGACGGGAGTGATAGCACGACATTTCTGCGGCAGATGACAGACACTCTCGATGTGATCCACGGGCGGTTCGACGCGGCATGGGTCGCCGATCACGTCATCCCCTGGGCGTCATGGCAGGCGCAGGATACGCCGACGATCGAGTGCCTGACGACGATCGCCTTCCTCGCCGCACGGTATCCGGAACTGACATGGGGGCCGATTGTCCTCTGCCAGTCGAACCGGAACCCGGCCTTGCTGGCGAAGATGGTCGCGAACTTCTGCGCCTTCCTGCCGGGCAAGTTTGTCTTCGGCATCGGCGCAGGCTGGAAGGAAGAGGAGTACCGCTCCTACAACTGGGAGTTTCCGCGCCCCGCTGTCCGCATCGCCCAGTTGGAGGAGACGGTCGAGATCGTCAAGCGGATGTGGACGGCGGACGATGTGACGTACGAGGGGAAATATTACCGCATCCACAACGCGTATCTCGATCCGAAGCCGGACCCCGTCCCGCCAATCCTCATCGGAGGCAGCGGCGAGCAGTTGACGCTGCGGGTCGTCGCCAAGCACGCCGTTTGGTGGAACGGCGGCGGCACGCGGGAGAATTACGCGCGCAAGTTGGCTGTGCTGCGCGGCCACTGCGAGGCAGTCGGGCGCGATTTCAGTACCATCAAGAAGACCGTCGGCGTGGACGCCGTCGCGATTGCCGACACCGAAGCGGAAGCGCAGCGGATGGCGGAGGCAAGCCCCTTCTTCAACGGCTCCGGGCTGATCGGCACGCCGGAGCAGATCGTCAGGCAAATCCAGCAGTGGACGGACCTCGGCGTCTCGCACTTCCACCTGCGTTTCGCGGACTTCCCGAAGACCGATGGCATCCGCCGCTTCATGGACGAGGTGATGCCGCACTTCCGGGGCTGACCTCTCCCCCTTCCTTTTAGCGAAGGGGGCTGGGGGGTTAGGTCGCTCCCGCCAGTGCCGCAGTCAACCGGCGCAGCGAATCAACGAGGGCATCATCGGTGTTCCCAGTTACTCTCCCCTCTCCATCGCCGACAAATCACGGAACGTATGAGGTTCGTATCACGATGCATCGGGGCCTGGGTGCGGAATGCTACATCTCGAACGGAATATCCAACTCCGCCGCCAGCGCCTGCAAGTCTTCCAAAATCAGTGGGTTGAGCGGGACGCCGTTGGCGCGGCGGTCGTCTTCCGCGATCCATTCCGGGTCACCGGGGGCAAGGACGCGGGCATGGCCGGGCGCGGGCGTACAGTTGTGCAGCATCTGGATGTATTCATCGAACCGGGCGGCGTATTCCTCCATCGGCACGAAGGCATCAATCCGCCACGCGCTGAACATGTGCGCCGAGCCGAGCGGCTCGGTATCGGAGCGCATGACCTGCTTACTGTATCGCCCGCCGGAGAGCAGCCCGCAGAAAAGGTCTACCGCGACATTGAGACCGTATCCCTTCTGGCTGCCGTGTTCTCGGTCGCCACCGAGCGGGTTCAGGTACCGCGCCACTTGCGGGTCCGTCGTTGGGTGCATCTCCGCGTCGTACGACCATCCGTCCGGCAGGGGTTTCCCCTCACGGCGGTGGACGCCGACTTTTCCGGACGCGACGACGCTCGTGGACATATCAATCAGGAACGGCTTTTCCGTCTTACCACCGGGGAAAGCAATCGCAATCGGGTTCGTGCCGAGCAGCGGCGCCGCGCCGAATGTCGGGATGACGCTCGCGCCCGTTGTGGTCATCGCCATGCCCGCCAAACCCTCCGCCGCCGCCATCAAGGGGTAGTTGCAGGTAGCGGCGAAGTGGCTGCTGTTGCGCACTGTCACGGTGCTCACACCATTCTCGCGCGCTTTCTCAATCGCCTGCCCCATCGCGTACGTCGCGACGACCGGCCCAATCCCTCTGTCGCCATCGAGAACGACAATGCCGGGGAACTCGGAGACGACGCGGATCTTCGGGTGCGGGTTGATCGCGCCACTGCGCAGCCGCCGAATGTAACTATGCGCCAGCGGCGCACCGTGCGACTCGATGCCATGCACGTCCGCGCCGATCAGGATACGCGAAACGGTCTCGGCATCCTCCTGCGGGAGACCGGCGCGCGAAAACGCACGGACATAGAAATCACCCAGCGCGTCAACGGAAATCCGGGCGCGCTCCTCAGTTGCTGATGCGGGCATAGGGCAGGCTTCCTTTCATCCAGCGAAAAGATACGATGCGTGCGGCGAGTATCCCCCGACGGGCGCATGGGCGCAAGCAGAGGCGATACGAGGAACTGCTGAACGTCGTGGACAAAACGCGGGGCGACGAAGAGAATAGATTGAACCGCCTGGACGCCGAGAAGAACGTAGGTACGGGTGCCCTTCGGGCAGCATGGGCAGTATTGGTGGTTCAGGATTCGGGTTTCTAGACCGATGGAAGGGAGACGGCCATGGCCGACCGCACACCGCTCACGATTGAAGAAATTGTTACGCTCGCGCTACCGGGGGACGCGCAGATCAGCCCGGACGGGCGGAGTGTCGCGTACGTGCTGGCCGACACCGCGAAAGATGGCGCGGTGCGGCACGCGCATCTCTGGCTCGCGCCGACGGACGGCTCGATACCGCCGCGCGAACTGACCGCCGGCCCACGGCAGGACACAACGCCTCGCTGGTCCCCGGACGGTCAGACACTCGCCTTCCTCTCCGACCGCAACGAGGAGAACAAACAGGATATGTACCTCCTGCCCATCGGCGGCGGCGAGGCACGACGGCTGGGCGACCTACACGGTAGCCTCGCCGACCTCTCATGGTCGCCGGACGGCACGACACTCGCCGTCATCCGCACCGATCCGGAGACGGACGAGGAGAAAAAGCGCAAAGAAGACAAGGACGATGCCTACGTCATCGAGTCGCGCCAACACCGGAAATATGCCCACATCTGGCTCGTGGATGTCACGACCGGCGCAGCGAAGCAATGCGGCCCGGACGATCTGCATGTCTGGAATGGTAACGGATACGCATGGTCGCCCGATGGGACGCGGATCGCAGTCGTCGGAAGCGCGAAACCGGGCTGGGCGCACGGATTCGGCGGCACCGCCCTGCATCTCCTCTCCGTTGCGGATGGCACGGCACAGGCAGTCGCGGGCACGTACGGCACACCGAACAGCCCGAGTTGGTCACCGAACGGGACAACGCTCGCCTTCGTCGCGCGGGTGGATCGCACGAAGCAGGGCGCGGGCGTGCTGATGCTCTGCGATCTCGCCTCGGGCCACATCGAGTCACGGCTCACCGATCTCGAACAGGGCAAGAATGATCTCATCTGGCTGCCCGACAACCGCACATTGCTGCTCACCCTGCTCGACAGCACCGCGCACAACCTCCATCGCTATGTCGTGCCGGAAGACCGCCTGAGCGAACCACTCGGCAACTTCCCGACGCGCGGCGCATCACCAAACAATGCCACCACGCTGATGACGATGGACGCGGCGGGTGAGAATGTCGCGGTCGTGCGCAGCGATAGAGCACATCCGATGGAGGTCTGGGCCGGGCCGCTCTCCGGCACGATCCGCCGGGTTTCCGATCATAACGGTTGGATGAGCGAGCGGAGTATCGCACCATCGCGCGTCATTCACTGGGAGGCGGCGGACGGACGGCAGATCGCCGGTATTCTCATCACGCCGGACCCCGCGCTCCATGGCGACGGCCCCTACCCGCTCATCCTGCAAGTGCATGGCGGCCCGGCAGGCGTCTATACGGAGCATCTGATGATCGGTTGGCACGACTGGGGGCAACTGCTTGCGGCGAGCGGCTATGCGGTCATCCTCCCCAACCCGCGCGGCAGTTCGGGCCGGGGTGACCCCTTCCAGACACTCAATTTCGGGGATTGGGGCGGCAATGACATGGACGACATCCTGCGCGGCGTGGATGCCGTGATCGCCGAAGGTGTCGCCGACCCGGAGCGCACGGGCATCGGCGGCTGGTCCTACGGCGGATTCATGACGGCATGGACCGAGAGCCAGACGGCGCGCTTCAAGGCGGCAATCGTCGGCGCGGGCCTCTGCAACCTCGTCAGTTTCCACGGCACAACCGACATCCGCGACTGGCATGAGTCATATTTCGGCGCGCCACTCCACGAGGATGCCGGGCGATATTGGGATCACTCCGCGATGAAGTATCTTGCCCAGGTCGCGACGCCGACCCTGATCCTCCACGGTGAAGTGGACGAGCGCGTTCCCTTCGCGCAGGGCCAGGAGTGGTTCGCTGCCCTCACCCGGCGCGGCGTGCCCGTCGAATTCGTCGCCTACCCGCGCGAGGCGCACCCGATCGAGGAGCGTGCCCACCAGCGCGACCTGCTGACACGCATCCTGGCGTGGTACGCCAAGTGGGTGAAGGGATAAACCCTCATCCCCCTGCCCCCTCTCCTTTGCGTGTCAGCAATGGAGAGGGGGTCAACGACGCGTGTTCGCTTTTGTCTTCTGCTCTCCCCTCGCCCCTTGCGGGAGAGGGGCCGGGGGCGAGGGGCTTCCCGTCCGCCACGCCTTCTGCTCCGCGTAATCGCTGTAGCCGCCGGGGTACTCGGTCAGATCGCCGTCCGCGATCTCGTAGATGCGGCTACAGATGCGGTCAAGGAAGTAGCGGTCGTGCGAGATGGTCAGTACCGTGCCGTCATAGGCGTTGATCGCCTCCTCCAGCACCTCGGTGGAGGCGATGTCGAGGTGGTTCGTCGGCTCATCGAGCAGCAAACAGTTCGCGCCGCCGGTCATCAGGCGCGCCAGTTGCAAGCGGCTCTTCTCGCCGCCGCTGAGATGCGCGATCGGCTCCGTCGCCTGCCGGTAGGTAAAGAGGAAGCGGCCGAGGATGCCCATTGCCGTCTCCGCAGTCATTGGCTTGACGACGCGGATGCAGTCGAGCGGCGTCTCGGTGGGGTCAAGGACATCATGCTGCTGCGCGTAGTGGCCGAGCCGGATCGAGGGGCCGATCCAGACCTCGCCCTCCGTCGGCGCGTCCAGCCCGAGCAACAACTGAACGAGTACGGACTTCCCCGCGCCATTGCGCCCGACGACCCCGGCGCGCTCGCCCCGCCAGAGCGTAAAGTTGAGGTCCGCCAGTACGATCTCGTCATCGAATGACCGAGAGAGATGGCGCGCCTCGATCACCTTCTGCCCGCCGCGCTCGCCGGAGCGGAAATGGAGGCCCATCTTGCGCCGCTCCAAAACGGGCCGCTCGATCTTCTCCATCCGGTCAATCTGCCGCTGCTTATTCATCGCCTGTTTCTTGTGCCGCTCGTCCAGCACGAGGTTCGCCCAGAGCGTGAATCGTGCAACCGCCTCTTCGAGCCGCTTGATCTCCTTCTGCTGTGACGTGTAATCCTGCTGCTGCTTGAGAAGGGCGAGTTCGCGCTGCGTCATGTAACTCGAATAGTTGCCCTGATAGAGCGTCAGGCGACCGCTGGCCAGTTCGGCGATCTGCGCGACGGTGTCATCGAGCAGATAGCGGTCGTGCGAGATAAGGATGAGCGTCCCGCCATAGGAGCGGATCACCCCTTCGAGCATCGTCTTGCCGGGCAGGTCGAGATGGTTGTCCGGTTCATCGAGCAGCAGGATGTCCGGCTTGGCGAGCAGGCAACGGGCGAGACCGACCATCTTCCGTTGGCCCCCGCTGAGGAGCGCGACAGACTGCTGGTGCGCCTCCGGTGGCAGGCCGAGGCGGATGAGAAGATCGCGCGCGTCGCCCCGAAAGCGCGGCCCGCCCTCTTGTTCGTATCGTTCAAGGATCGTCGCCTGCCGTTCGAGGGCGCGGCCCATCGCCTCCATGTCCGCCGCGCACGCCGGATCGGCCAGCGTCGCCTCGACCGCGTCCAGTTCCGTTTCCAGCGCGAGCAGATCCGCCCGGCCACCGATCACTTCATCTATCGCCGGGGCGGTCGTCTGCTCCGCGTACTCCTGCGGTAGATAGGCGACGCGGATGCCGTTACGCAGCGTGCATGCGCCCTCCGTCGGCGTCTCCACGCCCGCGAGGATGCGCAGCAGGCTCGATTTGCCCGCGCCATTCGGCCCGACGAGGCCGATCTTCTCGCCATCGTTCAGTGTCAAATGCAGCCCATTGAAAACACGCTGCGTGCCGTATGTCAGGCCGATGCTATCGAGCCGTGCGATCAACATTACACGCCTCCTTCCCGCTTGCACAGAGAAGGAAGCCGGGAACATGCCTCAGGCACGTACGATGAATGGTGATGGGTCATAATGAATTGCTCCTCCGTGATGGCAGGAGCACGCACACGCGCGTCAGCCGCGCCGAGATGCGCGGTAGCGGTGTGCAAAGGTTCCCGCCGCGTACCCGATGCACCGGATGGGTTACGCGGCCAATCAGGATGTTTGGGCTCTCCGCCACGAGAGCCCGTGACGCTCGGCAAAAATCTGCGGCACCGTCCGTTTCCTCCGGCGCGTATCCTACACCGCTCTACGATGCGCCGCAAGAATCAGCAGGCGTAGTTGCCGTCGTAGTCGCCCCACGCGTACTGCACCAGGTAGACCGGTCCACCCGTGAAGCCCGTGCCGCACAGCGTCGGCGCGTTGCCCTTCGTCCCGCCCCCGACCCACGCGGGCAGGCCGACCTGCCACCCGCCGGTGATCTCCTGCCACATCGAGGGCGTCGAGTAGATGCCGACCATGAAGTGGCGCTCCTCCTGCAGATAGCGCAGCGCGCCCTTGATGACGTCCTGATTGAGCGACAGGTCGGTCGTTGACCACGAGTTCTCCGTCTCGATGTCCAGCCACCACATCTGCGCGCCGAAGGTCGGCACCTGCCGCGCCGCGTAGGTGTAGGCGCTGGAGGCCGCATTGTAGCCGTAGTTCAGCGCGTGGCAGGCAGTCTCCGGCGGGCAGGTCCCATAGGGGCCCGTCTCGCCATAGGCGGCGGTCGTGCCGATGTCCTCGTTGAGGTTGAGGTAGACCGCCTCCGGCGACAGGGTATGGGCGGCCCAGGCGTACTCGCTCGCGAAGCAGGGGTTGTTGCGGAAGGCGTGCCCGCTGGTGACACCGACGACGCCCAAGACGTAGGCATTGGTGCGCGGGTACGCGCCGTCGCACTGTGGCCACGAGATGTCATAGCCGGTGTCACTCCTCGTATAGATGCCCTGTGCCGTGGCACGCAGTGCGGGAGCCACGAGCAGACAGAGGCCGGTGAGGGCCATCGCTACGACCCCGATGAACTGACGCCGCTGAGTGGTCCTCATCATTTCCCTTCCTCACTCTATCGAAAAGCGCTTCCCACACCGGGGGTGAGTGTAGGAGAAGGGCGAAGGAGATGTCAACGCGACGTGAATTTTGTTCTGAGAAGGTGAATCGTCTCCGTGGAGACCGCCGCCGTGCTATCATAGCGGCACCGGCGTATCTTCGGACCCAGGCTTGGACAACGAAATCCCTAGGGAGGCAGCGCAATGGTAACGTGGCATCAGGCCCACCGGCCCGCGATCATGGGTGTGGAGCAGATGGTCTCCTCGACGCACTATCTGGCGACGACCGCCGCCTACGAAATTCTCAAAGCGGGCGGCAACGCGGTGGATGCCGGGGTCGCGGCGGGCTTGTGTATCAATGTGCTCGAACCCTTCCTGACCAACATCGGCGGCGTCGCCCCGATCATGATCTACGAGGCGGGGACGAAGCAGATCGGCACAATCAGCGGCTTGGGGCGCTGGCCCGCAAAGGCGTCCATCGCGTGGTTCAAGGAGCATTTCGACGGCGATATGCCCGAGGGGATCCCGCGCACCGTCACGCCCGCCGCGATGGGCGCGTGGCTGCACGCCCTCGCCCGCCACGGCGCCAAAACCTTCGCGGAGGTTGCCGCAGCCGCGCACGATCTCGCCGCGCGCGGTTTCCCGGTCTACCCCCGGCTCGCCCGCGTCTTCGAGCAGGACGCGGAGCGGATGACGCGGTGGTCCTCCTCGACGCCGACCTTCCTGCCGCATGGTCGCCCGCCCCGCGTCCGTGAAGTCTGGCGGCAGCCCGATCTGGCACGGACGTTCGCGCGGCTGATGGCGGCGGAACGCGGTGCGGCGAACCGGGAGGCGGGGTTAGAGGCGGCGCGGCGCCTCTTCTACGAGGGCGAGATCGCCGAGGAGATGGCCCGCTTCAGCGCCTCTGAAGGCGGCCTGCTCACCGGCGATGATCTGGCGCGCTTTCGCGTCGGCGAGGAAGCGCCTGTCTCCGTGCCCTATCACGAATATACCGTCTATGCCTGCGGCCCGTGGTCTCAGGGTCCTGCCCTCCCGCAGGCATTGGCGATCCTCGCGGGCTACGACCTTCCCGCGCTCGGCCACAATAGCGCCGACTACCTGCATGTCGTCGCGGAGGCCATGAATCTTGCCTTCGCGGATCGTGACAAGTTCTACGGCGATCCCGATTTCGTGAATGTGCCGATCGAGGGGCTGCTTTCGTCGGGGTACGCCGCAACGCGACGGGCGCGGATTGACCCGACCCGTGCGTGGGGCGAGATGCCGCCCTTTGGCAATCCGCTCCCCTTCATGCAGGCCGAGATGCCCGGTCTCGACCTGACACCGTACCAACCCGAACTGATCGCCGCGCCGCCGGGGCCGGACACCGCCTATGTCTGCGTCGTGGATAAGGACGGCAATGCCTTCTCTGCCACGCCGAGTGACAGCGCGATGTCCAGCCCGCTCGTGCCGGGGCTTGGCTTCGCGATGTCCTCGCGCGGGTCGCAATCGTGGCTCGACCCCAAGCATGCCTCGTCACTGCAACCGGGCAAGCGCCCGCGCCTGACGCCGAACCCGGCACTCGCCATGCGCGAGGGCGAGTTGTTCATGCCCTTCGGCTGCCCCGGCGGCGACGGCCAAACACAGGCGATGCTGCAAGTCTTCCTCAACTGCACCGAGTTCGGCATGAATCCGCAGCAGGCGATCGAGCAGCCGCGCATCATCAGCGAGTCCTTCCCGAACTCATTCTGGCCGCACGGCTATCACCCTGGTCTCTTGAATATCGAGGGTCGCATCCCCGCCGCTGTGCGTGACGACCTGGCACGGCGCGGCCATACCGTCAATGTCTGGGACGATTGGAGCGGCGCGGCGTGCAGCGTCTGCGCGATCATTGTGGACCCCGAAACCGGCACGCGTATTGGTGGCGCTGACCCGCGCCGCGAATCCTACGCGCTTGGCCGGTGACACGGCAACCGGAAACCGGAGAGAACCGCAAAAAGGTCATGAAGATCGCAAAGAGGGGAGAAGAACCATCATCTTTCCTTATTAATTCCTCACCCCGGCCCCTCTCCATCGCCCCAAAATCACGGCATGAATCAGGTTTGTTCAGCAATGGAGAGGGGAGCCATCCGGTTTGCATGTGCGGGCGGGCTGCTGCGCCGCCCTTGTTCACGATTCGCGCATCATCCTCCGGTTGGCAGCGGGGCGCGCGGCGGAGCCGGCAGCGACGATGTTCAAAGCATCATCAATGCATGCGAATGCCGCCATCCACGACGAGGGTTTGGCCGGTGATGAAGCGGGAATCGTCGGAGGCAAGGAAGAGCGCGACGCGGGCGATGTCGTCCACCACGCCGGTGCGCTTCAGGGCGGCGAGCGGCGCGAATCGGGCGCGGACGTGCTCCGGTAGCGGCCCCGCTTTGGAGTGGATGAAGCCGGGCACGATCACATTAACGCGAATGCCCTGCGGGCCGAGTTCCATCGCCAATCGCTGGCTGACGCGCCAGAGCGCCGCTTTCGCGCCCGCGTAGGGTGTGCCGACGAAGTAGCCGGGGTCGGCGTCCTTCGCGACGCCGGAGGCGAGGTTGATGATCGCCCCACCCTGTTGTGCGACCATCTGCCGCGCGGCGGCCTGCGTGAGGAAGAATGGCCCTTTGAAATCGGTCGCGAGTATCCGGTCGAACGCCTCTTCAGTGACATGAAAGAGTGCGGTCGTATCGAACCTACCCGCGTTGTTGACGAGAATATCGAGCCGCCCAAACCGCTCGACCGTCTCCGCGACAAGGCGCTGCCCCTCCGTGACAACGCTCACATCCGCTTGCAACGTCTCAGCGCGGCGGCCGAGGGCGCGAATCTCGCTCGCCGTCCGCTCCGCCCCCTCCACCGACTTGTGGTAGTTGACCGCGATGTCCGCGCCTTCCCGCGCGAAGGCAAACGCGATCGCCTGCCCGATCCCTCGCCCTGCGCCCGTGATTAGGGCGACTTTACCCGCCAGTTTGCCCGCTTGCTGCTCGCTCACCGATTTCCTCGCTTGATACATCGCAGTGATCGCCCATGAGGTTGCCGCTTTCGGCTAATACCCGTAGGATACCGCGAAGCAGGATATTTCAGATGCATCGAGCGCGCCCGTTCTGTTTCCGGCACGCGGGACGTTCTCTCTGATACATGCGCGTATCAATGCTTGGGGACTCGGGGAGGTTAAACGTCTCGACTTCTATCCGAAGAGTGCGAGCATCGCCCGCTGCTCATCGGAGAGCAATACGGCATGGTGGGGAGGGCGGTTCGCGAACCGCCCCTACGAACCGTCCGGCAATTAGATCTCTGCCGCTGCTTGCCCGGATAGGATGTCCGCAAGCAGGCGGAAATCTATGTTGCCGCCGGAGACGACGCAGACGATTTTGCCGCCGCCCGCTTTGCCGGAGAGAGCGACGGCGACCGGGCAGGCGCCCGCGCCCTCGGCGATCACACGGTTACGCTCGGCGAGCAGGCGCACCGCACCCTTCATCTCGTCTTCCGTCGCGGTGAACGCGCCATCGAGAAGGGCAGAGGCACGCTCCCACATCTCCGGGAAAACGAGTTTCCCCGCGATGCCGTCCGCGAACGATGGCGTGTAGATGATGTCCACCGGCTTGCCCGCCGCGAAGGCCGGGGTGAGTGGGGCCGCATTCGCCGCCTCGGTCGCGTAGACCTTCGTCTGCGGCCTGAGCGCCCGCAGCGCTGTCGCAATGCCACACGCCAACCCACCGCCGCCGAAGGGGATGAGCACGGTGTCCACATCCGGCAGGTCTTCGAGGATTTCGAGACCAATCGTGCCATTGCCCGCCATCACGCGCTCGTCGTCGAAGGCGTGGATGAAGGTAGCATCAATGCCGGGGTAGGTACGCGTCGAGAAGGTCTGCCACCACGTATCGAACGGCACGGGGATCACCTCGCCGCCCATCCGTTTGACCGCTGCGATCTTCGTCTCCGGCGCGGTATCCGGCACGACGACCCAGCAAGGGATACCGAGCCGCTGCGCCCCGAAGGCGACGCCCTGCGCCATATTCCCCGCACTCGCCGTCAGCACCCCGCGCGACAGTGCTTCCATCGGTAGCGCGCGCATCGCGTTGTGCGCGCCCCGCAGTTTGAAGGAGCCAATCGGCTGCAAGTTTTCCAGTTTCAAGTAAATCTCAGCGGGCGCGTCCGGCAGCCGCAGCCGCACGAGCGGTGTCCGCACCGCAACCTCCGCGATAATCGGTCGCGCCGCCCAAATATCCGCAATCGTCACCATTGCTTGTTACCTCACTTCTTTTCTTCGCGCGCTTCCGGGCGCCCTCTGGGCAGATTCGTGGTTCATTTTTCCTTTGCCATGTCGCCGCACGTAGTCTACCGCAGATGTTCCTGCTACTATCGCCGCGAACGAAGGAGGAGCCATGAACCCCACCGCGCAACGCGTCGCCGATGCTCTTGCGGCGATCGGTGTCGAAATGACCGTTACCGAGTTCGCGGAAAGTACGCGTACTGCCGAAGAAGCGGCTGCCGCGGTCGGCACGGCGGTCGGGCAGATCGTCAAATCGCTCGTCTTCATGGCGGGTGACGCGCCGGTGCTGGCGCTTGTCTCCGGCGCCAACCGCCTCGATCCGGCACGCCTCGCGGTATGGACCGATGCACCACCCCGCCGCGCCACCGCCGATGAAGTACGGGCCGCGACCGGCTTCGCTATTGGCGGCGTGCCACCGGCCGGCCACACGATACCACTACGCACCTTCATTGACCGCGATCTGACGCACTACGACATCGTGTACGCGGCGGCAGGCACCCCTCATGCGGTCTTCGCCATCACGCCGGACGAACTCACACGTATCACCGAAGGCCGCGTCATTGATCTCGCCACTCGTTCCTCGGGCTGACAACGAGACTCATGAGGCAACGAGCGAAGGTGGACTCCCCACCATGGGGAAGGGGCTGGAGATTAGGACGACCCCAACGCCGCCAATACGTCGGCCTTCAGCGTGTTGAAGGTCGGGTCGGCGACGAGGTCGGCATGCGTGCGCGGGCGGGGGAGCGGCACGGCAATCTCCGTGCGAATACGGCCGGGGCGGGGTGTCATCACGACGACGCGGTCCGCGAGAAAGACCGCCTCGTCCACATCGTGCGTGATGAAGAGGACGGTCTGCCCCTCCTGCCCCCAAACACCGAGCAGCCATTCCTGCAATGCAGTGCGGGTCAGGGCGTCGAGCGCGCCGAACGGCTCATCCAGGAGCAGAACATCCCGCTCCATCAACACCGTGCGCAGGAGCGCGGCGCGCTGCCGCATACCGCCGGAGAGCGTGGTGGGGTAGACATCTGCGAATCCTTCGAGGCCGAAAGTCGGCAACCGCTCCCGTGCGCTCTGGCGCGCCTCCTGCGCCCCGCGCCGCGCCAGTTCCGGGCCGAGCGTGACGTTCTGCAATACCGTTCGCCACGGCAGCAAGAGGTCACGTTGCGGCATATAGCCGACCTGCCCCGGCTTGCCGATCACCGATTGCCCATGCACCGCGACGCTGCCCGCCACGGGAGTAATCAGGCCCGCGAGCAGGCCAAACAGCGTGCTCTTACCGCACCCGGAAGGGCCGATCACCGTCACGAACATCCCCGGCGACACGGCGAGCGAGAGCCCTTCGACGGCGATCACCGAGGGCGCCCCCCGGCGCGCGGCAGGAAATGTGACGGTGACATCCGTCAGTGCGACGGCGGGGGCAATCGTCACGCGGGCGCGCCTACCGTCAGATTAGCCGCCTGCGCGATACCGAGCGCGGCGCCGAGGATCGTACGAGCGGCAGGGAGCCGTTCGGGTACGAGGGCGTAGCGATCTCGCCCCTCCTGCACGATCAACCCCGCGCCGATCATCTCGCGCAGATGATGGTACAACTGCCCCGTCGTGTTGAGGCTCGCCGCCTTCATCAATTCACCGCTCGTCGCGGGGCGCTCCAGCACGGCACGGTAGAGGGCGAGGCGCGGCATGCTCGCCAATGCCGCGAGGACACGCACACTCCCATCGAGCGGCACGGCGAAAATCGCGTTCCCGTCCGGTCCCGCCGCGCCATCTGTGCCGATCGCGCGCTCCCCGAAGACCTGCCCTTCGAGCCGCGCGATCCGCTCCTGCAAGTGCGCGAGCGCGCTCCCCAATTCGCTCGCGGCCACGCTCCCATCACGCCCTTCGCGCTCGCGTTTTCGCGCCATGGTTCATTCCCTCCTGCTCTCCTTGCCTGTCGCGTCACGCATATCCTACCGCATGTCGTCGCTACGTAATAGCCATGCCATCGCGGATGCCCTTGACGCACTCCTCTTGATGATATATGGTCTCGACAAGTAATGTTGAGACCATGTCTCTACAACCGATAGGAGGCGGCGAGCAATGCATCAAGGCACGAAGCAGCAACCGATTACGCGACGCCTGATGCTCTACGGCATCGCGGGATCGGCGGGAGGAACATTGCTCGCGGCCTGTGGCAGCAAGAGCAACGGCGACGCAACCGCGCCAGCGCGCACGCCCGTTGCGACCATCCCGCCCGGTACGCAGGTCACGGTCGCCGCGACAACGACGCAGATTCAGGACTTCGTGAAGAATGTCGGCGGGAACCGCGTGGCGGTGGCAGGCATCCTCAAGCCGAATGTGGACCCGCACGACTACGAACCGACCGTCGCGGATGCGAACGCGATCGCGAAGGCGGACATCGTCTTCGTGCATGGCATCGGCCTCGATAGTTGGATGGACAAGACGATCAAGAGTGCGAATGTCACCGCACCCGTGATCCTGACGACAAGCGGCATCAATGTGCTGAAGGGCGACGCGAATGCCCCGGATGGCGATCCACACGTCTGGTTCGACCCGACGCTCGTCCAGACGATGGTGACAACGATCGCGAACGGGCTGGCCAAGGTTGACCCGGCGAACGCGAGCGCGTATCAGGCGAATACCAACACCTACCACGACCAACTGACGCAACTCGATGGGCAACTGAGGGATATCTTCACCCAGGCGCCGAAGGAGCAGCGCAAACTGGTCACGAACCACGACGCATTTCGCTACCTCGCGACGCGGTACGATCTCACGATCGTCGGCGCGGTCATCCCGAGTATTTCCGATACCGCCGAACCCTCCGCGAAGCAGATCAACGACTTGATTGACACGATCAAGAAGGAAAAAGTGAAGGCAATCTTCGCCGAATCCTCTGCGACTCCGACAGTTGCGCGACAAGTGGCGCAAGAGACGGGCATCACGATTATTGATACATTGTATGGAGACACGCTCGGCGAGCCGTCAAGTGCAGGCGATACCTATGTGAAGATGATGGTCTACGACGCGACCACCATCGTCAACGCAATCAAGTAAGGGGCGGTATGCACGAGACCATGGCAACGGTAATTGATGTCCGCGATGTCACGGTCGCCTATCATCGCACGACGGCCATTGAAGGGATCAATGTCTCCTTCCCCTCCCGCGCCGTCACGGGCATCATTGGGCCGAACGGGGCGGGAAAGACGACGCTCCTCCACACAATCATGGGCATGCAGCCGCACCAGCGGGGCAGCGTCACGCTCTTCGGCACGACAATCCGCCAGGCGCGCCGCCGCATTGCCTACGTCCCGCAGCGCGAGGCGGTGGACTGGCAATTTCCCGTCACCGTACGCGATGTCGTCCTGATGGGCCGCTACGCCGCGATGGGCTATGGCCGCCGCCCGACCGCCGCTGACGAAGCGTGCGTGCGGATCGCACTGGCACAGGTGGATATGCTGCCCTTCGTCGCGCGGCAGATCGGCACGCTCTCCGGCGGGCAGCAGCAGCGTGTCTTCCTCGCCCGCGCCCTCGCCCAGGAGGCAGAACTGCTGATCCTCGACGAGCCATTCGCCGGCATTGACGCCGCCTCGCAGGAGACGATCTTCCACCTGCTCGCCTCGTTCCGCGACGACGGCAAGACCGTCCTCCTCTCGACGCACGACCTGACGAGCATCCGCAGCCACTGCGATTACGTCCTGTGCCTCAACCGGCGCGTGATCGCCTTCGGCCCGGTGGAGACGACCTTCCGCCTCGATGCGTTGGAGCGCACCTACGGCGGGCGGCTCTTCCATTTGCACGGCGCCGAGGCGGTGATGCTCCAATGATCGCCTTCGCGAATCTCTGGCATGACTACGCCTCCGTGCTGCACAAGCAGTTCTTCCAGCACGCACTCGTCGCGGCAATCCTGATTGGCATCCTCTGTGGCGTCGTCGGCACATACGTCGTGTTGCGCGGCTATGCGTTCCTCGGCGATGCACTGGCGCACGCGACCTTCCCCGGCGTCGCCATCGCCTACCTGCTCGGCACGAGCATCCTCGGTGGGGCGCTCGTCGCGGGGTTAGTGACGGCTTTCCTGATCGGCGGCGTCTCGCGGAACCGGCGCGTCTCGAACGATTCGGCGATTGGCGTCCTGTTCGCGGGGGCGTTCGCGCTCGGTGTGATGCTGATTAGCCGCATCCGCTCGTATCGCAAGGACCTCTCGTCGCTCCTATTCGGGAATGTGCTGGGTGTCTCGACCGCGGACCTCGTCATTATCTGCGCGATGGGCGCGCTCATCCTCGCCCTCGTCTTCTTCTTTTACCGCGAGTTGCTGCTCATCTCGTTTGACCCGATCTACACCGCCTCACTCGGCTATCCGGCGTGGGCGCTCGACCTCCTGCTGCTCGGCGTGTTGACCCTGACCATCGTCGTCTGCTTGCAGGTCGTCGGCAATGTCCTCGTCGTCGCAATGATCCTCACGCCGAGCGCGGCAGCGCGGCTGCTGACCGACCGCGTACCCGCGATGATGGCGCTCGGCGCGGGCATCGGTGCGTTCTCGGCGGTGATCGGCCTCTTCATCTCCTACCCGGCGGAACTTGCCCCCGGCGCAACGATCGTCATCGTCGCGACAGCGATCTTCTTCCTCGCGCTCTTGTTCTCGCCCCGGCAGGGATACCTCACGACCTGGCTCATCCACCGCCGCGCGTCATCGTCCACCAACGAACAGGTAGCGTAGGCTTTCCATCCTACGCTACCAATCTGACGCCACAAGGCGTCAATGATACACTTGACCAATATCATCGCCGGTGCGATTACGGCGAGAAGGAGCCTGCGATGAGCATCAACCTCGATACCGGCACGGCGGATCGGGCAGAAATTATCCGCCTGCTGCGGGATGAGGGATACCGCATCACCCAGCCACGCATCGCCATCGTGGACGCCGTCCTCGCGACGCCCGGCGGCTTCACGGCGGACGGCCTCTACGACCAACTGCGCGGTGTGGCGGGCATTGGCCGCGCGACCGTCTTCCGCACGGTGGATACGCTCGCCCGGCTCGGCTACCTGCGCCGCCTGCACGACGAGGAGCATTGCAGCCAGTACATCCATACGACGCCGGGGCATCATCATCACCTGATCTGCACACAGTGCCATCGCGTCGTCGAGTTCGATGGCTGCACCGTGGATGCCCTCGCGAGCGAACTGAGCGAGCAAACACAGTTCCGCATCCAGGGCCACTGGCTGGAACTCTTCGGCCTCTGCCCGGAATGCCAATCCGCCGCCTAATATTGGTGGAGCAGAAATTAGCCTACTCCACCATCATTGACGAGAATAAGGAGCCGCACATGGCCGACGTACAGACCGCCTTGCCCCCACAAATGCAGAAGATCGTCACGATGTTCCAGGGGATGGAAGGGCGCGACAAACTCGAACTGCTCCTTGATTACTCCGCCTCGATGCCCAAAGTGCCGGATGCCCTCAAAGGCAAGCACGACGAACTCGAAGCAGTCCATGAATGCGCGACGCCGCTCTTCGTCCATGCCGAGATGCATGACGGCAAGATGGCCTACGCCTTCGAGGTGCCGGAAGTCTCGCCAACCGTGCGCGGCTTCGCGGCGATCCTCGGCCTCGGACTGAAGAGTGCGACACCGGAAGAAGTGCTCCGCACACCGGGCGACATCTTCTTCCAGATGGGCCTGCACAAAGTTCTCACGCCGCAACGGCTCAACGGCAGCGCGGCGCTCCTCGGCCATATGAAGCGGCTCGCCCTGCGCGAGATGGAACGGAGCAACGGGTAGTTCGGGGTTCGAGGTTCAGCATGATTCTTCGAACCCCGAACTTCCCTACGGCAGGAACTGCGTCGTGAAGGCTTTCGTCGGGTCAAAGGGCTTGGCAAGCAATTTCTGTTCGGTCATGAAGGCGCCGAATGCCTGCCAGACAGTGGGCTTCTGATCGCCCCACTTCGGTGCATCCGCCTTGTACTGCTTGGCGAGATAGGCCTGGCTCTGCTGGATAAGGTCCTTGCTCGTCTCCGGCGTCGCTTTGGCGAGGATGTCGCCCGTCCCCTTCGGGTCAGCAATCGCGTCGTTGTATCCCTTGCTTGTCGCGGTGAGGAATTTCCTGACGACATCGCCGTTCTTCTGTGTCATCTCCTCATTGGTGATGAAGATCGGCGTGTAGTAATCGGGGATAACCTGCGTGTAGGCAGTGAGCGGCAGGTAGTTGAGGTCCAGGCCGCGCAGTTTGCCGTCAATCACCTCCCACCCCTCGAAGACCCAGGCGAAATCCACTTGCCCCTTCGCCGCCAGCGTCAGGAAATCTGCGTCACCGGTTTCGACGAACTCCACTTTGCTCACATCGCCGCCATCTGTCTGCATCAGTTTGCCGATCAGCGCCTTCTCCGTCGGGGAGCCGAAGGAGGCGTATCGCTTGCCCTCGAAATCCTTCGGGCGAGCGATATTCGCCTTCTTCAGGGAGGCGAAGCCGGAGGTATTGTGCTGGATAATCGGCGCGATGGAGAGAATCGGGATGCCCTCGGAGCGCGCCTTGGCGAGCGGTTCGGACGACGAGATGCCGAACTGCACCTTGCCATTGCCGACGATCTGCTCGACGCTGCCCCCCTCGGCAAGCGGCAGGATTTCGACAGTCAACCCCTGCTCCTTGAAATATCCCCGCTCCTGCGCGACGTAGAGGCCGGTATGATTCGTATTCGGCACCCAGTCGAGCATCACGCTGATCTTCTGCACGCTGCCGGTGATCGTGGCGGCCGCATTGGCCGAGGCGGCGGGCGCGGTGGATGCCGCGGGCGAAGATGCCCCGCGCGTTGGCGCTGCCGCCGATCCGCTGGCGGCGGGCGTCGCAGTGCCGGTTGTCGCGCTCGAAGCAGCGATTGCAGCGGTTGCCGAGGCGGCGGCGCGGGTTTGCGCCGGATTGACCGTCCCAGGTGCGTTATCGTTGACGATGGGCACGGTCGGGGTGCTGCTCCCGCCGCAGGCGGCGAGAATCGCACTGACCGTTGCGCCACTCGCCAAAACGAGGAAATGGCGACGGTTCAATCGGGTAACGTCAAGCACAACATCCCGGTCAGTCATTCGGAGTACTCCTTTCGCGTGGCGATATACCACGGCATCAACAGACGGGCCACGAGATCAATGATGAGAAAGAGCGCCAGTGTGAGCAGCATGACGATGAAGACGGCGGCGAAGACCTTGTCCGGCGCGAAGGATTTTTGCGCGCGGATCATCGAAACCCCCAGCCCCTTGCTCCCGCCCAGCCACTCGCTGACGACCGCACCCGTCACGGCGTACGTCGCGGCGATCTTCACGCCACTGAAGATGCTCGGCATGGCGGCGGGGATGCGGGCGACGCGCAAGAGTTGCCAGCGGCTCGCACCCATCGCGCGGAGCAGGTTGAGCATCTCCGGCTCGGCGGAACGCAGACCGTCTACCGTGCTGACGACAATTGGGAAGAAGCAGTAGAGCACGATGATGACGACTTTCGGCGCGAGTCCGAAGCCGAGCCGGATGATCAGCAAGGGCGCGATGGCGATGATCGGGATCGTCTGTGAGCCGATCAGCAGCGGGTAGACCGCGCGGCGCAAGAGCGGCGTCGCGTCAATCACGAAGGCGAAGAAAAGCCCCGTGAGAACAGCGACGGCAAACCCGACCGCCGTTTCCTGCACCGTGCGCCAGGTATTATCGGCGTATAAGTTGCCCTGCTCGCGGAACGCACCGAGGATGCGCGAGGGTGCGGGCAGTTCGTGCGGGTCCACTTGGAAGAGCCGCACCCACACTTCCCAGACGATCGCAAGCCCGATCAGCACCGCGAGCGGCAATCCGTGCCGCCGAACCCCTCCCCCCAACACGCCCAACGGATTCCGACTCCCCGGAATCGCGATAGGAGGGTTCGGGCTGTTCATTGACGCGGGATCCATGGAGACCTCACCCCCGACCCCTCTCCATTGCGATGGAGAGGGGAGCGAATGCAAAAGCCGCCGTTGCGACCCGGTGGGAGGGCGGCAAACGGCGGCTTGGCAGCCTTCTGCGCGCTTTCCTCCGCTGGTATTACCCAGGTCAGGTTCCGAGGGTTCGAAGCATTGGCGGGCTTCGCTCTCAGCCGGACTCATCCGGCACCCCTAGCGGCTCATTCAGTTCTCAGTATGGTATGCCCCACCCCTGCCGCTGTCAACGTCATCCTTGTCTGAGCAAGACGCGATGACCCGCTCCGGGAGCGTTTCCCACGGCAGCGGTCGAATCGTTGTAAGGCGATACTGCCCCGCTTCATGCGCCAACCAACGGCTAAAGAGCGCCTTTGCGTGTGCTTCGGTACGCCGCAACGCTGGCACGGCATTGGGATCTATCCCTCTGCCACGTTGCAGCATGTTCGCGAATAGGAAATCCGCGTCATCTTCAACGATGAAGACCGACTGTATTATCCTTTCGTCATACTCGCGCGCAATCGTCGCGGCGAATTCGGGAAGGATGCCATCGCCTTCAATGATCACGGGAACATTGGTCGCGACGTGGCTTTCTATCACGACTCGCAGCGCGCCGGTGATGGCCTGTCCGACCGCGATGAGTTTGTCCCGATACGTCTCGGGCGGGGTTTGCCAATCGCTTCGGTCAAGGAAGGAGAACAACTCCGGATGCTTCTCGCGAGAGACAAGCCCACTGAACTGCAAGGCCAGTCGAAGATCATCAACTTGCAGCCAGGGAATGCCGAACAACCGTGACAACGCGGCGGCTGTCTCCGATTTGCCGACACCCGATACCCCGCCAATGAGCAGGATCGTGAACTGTCTCGCTCTTTGCTCCATGTTCTCTATTTTAGTACTGGTACAGGTAACAACGATTCCGCACGACCTCTTCCGAAATCAATCATTCCAGCTGTAACGCTACCCCTTGACATATGTCCGTTGCTGTCCCACGCGGGGTGTTACGCGGTCAGGGTGAACCCCTCATAGCCCTTTGCCGCGACGTCATCGCATTGTTTCCTGTAGGCTCCGACACCGCCGACATAGGGCATGAAGATGCGTGGCTTGCCGGGGATATTCGCCCCGACATACCAGGAGTTGGCTAACGGGTAGAGCGTCGTGTTGCCCACCTCGTTGACATGCATCACCCACGCATCCTCCGCCTCGATGGTTGCCTCGATGCCCTTCCGATCATGCGCGCGCAGGTACGCGACGCAGTCCGCGATCCAGTCCACATGCTGCTCGATAGAGACGATCATGTTGCTGAGCACGGAGGGGCTGCCGGGGCCGGTGATAATGAAGAGGTTCGGGAAGCCGGCGATCGCGATGCCGAGGTACGTGCGCGGGCCCTCGGCCCACTTCTGCTTCAGCGTGTACCCGGCCCTGCCGCGAATATCAATGTTGAGCAGCGTGCCCGTCATCGCATCGAAGCCCGTGGCGAAGACGATGCTGTCCAGCGCGTACGCCGCAGCCCGTGTCCGCAAACCATCCGGGGTGATCGTCTCAATTGGGTCTTTGCGGACATCAACCAGGGTAACGTTGTCGCGGTTATATGTCGCGTAGTAGTCCGTGTCGAGCGGGAGACGCTTGGTGCCGATGGGGTGATCCCGCGGCGACAACGCCTCGGCGACGGCCGGATCGCGGACCGTGGCGCGGATCTTGGCGCGGACAAACTCGGCTGCGGTCTCGTTGGCTTCCTTATTGGTACTCAGGTCCGCAAATGCCGACGTAAAGCCGAAGCCGCCGCGGTTCCAGCGGGCCTCGTACGCGCGCTGTCGCTCGTCGGGCGTTGCCTCCAGGGCAGGCGTGTCGTTGACCGGAACGACAAAGCCAGCGCGCGACTCGCGGTTCTTGCGCCGGTGCTCGGCATAGTTCGCCTTCAACCGCCGCTCGGCGTCCGGGTCCAGCGGCGCATTCCACGCGGGGATGGTGAAGTTCGGGGTCCGCTGAAAGACGAAGAGATGGGCCGCCTGCCGGGCGATGACCGGGATGGCCTGGATGCCGGAGGCGCCCGTGCCGATGACGCCGACCCGCTGGCCGGTAAGATCCACGCCTTCGTGCGGCCAGTTGCCGGTGTGATACCACTTGCCCGCGAAGGTCTCGAGGCCCTTGAAAGTGGGCACTTGCGCGGTGGAGAGACAACCCGACGCCATGATGCAGAACTGCGCCGACATCCGGTCGCCGCCGTCCGTCTGGATCGCCCACCGGTGCGTCGCTTCGTCGAAGGCTGCGGCAGTCACGCGCGTCTCGAACTGAATGTCCCGGCGCAGGTCGAACCGATCCGCGACGTGATTGATATAGCGCAGAATCTCCGGCTGACCGGCGTACCGCTCGGTCCACCGCCATTCCTGCTGGAGTTCGTCCGAGAAGGAATAGGAATAATCCATGCTCTCAATATCGCAGCGCGCGCCCGGGTAGCGGTTCCAGTACCATGTGCCGCCGACGCCGCTGCCCGCCTCATAGACCCGCGCCGAGAGCCCAAGCCCGCGCAGGCGGTGGAGCATGTATAACCCCGACAACCCGGCACCGACGATGACGGCATCGAAGTCCCTTGGCCACCCGGCGCCCGCTGCTACCGGCTGCTGCACGTCGGTCATCTCTTCTCCCACGACTCCTGGCTGTCAGCGCCCGATCTGGCACGACGAGCCGCCGAACGAAATGAGGATTCCCGTTTGGCCTCGAACTCCACGTACTTTGTACTTTGCACCAAACTGCTTTGTTATGCAATTGGGGGCGGAGTGACGTGACCGATGGAAAGATGCGCGGCCCCTTCAAGAATCATTCCTTCCAATTGACGTGTGTGGTAAAGTGCGGGTGTTACCCCTACTACGGTAGATTTCCCCTGGCGCATCGCCGCACCAATGGAAATCGGGACGATGCCTGTCCCCGCCGCCACTGCCTGCTGGCACTGCGCGCTCCTCGCCCTCCCGCGCAGGCCACTTTGGGGCATATCGCGATGGGGAATGGCTCACATGGCGTGGAGGGATGATGGTGGCGCAGGAAGGGAGAGCAGGGATGAGCACCGTCAGTGCGGCAGGGAGTGGGGACATGCGTGCGGAACCCGCGGTGATGGGCATGTCACGCGAGCGGCTTGGTGCGATCGGTGGGATCGTCTTCGTGGTGCTCGTGGTCGTCAGTACGTTTATCGCACCCGGGCCACCCAAGGCGAGCGACCCGGTGGAGAAGATCACGACCTATTTCACGGATCATCGCAGCGCGATTCTGCTTTCCGGGTATCTCGGTAGTCTGGCGCTTATCCCGGTGATCGTCTTCATCGCGGCGCTGTACGCGCTGCTCCGTGATGCGGAGGGCCTGTCGGGCGGGCTCGCGCTCGCCTCCTTCGGCAGCGCGCTCATTACGGGCGTCTTTGCCACGATGACGGGTGTCCTCAACAGCGTCCTTGCCTTCACGGGACGGGATGCGGACGCTGCGACGATACGCGGGCTCTACAATCTCGATCAGATGGCCGGTACCTTCATCTGGTTCCCATTGGTGGCGTGGCTCCTCTTCGCGTCCCTCGTCATGCTGCGGATGGCGGGTGGCTACCGCTGGGTCGGCTGGCTCGGTATGCTCGAGGCGATTGTCGGATTGCTCAGCGGGGCCAGTCTCGCGCGGAGTGGCTTCTTCGCGCTCGGCGGCATTCTCGGATTGATTGCCTTCCTGATCTTTGCCGTCTGGGTGCTCGCCACGAGCATCCTCATGCTGATGCGGACGCGGCGGACCATGTAAGGAGTCCGTGCGGCCGCGATGGTCGCGCCTTATGCATCTCGCGGGGCGAAGGAAACCGACTGAACCGTGAGCGCCGCATCGGCGTGCAAGGCCGAGCGCCAGCGCCACTCGCCGGGCGTGGCGTGCAGCAAGCGCCCGCCGGAGCAGACAGCCCAGACGGTGTCATCGGGCGCGGCGACGAACAGTTCCACCATGTCAGGCATCGGCGTGTCGAGACCCGCGCTCGCCGGTTCCCAGGTCTCGCCGCCGTCCGATGACACGACAATCCGGCCCTCGCGTCCGACGTGCGGCGCCGGCCCGGCCAGCACAAGATCGGGCCGCGTCGGCGGGACGAGCGTCGCGCGCGTGTAGTCGGTCTCTAATTTCTCCCAGGTCGTGCCGCTATCCCGCGAGCGGGCGATGCCGCCGAACCGCCGTGGCGCATCACCGTTCCGATGGTGCGGGAGCGATGCATAGCCCAGCGCGGCGTAGAGGAGCGCGGGATCGTGCGGATGGCCGGTGATGTAATGGATATCGTCATCCTCGATCACCGGCGCGCACGCCCACGTCTCGCCGCCATCGTCGCTCCGCAGCAGGCCACCGACCTCGACCGAGGCAAAGAGACGACCGGTGCTACCGGGCGGGGCGTAGACATTGCGCACGGCCCCGGCCCGCGGCGAATAGGGCAGGAACCACTGCTCGTACCCCGCGATCTGCGTAATCCCCGCCAGTTCCTGCCAGGTGCTCCCGCCATCCTCGCTGCGGAAGAGTCGCCCTGGCTCGGTACCGGCGAGGATCGCGCCGGGCTTGAGCGGATCGGGGGCAATGCAACGGAAGGCCGAGGCGGTGAGGCCCGTATTGGCGGGCGACCAGGTGTGGCCGCTGTCCTCACTGCGATAGAGACCATTGCCGTAGGACCCCGCAAGGATCGTCAGGGCGCCACCGTCGCGCCAGGCGTGGATGGCCCAAATGCGCTCGGAGGCAAGCCCGAGCGGTTCAACCGCGCCGTCACACAGACGATACACGCCGCCAGTGGCGCCGATATAGGTGTCGAACATCGGATGCTCCTTTCCCGAAGGGACGCGCGATGGCGATCAGTCCGACGCTTCAGCAGGCAAGGGGAAACAGTGACAAGAATGATACAGGCCGACCACGGGCGCTGCAAACATCGGCGCTCGATGCCGATACCCACCATATCATTGTCGCCTTTTCCTCAATGTGCGGCGCTCTCAGGAGTGTTTGCCGACGCCCGCGAGAAGCGCCAGCGGGTCTGGCTGAACGTGCCCTTGCCGAAGCCGAACGCCGTCGTGGGCGCGACTTCGTACACGAGGGCGATGTTGCCGCTGTCACCGTGAAAGGCGCTTTCGCGCACGGTGTAGTGCCAGTCGTACTTCGCAGCGTACCGATCGGCCACGCGCCGGAGTCTGGCCTCGTCGCTCACCCGCATCGCTTCGCCTTCAACCGCCAGGTCGAGACCCTCATTGAGGGCGTTGCAGCCGGTCGTGAGGACGCAGTGCGCGTTGTGCGCGAGATTCTTCGCTTTGCGTTCACTGTCGCCCGTGCAGAAGTACAACGCGCCGTCGAGCCAGACGGAGAGCAGCGGCGTGACGTGTGGGCGTCCGTCCGGGCGTACCGTCGTTAGCCAGAACACTTCCGCCTTCTCGAGGCGCCCGCGCGCCTCCGCCCATGGTGTCGGGGTCGCATCATCGCTACTGAACTGCGGATGCAGCTCCGCCACCGGATCCTTCACCGCCATCGCCTCTCTCTCGCCGTGGTCGCTCGTCATCGCCTTTCTCTCACGCCAGTGCGCGCTTTCCCTCTCGTGTGGCTCCTGGACTCGGCGGATTCGGTTTCTGCTGCTTGCGTGTCGCCCGCGTTCTTCCCGGTCGGTGCCCGGTCCTCATCCTGTATGTGAATATTCGCGCCCCTCCGCACGGCGCGCTTCCTCGTTACTTCGGAAGCTGGCATCCCAGTGGCCTGCTTCTTTCCGCGCGAACGCGATGCTTCCTTCTCGTCGGTATGCGGATTTCTGGATTGCTCGATCGACGATGCCACGGTGCTGCTCCCTCCGGAGAGTCGGTCGTCCCAGGTGCCCTGTGAGCGGCCTACCGGAGGACGATGAAGATGACCATGATGACCGCCGCGATGATCGCGGCGATCCCGCCGAAGAGGAACGGGACGACCCCTATCGTCTTAGCCTCGGTGGCGACGATCATGCTTGTCGGCATGTCATCACCTGTGCGGGTTGGGGTGTTACCTGGCTGTCATTCGCCCCTTCGATCGGTTCTTCTCGTTGCTGCGTCGTGGATATTCCTTTGCTCAAGACGATCGCCATGCCCCGGAGGGGGTGAGGCACGCGATGGTGGTCGCGATCAGTGCCGCGAGGATGAGCAGTCCACCGGCGGTGAGGCCCGTCGCGACGAACCGGCGAACCACCATGCTGATGCTGGTCCCCTCAGTGTCCGCCCGCGTCTCGAGGGCGGCGCGCTGGGCGTGAGTGACGGTGATCGTCAGGGGGACGACCGTGCGCCCGCGTGGCTTGGGGCCGGGGCGGCGTTTGGGCGGGGCGCGCCCGTCTAGTGTCGTGGCCATGCGATCCTCCTCGCGTCCCATATGCGCGCGCTACATGCACGTCGGGCTGCGACCCAGAAGATTCTCGCATTGCCGCCGCCATCATCCGGCGCGGCCCACAATGTCGGGGATGTCGAGCGGGGGTCAAGAACTAGACACGATCATGATACCACGATATTGCCCGTTAAGTGTTTTCCAGCAACCGAAACATTCATATTCGGCAGAATGTACAGATTTCTACAGATTCCCTCTGAGTATGACGTGAACCCGTTCTGAACGCAGTTCTCACGCGACCGTCGAGGTAACAGTGCGGTCGGCATGGGCGTTGGCCTGCGCGAGTACGTCGAGTTCGTCCTGTTCCTCCATCTCCAGCGGCACGCGCCCAGTGTGGATATCCCAGGCATAGGCGATCACGACGCGGAGCGCGGCGGCGAGTGGCAGCGAGAGGAGCGCCCCCGCGAAGCCGAGCAGTTTGCCGCCGACAATCAGCGACAGGAAGATCACCAGCGGCGGCAATGAGAGCGTCTCGCCGTAGATGCGCGGCACGAGAATATTGTTCTCCACCCACACATAGACGACCATCGCAACGGCGACGATAATCCCTGCCTGCACGGAAACGGTCAGTGCGGCCAGCGACAGGGGCGCGACGATCACGATCACACCGACAACGGGGATGATATCGCCCACGCCGGCGATCAGCGCGAGGGGTAATGGGTTCGGGACGCGCAGCACGAGGAGCAGCACGAATGCGAAGCCGGTGATGATCGCGGAGGTCAACACCTGTCCGCGGATGTAGCCGCCGACCACTTCCTGGAGCGTGGCGAGCATGTAGCGCGCGTGGTGGTGGTATTTGCGCGGCAGTTTGTCGTAGAGCAAATGGTCAATGCGGCGGGCATCGAGGATCAGGTAGGTCGTCACGATCACGACAGTCAGCGCGGCGACAAGGAAGCTGAGCGCCGCCGTGCTGGCGCCGAGGACATGCCTGGCAAGGTTGCCCGGCACCTTGAACTGATCCAACTGACCGCTGAACTGATCACCAAGCCCGTGCTGTTGCAGCAGATTCCGCAGTCGGTCCACCGTGTCTGGCAGGTTGGAGACGAGGGACGTAATCTGCGTAAAGAGCGCGGGTACGATGAGAAACCCCACGAGCGCAACCGCGGACGCGATGATCAGCATGACGGTCAGGACGGCAATACCGCGCGGCAGTCCGGAGCTCTCGATCCGCTCGACGATCGGCTCGATCGCGGCCAGAAAGATGGCGCTGACCAGCAGAAGGAGTACCACATCAAAGAGCGATTTCCAGATGATGTAGGCCGCGAGCACGACGAGTGCGAAGTACACGAGCGTCCGGAGCCGGAGATGGATCGTTACCATGCGGGTTCCTCCTGTATCACGCGGAGGTATTGTATCGCATGGAAGGAGAAGTGGTGTGTCAGAACCTCATGGCCCACGGTCCACGGTCCACGGTCAAATCGGATTTCTCATCGTGACTGCACCGCTCGGCGCGCGGGTTAGGCGGTACTCCTCGCAAATTGCCGATTCGGCAGTCCCGCACGCCGCTCGATGGAGTCCACGAATCGCACAAAGGGGTCGAAGCCGACCAAACGGGGCGCGTCGGTTACGAAATTGGAGATCGGGTTGACATCGTAGAGATAGGTCGCGCCGTCCCGCTCGCTCTCCAGATACTCGACCCCGCCGATATCCACATGCGCGGCGCGGAAGATGCGCAACACGTCATCAATCACCCATCGCGGCGGTTCGGCAACCTCGATGCGCTTCGGCGTCTTTGCGGGCGTTTCCACCGGACAGAACGCGAAATCATCCGCCGCTGACTGCGCGGACGATGCGGACGGTTCCGGGATCTGGCAGATGTCGGCGGGACAGAGATTGAAGCCCTCGTTCGGGTCGTTATAGATGCGGATGGCGTAGAGGAATGCATCGTCCAGCGCCTCGACGCGCACGATTGAGCCTCCTTTGGGCGGGTGGTATTCCTGCACAACCGCTGACTGATCAATACCGAAGATTGCATCGAGTTCGCCATTGATGAGCGCGGACTCCAGTTCGTCCGCCACCTCGAAACGGCGCATTAAGGCGCCGCTCCCGCCAATGTTCGGCTTGATGATCAGCGGGTAGACGAGTTGCCGCGCCGCATCCTTGATTTTGCTCGTGTGGTTGACGATGCGACTACGTGGATGCGGAATGCCAAGCCCGGCAAGGAGCGTCAACTGTCGCGCCTTCGATGTCTCCAATGCGAAGGGTTGCGTTCCATTAATCACCGGCACGCCAATCGCTTCGAGATACGCAAGGTACGATTGGGTCTGGAAAATCGCGCTCATATGGTCCCGCAGATACGATGATGGACTGACCCGATTAACAACCAGTCCGTATGGCACTGTGGGAGCAGACGGATCAAAACTGTAGGCGTTCGCCAGAATCCGCTCGTACGGTAATTCGCGCCGATCCAGTTCCGCGAAGAGCGGTATGAACCACTCCGGATGCTCGTAGAGGATACCGATTGGCTTCGTGTCCATGCTTCCTCCTATACAATCACGCTGCCGTCACATCATCAGATTGTCGGAATACCGATTGCCGCACCGGCTCGCTCGTACCGAGCAGCTGTTCCAGCATCGCCTCATGCGCTGACGGGCAGAGGGTCATCGCACAGAATGGAAACGCGCCGCCGAACCAGGGGTGCGCGGCAACCGGCCAGCGATGCTCGTGAGATATGGACGGCTCCGGTTTCAGCGCCGCGCGCGGCGACTGCATCAATCGCATGACGTTCACCGGTTCGTGCCGTTGAAGAGCGCCGCGTCATCGCGCCCGGCCGCTCGCGGGGGACGCAAAGCGCGCTCATCTGGGCGGAACGAGTCGTCCTCAGAGTCGAAGCGTGTTTCGCTCCACGTCGCATACGCGAGTAGATGCTCCGGTTGCAGCGTGAAGGCCCACGCGGAGTTGCCGGGAAAGCCAAACCGCTCCCGCACGCGTGCGAATGAGGCACGCATCCTGGTGAGGCGCGTTTCTTTCGTCATCGCAATACGCTGCCGGATCGGTGTGGCGAGTGATGACGTGCTCATGATTCTGCACCCCTCCATAGCTGTGGACAGCGGCCGCGTCAATACCGGCACGCTGCGAATCCCTCAATGAGAACATCACGCGGGAAAGCCCCGTATCGCCCGCCGAACACGGCTCAGGCGCGGCGCGCAGTACAGAGACATGAGATGAGCGAATTAGCGTTCGAAGGCGGTGGCACGCACGCGGAGATATCGCGTTTTGGTTGCGGCGAGAGATAGATGAGTATTTCACGTAACATAGTCGTCAATCGCATGACATGGTTGTATCATGCGATTTCACCCATGTCAAGCAGAGAGATTGGCGTTTGGCCTGCGGGATTCGGAGGTTCCGTTCCTCGCAGGCCAAACGCCGAACCCTGAACCGATCACTTCACCGTCAGCGTGCCTTTCATGCCAAGGAGATCGTGGCCGGGGATGTTGCAGCGATAGGTGTATGCGCCCGCCTTGAGGTCGAGCGTCAACGTCGCGGTTTTCCCCGGATCGAGCGTCGTTGGTGCGATGCCCTTCTCTTCTCCATTGATCAGCACACTGAAGTTATGTGGCGAGGGGCCCGTATTCTTGATGGTGAATGTCACCATCCCGGCGGTCACGGTGGATTTATCCAGCGCGATCGCGAAGTCCTTCAGTTCGACGGCGATGGTGGTACCGCTCGCGGCGGGTGCGGCGGTCGTCGCGGCAACCGTGGCGACGGGCGCCGTTGGCGCGCTGGTTGTCGCCGCAATGGTTGGAGCAGTCGTCGCAGGCACGCTCGTCGCGGCGCGCGCCGATGATGCGGTCGTCGCGGTGGCGGTTGTGCTGCTCCCGCCGCACGCGGCCAGCGACGCGCAGAGCCCGAACACTCCGAGTGTGAGCAAGAGGCGGTGGCGCATTGGTGCTTCCCTTTCCGTATATCGCATGGTGATCGTGACTGCCGATGTGTCCCACACACTCTACGTACTACCGCGCGCAATGGATGCATAGGGAAGGAACGAGCCGTGAGGAACGAGGAATGAGGGATCGCGCGGAGATCGTGTCGCGCGGTACAGATTCCCCGAATCGCACACCTCTCGCCCCGGCATTGCCGACGAGCGAGAGGCGTGCGAACATCGGCATGCGGAGAGGCGAGTGTAACACGGGAGGCGGGATGACGAGCGGGGAACGGCGACCGGCAGCGGATATCGTCATCATCGGCGGCGGGGTAATGGGCTGCGCCATCGCCTATGAACTGGCGACGCGCGGCGTTGCCGTGACCGTCGTCGAGCAGCGGGAAGTCGCGGTGTCCGCCTCCGGTGCGTCGGCGGGCGGCGTCCGGCAGCAAGGACGAGACTTGCGCGAACTTCCGCTCGCGCTGAAGGCGATCCCCCGCTGGCCCGACCTCGCCGACCGCCTCGGCGCGGATGTCGAGTATCGGCGTGGCGGCCATCTGACGCTCATCGAGGACGAGGCAATCCTGCCTGCCTTCGCGGTGTCCATCACGCGGCAACAGGAGGCGGGACTGGACATCCGCCTCGTCGAGCCACGCGATCTCGAACAGATTATGCCGGGCGTCGCCCCAACCGTCGTCGCAGGCTCCTACACACCAGAGGATGGCCATGCCAACCCGATCCTGACAACCAAGGCCTTCGCGGACGCGGCGGTCCGGGCCGGGGCGCGCCTTCTCGAACGGACGGCGATGACGGGTTTCGCAAAAGATGCTACCGGCCGCATCATCGCGGTAGAGACGACCGCAGGGAGGCTTCCCTGCCGCTGGGCAATCAATGCGGCAGGCGCGTGGGCGGGCGAAGTCGCGCGGCTGGCGGGCACGGAGATTCCCCTGCGCCCTGCCTGTTACCAGATGCTCGTCACCGCCCCCGCGCCGCATCTCCTCGATCCGGTCGTCGGCTGCGTGGGGCGGCCGCTTTCGCTCAAACAAGTGCCGGAGGGCGGCTTCGTTGTTGGCGGCGGCTGGGCGGGCACGGTCCATCTCGACAATGGCCGGGCGGGCACGGTCGGCGCGCATATCGCCGGGAGTGCGGCCGCCTGCACCGGCATCCTGCCGCTCCTGCGGCAACTGCCGCTGCTGCGCGCGTGGAGCGGCATGGAGGGCGAGAGCCCGGACGGCATCCCGATGATCGGCCCCGCACCGGACGTACCCGGCCTCTTCCACTGCTGCGGCTTCACTGGCCACGGCTTCGCGATCTCGCCGGAGGTCGGCGCGGTCATTGGCGAATGGCTGGCAACCGGCACGCCGCCGTACGACATGCACCACTTCGACCCATCACGCTTTGCGGGCGGCGCTACCCCCGCCCGCGTCCTCCCAATGGGCACGGTTGACTTCACGCGTAATGAGGCGACACATCGCCCTGGCTGAGGATCGCCATGCGAGACCGCGCGATTCCTGCTATCATTGCGCGTGTGAAATCGCAGTGGAGCGCATTGGGGAGCGGAAAAAAGATGGCAGTGGCGGACGGCACCGGGCAACTCGACAAGGCGATTAAACAGACCGTCAAAATCTTCAAGGCGGCGAGCGCGATGCAAGTCTGGACATGGTCCATGAACCGCGAAGGCGACCTGCTGACCATCGAGAGCCGCCTCGACGAACTGGCGCGGGCAGGGATGCTTCACCGCATAGACAATTCATTTCCACCCGCGTACAAGATGGGGCGCTGGAAGTAGCGAGTAGCGAGTAACGAGTAACGAGGGAGAAAGAAGGTCGGGTATCGGCCCGCATTCTCACTCGCACGTTTTTGCGTTATAGGGAGAGGCAATGACTGAGCAAGCGCAAGCGTTCACCGAGGAGACCTTCGGGAAATGCCCGGAGTGCGAAGCGGCGATGCAGGTCGCGGGGCAGGACGCGATGAGTGCGGTGGACCCGAAGCGGATCATCGGGGAGTCGAAAGCGCTGCAACGCCAGTCCGACAATAGCCGCTTTGCCACCCGTCTCCGCTGCGAAAACGGCCATCAGTGGTGGGTGCTGACCGAGGACCTGCGCGCGGCGGGATAGGGAATTTTCGTTCGAGAGCGCACAAGCCCCATCCGTCGGGGTAATAGGGGAGGATCTCGGCTCCTTCCCCACGAAGGGAGGGGTTTACGGGTTTAGGACGCCCATCTCCGTCTCGAAGGCAGCGAGCATCGCTTGCTTCTCGGCGGCGGGGAGGAAGGCGGCGCGGACGGCGTTCAGCACGAGTTCTTTGATCTCGTCCGCCGTGAAGCCGTGGACGGCAGCGAGGGCGCGGTATTCGTCCGCGAGGGTAATGTTGAACATTGGCGGATCATCGGTGCTCACGGTGAGGAACAGGCCTGCTTTCCAGAGGGTGTAGATCGGGTGCGCGGCGATATCCGGATAGAGGCCGAGGCGGACATTGCTCGTCGGGCAGATTTCCAGCGGCACCTGCATCGCGTAGAGCAGTTCGAGCAGTTTCGGGTCCTCCACGACGCGCACACCGTGGCCGATGCGGTCCGCGTGGAGCGTCGTCAGGGCGTCCCAGATGCTCTCCGGGCCGACGGTCTCCCCAGCGTGAAGCGTGCGCGGCAGGCCCGCGTCCCGCGCGTAGATGAACACAGGCGCGAGCGCCGCCGCGTTTCGCCCGACTTCCTTCCCGGCGAGGCCGAGGGCACAGATGCCGTTTCCCTGCTGCGCGACCGCCCAGCGCGCCAGCGTCCACGCCTCCTCCACCGTGTTCTCCGCGACGACATCGGGGATGAACTGCATCCGCACGCCGAACTCCCGCTCCGCCTGTTGCGCCCCCGCACGGACGCCCGCCAATTGGTCATCGAGCGGCAATCCCCGGCGCAGCCGCCCGCAGGTCGTGAAGGTCACTTCCATGTAGCGGATATGCTGCTCCGCCGCCGACGCACCAAGCTCGTAGGTCATCAGCGTCAGATCGTCCGGCGTGCGGATGCATGTGCAGATCAGATCGTAGACGGCGAGGAAATGATCGAAGTCGCGGAAGCGGTAGAAATCGCGCAGTTCCGTCTCGTTCGTCGCGGGCAGCGCGATGCCGTTACGCCGCGCCAGCGCGAGCAGCGTCGCGGGGCGGACGGAGCCTTCCAGATGGATATGCAACTCCGCCTTCGGTATCCGCGTGATGAAGGTGTCCAGCAATTCGGTAGTCATCAGCCGGCATCCGCGACGGTGATGTCGGTCTCGATCTGCGCGACGGCGGCGATTGCGCCCTGATCGGGCGGCGGGATGACCTCGCCCTTCTCGATCATCGCGGCAATCGTCTCCGAAAGCGTGTCGCGCGTCTCCGCGAGGGCCGTCTCGATCGTCTCGCCCTCCGCGCCGGTGGCGAAGGCGGGGACCTCGGTGTAGTACCCACCATCCGCCGCCTCATAAACAATCACGGTGTACGTTGCCAACGCTGCCTCCCACTCTCTGCTCAATCTATCACCGACGGTTCGGAGGGGAACGAAACCGGATTGACGCAGAGGACGCAGGGAGGAAAGACTGTTTTCTTCATTCCCTCTTTGCGTCCCCCGCCAGATGCCGTCCGGGGCATGCGGTTCAATCGCAATCGTTTTCTTCCCGCGTCTGTTGGATCATCTCGTCACGCCAGCGGTGGATCGCCGCCCGATGCACCGCGAAGGCGATATTTTCCGGCAGTTCGTCCGGCGCGAACCAGCCGACCTCCCGCGCGTCATCGCCTGCCTTCGCCTCCCCCGCGATCCGTTCGGCCCGGTAGAAGAGCATCACGCCATCTTTGCGCGGGTCGTCGTGCCAGGCGATCACATCAGAGAGACGGAGAATACGCGCGGTCAGTTCCGTCTCCTCCATCAGTTCGCGGATGGCTGCCGCTTCCGGCGTCTCGCCATAATCCACGAACCCGGAAGGGACGTACCATGAGCCATCGTACGGCTCGATGCCGCGCTTCGCCAGGAGCAACCGCCCATCCTCGACGACCATGCAGCCACTCGCAAGCGCCGGGCCGCGAAAAAAGATGAACCCGCACGCGTCGCACGTTGGAAAGATCGTCCGCTCAAATCCGCCCGTCCCGAACGGCATCCCGCATTTCGGGCAATAGCGCATCCCGGCCCAGAAAGACATCATCGCTCCCCTATCGCCGGGCATGCGCCGCGGGCAGTGGCGGCTGCACCCCCTCCGGCAGCGGCGTGCGGTATGCCTTGCTGCCGGTCGCTTCCGCGTGTTCGGCGCGCGCCCGCTCCACCAGTGCGGGATCGTTGACGAGCATGGCCCCGGTGAGCGCGAGCGCCTTCGCCGCGTGGAGCATCCCTTTATGTCCGATGGACATCGCGCCGGTCGCGGTGATCCCCCAACTATGCCCTGGCACGCCAATCGCCCAACAGGCCGTTCCTACCGTGCAGGTAGGCGCGATCCACGAGACATCGGCCACATCGGTCGAGCCAGGCATGACTTTTCCCTTATCCAGCGGGGGAAACATGTCGCCCGTGAGCGACTGGTCGAGCAGGCTTGCGGGCAGCCCGTGGCTCTCGACCACCCCTGCACGCACATGCGCCGGATAGGCGTCCGCGATGGCCTGCGCATAGACGCGCTCGGCGTCCGTGAAGAGAATCGGCCCCATTTCCTCCAGTATCGCCTGCGCGGCGTCCGCGAGGGTCTGGTTCGGCAGCACATTGTACGCGCCGCACTGGTACGTTTCCTCCACTGTCGTGCCCGTCATCAGTGTCGCGCCACGGGCGATCTCCCGCACGCGCGCCGTGATCGCTTCCACCTGATCGCGGCGTGGAGCGCGGACGAAGTACCAGACCTCCGCGTCGTCTGGCACGACGTTCGGCGCGCCGCCGCCGTTTGTAATCACATAATGGATGCGCGCGGTCTCGATGACGTGCTCGCGTAGGAAGTTCGCGCCGATATTCATCAACTCGACCGCATCGAGCGCGGAGCGGCCCATCTCCGGCGCGGCTGCGGCATGCGCGGTCTGCCCATGGAAGCGGAACTTCATGTTATCCACCGCAAGGCTGCTGCCACACTGGACGGTAGTGACGCTGCCGGGGTGCCAGGTGAGCGCGGCATCGAGATCATCGAAGACGCCCGCACGGGCCATGTACACCTTGCCGGTGATTGTCTCTTCCGCCGGGCAACCGTAGTAGCGCACCGTGCCGGATTGCCCCGTCTCCTCAAGCCACGCCTTGAGCGCCATCGTAGCGGCGAGCGCAGCAGTGCCGAGTAGGTTGTGGCCGCAGCCGTGCCCCGGCCCCTCGGGTACGACCGGCTCCTGCCCCGATTGCGACTTCTGTGACAACCCCGGCAGCGCGTCGTATTCGCCAAGGAAGCCGAGCACCGGCGTGCCGCTGCCCCATTCGGCCACGAACGCGGTCGGCAGCCCGCCAACGTCCCGCGTAATCGTGAATCCGTCCCGCACCAGCGCATCCGCCTGGAGCATGCACGCCTTCGACTCGGTGAGCGCCACCTCCGGGTTCGCCCAGATGGTATCCGCCATCGTGATAAACCGTTCCTGTCGCTCCTCCAGCCAATCGGTCATCTCCTGCCGTGTCAGCATCGTTTCCTCTTCCTATCGTGCGGCGCTTCTCATCACCACGGTATCGTACCGCGCCGCACCGACGATGGCGACCCAGAGGAGCGGCGCAGCATGCGCACCGAACGCCTCGCCCCACGCACTCTCCCCGTACACCTGATCTCACAGAGGGATAGCGAACCGCCAGGACGCCAAGAATGCCAAGACGAGGAAGAGATTATCCCATCTGCTTCTCGTCTCCGCGTTCTCTCGGCGTCTTGGTGGTTATCGAGGACCTCAGGCGGCGAAAACTTCCGGTGCATTTTGCAGGTCGGTCGCGAATCGCCAGGCGTAGCGTTGCGCGCTGTCCGCTCGCGTGAGCGGGTGGGGCATGGTGACGATATCAATCGCCGCCTCGATGAGATGGAGTGACAGTGGCGTGACCGCCGTCCCCGGCACGATCCCATCGCACCACTCGCGTAAAAGCCGCCGTGAGAGGCCGGTAATTTCCGGTATCCCGCTCGTGTTCGCCAGTGCGCCGACGAGGTGGGAGAGGATGCGGGTGAGGAGGGCCGAGGTGTATTCGACATCGGACGTTGGTACGATTTGCGCCATGGCGCGCTCCCTTGGGTGACGGATGCCATTATTCGCAAGAGCGTTGTCGCACATTTCATGCCGCAAGATTGAGCGGGAAGTGATTACCGGGTGGGAAACACTGGCTCAGATGCGCGCCGTAACGGTCGCCTTGATGAGCGGAGGTACGATGACGGGTTCGGTGCTGAACCGGTATGCCGCGAGGGCGTCTGCCTGCACCGTCGCTACGTGCGCCGCGTCCCGCGCATGAATGTCGAAGAGTGGCGCGCCCCGCTCCACATGCTCCCCGACCGTCGCGCGGAGGACGATGCCGACGGCGGGATCAATCGTCTCCCCCTTGCGCTCGCGGCCCGCGCCGAGGCGCATCGCCGCCCGACCGATGGCGAGTGGTTCGATCTCCGCGATGTAGCCACTCTCCGGCGCGGCGACGGTCCGCACGATGAGCGCGTGCGGCAGGCGGGATGTCTCTTCCAAGACGCGCCGGTCGCCACCCTGCGCCGCGACGACTGCCGCGAATTTCTCAAATGCCGCGCCGGAGGTAATCACCTGCTCCGCCATGCGCTCGCCCGCCGCCGCGTCCGGCGCTTTGCCGGTCATCACGAGCAGCAGCGCAGCTTCGTGGAAGGTGAGAGCGCGCAGATCGTCCGGGCCACCGCCGCGCAACGTCTCGACCGCCTCGATCACTTCGAGCGCGTTGCCGACCGCCCGGCCGAGCGGGCGATCCATATCGGAGATGACGGCGACCGTCTGCGTACCAGCGCCCGTGCCGATCCGCACCATCGTCTCCGCGAGTTCCGTCGCGTCCGCCATCGTCTCCATGAACGCGCCGCGCCCGACCTTCACATCGAGGAGAATCGCATCCGCGCCGATGGCCAGTTTTTTGGCCATGATGCTGCTGGCAATCAGCGGGATACTCGGCACGGTGCCGGTCACATCGCGCAACGCGTAGAGTTTGCCATCCGCCGGGGCAAGGTCGGCAGATTGCCCGGCGATGACGAGATCGCACCGCCGCAGCACAGCCATGAATCGGGCGACGGTCAGTTCCGGGTTGAAGCCGGGGATGCTCTCCAATTTGTCAATCGTGCCGCCCGTGTGGCCGAGGCCGCGCCCGCTCATCTTCGCGACGGGCACGCCGCACGCCGCGACAATCGGTGCGACGACGAGCGTCGTCTTGTCTCCGACCCCGCCGGTGGAATGTTTGTCCGCAACTGGGCGGCCGAGCGATGAGAGGTCGAGCGTGTTGCCGGAATGGGCCATCGCCATCGTCAGCGCCGTCAGATCGTCCGGTGCGAGGCCGCGCCACAGCACGGCCATCAGCCACGCCGCCGTCTGATACTCGGGAATCGCGTCTCCCGTAAACCCGGCAACGAGCGCCTCGACTGTCTCTGCGCCGAGCGATTCCCCCCGTCGCGTCCGCTCGATCGTCCGCACCATACTGAACTCCGCCATCGCATCCCCCCGAATAACGAATCCCGCGTTGTTTAGTATAGCGGGAATGCGAAGGCGCGCAGTCTGTTAGTATACTTCGCGAGATGCTACTGGTGAGCAGTTCTATATGTTCGATAGTCAAGGAAAGGGGGACGATCCTTGGTCGAGCGCGCGGCACCCGAGACGATGAACCGGCCTGCGGAAACAGACGAAATTGACGATGGATACAAATGGCGGGTTCTCTTTTCGGTGATCTTCGGGACATTCATGTCTATCCTCGACAACACGGTCGTCAACGTCGCGCTCGCCACACTGCAAAAGGATTTCGGGGCCACTATCTCGCATATACAGGGCGTTGTGACCTATTACGCGCTCTCGCTCGGCATCGTCATCCCGGTCGCCGGCTTCCTCGCGGATCGCTTCGGCATCAAACGAATTTACGTGATTTCGCTCATCGCCTTCACGACGGCTTCCGCGCTTTGTGGCCTCGCCCCCTCGCTCAACACTCTGATCCTCTTCCGCATCCTGCAGGGGCTGGGCGGCGGCGCGCTTCTGCCGCTCGGTACGGCGATGCTCTTCACCGCCTTCCCGCCGAACGAGCGAGGGCTGGCGTTGAGCGTCTTTGGCATCCCCTCGCTCGTCGCGCCCGCCCTCGGCCCAACGCTCGGTGGCTTTCTCGTTGAGTACGTAGACTGGCGCTTTATCTTTTACATCAACCTGCCGATCGGCATCGCCGGTGTGCTCATGGCCTCCCGCAATCTCCGCGAGCGCAAGAGCGCGACGCGGGCGCGATTCGATCTGCCGGGATTCATTCTCTCGACTATTGGCTTCGGCGCGCTGCTCTATGGCCTGTCCAACGCGGCGACGAATGGTTGGACGAGTAGCACCGTGCTCGGCTTTCTCAGCCTGGGGATCGTCGCGCTCATCGCGTTTGCGGTCGTTGAATTGCGCTCCCCGCATCCGCTCCTCAATGTCCGTTTCTACCAGAAGCCGATCTACTTGCTGGCGAGCGCGGTTGGCTGGGTGTCGGTGGTCGCCCTCTTCGGTGCGACGTTCCTCCTGCCGCTCTATTTCCAGACCCTCCGCGGGCGGACAGCGTTTCAGACGGGTCTCTTGCTCCTGCCGCAGGCGGTGGCGGCAGTGATCGCCATTCAAATCAGCGGACGCTTGTACGACCGGATCGGCCCGCGCTATGTCGTGACGGCCGGCCTGATTGGGCTTGCCGCGACGACGTGGGGATTCACGCAGATCACCGAAACGACTTCGTACATCGTGATCTGCGTGCAAATGGCAGTACGCGGCTTTGCCCTCGCCTGCGTCATGCAGCCGACCCAGGCAGCGGCGCTCTCCGTCATCGAGCGCGATGTCCTCACTCGCGCCAGTTCCCTGCTCTCCGTGATGCGGAGCGTCTTCCAATCGCTCGGTGTCGCGATTCTCGGCACGGTGCTGCAACTGCGCGGCACCCCGGCAAGCGGGTTCCGCGGCATCTATACGATCGCGGGGTATCGCGATGCATATAACGTCGCGCTCGGCGCCGCGATTATCGGCGTCATACTCGCGGTCTTCCTGCCCGTCAAACCCCGGCGCCCGGCGGAAGCGGCGGCTGGCCGTGCCGACTCACACGCGGCGGCGCACGCGGTGGAGACGTAGAGAAACCTCATCTCCCTACCGCAACACCGCTTCTTGCCCCGCGCGGGCATCGGCGATCCGCTGGTAATGCGCGGGGACGAGTGCGGGCAGGTCGTCCGGATCGAACCAGCCTTCGTCCAGCGTTTCGTCGGAGCGGCCCAGCGTCCCGCCGATGACCCGGCACTCCACCGCGATGAGTGCCATGTGATAGCGCAAGCCATGTCCGATGCGGAGCGCGAGGCGCGGATCGGAGTAGACCCCAACGATCCGGCCCGGCTCGACAATCAGCCCGGTTTCTTCCAACGTTTCCCGTGCAACAGCCTCCGCGATTGTCTCACCGAGGTCCACATGGCCGCCGGGCATGCACCAGAGGCGGTTATCTTGCCGCTGCGTGAGCAGGACGCGGCCCACATCATCGAAGATCACCGCATTGACGCCGACTTTCGGTGTCGTGAAGGGAATGTCTTCGGGCGTATAGGTCGGGTCCGCCCAGGTCGGCGGGAGAAATGTGCCGTCCGGTTCGCGGGGCGCGGCGGACACGGCCAGCACCGCATCGCGATTCAGCGGGCCGTAGATATGTGGGAAGCGTTCGTCGCCATCGTAGCGCCATGGGCTGGTCAGTCGGCGAAGATCAACGATCAGCGCGCGATACGGGCGGGCGTCGTTCCTGTAGTAGCGATTGCCCGCCGCCGCCACTTCCACAGCAGTGTGCGTCATGTGGATGAAGCCATCGTCGGGGAAGGCGGCGGGGACGTAGGATGCGTCCGGCGGCACAGCCTCCCATTCCTCAGTCGGGACGAGGTGATAGGCCAGCCAGACAGGCTCGCGGATCGCGTGGACCATCAGTCCAGGTCCAGCAGCGTGACGCTGGAGATGACACCGGGCGTCTCGCGCACGAGGATGAGCGTCTCCTTGAACTGCTCTTTGGAGTCCGCCTCGACCCGGACAATCAGATCGTAGATGCCGGTGACGAGTGACATCCCCCGGAATCGCGCGCCCAACCGCTCCTTGACTGTCTCACAGACCTTGACCACATGCGCATTGACGCAGATCAGCACGTAGCCGCGCCACTGCTCGCGCTCGACGCTCTGCGGTGCGAGGAGCGGTTCGGGTTCCGTCGTTTCACCAGGGTCTTCCCTCAGCATCTGTGGCTCGATCATCTCCGCCTCGATGTCGGCCTCTCCTTCTTCACGCGTGCGGAGCCGGCGCGTCCGTGTGAAGAGATTATGCATCCCGCTCTCTCGATCCATCCCGCGCCCCCTATACGATCTTCGTTTCTCGCCGGAACGATACCATATCCCGCATTGGATCGGCGGGCGACTGACAGCCTGAGCGATGCGCGCGTTCCCCGATTGCAGCATTCCGTGAATTTCCTTGCATCAGCGTCGGATCAGATGTATCTCTACACGAGACTTCGCGGGACACGACAGGGAACAGAAAGGGAATCCGCAATGACATCCGCAGACACCCGGCCCGTGTCATTTCTCGCCACGCGGCATTCGCGGCGGCGTGTGCTCGAAGGGGTCGCCGCCCTCGCCGCGACGGTGATCGCCACGGCCTGCGGGGTGGACAAATCTGCCACACAGACCACTGCGGCACGCGTCAATCCGACCGGAAGCGCGGCTGCCCCTGCCGCCGCGACACGCGCCGCACTAGCGGCAGCCGGATCGGCGACGACGGGGGCCGGATCCGCTGCCGCATCCACGACGAGTGGGGCCACCGCCGCTGGCTCACCGGGCGCGACGGCGCCTGCCCCGACGCTTCCCGCCAACGCGACGCCGAACGCGCTCGCCGCCGCGCCACCGCCCGGCGCGACGCCGACTGCCGGGCCAGTCATCGGCAGTGCGGCGGCACTTCCCTCGCCCGGCCCCGGCGAACTGAGCGCCTTCAACAAAGATCCGAATATGAAAGTCCTAGACGCGGTGGACTGGGAAACGCCGCTCGCCGCCCAGCAGCCTTTCATCACCGACACCAAATCCTTCTTCGTTCGCGCACACTACCCCTTCCCGGTCGTCAAGCAGGCAGAATGGAAACTGACGATTTCCGGCCTCGTGGACAAGCCGCTGACGCTCACCTACGACCAACTGACGAAGATGCCCGCGAAGAAACTGACCGCGTGGATCGAGTGCGCGGGCGACGGGCGCGGACGGTACAAGCCAATGGCGACCGGCGGGCAGTGGATGGTCGGCGCGATCTCGAATGGCGAATGGACGGGCGTCTCGCTCAATGACGTGCTGACGATGGCCGCGCCGAAGTCCGGCGTCGTGGACATCGTCTGCAGCGGCGCAGGGAACAGCCAGTGGGCACGCGGGTTGAATTGGGCGAAAGCGAAAGATCCGGACACGATGCTCGTCTGGCAGATGAATGGCGAGCCGCTCCGCGTCGAGCAGGGGTTTCCGGTGCGGCTGATTGTCCCCGGGTATCCCGGCGTCGCGCAGGTCAAATGGATCACGAACATTGATCTGATTGACAAGCCGTACGACGGCTACTTCAACACGACGCTCTACACCTTCATCACCGCGGACGGCAAGAACCTCGGCCAACTGACGACGATGCCCGTCAAATCCATCATTACGTCGCTCGCGCCGAACGCGAAGGTGACGAAAGGGGCGCAGACCATCTCCGGCAAGGCATGGACTGGCGCGGGCGGCGGCATTACGAAAGTCGAGGTCTCGGCGGATGGCGGCAAGACATGGAAGGATGCCAAGATCACGCAGCAGGCCGGGCAATGGTCGTGGTACGCCTTCGAGTATGCATGGGATGCCCAGCCGGGCGCCGCGATGCTCACCTCCCGCGCGATGGACGCGAAGGGCAATGTCCAGCCCGAAATCCCGCCCTATAACAAGAACGGCTACCAGTACAACGGTTGGTGGATCGTCCCCATCGAAGTCAGTTAGGGTTCAAATCCCCTTTTTCAGTCGCGGGATCACGTCGGTGGCGACGCGTTCGAGGATCGGGAGTTGAGCGTCACCGGGGGCATCAATGATTAACTCGTTGACGCCCGCTTCCCAATACTGACTGACGACTTCCTCGAAGGCGTCTATCGAGGCCCATGGGTCGCTCGGCATCAGGGCGGCCCAGCCGTAGAGGGAGCGGATGATTTCGTGTGGGTCGCGGCCGATGGCGGCGCAATGCTCATCCAAAACCGCGTTGCGGGCGCGCATCTCGTCCACCGTGCCATGCGAGTTCCAGCGATCCGCGTACTGCGCGACGATCTTCAGCATCTGTCGCCCGTGCGCGCCGAGCGTCAGCGGTGGGCGCGGCCGCTGGATGGGGCCGGGGCGAAAAGCGGCGTCCTTCAGTTGGTAATACTTCCCCTCGTAGGTCGTGTATTCGTTGCGGAGCAAGTGATCCACGATCTCGACCGCCTCGCGGAACCGCTCGACGAGTTCAGCGGGGGCGGGGAAGGGAATGCCGAGCATCTCGTGCTCCGGCACGTACCAGCCCGCGCCGAGGCCAAGTTCCAGGCGCCCATTCGAGATATGGTCCACCGTCGCCGCCTCTTTGGCAAGCCAGGCCGGATGGCGGAAGGTATTGCAACTGACGAGCACGCCGATGCGGATGCGCTCCGTACGCGCCGCCAGCCCCGCGAGCAGCGTCCAGCCTTCATGGTACGGGCCGGTCGGGCGGCTCGGCTGCACGTAGTGGTCGCAGTCCCAGACGCTATCGAACCCAAGGCGCTCGAACAGTTGCCAGCGTTCGACCGTCTTCTCCCACGGCATGTTCTGGTCCGTGCAAAGCCCGATCCGCAGCGGTTGCGCCATCTCCCCCTCCTGCCTGCTACTGAGCCGATCGTTGACGGCGATAGCATATCTCAAATCATCCGTTGATGAGCATCGCCAATCGCGGCCGCACGTCACAGCAAAGCCGCTCAACGGTCTCGCGGTCGTACGGGGCGGGCATATCGAAGATGAAGCCGCGCACTCCCACCCGCCAGTATGCGGCCAGTTGCCGCGCCACGTCCTCGACGCTGCCACTTGGGCCGAGGCTCACCTCATCACCGGGGTTCGCGGCGGCAATCGCCCGCATCTGCACTTCGACTGCGGCCGGATCGTCGCGAACGATGCTGACTAAGGAGACCGTGGGGATAATTTCATCGGGATTGCGACCGACAACCGCGCAATGTTCGCGCAGCACCGCGAGTTTGCGCGCGATTGTCTCCGGCGAGCCAAAGCCGTTCCAGAGATCCGCGTACCGCGCCACAATCCGTAGCGTCTTGCGCTCGCCTCCACCGCCGATCATCAACGGGAGATGCTGCTGAACCGGCTTTGGCGCGCATGGCGCACCCGTCACTTGGTAATACTGACCCGCGAACGTCGTCCGTGTGTTGTCGAGCAGCGATCGCACGATGGCCGCCGCTTCCGCGAGTTTCGCCAGGCGAGTATTCCGAGAATCGAAGGTAATACCGTACACCCGATGTTCATACTCGAACCAGGAAGCCCCCAAACCAAGGATCGCACGACCGTTCGTGATGTGGTCGAGAGTGGCGGCCATGTGCGCCACGACTGCGGGGTGCCGATAGGTGTTGCCACTGACGAGGAGGCCGATACGAATGCGGGAGGTGAGGGCGCCCCATGCCGGGAGCAATTGCCAGCCCTCGAAGACCGGGCCGTCCGGATCGGTCTCACCGGCGATAAAGTGATCTGATGCCCACAACGAGTCATAGCCCAGCGTGTCGGCGAGCAACCCGTATGCGCGGAGCGCGGGCCATGTCGTATACGAAGGTCGGAGCGAGAGGCCGAAATGCGGCGGCACGCGGTTCGTCTGGAGAAATACCATCATCGCGCTCCACTCGAAGGATTGGCTGCAGTTAAGTGCGTCATGAGAAGATGCGCTGTCCAAGATGCGTGATACGACCCCGTCGGGCGGCTCGGCTGCACGAAATGATCGCAGCCCCAGACGCTATCGAAGCCGAAAAGCGCAAGGAATTGCTCCTCAGGCCGGGGAGGGCGGTTCACGAACCGCCCGTACGAAACCTGCTTCGGCAATGCATTTACGCTTCGATCTCGCCTGCCAAGCCTTCGCCGCGCTGGAGCGTGAGGGCGTTCTGCGTGCTCCAGAGGACATTGCGGCGCAATTTCTGTGCGGTGAGGTAGCGCGTCGCGGCGACGAGAGCGAGGCGGGCATCTCTCTCCTGCCCGGCGGCGTGGAGGCGGTCGTGCTGGGCGATGCCTGCCTCGATCATCTGGAAGGTGTGGAAGGTCGAATCTTCCCGGAGTAAGGCGTGGGCAATCGCCGCCTTGAGATCGTCCACCGGATAGCCGCGCTCCTGATAGTGGTGGACGATGTCCGCCGCTTCCTCGACCTGCTGGAACTCGGCGCAGTAGACGAGCCGGTCAGTCAATGCACGCGGATCGTCAATCATCGCTGGCACATGGTTGCGGTGCGCGGGGAGTTCGGCACGCGGGATGTTCAGGAAATACGTCAGGTAGACGAAGAGCGCGCCGTGGAAGATCGCCCGCAGCAGCGCGCGGTCCGTCTCGTCGCTTCGGCCCGCGATGCGATGCGCCAATGAATCGAGTGCGTGGCAGTATGAGATGACATGGAGCACGTCGTCCCAGTCTTCCTCATTCTGCAAGGGGAAACGGGCGACGCGATAGACTCCGGCGCGGCAGAGGGTGCGCGTCAGATCAGTGATCGCCGCGCCGTCCGCGATGGCGTCCCGGAAGGCGGCAATCGTCGCGTGCGGCGCATCGCCGAGTGCGGTGACGAGCAGGGCATCCGCGCCGTCCCATGCTTTATTGCTGCCTGCCTCGATCAGTGCGGGGAGTTCCGCGAAGACGGCGTGCAGCGGCGCGACGAACTCCATCCAGTCGGCGGATTCCTCGTGCCGGAAGGCGGTCGCCATCGGCGGAACGACGCCGGAGAGCACATCCGCCGCGTGTTCCTCGCCGATCAAATCCACCATCTCCCATGCCTTGTTCAGGAAATCCACGACATGCCCGGTGGAGAGGAAGAAATGGTCCGTCGCGCCTGTGAGAAGCATGCCGACGACATCTTCGAGCGGCCATTCGGCAGCGACGGCGGTACGGATGCAGCGCTCGGCGCCCGCCGCCTCGCGATCCTCGATGAAGAGACGGAACCAGCGCGTCAGATGCTCCTGATCGGCGGTGTCGAGTGTCGGCAGCGGGCGCTGGACGCGGCGCGGCGGGCCGTCGAAGGAATCGCGCGCCATCTGGATGCCACCATGCACGAGTGCGAGCGGCACATCGGGCGGCAGGAGTGCCGGGCCGAGGTTGCCCATACACGTCATGATGACGAGACCGGGGCCGAAGCCGTTGCGCCGGTAGCGGAGGGCGTGCGGTGCGGTATGGCTGATCACCGTCGGCATCGTCTCGCGCGCCGCGAGCAGGCTCGCGACGGCCTTGGCGATCAGGAAGGTGTTGCGCTCCTCCATCCCCTGCGCGAGGTCGGCATACCCCTTTTCTGCCCGCGCGTGATAGAACGTCTCCACCGGAGTGGGCGAGACGTAGATGTCATCCCCGCGCACCTCGACGGGAAAGACCGGCACATCGTCTCCGCCGCCGGTGAAGCAGCCACCGGAGCAGAGATCGAAGCGCCAGTGATGCCAATGGCAGCGCATGACGCCATTGGTGATCGTCGCCTTGGAGAGGGGATAGCCCATATGCGGGCAGCGGTTGTCCAGCGCGCGCACCTCCCCCTCATGCATCAGGAGCAACACCTGCCGCTCGCCGACCTTGACGACACGCTGCCCGCGCGCCTCCAGATCGTGCAGGCTCGCCGCGCGCACGAAGCCATCATCCGCCACTCTGCGTCCATTCGCCCGGGTCGTGGTCGTCGCCATCCGGCACCTCCTTGGGGATTGCTTTCGATGATTCCAGCATACACCTGATTGCGAGAAAAACAAGTGGTTGCTGTCTAAAATATGAATTGCTCGTCCGTTGATTGGGAAATGCGGTCGCTGTCTGCGATGATGTGACAATGAAACTACCCAATGCCGCCGACACGATCGTCGCAAAAGAGAAGATCACGGCGTATCTCCTCTCGCCGACGCATCCACAGGGCGGGGGCAAAGCGAATTTTTTCAGCGCTTTGGGTTTTCATCCGAACACTGGGAAGTGCTTGCGACTGCTTTACAAAACCATGCGCTGAACTACGACGTTGTCGCGATGCGAGAGACACCGTACGGGACGCGGTATACTGTGGAAGGGCCGATCATCACGCCCGATAGGCGGAACCCCGAAGTTCGCGTGGGATGGTTCGTCCGTAGCGGCGAAAGTGTGCCGCGATTGGCAACGGCGGTACCGGCCCACAAAGGTAGGCGGCAATGAATATTCGAGAACTCGATGTGGTGGCACTTACGGTTCCGCTCCCGGATGCCGAGATGTTCGATGATAGTGACGGACTACGCATTGGCGATCAGGGAACCGTCGTTGGTGTGTGGCGTGAAAACGTCGCATATATTGTCGAATTCGTTCGCGATGGAGAGACGGTTGCCATCGAAGATGTAACGCCAGACCAGGTGCGGCTCGTCTGGCAACATGCTTCTGCCGCCCAGTACAAGACCGTGAATGCATGAGTCCCGCAACGCTGATTAACCACTTCGATATGGTCGCGTTGCCCATCCTGCCGACGCATCTCGACACGGGCGCGCCGGACTTCCAGGAGAATGCGGCGATCATGGGCGCGCGTGTCGCGGAACTGCGGCTACGGCTGCGGCAGGTAGCGGCAGGCGGTGGCGAAGCGGCGATTGCGCGGCACCGGGCGCGGGGCAAGCTGCTGGTGCGGGAGCGGATTGACGCTCTCGTGGACCCCGGCACCCCTTTTCTCGAACTGAGCGCGCTCGCCGCCTGGGAGATGTACGACGGCGATGCGCCCGCGGCGGGGATCGTCACGGGCATTGGCGCGGTCTGTGGGCGGGAAGTCGTCATCGTCGCGAATGATGCGACGGTGAAGGGCGGTACGTATTATCCGCTGACCGTCAAGAAGCATCTCCGGGCGCAGGAGATCGCGGCGCAGAACCGGCTGCCCTGCCTCTACCTCGTGGACTCGGGCGGTGCATTCCTGCCCTTGCAGGCCGATGTCTTCCCCGACCGCGATCATTTCGGTCGCATCTTCTACAACCAGGCGCAGTTATCCGCCGCCGGTATCCCTCAGATCGCTGCCGTCATGGGCTCCTGCACGGCGGGGGGCGCATATGTGCCGGCGATGAGCGACGAGACGATCATCGTGCGCGGCACCGGAACGATCTTCCTCGGTGGCCCACCGCTCGTGAAGGCCGCCACGGGCGAGGAAGTGACCGCCGAAGAACTGGGCGGCGCGGAAGTCCACACGACGCTCTCCGGCGTCGCCGACCACTACGCGGTGAATGACGAGCACGCGCTAGCGATCTGCCGCGCCATCGTTGCCAATCTCCATAATGAAAAGCATCTGCCGTGGCCCCTTCTTGCCATTGAGTCGCCACGATACGACCCCGCCGAACTGGGGGGCATCGTGCCAAGCGATACGCGCATGGGATGGGATGTCCGTGAGGTGATCGCACGTATCGTGGACGGCAGCCGCTTCCAGGAGTTCAAGGCGCGCTACGGAGAGACGCTCGTCTGCGGCTTCGCCTCCCTCTTCGGCTACCCGGTGGGGATCGTCGCGAATAACGGCATCCTCTTCTCCGAGAGCGCGCAGAAAGGGGCGCACTTCGTTGAGTTGTGCGCCAAGCGGAAGATCCCGCTCGTTTTCTTACAGAACATCACCGGCTTTATGGTCGGCAAGCAGTATGAGAACGCGGGCATCGCGCGGGACGGCGCGAAGATGGTGATGGCGGTCGCAAACGCGGCGGTGCCGAAGTTCACAGTCGTCATCGGCGGCTCGTTCGGCGCGGGCAACTATGCGATGTGTGGCCGGGCGTACGCACCGCGCCAGTTGTGGATGTGGCCGAACGCGCGCATCTCGGTGATGGGCGGGCAACAAGCGGCGAATGTCCTCCTGACGATCCGGGAAGATAATCTCCGCACCCACGGCACGACAATGACGCCGGAAGAGCGTGAGGAGTTCATGCGCCCGACGCTTGACACCTACGAGCGGGAAGGCAACCCATACTACAGCACCGCGCGTCTCTGGGACGATGGGATCATTGCCCCGGAGGAGACGCGTCTCGTCCTCGGTCTCGGCATTGCCGCCGCCCTCAACGCGCCAATCCCCGACACCACTTGGGGCATCTTTCGCATGTAGCGCCGATCCGTATCGTCCGCATTTTCACTCAGCGAAAAGTTTGCAGAATCCGCAGCATGCCCATCACAAATCCGTGGTGGCTGCGTTCAGAGTAGTGGATGGTAGGGGGAAAGCGAACACACCATTCATCGGCCCGGGGAGGTTTGGGGAAGGACCGGAGGAGAAGCCTCCGGACACATGACAACCGGGGCCCCTCGCGGGACCCCGGCTGCCGGTGTATGGGGAGGTATGGGGAAGGTATGTACGTCTCATAACGGAGCGACCGAATGTCTTCGCCGTTCCTGTTTCAGAGATGTGCAAGAGACATGCCATGACGTTCCGGAAAGCGCCGCTCTCCTTTTCATCAATCATTCATCTGGGTCGAGTAGACTGAGGGCGCAATGATCGGTGATCGCCTGGTAATCACGAAACATCAGAGCGGACAACGAGGCGCCGGCGCCACGGGAAACGGTACGGGTACGTCGGCGTCCATCGAGGGAAATGGAAACGGGGAATCGGGCATGCGTCGTCGAATTCTTCTCATCCTCGCTGTCGTCGGCGGCATCACTGGGATGCTGATCGCCTCCGGCATCTCGATCGGTCCCTTCAATGCCCGCGACTATCTCGCCGATGTGCCGCGCATTCCCCTGGCAATCTGTGTCGGGCTGCTTGTCTGCACTGAAGTGGTGAAGGGCGCCCGGTGGGGGACATTCCTGCGCGCTTCCGGGGTACGCATTCGGATCAGCGATGCAATCAGCACCAGCATGGCGAGCCAGGCGCTCACCGTCCTGCCGGGGCACGATTTCCTCGCCGCGCGCCTCGTGGAGGAGCATAGCCAGGGGCGTTACCACCCAAAGATGCGCCAAGCCACGCCCGCTCTCGTCGCCCGCTGGATTGCCGACGCTATCGCGCTCTCGATCGTCGTGACCGTCGGCGTGGCGTACTACCAATCCTTCACACCCTATACGCTGATTCCGATCCCGATTGCGCTCAGTGTCGCGCTGCTCCTCCGCTCGAAGACGCCCGCGCGCTGGATCGCCCGCCAACTCGCCCGCTGGCCGCGCACCCAGAAACTCGTCCGCTCCGAGGCCGATTTCCACCGCGCCGCCCGCCGCGTGATGCGCCCCCGCCCCCTCGCGGCGGGCGTCTGCTACAGCACCGTCTGCACCCTCCTTTCCGCGATGATTCTCTACACCCTCACGCGCGGCTTCGGCAGCACCGGACTCTCGATGCCTGAAGCGCTTGTCACGCACTCACTGAGCACCCTCACCGCGATGATTAGCTTCATTCCTCTCGGCTTCGGCGTCGCGGACGGTAGTCTGGCTGCCTGGATGCACTACTTCGGCGTCGGCGCGTGGCACATCGTCCTCGTCGCAATGACGGTGCGCCTGCTCAATATCGTCGTGCGCACCGCGATTGGCATCGCGACGCTGCTCACACGTTACCGAGGGATGTGGGAAGGCAGCCCGCGCCAACTCATCGGTCGCATTCTCAGAGGCCGCCCCGCTTTCGTCCCGACAAGTGTGGCGCGTTCTGTTATCGTCGAGTCAGCCGAGATTGCCTGATCGCGTGTATCACTTCAGTCCGATACCGGCCTCGTATCCGCATCATTCATGATGGGAGAAATTCATATGCCAGCAAAGATGTTCGTGATGTACAACCACCCGACCGATCCGGCGGCGTTCGACACGTATTACGCCGAGATACATACGCCACTGGCGAAGAAAATCCCCCGCATGCGCTCGCTCGTCGTCAGCAGCGGCCCGATCGTCGCGCCGGACGGCTCGCCCTCGCCCTCTCATCAGATCGCGGAATTGACGTTCGATTCAATGGCGGATTTGCAGGCCGGGATGTCGTCACCCGAGGGGCGCGAGACCGCTGGTGATCTGCGCAACTTCGCGGGCGCGGGCGTAACGCTCCTTGTCTACGAGACGCGTGAGGCGTAAGCACAGTATCACAATCACACACTACCAATCGGCACACGATGTGCGCCATGTCGCAAGGATAATCGCGACGTAGCGGCGCGAGGCGATGGTCGCGCGCGGAGAGATCACTGACGCGGCTTGGGGACGGATCGCTCCACTCTTGACACCGAACGGGCGGACGAGGGCGGGCAGCAGCGGGTGCGCCGGGGTGACGCACTCACTCATCCGCTCGATGGGCATGCACCGGTCCGACTACGGACGTGGTGTCACGGTCGTGCCCGGTGATCCCGGTAGGGAGATGATTGGAAGGGGCGTGCCGTTCGCGGCAAGCGGCGTCGGCACGAGGAAGAGCGTGTCGCGTCCGGTCAGCATTTGCAACCAGAGCCGCCCGCGTGCCGGCTCCGGCGTCTGCGTAATGTCGGCGATCAACACCCCCTTGCCGCTGACCGTCATCGTCCGGCTCGTGACCGTCGTGGCGAAGGTTGGGATGAGCGGCTGCTGCGTGCGAATGCTCTGATATCCACGGAGCCGCTTGACCAACTCGGGGGCATCCGCCGCCGCGTCCGCCGGGCGCGTGTAGACGAGCGCGACGTGGATCGTCCGCTTGTCGTTCCCCGCGTCCGTATAGCCCATCGCGGTCAGTTCCGGGGTGTGCAGGGTGCCCCAGTCGCGCGTCATCGCCGTGATCGCCACCGATCGCTCGGGATTCAACAGGGCAATGGCGGGGTCGGCGGCGGGGGGTGGCATCGTCGCCATGCTCGTGACATCGCCGAGGGCGGTGGCGAGGGCGCGGGTCGTCGGGAACGTCTCCAGGGCGGGCCGCTTCTTCGCCTCCGCATCCAGCGCCGCCGCGATCAGTCCGGTCGCGGGCGCGGCGATGATCCGCTCGGTGCTGACGGCGATGCGGTTCAGCCGCGCGAGTGTGAGCGGGGCGTTCGGCTCGCTCAGGGGCGGCAGCTGGTTATCCTCGCGGACGGTGAAGAAGGTCGCGCCGTTGTGGGTGGCGGTGGTGTAGCCTTGCGCCCGCAGTTTCGCCGCGATCGCGTCCGGGTCGAACCCGCCCTCCATGTGGGAGAAGTAGTCGGGCGGCTGCCCGGCCCAGATTTCCCGATCCACTTGATACACGTCGTAGCCGAACGCATCACGGTACAGACCGTTCGCGCTGTACGACCCTCCGGTGAAGTCCGAGAGGTAGCAACCGGCCGTCGCATTGACGTAGTCGGCGAGCGAGATGTTGTGCGCCTGCAGATCGGCGTCGCTGCGGACGCTCGCGAGGCCATACCGCTGCTTTGCCGCCGCGACGTTGGCGAAGGCGAGGGAGAAGATCCGGTCCGGTTTCTCCAGTGGCACGAAGGCGAGCAGGCGCAGCAGGTAGGAACCGGCCGCGGCGGGCTGCGGCGCCGCGCTGCTCGTTTGCTCCGTCGGCGGGGGCGTGGGGCGTACCGGCGTGGCGGAGGCTCCCGGTGAGGGCACGCCGCCGGTGCCGGCAGTAGGGGTCGGGGGTGGCGGTAGTGTGGGAGTCGGCGTGCCGGTTGTCGCCGGGGTGCTGCACGCGGCGAGGAGTGTCGCTGCGACGAGGGCGGCGGCCTCGCGGAGCAGCGTGCGACGGGCAAGCAGTAGGGACGAGTAGCGCGGGATCATGGCTCCTCCTCCGTCGTAATAAGCAATGGAGGTCGCGAAAGCCGCCGCATTGCCGTAGTGGTCCTCTTCGCGCATCACCGCCGCGTATCACCGCCAAGGAAGCGAGAGTAGCACGGATATGCGCCCCTACACGCCTCTCAACCTGTTTGCGAGAGGTTAGCCGGCGGGTTGCTGCACATTGCGGACGGCGGGGACGGCGATGTGGATCTCCGCCCCGGTGTCGTGATCGGGGATCGTGACCGTACCGTTGAAGAGATAGACCGGCTGCAGGTAATCCCTGCCCTTCTGATCGCTGGCGACGGCATAGGCGAGCGAGACGTTATTGATGAGCGCAGTCGCGTTCAGCGGTACCGAGAGACCGGCGGGCGGGCGGAGAACCACCATACCTCGCACTTGTGCCTGCTGCCACGCGTCATCGAGCGAGATGAGATCGTAGGCGCCCGGTCGAAGTTCGCCTGGCCACGCGCGCTGCACTTCCTGCACGACATTGCCGGGGCCAATGCGGACGCGGATCCCCGGCGTATCGGAAAGAATATCCGGCAGCGCCTTCGGGTGGAAGATGACATCGAGCGTATCACTATTGTGCCGCACATCAGCCGTGCCGACGTCCGCCGGGAGGAGATCGTGCATCGCGAGCCAGGTGCGCGCGCTGCTGATCGCGGTGTGATCGTCCGGCAGACTGTTTGCCGCCGTGGCGACGGCAGGCGGCGCGTAGACAGTCGCCTTCGCGTCAACGGAGAGCCTCCCGTTGCCATCCACGGTATAGATCCCCGCCTTCGGCTGCCGCACCGGCCCGGTCAGACCGAGTTTCCGCGCGAGATCATCTACCTGCGCGGCGTTCGGTGAAGGCCAGGTGATCGTGAAGACGTCTCCACGCGGCGCACCACCGGTGAGCGGGCCGGAGAGTTTGTAGATCAGTGAGGGTGACGGCGTTTCATTGACGATGGACATAACGGCTGGCAGTGTGCCGAACGGTTCATCGCCGCCCATCGGCGCGGGTATGACGAGCGCGGCAGGTGGCGGGACAAGCGTGGCCGAAAGCGTCGGGACAGCGGTGCGATGGCGCGAATCCGGCCCGACGATCCCGAAGATATAGAGCGTCACCGCGAGCACGGTGGCAAGTAAGAGCACGGGGATGCCGCGCCCCAGTGTTGCGGTTCGCGAACGCCGATAGTGCGGTTGTGTGGACCACCTGCGGCGGTACTGATTCACTCCGGCCATAGGGACCGTCTTCCCCTGTCTTCTCCCCCACCCGCGCGGAAGCATCGCGCTTCCCCGCGCTTGCTGCCGAGGATAGCACAGATGCGCGCGATGGCAACCCCTTCTTCTGCCCAATTTGGCGATAGTTTGTAGAGGTCGGGGATGAGATCAAGGCCGCGGGATGTCCTCCGGGTGAGGAGTGAGGTAGACGGGCAGGCTGACGAAGAGGAAGACGGCGATCGGTGCATCGAGCGCAAGGGTGCCGACCGCGACGAATGCCAGACGCACATCGAGGAGTAAGGCGAACGTAAGCAGACAAAATGCGGCGAGCGCGATCAGGCCCGCCTGCGTGGTGAGACGGCGGTAGCGGCGGCGCATGGTGCGGGGCGCATCCAGTGGCGCGATTTGCAGGAGCGCCCAGAAAGAGAAAAAGATGAAGGCGCCAATGATCGCCGCCCGGAGACCACGAAATCGTGCGAGCAATGGTAGCCAGATCGCCAATGGCGCGAGCAGCACATGCGCGCGCGCGGCCGCGCGCAGCCGTGAAGCGCGGACGGCGAGGTAGCGGGGAACCGTGAAGATCGTCGGCCCATCGTCCATCATACGGGTATTGTACCGGCAGTCAGTAGCAGAACAAATGCCGATCCTGACCATTCGGGGCAACATCGTTGCGATGATTGAGCCGTACGGACTACTGCCGACTGCCGACCGCTGACTGGCTACTGTTGCATCGGCAGCGAGTGCGGTACGATGCGTGGCATTGTCTGGCGGAAGGAAAGGGAGTGCCCTGCGTGGCCGGAAAACTTGCGACCCGCGACGCCCCCGCGCGAACGACTGTGCCCCCTCCCTCACTCAGTCCCTTCGTCGCGCTGCAACACCGCGATTATTCGCTGCTGCTGATCGGCCGGTTCATCTCGACGATCGGGCGGCAGATACAAACAGTCGCGATCGCCTACCAGGTCTATCAGTTTCACCATTCCACGCTCGACCTCGGCCTGATTAGCCTTTTCCGCATCGTGCCTGTCATTACCTTCTCGCTCCTCGGTGGCATGCTGGCGGACGTGGTGGATCGCCGCCGCCTGATGCTCCTCACCCAGCCCTTGCTGATGTCCTTCTCGGTCGCCCTCGCGCTGCTGACAGCGGCGGGCAGAGTGAATCTCGGCGTCATCTACGGCTTCACCTTCCTCGCCGCCGCGACGGGCGCGCTGGATATGCCCGCGCGGCAGGCGATCATCCCCGCGCTCGTCCCCCGCGTGCATCTGCCGAATGCGCTCTCCTGGAATATCACCGTCATGCAGGTGGCGATGGTCGCCGGCCCGGCAATCGGCGGCCTCGCGATTGGCGCGATCGGCCTCGCGGGGGCCTACTCCTTCGACGCGGTCGGCTTCCTCGCGGTGATCTTCGCCCTTCTGCTGATGCGGTCGCGGCTCGGGGCGGCATCGGTGGGAGGCGTGCGTGGCTGGAAGGCGGCGGTGCAGGGTCTCGGTTTCATCCGCCGCAATGACATCGTCGGATCGGTGATGTCGCTGGACTTCTTCGCGACCTTCTGGGGCAGTGCGACCGTGCTCCTCCCCGCCTTCGCGGACAAGATTCTCCATGTCGGCCCGACGGCTCTCGGCATCCTCTACGCCGCGCCCGCTGTCGGTTCCGTGATCGGCGCGGTCGTGATGACGGGCCTCTCGAACCGCATCCGCAAGCCGGGCTTCCCACTCCTGATCGCCGTGGTGGCCTTCGGCCTCGCGACGGTCGGCTTCGGCTTCGCGCGCTCGATGCTGACGGCGATTCTCTTTCTCGCCGCGACGGGGCTGACCGACACGGTGAGTATGACGCTCCGACATCAAATCCTTCAACTCCTCACGCCGGATGCGTTGCGCGGGCGTGTCACGGCGGCGAATCAGGTCTTCGTGCAGGGCGGGCCGCAACTCGGCCAATTGGAAGCGGGCGCGGTCGCCGCGGGTCTCGGTGTGCCATTCTCAATTATCTCGGGAGGCGTCGCATGCGTGGTGACGGTCATCCTGATTGGCTGGAAAGTACCGGCCATCCGCCGCTACCGGATCGAACAATGAATGAGGTGCGCCTGCGGGAGGTGACGCCCGCGATCTGGCTCGCGGAACGCCCGTTGGATGCCGACCTGCTCGTCTGCGCGGCGGTGATCCTGGGGGAGACGGTGAGCGCGGTCGTGGACACGCTGATCCGCCCGGAGGATATGGACCTTGTACACGAGTTGCTGAATCAGCACGGTCGCCCGATGCTCGTCGTCAACACGCACGCGGACTGGGACCATACCTGGGGTAACGCTGCCTTTCCGGACGCGCCGATCATCGCGCATCGCCTCTGCCGCGCCGCAATGCTCACCGAGGGGCAGCAGAAATTGGCGGAAAAACGGGCGGAGGAACCGGAGCGCTACCGCGACGTGACCATCGTCCCGCCGACGATCACCTTCGCGGAATTCATGGACATTGATCTGGGTGGCCTGACGCTCTCGATTCACCATCTCCCCGGCCACACGGCGGATGAGGCAGTCGTCCATTTGCCGGAAGCGGGCTTCCTCTTCGCGGGGGACGCGGCGGAATGGCCGATCCCGACAACAGAAGTCGGGCCGCTTGGGCCGTGGGCGGAGGCGTTACGGATCTGGGCGGCGCGGGACGATGTGCGGATGGTCGTCCCATCGCACGGCCCCGTGGGCGACGCGCAATTACTGCGCGACAACGCCGCCTACCTCGATGCGCTGCTCGCCGACCCGGATGTACGCTGGGAACCGCCCGGTATCATGCCCTTCTATCAGGAAGCGCACCGCAAGAACGCCACAGTCGCCCGCCGCGAGCGGGATGCGGCGGGGTGATAATCGCCTGTAGGGGAATCCCTTTATGGGGGCCTCCCCGACGGGTACTATCCTGCCACGAGAAGGGCGCCACAAGGGGGCAACCTCACCAATCCCAATCCTTCGCGCCACAGCGTTTTGCAGAAGCATTGAGCCGGTGGTGGCGGGCTTTAGCCTGCCGTTCCTTGCTGTGGCAGGCTAAAGCCCGCCACCACCAATACGATATTCGCGCTAATCCGCCGCATACTCACCATCGAGGCCGAAGTCGTGGAGGCGCTGCGTGAGGTCGGCCAGTTCCAGCCCCAGCGTCTGCGCGACGGCGACGCGGTCACCCTCATGCTGCTTGAGCGCCTCGACGAGCAGTTCGCGTTCAACTTCGTTGAGCACCTGCGTCAGCGGCGTGCGCTCGCGGACACGCTGTGTGATGTCAATCAGCCGCCCGCCCGCTTGCGGCGCGAATTGGATCTGCTCGGCAGTCAGCAGACCGCCCTGCGAGAGGACGATGCCGCGCTGAATGGTGTTTTCGAGTTCGCGGATGTTGCCGGGCCAGTGATGCGTCATCAGTTTTTCCATCGCGTCCGGTGAGATGCGCGCCGAGCGGCCCGCAACGCCGTAGCGGTGTTTATTGAGGAAGTGCTGAACGAGGAGCGGCACATCCTCCATATGCTCCCGGAGCGGCGGCACATGAATCGTGAGGACATGGAGGCGGTAGAAGAGGTCTTCGCGGAAGATGCCCGCCGACACTTCGTCTTCCAGCCGCCGGTTCGTCGCCGCAATCACGCGCACGTCAATATGGATCGGTGCGGTTCCGCCGACGCGCTCGAACTCCTTCTCCTGGAGGACACGGAGCAACTTGCGCTGCGTGGAGAGGGACATTTCCCCGATCTCGTCGAGGAAGATTGTTCCCTTATTCGCCCGCTCGAAACTGCCCTTGTGCTGCGTCTGCGCGCCGGTGAACGAACCTTTCTCATGGCCGAACAACTCGCTTTCGAGCAGCGATTCCGGCAGCGCGGCGCAGTTCACCTTCACGAGCGGGCCCCGCGCGTAGAGGGAGTTCTTGTGCAGGACATTGGCGATCAATTCTTTCCCCGCGCCCGTCTCGCCGGTGATCAGAACGGGGGCATCGGAGGCCGCCGCCCGCCCGATCATCTGGAAAATGCGTGCCATCTCCGGGCTGGAGCCGATGATCTCGTCCCGCAGCCGCTGATCGGCCTCGGCGGGCCGGGCGATCATCTGGGCTTCCTGCTCCTGCGTGTTGAAGAAGGTGCGCACCTTCTGAACGACGTACTCGATGTCGAACGGCTTGTTCAAGTAGTCGAACGCGCCAAGCATCGTCGCCTCAATGGCGATGGAGGCGGTCGTGAACGCCGTCATCATGATAATCGGCAGCGTCTCCCCACCGGATGACTGGGCAATCTCGCGGAGTGCTTCCAGGCCCGTCATATCGGGCATCTGCACATCCATGAGTACGAGCGCGGGATGTTGCGGCCCGCGATAACGATCGAGCATCTCCTTGCCCGTCGCCGCTTCGAGCGGTTCGTATCCTTCGTCTATCAGCAGTTCGACCAGGAGCGAGCGGATCGCCTCGTCGTCGTCCGCGATGAGGATGCGGCGGTTTGTCGCGTCGTAGGCATGGACGGGCACGGGCACATCGCCGCTACTCGGCGCATGCCCATCCGCGATTGGTTTACGCGACGCGGCGGAGCCGGCGGCGCTCACACGGCGTGCAGGTGGCCTGCTACTCATGTCGTGTACTCCCCTTCACCCGGAACCACACCAGGAACGCGCATCGCGGACGCGCGTTCATTGTACTCGTCTAGCCATCAGTTGCAACGATTGCTTGCGTTGCCTACCGAACCCCCGGCCCCTTCCGTCTCTTAGCGTGGGAACATCCCGCTCGTACAGGCTGAAGCCTACGCTACCAACACCTAGCGCATCGTGGAAGGGAGCAGGCCGAGTTCGCCCCGATACTTCGCGACGGTCCGCCGCGCGATCTGGATGCCGAGTTCCTTCAGTTTGTCGCAGATTTCGTCGTCCGTCAGTGGGTATTCCTCTCGATCCACCAGTTCCTTGATGACATCCTTCACACCAAGCGAGGCGGTGAAGAAGTCCGAGAAGGGAATGACGCGCCGCTCCGGCAGGAGGACATATTTGTTCGCCGTGGCGCGGCTGACTGTGGATTCATGGACACCGAGCGCCTGGGCGACTGCCGCGCGTGTCAGCGGTTTCAGTTCCCGCACGCCGTAGCGGAGGAAGTCTTCCTGCTCCTCGATGACATACTGCGCGACTTGTTGCAACATCGCGCCGCGCTGCCGGACGCCATGCAGGAAGAGCCGGGCGCGCGCCACACTCTCGCGGATGTGCTCGCGTTCCTGCTCGGAAAGCCCGGCGAGCACACCGCGATCGGAGGCAATGGCGGAATAGGTTTCGTTGATACGCAGCCGATTCGATCCGCTCTCCGGCACAACGGCGATCAACTCACCGTCCGCGTCCGCGCGGATAATGACATCGGGCGTGAGAAAGCCGGTCGCGGAAGTCTTCCGGCCGGCGCGCGCCGTGGGGTTCTGGAGCGGGTGCGGCGTAAGGTGAGAGCGAATGAAGGCGCGCGCTTCCTCGATCATCTCCGTCGCGACGCCGAGCGTACCGGCGATGTGCGCGAAGCGCCCGGCGGCGAGATCGGGGAGATGCTCGGCGATGATCTGCTCGACCGTCTCCGGAATCGCCATGCCTCCCTCGCGCAACCCGCGCAGTTGGAGCAGGAAGGACTCGCGGTAGTCGCGCGCCGCGACGCCGATCGGGACGATGCTCTGCACGACCCGCAGGACGGCGAGCGCCGTTTCGTCGTCGCACTCGCACGCGAGCGCGGTCTCCTCAAGCGTCGTATCGAGGATGCCGCGCTCGTTGATGTGAACGATCAGGAAGGCCGCGATACGGATCCGGTCTTCCGGAAGCATTGTCGCGGCATCGGAGAGCCACTGTCGGCGCAGATCTTCTTCGGAGGCGACAGCGGTGAAGGGATCGTAGACGTCATCATCGCCGTCATTGCGGCGGGGTGAGGCGGTATACCACTGGTCGGCAAACTCTTCGTAACTCTCGCGTGCGGGCCCTTCCTGCGGTCGGCTATGGCACATCGCGCACCATCCATTATGGAGCGCCTCGCCGCAAATCGGGCACTGGCGGGTTTCGTCGCCATTCGCAGAATCGAAATCGAGTTCGAGAGCGGGATTCTTCATGATCTCCGCGCGCATCGCCGCTTGCAGTTCGGTGCGCGAGAGGAGTAAGACTTGATTCGCTTCAATGAGGACGGGAGAAATCCATTGACGTTGCTCGTGCGTGAAGTCCATCGAGTGGCTTAAACCAGCCATCAGCCCCTACTCCCTCTCGACATTCTGATGTGACGTTCATCGCCCCACGGAATGCACCGCAAAAAACAGTATAGCAGGGATCGTGCCAGCGCGAATCCCTTGCCATAGTTGGCATGGTACACTTCATGCGATTGCCGATGTCTCAATTTGTGGGGTGTGACGGGCCGGTCATGGGGCTACGTTGACGCGGCGATGATCTGGCGCTTGCTCAGCCGTTCCTCAACGATTGCCAACAGTGTGAACAGATTGAACGGCTTGCGAATATAGGTGAGGTCGCGACGCTGGAACTCCGCGCGCTTTTCGTTCGCAGTGATGAAGAGTACCGGCGTCTGCGCGGTTCGCACATTCCGGCGTAGTGTGTCGAACACCTCAAGGCCATCCGCGCCGGGGAGTTGATAGTCGAGGATGAGGAGATCAACAGGTTGGTCGGCGAGGAAACGAATTGCATCCCGCCCATTGTGCAGAATGAGCGTCCGCATGTCCATTTCTTCCTTCAGCGCGTCCGCGATCAGGGTCGCGATACATTCGTCGTCCTCAACGATGAGGACACATACCGGGTTGCTCATAGTCGTTCCCAGAAATCCTTTACAAATACGATTGACCACCACGCAGAAACGGGCGGGTAGACGCATTTATCGCGTCAGCGCTCGCGGCTTCTCTCCGCAAGAGTTATGCCAAGTGTGTACATTGACAATACTCCCGCGTGAAAAGAAACGGGCATCCGATCTTCTGCGGAAACCGGTGTTGGTTGACAGCATGCATAGTCGAGACGTAAGGTTGCGCCGTTCTCATCCCGCCTCTTCATGCCTAATCTGGCATTCTCCGATGATTCATCGTTTCATCGCACCCGACGAAGGCAGGAACCAATGATTGCACCACGATCTCGCTCGCGTTTCGTGCGGGCGGTTTCCTCATGGCCGCCCGCTGGGAGATACGCGGCCACCCTCGCCGTCGTTCTCGCGACGACGGGGCTGATCGCGCTCGTCAACAGTGGATGGGGGTTCCTCGACCGCGTGACGATCGAGAATCCTGGCACGGTGTATATCGCGACCGTCACGCTCGTCGCACTCCTCGTCGGCGCAGGCCCGGCGCTGGTGGCCGCCGCGGCCTCCATGCTTGCGATCTTTCTCGCCTTCCCCTCGTATGAGAGTTTCGGGCGAGCGGTTATCCTCGTCGCGACGATGCTGGTAATCATCGGGCTGGCGGAATGGCTCCGCCGCGCGCAGCGCGCGGCGGAGCAGGTGCAGGCCAAGTTCGAGGCGATCCTGGAGAGCATGAGCGACGCGGTGATGATCGTGGACGTAACGGGCCGCTCGACCGACGTCAATCACGCGGCGGTGGCGATGCTCGGCGCGGTGGATCGCGCGGATGCTCTGGCGAGAATCACCCACCGCCGTGCGGATGGCACACCCGCCACGGATGAGTATGCGCTGCTGGAACGGGCGCTCGCCGGTGAGGAAACCGCGCAGCACGATGTCCCGATCCCCGACACGCCGGACGGCCCCCGCGTCGTGAGCGCGGTCGCCAGCCCGCTACGCGACGCACGCGGACAAATCACTGGCGCGGTGAGCGTGAGCCGCGGTCTCACCGACCGGCTCGCCCAGGCGCGGGAGCGCGAGGCGCTGTTAGAACGGATCGAGCGGGAGCAGCAGTTCACCGCGCAAGTACTTGCGAACGTTCCCGTCGGGATTGCTGTACTACGCGCGGATGATTTCACGGTGCTCTCCTTCAATGGTGAGTACGACGCTTCCATCCGTCACGCGCCGGGCAGTCATCCCCTGACCATCGGGCGATCACTGCTCGACGCGATCCCCGCCGCCTCCCACGATGCCGCGATGCGTCTCCTCTCCCGCGCGCGGGATGAGGGAACGACGATCCGCAGCACCGCATATGCCGCTGCCGTCGTGCCGGACCAATTCTACGATGGCACGATCCAACCGCTCCAACTGAGCGACGGGATACCCGCCCTCCTGATCACTGCCGTCAATGTCACCGAGCGGGTGCGGGGGGAGATGGAACGCGAGCAGTTACTCCGTGCCATCGAGCAGGAGCAGCGATACACGCGGCTGATCCTCGATACCGCTCCCGTCGCGATCGGCGTTGTCCGGCCAGACGACTTGATGGTCGCGAGCGCGAATGAGGTCTTCGAGACGTATGTCAGTGAACTGGCGGGGAAGCCCTTCACGGCCGGTGCGTCGCTTCTGGATGCCCTTCCCGGCTACGAAGCGAGTGAATTCGTCCAGCAGTTGCGCCGGGCGGCCACCGAAGACCGGGTGCTCAGTGTCACTGGCTATGCCGCGCGCGTACCGGAGGGGCGGTACTACGATTGGACGATGAAGCCACTCGCACTGGGCGACGAAACACGCGCGGCCCTCGTCACCTTCGCGGATGTCACCGAGCGCGTGCGGAATGAGCGGGAGCGGGAAGAACTGCTCCAGCAGATCGAGCGGCAGGCGGCGCAACTGGCGGCGACCTTCGAGGCGATGGTGAATGGCATCGCGGTCTACGACGCCGAGGGTAGGGTCGTCCACCGCAACGAAGCGTTCTATCACCTCCTACATCTCGAATCGGGGAGCGCGCCGCCACTATGGGATGACTTTATCCGCGAGATGCACCTGCGTCGGGCGGACGGGACGCCGATAACGCGCGAGGAGACGCATTCGTTCCGCGCTCTGGGTGGCGAAACGATTCGCGACGAAGTCGTGCTCGTGCGCGATGGACAGGGGCGGGATCGCTTCATGAGTCAGAACGCCGCCCCCATCCGGGCGACGGATGGCACGGTGATCGGCGCGGTCGTCGTTTTCAACGATGTCACCGAGCGATTGGAAGTGGAACGCGAGCGGGAGCGGTTGCATATCCTGGCGGAGGAGCGTCGCCGGTTTACGCAGGCAATCTTCGATACTGTGCCGGTTGCCCTCGCGGTGATTGATACCGACGCGATGACGTTCAGCGCCGCGAACCCGACGTTCGTCGCGGGCACACCGGCGCCGTATCGCGATCTGGGCGTCAATGGTCGTCCGGTCGCCACAGTCCTCCCACATACGGTGAAAAACGGGTTCGTCGGCCAGTTGCGAACGACCGGCCAGACCGGCGAGCGATCTGAGACGTTCGCGACCCGGTATGAGCACCCGACGCGCGGCACGACGTATTGGAACGAAACGATGATCCCGCTCATCATGCACGACCAGGCCGCACATCATGTCCTCTATATCGCGGCGGATGTCACGGACCAGGTGTCGGCGCAGCAGCGCATCGTGGCGCTCGCGCGGGAAGCGGCGGAGCGCGCCGCCGAGTTGGAAGCGATTATCGCGCACATGCCGGATGGCGTGGCGATGTACGCGCCGGATGGGCGACTCTTGCAAATGAACGCCATGGGGCGACAGATCGTCGGTGAGGACCCTCAACCGGGCGAAGCGGTCGCGGAAGCCGTCCAGCGCTTCGCGATCCGTGATACGGACGGGCGACTGATTCCGCTCGATGACTTGCCGCTCCCCCGCGCCCTGCGGGGCGAGACCGTCTCCGGCTACGAGTTCGTCAGCCAGACACGGCAAGGCGATCGCTATCTCCTTTCCAGCAGCGCGCCGATCCGCGACGCGGCGGGCGAGATTACGAGCGCGGTCGTCATGTTCACGGACATCACCGACCGCAAGCGCGCTGAACGGGAGCGCGAGCGACTACTCCGGGAGGTCGAGGAGCAGCGTCAATTCGCGCGGACAGTGATTGACAGCGCGCCGGCAGGGATCGCCGTCTGCACGGCGGAATCGGACTTTACCGTCCTGCTCGCCAACGACCGATTCCGCTCGATCGTCGGGGATGCATGGGCAGAGGCGAACCTCGATGGCACGCCGTTCCGCGCATTCACCCCGAATGCCGAAGACGCCGGTATCCTGCCGATCTTCCGTCGTGTCGCGGAGACGGGCGAACCAGTCAGCCTTTCCGAGTTCGAATATGGCGGGAGCGGGGGGGATCCGTCATACTTCGATTGGAGCCTCGTACCGCTGCGCGAAGGCGGGAATCAGGTAACGGGCCTGATCCTGCTCGTCACCGATGTGACCGACCGCGTCCTCTCGCGACAGCGAATCGAGGAACTGGCGGACGCGGCGGCGCAACGGGCGGCGGAACTGGAAGCAATCATCGCCAATATGCCGGACGGCGTTGCGATCTACGGCGCGGACGGCCGATTAGTACAGATGAACCTGGCTGGGCGCGCGATCTCCGGTGAGGACCTCTCGCCGGATGACGCGCTCTCGGATGTTGTCGAGCAATTCGATTTGCGCTATCCCGATGGGCGCGTGATCCCGCTCGATGACTTGCCACTCCCACGCGCACTACGCGGAGAGACCGTTTCCGGTTACGAGTTCATCAGCCACACGCTGCGCGGAGACCGAAACATCCTGATGAGTAGCGCGCCAATCACGAGCGCGGCGGGGGCGATCACGAGCGCGGTGGTCGTCTTCAGCGACATCACTGAGCGTAAACGTGCGGAGGAACTGACAACGCGCCTCGGGCGCATCCTCGATGCCTCCTCGAACGAAATCTATGTCTGCGATGCGACCTCGCTGCGTTTCCTGCAGGTGAACGGGGGCGCACGCGACAATCTCGGCTACACGATGGACGAACTGATGCATCTGACACCCCTCGATATCAAACCGGAATTCACGGCGGAAACCTATGATGCGCTCATTGCGCCGCTGCGCTCCGGTGAACGGAGCGAGATTTCCTTCGAGACTGTTCACCGGCGCAAAGATGGTTCGCTCTACCCGGTTGAGGTGAATCTCCAACTCTCCCGATCCGAGAACCCACCTATCCTCGTCGCGATCATTCAGGACATCACGGAGCGGCACGCCGCCGAGCAGCAGCGCGAGCAGTTGCTGCGGGAGATTGACGAGCGGCGCCGCTTCGTGCAGACCGTCATCGAGAGCGCGCCCGTCGGCATCGCGGCCTTCGGCATGGACGCGGCCCTCACGGTGCGGATGGCGAACGACCAATATCTGCAACTGCTCAATGAACCGTGGCGCGTCCAGGGGATTACCGGGCGCGGGGTGCGCGAGTTCGTCCCCGATGCGGATGCGGCGGGCCTGACCGCGCTCGTTCAGCAGATGCTCGAACGAGACGAAACGATCGCCCTGCGCGAGTTCGCGTTTAGCGGCTTCGCCAGAGGAACGGGCTACTTCGACGCGAGCATCGTACCGTTGCGGGAATCGGGTGCGGCGATTACCGGCATTCTCACGGTTGTCGCGGATGTGACGGAGCGCGTCCAGTCGCGCCAGCGAATCGAGGAGTTGGCGTGGGACGCGGCCCAGCGCGCGCGCGAACTGGAGACAGTGATCGCCTCGATCGCGGACGGCGTGATGGTGACGGACGCCGAGGGCCGCATCATCCTCGAGAACGGCGCCTCTCGGCGGTTGACGGGGCGTATCGAACCGGCGGTCTCTTTCGACCTCGAAGCGCAAGCCGCAGCGCAGCAGTTGCGCGATCCGGACGGTACGCCGATACCGCCTGCCGAATTGCCCCTCGGCCGCGCCGTGCGGGGCGAGACGGTGACGGAGCAGGTCTTACTCGTGCGCCGAGCGGACACGGGGGAGGACCGTTTCCTCATGTGTTCGAGCGCGCCCGTGCGGGCCGGCAACGACGCGATCACCGGCGCGGTCGCCGTCTTCCGGGACATCACCGAGATGAAGCAACTCGATCAGATGAAAGACGACTTCATCTCCATTGCCGCGCATGAACTCCGCACGCCACTGACCGCGATCAAGGGGTACGCGGAGTTGCTGGACCGGCGGTTGAGCATGCAGGACGGGCGTGAGGCCGATCGGCGATCCCTTGGGGTGATCCGTAAGCAGACGGAGCGGCTCGCCAGCCTCGTCAACGAGATGCTGGACGTCTCGCGGATCGAGGCGGGGCATCTGCGGCTGAACAGCGAGCCCTTCGACCTTTCCACACTCATTGGCGAGGTCGTCAGCAACATGCGTGTCTCCAGCGAGACGCATCATCTCTCGCTCGACACCGAACCGGGGATCGAGGTAGATGGGGATACCGCGCGGATCGAGCAGGTGCTCATCAACCTCATCGCGAACGCGATCACCTACTCGCCGGAGGGCGGCGATGTGGATGTCCGTGTCTGGACGAAAGACGGCGCCGCGCTCGTCTCGATCCGCGATCATGGGGTCGGCATCGCGCCGGACGAGTTGCCGCACCTTTTCGACCGCTTCTACCGCGCGCCGCGCGCCGGGGTGATGCGCTCCGGCGGGATGGGATTGGGGCTCTATATTTGCCGGGAAATCGTCATCCAGCATGGTGGGGCCATCCAGGTGGAGAGCATCGAAGGCGCGGGCAGCACCTTCACCTTCTCGTTGCCGCTCATCAGGAAGGATTGAGGACTGAGCATTCCCACTCAGTCCTCAATCCTCACTCCTCAGTCTTTCGTTAGGAAGCGGCGGCGGAGCGGCTGCGAACGTGTTGGGCAGATGGTTCGCTGGCAGCGGCTGCGGCGCGCGCGCCGCGCTGGGCACGGTCGAAACCGACATGCTCGCCATGCGTCCGGCCCCAGTCAGCCATCGCGTCAACAATCGGCCGGAGGGTGCGCCCATCATCCGTCAGGCTATATTCGACGCGCGGTGGAATCTCCGGAAAGAGCGTCCGAGTGACGAGGCCGCGCTCTTCCAGTTCGCGCAAGCGCGCGATCAGCATCTTCGGGCTGACGCCCCCAAGGGATTGCTGCAACTGGCCGAAGCGGCGTGTCCCCTCGAAGAGGTCGCGCAGAATCTGGACGGTCCATTTGCCACCGATCACCTCAAGGGTGCGCTCGACCGCACGGGCGGAGATGGAGGGGCCGGAGCCCGTGATATTCTTCGCTGTTCGTGGCATAGAGATTCCTCCTGAGCATAGATCGTGCCGTATCGCGTTGCTATCAATCTCCCAACCGGCATCTACAACCCAATGTGATTTTAGTATCTTCGAGCGAAGATATCGCGTCAAGCGGAAGAACGAGATTGCTGGACGTGAACGTCCCCGATCGGGGATGAGGATGTTGCCACCGCGATTACTGATTCACTGACCGACCGAACCACGCTCGCCATCGTTGCGAATTACCCTCTCCGACGCGGCAGCGGCGTTCATGCGCCGCACATTTTCCTGCAAGATAGATGCCACGCCTGCACATGCTAGCAAATCGAGAGTGATACTGTTTTGCAATGTGTGGGCTTCCTCGCCCTCGCCGTCATCGTCGCACGAGGCGCCCGCCGCGGAAGGCGGTTACGCCGACGTACCGCGCCTTGGTATCGCGCTTCAGCCGAATTGCCTGTGAACGATGCCAATCCGTTTGAATGCGCTGTTTCGACGCATGGCAGGGAGTTGCTACCGGTTCGTGACCCGCCGAGCGACCCAGTCTGCGAGGAGGTCGAGATAGCCGGAGGCGAACTCCCCCGTCTCCGCGACAAGGATGCGGTGATTCCCCTGTGGGAAGATCACGATGGTGGCGTCCCGATTTCCCGCCTCTCTCAATGCCCGCCCGTAGATTGCCGCACTCTCCCACACTGGTACCAAGACGTCGAGCGCGCCGAAGATAGCCAGGAACGGACAGCGCGCCCGCGCCAGCGCCTCGGCCGGTTCGTACCGCTCTGACACAAAGCGGCACATCAGCCCCCAGTCTTCTTCATCGTCAATCGTCAGGTAGTCATACCACGGCTCGGCGCGCGCCGTTTCCAGCAATTGCCGCTCGACCATTGCGTAGTCGTCGCCCCGCAGCGCCGCCGCATGCACCGCGTTGATGAAAGCGATGGCGCGCCCAATCTGGTCTTCGGGCTTACCCTCGGCGCGCATTGTGTGCTCGCACCCGTATCGGTCCTGCTGTTCCACGCCTATGCCTGCACCGGAGTTGGCGACGGCGAAGGCAAGGTCGGGGAGGCGCGACGCGATCATCTGCACGAGCCAGCCACCCTGGCTCTGCCCCCAGACACCAACCCGCTGCGGGTCAATAGCGTCGTGCTCGCGCAGGAGCGCGATAGCGGCGAGCGCCTGGTCGGTACGACCCGCGAGGGCATACTGCCGCCAGTCTCCCGACGACCCGCCGATACCGGGCTTGTCGAAGGAATACGCCGCGATGCCGCGACTGAGGAAGGCATCCCGGATCGGCGGGAAGTATCCCCCACTATCGCGGTCAGCCGGCCCGGATCCCTGGAGCATGACGACGGCGGGATGGGGTGGGGGCGAGGCGGGCAGATGGAGCGTCCCTGCGAGATGCACATTGCTCCACGCAATGTGCAGTTCCTGACGCGCTAGCTCGACCATCCGCTCACTTCCTTCCACGGTGACGTATCGGGCGCAAGGCTCAGTCGGCGGCCATGTCGCTCGGCTCATGCATCGCCGGGCCCTCTTCGCCAAATCGCTGAAGATATGTTCGGATCGCGAGCGCCGCCGCCGCCCCTTCGCCCGCCGCCGCCGCGACCTGTTTCGTGCTCCCCACGCGGGCGTCCCCCGCTGCGAACAGGCCGGGCATGCTCGTTTGCAGCCCCGCATCCGTGACGATGAAACCGCTTTCGTCGAGCGTGACGATCCCCTGGAGAAACGCGGTGTTCGGCCGCAACCCGATGAAGACGAAGACGCCCGCCGGATCGGCATCCACGTCCACCCACTGATACGCGACGCGATGCTCGCCGAGGAACTGCTTGGCGCGGCGGCAATCGGGGCACCACGGCGCGCCATAGACGGTCAGGTTCGCGTCATGCTCATTCATACCTATCTCCTGCTCCTTTTGTGCGGCTCCATCGTCACGCGGCGCGATCCATCGTATCATGCGCCGATGACCAGACCGTCCGGTCATCGAGCATCGTATGGGTTACGAACGCACGTATCGCGCAATCCTTGCGATGTGTTTTCCATCCAGAACAGTCTTTCAAGAAAGAGAGAACCTGCCGCGTGCCGCCACGACAACCGACCGACCCCACCACCGATCATGAGCCACGAACGCACCCCGACCTCTCCTGGTTCCTGCGGCGTGAACTGGTGGCGATCCCGCTCTTTGCCGTCATTGTCGGCACGTTGCTCGTCTTCGGTATCAGCCCGGCGACGCTCCTGTTCGTCGTGCTGCTCGCGATTATCGTGCTTGGCTTCGTCTGGGGCGGCGCGACGGGAAGCAGTACGTAGCGAAGGTAGGCCGCTCTCGCAGGCCGCAGCCTGCTCCACCAACATGCATATCTCCCGGCAAATCTATCGTGACTGAACACGAGGATCGGTCAGGTCCAGAGGACATTGACAAAGGCGCCGTCCGGCTTGAAGCGGGCGATGCCCAGGTAGAGCGGCTCGTTCCCTGCCGGGTCGCGCTCCTGATCCGCGAAGAGGAGCGGGAGGAGCGGGCGGGCATTGTCAATCAGCGGCAGGTCGGCGAGTCCCTCCGGCGAGACCCAGGCGAGCGTCCCCTCCGGGCAGGTCGGCAACACGCGTCGTTCCAGCGTGCCGGTGAAGTAGAGGAGCGTGGTCAGCGGCGCGCCGGGGCGGGCGTGGAAGACGACGCGCCGGAGCGTGAAGTCGCGGACATCGCGCATGCCAATACCGCTTTCCTCCTGCAATTCGCGTAGGGCGGCAGCGGTGAGATCGTCCATCTCGTCCGCCTCGACGCGGCCACCCATCCCCGTCCAACGCCCCGGTTGGACGCGCTTCGTTTCCGCGCGTTCCAACAGGAGATATTGCCCTCCGTGCCGCAGCACGATCACCGTGAAGAGCGCCGCCGCGTTCGGCTTCCAAGCGTGTGGTTGTTCCATTCCTTGCTCCTTTTCACTCGCCCGCGCGATTCATCGCATAGAATAGCGTCGAACCTGCGCGATCGGTGCGTACGATCATCGTATCTCCCGTTCTCTGTCCCTTCTCTATGGCGAATTCTCCGGAGGTAAGGATGCTCACCATCACCCATGCGAAGGGCGTTGCGACCGTCACGCTCGACCGGCCGGAAGTGCGCAACGCGATCAATGCGGAGTTGATCGCACGATTACACGAATGCTTCACCGCGCTGGCGATGAATGAGGCGGTGCGCGTTGTCGTGCTGACGGGGTCGGGGACGGTTTTCAGCGCGGGCGCGGACGTACGCTGGATGCAGGAAGCGGCCAATTTCACCGCCGAGGAAAACGCAGAAGACGCCCGTGCCCTCGCGGCGATGCTGGCAACCGTGGATCGTTGCCCAAAGCCCGTCGTGGCGCGGGTGAACGGCGCGGCATTTGGCGGCGGCGCGGGGCTTGTCGCCTGCTGCGATGTCGCCGTCGCGGCGGCGGGTGCGCGTTTCTCCTTCTCCGAAGTCCGCCTCGGCATCGCCCCCGCGACGATTGGGCCGTTCGTCCTGCGGAAGATCGGGCCGTCGCAGGCACGCGCGCTCTTCCTCACCGCCGAGCGGTTCGATGCCGCCCGCGCCAAAGAAATCGGCCTCGTCCACGCCGTCGTGCCCGCCGACGACCTGGACGCCGCCGTTACCCGCCAGACCGAGATGCTGCTGCACGGCGGCCCGCATGCCCTCGCCGCCGCCAAGGAACTCGTGCAGGAACTCCCCGGCATGGCGGCGGGAGAGCAGCGCGCCTACACTGCTGCCCTCATCGCCCACCTCCGCACCAGCCCCGAAGGCCAGGAGGGCCTCCGCGCCTTCCTCGACCATCGTTTACCCTCTTGGAGGCTGGATGCACCGAAGGAATAGATTCCCTGTCAGGTCAGCCGTTTTCCAACGGTAAACCCACGATGCGCTGGAAGTGTCGCTCGTTCCCGGTAACAAGGACGCCGACGGTTGTATAGTGTGCGATAGGAACTGGGCTCGCGCGCTTCTTCTGTTGTTCTCTGCCTTTTCTCTATGACCTCTGCGATTCAATAGTTTCGGGGGTGGCGTGTTCACCAAAGTGTTAATCGCCAATCGAGGGGAGATCGCCGTTCGGATCGCGCGGACGCTGCGGGCGATGAGCATTGGCGTCGTCGCGGTCTATTCGGAGGCGGACCGGACGGCGCTGCATGTGCAGGTGGCGGACGAGGCATACTGCATCGGCCCGCCTTCGGCGCTGGAGAGTTACCTCAATATCCCCGCCCTCCTCGATGCTGCCAAGCAGAGTGGCGCCGAGGCGATTCACCCTGGCTATGGCTTCCTCTCCGAGAATCCCGCCTTCGCGCAGGCTGTCGCGGACGCGGGGCTTGTTTTCATCGGCCCGCCCACCGAGGCGATCCGCACGATGGGCGATAAGGCAGGCGCAAAGCGACTGATGGACGCGGCGGGCGTCCCCACCGTGCCCGGCTACACCGGTAGCGACCAGGCGGACAGGACGCTGGTCGCGGAGGGGGAACGGATCGGCTTCCCGCTGCTCATCAAGGCGGTCGCGGGCGGTGGTGGCATGGGCATGCGCGAGGTCCATGCCGCGGCTGATTTCGCGGACGCCCTCGCTGCTGCCCGGCGCACCGCCCACCGCGCCTTCGATGACGACCGTGTGATGCTCGAACGTCTGATCGTCCGCCCGCGCCACGTCGAGGTGCAAATCCTCGCGGACGCGCACGGGAACGTCGTCTCGCTCGGCGAGCGTGAGTGCTCGATCCAGCGACGGCACCAGAAGGTGATCGAGGAATCCCCCTCGCCCGCCGTGACGCCTGCGGTGCGTCAACAACTCAGTGATGCTGCAATCGCCGCCGCCCGGTCAGCGGGATATGTGAATGCGGGAACGGTGGAGTTCCTGCTCGATGCACATGGAACATTCTTCTTCCTTGAGATGAATACCCGCCTCCAAGTCGAGCATCCCGTCACCGAGGGTGTGACGGGGCTTGACCTCGTCCGGTTGCAGGTCGAGATCGCGGCGGGGCAGCCGCTCCCCTTCACGCAGCATGATGTCGCGATCACTGGCCACGCCATTGAGTGCCGCGTCTACGCCGAAGACCCGGAGCAGGAGTACCTGCCCCAGACCGGCACAGTGACGGCGCTTGCCGAACCGGACGTACCGGGCCTGCGGATTGATGGCTCGCTCTACGAAAGCACGACGGTGACACCGTACTACGATCCCTTGCTCGCGAAAGTCATCACGCACGGCACGACGCGGGACGAAGCCATCGCGCGGATGCAACGAGCGCTCTCCAGCTACCGAATTGATGGCGTCGTGACCAACCTGCCACAACTCCGCGCCATCATTGCCACCGACGCCTTCCGCGCCGGAGAGACACATACCGGCTTCCTCACCGAGCATTGGCATCCAATGGGTCACGCAATGCAGTTGCCCCCGGAAGTCCTCCTCGCCATCGCGGGCTATGAAGCGACCCACCACACGATGCCGGATCCAACCGCCACCAACCCGTGGCAAACCCTCGGCCCCCTTCGCTTCGGCAGCGCCCAAATTCACGGTTCCTACGAGAGCAACGGCATCCGCTACACCATCCACGCTGACCGCACCGATAACGATGCCTGGCACACCACGATCCCTGCTCCGTCTCCCCCTCTCCTTTCCGTGGGAAAGGAGAAGGGGTTGGGGGGTGAGGTCTCCTTTACCCGCCTCTCCCGCACCCACCTTCTTGTCCGGCAGGGTGCGGTGGTGCGCTCCTTCATGCTGCACGAGGACGGTGCGAATCGGGATATGTTCGCCATTACGTGGCACGAGCGGACGTACGCGATCCGTCGCGCCGCCCTGCCCAGCCCGGAGCGGGTCCTGGGCAGCGGAGACAGGCCGCTCGAAGGCGCGACCGACCTCAAAGCGCCGCTCACTGGGATCGTCACGCGCGTTCTCGTCCAGCCGGGGGAGCAGGTGCAGGCACGGCAGCCGCTCGTCGTGCTGGAAGCGATGAAGATGGAACACACCATCGCCGCACCTGGCTCCGCCCGTGTCCGCCAGATTCATGCCACGCAGGGGGATCGCGTCGCGGGCGGCACGGTGCTGGTCGAGTTGGAGAACGTTCCCAAGTCCGCCGCCCCTGAGAGGGAGTGAACGATAAGTAACCACCGCATGCATAAGTCAAACCCCTTCTCCATCGCGGGCGCCCTTTGGGCAGGTGAGAGGGGGCAGGGGGTGAGGTATGTTTGTCCGCATCGTCGAAGTTGGCCCGCGCGACGGGCTGCAGAACGAACCGGTCTTCGTCCCGACCGAGGCAAAAATCCGTTTCATTGACCTGCTCGCCGATGCGGGCATGCCCGTCGTGGAGGCGACCTCGTTTGTCAGCCCGAAGGCGATCCCCGCGCTCGCGGACGCCGATCAGGTCTTCCCCGCGATTAGGAAGCGAGCGGGCACGCGCTACCACGTCCTCGTGCCGAATGTGCGCGGACTCGACCGGGCGCTCGCGGCGGGGGTGCGGGAGATCGCCCTTTTTACCGCCGCGTCGGAGACCTTCACGAAACGGAACATCAACATGACGATTGACGAATCGCTCGTCGTCTTCGCCGCCGTGATGGAGCGGGCGCGACCGGAAGGGTTGACGGTGCGCGGCTACGTCTCGACCGCCTTTGGCTGCCCGTACGAGGGGCGCGTCCCGCCGGCAAGGGTCGTGGAGGTGACGCAGCGACTCTTCGCGCTCGGCGTCGCCGAAGTCTCTGTCGGCGATACCATCGGCGTCGCCACCCCGAACCAGATCACGGAAGTTGTGACACTCCTCACGCATATTGCGCCGGTCGAGAAACTCGCGCTCCATCTGCACGACACGCGCGGCACCGCACTCGCGAACGCCTACGCGGGGCTGCAAGCCGGTATTACCTGCTTCGACAGCGCGGCGGGCGGGGTGGGCGGTTGCCCGTATGCGCCGGGGGCCTCCGGCAATCTCGCCACGGAAGATTTGCTCTACATGCTCGACGGCCTCGGCATCGAAACGGGCGTGGATATCGCAAAGGTCGCCATCGCCTCCCAATTTCTCGCCAGCGTCCTCGGCCACGATCTGCCCGGTCGCTACCTCGCCACCTGCAACGCAACGGCCTCGGAACGGGAGAGAGCGTAGCATCGTTATCTGAGCGAAGCGACGGTGAGACACGGGCATTTTGGCTTGCCAGCCCACGCTCACGCCGCTATAGTGCGGACGGACAGCACCGCAGTGCATCGTGAGGGAAGGATGTATGACCGGCGGCACCGACGTGGCGGAAACTCCGGCCCTTTTGCTCGACCGCTACCGCGTGGATGGGTTGCTCGGCGAGGGTGGTCTCGGCACGGTCGTGATGGCCTTCGATACCCGCCTCAAGCGGCGCGTCGCGATCAAATCACTCCGCCGCGCGCTGTACACCGCCGATCCTGACCAGTTCCGCCGCCTCGAGGAGCGGTTCACGCGCGAGGCGGAAGCCGGCTCCCGGATGGGCAGCCACCCGAATCTCGTCACCGTCCACGATTTCGTCAGCGATGCGGATAAGACGCTCTATCTGATCCTCGAATACGTCGCGGGCGGCACGCTGGCGCAGCGGATGAAGCAAGACCTGTTGCCGCTGGCTGACGCCCTGCGGATCACGGCGGAGGCCGCGCGCGGGCTGCAGGCGGCACATGACGCGGGTCTCGTCCACCGCGACATCAAGCCCGCCAATCTCTTCATCGCCGCCGATGGCCGCGTGCAAGTCGGCGACTTCGGCATCGCCCAGATTGACGACATCTCCGGCCGGACGCAGACGACGGTCGGGCACCCCGGTACGCCGATCTACATGAGTCCCGAGCAGGCGAGCACGACGGGCTACGTCACGCCCGCCGCCGATCAGTACAGCCTCGGCCTCGTCCTCTTCGAGATGCTCACCGGCAGGGTCTACAAGCGGCTCCGCAAGCAGGAAGCGGCGGAACTGCTTGCCCAGCAACCGTCACCGGTCGCCGCGCTGATCGAACGAATGGTCGCCCTCGACCCGGACGACCGGTACCGCTCGATGCACGATGTCGGGGGAGCGATCACGGCCATCGAGCGTACCCTTGCGATGGAAGCCGACACGCCCTATCACCCACCCGACAGGGTCGGGCCACCGGGCCTGCCCATCGCCGCGTCCAACGACCCGACGCACATCCTGGCCGCGTCGCCCAGTGGATCATCATCGCCGCCACCGCTACCAACATTCGGCAACCTGCCACGGGCAGCAGACCAGCCAAGTCCGCCGCCACCGCGGACGAGTCGCCGCGCCTTCCTGACGAGCCTTGGCGGGCTGGCCGTGGCGGGCGTCGCGAGCGGTACGGTCTTCCTCCTGCGCGGTACAGGAAGCGGCGGGAACGGCGCGCTCGCCACCCGTCCGCCCGCCGTTGGCGCGGGAGCGTTGGCGACCGGACAGACGACGGGTGGAGTGGCGCTGCCTCCCGTGCAACCAACCGCGACGGCCAGCCTGTCGACTTCAACGCGTCCGCCCGCGACCGCTCTGTTAGCGCCGACTACCGCCCCACCAGGCCCGACTCTGCCGCTCCCGACGGCGACGACGCCCGGCATTCTGCAGCCGACCGCCATCGGCCCGAACAAGGGCGTGCAGGTGCAGCGCGTCCTCACCAACCTGCCGGCTGGGAGTAGCGTTTTCTACACGGATATCCAATCGAATGCGAGCGCCTCGGTGGACCCGGATCATGTCTATCCTGCCGCCGCGCTGATTGATCTCTTCATCATCACCGAGGCATTCCATCAGGTGGATCAGAACAAACTGAAACTGACCGACACGCTACCCATCCGGCAGGAGGATATCGTCGGTGGCACGGGCATCCTTCAGAACCGGCAGGGCGGCACGACGACGATCAGGGAGTGTATTGACCTCATCACGTCCGAGAGCGACAACATCGCCGCGAACCTGCTCATCAACCGACTCGGCATGGACGCGATCAACGCGACGATCAAGACGCTCGGCCTCTCGCATACCGCCCTGCGCCGCCACCTCGCGGACGACGCCGCACGGAAGGCAGGGATCGAAAATGAGACGAGCGCGAGCGACATCGCCACCTTCTTCACGCAACTCGCACGCGGGAAAATCTACACCAATGCCGTCTCGACCGCGCTCGTCAACGCGATCGCCGAGCAGAACAAACCGGAGTGGGATTTCCTCGGCGGCGGCCTCCAGCCACGCCCGCAGATCGTCCACATGACCGGGCAGATCCCGCCCGCCAACGGCATACCAGGCGTGCTGCATGACGCCGGTATCTTCTACCCGGCCAACAAAGGCGCGTACATCCTCGTCTTTATGAACCAGTCCACCGTCCCCAACAGTGAGATCGGCGTCAAGGCGGGCGAGATTTCGCGGAACATCTTCCCGATCGCGACGGCCTGAAACGAATGCGGCGTCGGCGCACACTTGGCGGTAGCCTGATGATCGCGCTGATCGTGGCGACGGTGATTATTTTCGGCGTCTCTCGTACGACCCCGCGCGCTCCGTTGACCGGGGCGGCAACCGCCACCGCACGCGCGACGATCCCGCCGCCACTCACGCCCACGCCGGTTGCCGTCACCGTGACCGCGCTGCCGACAGCTACCACAACCGTTCCCGCGATACCGGAGGCGACCGCCACACCACCACTACTCCGCCCGACGCCACCGGCACAAACCGCGACCGTGCCCGCTACGATACCGGGCGGCAACCTCTCGCGCGATGTGCAGGCGATCCGCGCCCGCGACTTGCCGGAGATAAACAGCGTCACGGTGATCGTCCTCGGCGGCGCGGAAGCCCATCTCGGCGACACGCGCGAGGTCTACCCGGCAAGCACGGTCAAACTACCGATTTACCTGACGCTCGCCCATCGCATCCGCACCGGCGAGGCGAGCATCACATGGGAGACGCCAATTACCGTTCAGCGGGAGGAGATCGTCGGCGGGACGGGCGTGCTCCAGAATGCGCCGGGCAGCATTCATTCCGTGCGCGAAATCGCCCAACTGATGATTACCGAGAGCGACAACGTCGCCGCCAACCTCCTGCTCGGCAGGCTCGGCGGCGGGCAGGATACGAGCCGGGAGCATTTGCTGGCGGGCGCTACGGTTGTGGATGACTATCTTACCGCGCTCGGCATCCATGGCATGACGCTCCGCCACGGTTTGCAGGACAGCCAGGCCTTCACGACTGGCACACTCAGCACGACGACGAGCGCCGCCCTCGCCCAGATCATGCTCCTCACCGACCGCGAGCAAACGACGCTCGACGGCGCGACGGACGTGCTCGCGCTTCTCGGCGAGCGGGGCACGCATAATCCGTGGCATCCGTCGGACGCTATCGCCTGCGGCCTGACCGTGCAGCGGATCGGCGGCATTTACCCTGCCTCGGCGGATCGTCCCGGTGTCCGGCTCGATGCGCTGATCGTCGCGACGCCGGGCAGCACCGTCCGCTATATCCTCGCCGTCGCCGTCCCGACCACGCCCGCCCTCGAACAGAGCGCCGAGACGCAAATCGCCCGCTTCGAGGGTGATCTCCATCTCCTCCTCACCGGCCACTGGGCCCAGTGTGTGGACACCACAACGCGACAGGCCACACCGTAAGCTGCCAAGCGAGGGAGTCATCGGCGATTCGCTTGCGGCGACCGGGAAACATCCCCACTCCTCCGCAATATCGAACGAATGGCGTGAAGTACCATCTCTTACAGGCGGCGACTGCATCGGGGGCACCGTGACGATCGCGCACGACCGGCTGAAAGGTGCGCTAAATTGCGGCTGGTGACAGATTCCGTACCACCGGGCCTACTCGTTACTCGTTCCTTCCCATTTGTGCATTCTGCCGAAAACCCGGGTGCGCCCCGTTAATTGTTGACAGCGCGTGACGTGAAATGTTACGTTTCTCAGCGTCTTCGCAAAAGACGTATGCATCCCTGCCCGTCGAACGTGTCCATGTGGCTCGGATGTATCCTTGTGCAAGAGGAGAGGAGCTTCCCCAGTGGTAGAACAGCTCAGTCGACGTGGCCTCCTGAAACTCGCGGCGGGATCCGCCGTAGCGGCACTCCTCGCAGCTTGCGGCGGCAGTAGCGCGACGAACACTCCGGCGGGAGGCGCCGCGCAGCCGACGGCGTTGTCGGGCGGTACCGGCGGCCAATCCCCTGTACCGGCGACGAGTGCGCCAGCGACGAGTGCGCCAGCGGCGACCACCGCCTCGGGGAGCGCGGCCGCCGCGACGAAACCGGCTGGCTCCGCACCGAGCGGGACGGCGGCATCGAGCGCGGCGGCCCCGACCACGGCAACCGGCCAGGCGGCCCTGATTGCCCCTCCGGCGAGCACGCCCAACCCCACGCCGAAGGGCAATGTCCGCTATTGGCAGACTACCTATATTCCGACAACCGTGCCCAGCGCGCTCTACCACGACCAGTGGATCGGCTACCTGAAGACCGCGCTCCCCAATGTCGTCCTGAAGGAAGAGCAATACGCCTACAACCAGGACCTACTCGACAAGCTACGCGTCGCGGATCGCGCCGGGCAGGGGCCCGATGTTGCCGTCATGCCGATCCTCTGGGGGCCCGAGTTCGCCTATGGCGGGCGACTCCTGGAAGTCAAGCTCGCGGACTTCGGTTTCTCGGCGGACAAGTTCTGGCCGGGCGCGCTGAAGTCGATTACCGTCAACGGCAAGCTCTACGGCGTCCCGACCAACAACGAGACGATGGCCTTCGTCTACAATAAAGATATCTTCCAGAAAGCGGGGCTTGACCCGAACAAGGGCCCGGAGACATGGGAAGACGTCAAGACATTCGCGAAACAAATCAAGGATAAGACGGGCAAGGCCGGGTATGGCCTCGTCGCGCAGTTGAACTCGGGCAACACACCATTCCGCTATATGCCGCTTTCCTGGGCGTACGGTGGCGCCGCACTCGATGAGACGGCGGACAATCCCACCTACCAGAAGTCCGGCTTCGATAGCGAGGGCAACATCGCCGCGTTGCAATGGGTCTCCGACATCTACAACGGCGGCCTGGCGCCCCAATCCTCGCTGACGAACTCACAGACTGAGGTGCGCGCGCTTTTCGTCTCCAGCCAAGTGGCGATGATGATCGGCAGCCCCGGCGAATATGCCGCGATCAAGCTGGTCGCGCCGGATGTCGCGGACCAGATGAACTATGTCTTGATGCCGAAGGGTCCGGTGCGCCGCGCCATCGTCTTCGGCGGCTCCAATATTGCCATCTTTAAGAGCGCGAAGGACGTAGACGCGGCGAAGGCGATTGTCAAGGCGCGCACGCAGCCGGATTGGGCGCTCCGGCTCAACTGGGAATCCTCCAATCCCGGCCATCGCGACGGTTTCACCCTGCCGGAAGAGAAGCAGCGCGAGGCGGAGACGAAGTTTCTTGGCCCGACAATCGAGATGCTCCAGTATGGTATCTCCTTCCCCACCGTGCCGGAGGCGTCAGACATTATGAATCTGCTGGTGCCGCAGATGATGCAGGAAGTGATGACGAAGGCGAAGACACCACAGCAGGCGGGCCAGGACGCCGCGAAGAAGGTCAACGATCTGATCGCCAAGCGCAAGTAACGCGGAGCAATGAGCAACGAGCAATGAGCAATGAGTGGGGACTCTCTTCCTCATTGCTCGTTGCTCACAACTCATTGCTCTCCCGAAGGGGGCAGGATTGGCAACGGCAACGCGAACGCTCCGGAAGCCGGATGCGCCGCGTGCGGTGGGTAGCGCCAACGTCTTCAAGGAGATGTGGAACCGCCGCGGCGACTACATGTACGTGCTGCCCGCGCTGATCGTGATGGGGATCGTCATCTTCTATCCCCTCATCCAGGTGATCTGGCTCAGCGTTCACTTCACCTCGCCGTATGGGGGACCACAGCGGTTCGTCGGCCTCGACAACTACAAAGAGGCGGTGCAGGACGAGCACTTTCCGATCGTCATCAAGAATACGATCATCTGGACGAGCGTGAGCACCGTGCTCGCGCTCGTTCTCGGGCTGGCGGCGGCGATCCTCCTCGCCCGCCCGATCCGCTTCCGCGGCTTCTTTCGCAGCGTCCTCTTCATTCCCTATGTGATCGGGCAAGTGACGGCGGCATTCGTCTGGAAGTGGATTTTCCATGCGGATTTCGGCGTCATCAGCGGCCTCCTGGTGCAGATGGGGATCATCGACAAGCCGATCAAGTTCATTGATTCCACGAGCCTCGTGCTCCCCTCGCTGATCGTGGTCAACGTCTGGAAAGAGTTCCCCTTCGCGATGATTATGCTGCTCGCCGGGTTGCAGGCGATCCCCGAGCAACTCTACAACGCCGCGAAGATCGACGGCGCGGGTCGCTGGCGGCGATTCACCGATGTCACCGTGCCGCAGTTGATGCCCGTCATCACGGTCGCGAGCATCCTGCTGATCATCGCCAATGTGAATGCCTTTACGATTGTCTGGGTGCTGACGGGCGGCGGCCCGGCGTACCGCTCACAGATCTTTATCACGCACGTCTACTCACAGGCGTTCGTCGGCAGCCCGCACTTCGAATTGGCCTCCGCGCTCGGCGTGATGGTCTTTTTCGCCCTGATGATCTTTGCCGTCTTTTATGTCCGGCTCCTGACGCGGCAGAGCCGCTCGAACCGGGTCATCCAAGATGAGGGCGAGGGCGGATTGATGGTGATTGGTTCCGAGCCGGGTAACATCGGCTAATACGGGGGGAATTGATGGCGGTCGCCACGAAGTTACAGGGCACAACGGCTGACGCAAGCCACGAAGACCTGGTCGCGCGCACGCGGCGACGGCGCAGGATCGAGAGCATCCTGATTGATAAGGTGCTGGCGTACGGCTTCCTCATCGTGATGAGTATCTTCGCGCTCTTCCCCTTCGCGTGGATGTTCAGTACCTCAATCAAGACTCCGCAGGAGGCGTTCGTCATCCCGCCGCGCTGGATCCCGCACCACATCACCTTCTCGGCGTACCGCGTCTTCTGGGATACGCACGCCGCGAACAATAACAACATCGCACGGTACTTCCTCAACAGCACAATCGTCAGCATTGGGACAATGATCCTCTCGGTCCTGATCGCGGTTCCGGCGGCATACGCCTTCGCGCGGTTCATCTTCCCCGGCAAGAACCCTTTCTTCTATATCATCCTCGGCCGGAACATGTTCCCGCTCGTCGTCTTCCTCGTGCCACTCTTCCAATTGATGGCGACGCTCAAGTTGCAGAACAACTATTTCGGCCTCGTGCTTGCCTACCTCACCTTCTCACTGCCGCTCGCGATCTGGCTCCTTAAGGGCTTCTTCGACAACATCCCCGTGGAGCTGGAAAAGGCGGCGCGGATCGACGGTTGCACCCGCTTCGGCGCGTTCCTCCGCGTCATTCTGCCTTTGACAACGCCGGGCATCGTCGCGACGGCGATCTACTCCTTCATCGGCGCGTGGAATGAATATATCTTCGCGACCACGTTGACGAGTGACCCGAAACTGCGCACGCTCCCCGTCGGGCAGGCGTTTTTTCTCAACGAGAACAGTTCGCAGTGGGCCGAGCTCATGGCCGTCTCGCTCGTCATCAGCATCCCGGTCGTCGCGTTCTTCCTGCTCCTGCAACGCTACTTCATCCGCGCACTCACGGAAGGCGCCGTCAAGGGTTAGGACTGAGGACTGAGGACTGAGGACTGAGTCCACCAAACGGAGGCTAGAGATGGCGGAAGTGGTATTGACCGATGTGGTGAAGACGTACGGGACGGTGATCGCCGTCGACAACGTGTCGCTGACCGTGGAGGATGGCGAGTTCGTGACGCTCGTCGGGCCGTCGGGCTGTGGGAAGACCACGACGCTCAACCTGATCGCGGGGCTGCTCGATATCACGAGCGGCACGATCGCGATTGGCGGGCGGGTGATCAACGACCTCGACCCAAAGGACCGCGATATTGCCATGGTCTTCCAGAACTACGCCCTCTACCCGCACAAATCCGTTTACGAGAACCTCGCCTTCCCACTCAAGATGCGCGGTGAGAAAAAGGACGAAATCGAGCGCAAAGTGCGGGCGGCTGCGGACAGCCTCGGTATCAAGGAACTGCTGGACCGGCGGCCACGCGAGCTTTCCGGCGGCCAGCAGCAGCGCGTCGCGCTTGGCCGGGCCGTCGTGCGGAACCCCCAAGTCTTCCTGATGGACGAACCGCTCTCCAACCTCGACGCGAAGTTGCGCGTCCAGACGCGAGCGGAGATCAAGCGGTTGCACCGCGACCTCAATGCGACCGTCGTCTATGTCACGCACGATCAGTTGGAAGCGATGACGATGAGTGACCGCGTCGCGGTGATGGGCGGCGGCACCGTGCACCAATACGGCACGCCGCTGGAAGTCTTCGACACGCCCGCGGACCTCTTCGTCGCCTCTTTCATCGGCTCCCCCGCGATGAATATCCTGCGCGGTACGTTGCAGCAGGACGGCGCGGCGTCGGTTCGCGTCGGGTCGAGCCGCTGGCCACTGCCGCAACGGTTGTCTACCGCCGCGAAGGCAATGAACGCCGGGCCGGACGTCGCGTACGGTGTCCGCCATCGCGATCTTTCGGTCAGCCGTACGGAGATGCCGGACAGCGTTCACGGCATCGTCTACGCCGTCGAGCCGACGGGCGACATCACTTTCGTCCATGCGCGCGTCGGCAGTGATGCGATTGTCGCCAGTGTCGAACCGGATGTGGATCTCGCACCGGACGAGGATGTCTGGCTCGCACCCAATCTGGACCGCATTCACATCTTCGATGGCGTTACCGGCCTGGCGATCCGCGACAAGATCACCTCTCCCGGCCAGGCGCCACGCGCCAGCTTCGCCAGTGAGGCAATGGCCTTCGAAGACTTGCCGGTTGCTCCGGAGGTCCCGTCCGTCACGGGCAGGGAATAGGGGATCTGCTCAACCGGCTCTTCCGCAAATGGCGTGAATAGGTGTCGCACACTCTTACACTCCTTCGTATCGCTTTTCCCGTCGCGAAGGAGTTCCCGCACTCGTTTCTTCTGTTGCGCGATCGAGTGTGTCGGGCAGATGTACGGGCGCGCCGGGTTTGTTTTGCTGCGGCAGCGATTCCTGCACCCATCATCACATTCACACCGATGGCGGAAGAGCCGAGATCATATGCCAAGCCCTTTGTAACGGCCTCGAACATCTCTGTGACGCGTTCGCGCCGTCAGGTGGGCGATTGATTAATCATAAAGGTTGCGCCACGCTCGAAATATTCGCGCATGATGGCACGGTAGGGTTCGGGGATGCCGACCTCGTCAATCGCGGCGAGCATGTGCCCGACCCAGGTATCCCGCTCCTGCGCGCCGATGGCGAATGGCATGTGGCGCATCCGCAGGAAAGGACGACCGCGCTGCTCCGTATAGCGCTGCGGGCCACCGAAATACTGGGTGAGGAAGAGGAACTGCCCCTCCTTGCCCGATGTCATGTCCGCCGGAAAGAGCGGGCGCAACAACGAGTCCGCCTCGATGCGGCGATAAAAGGCGTCCACCAAGCGATGGAAGGTTTCGTCGCCGCCGATGCTTTCGTAGAGAGAATGGGCGTGCATCATTGATCTGTTCCTCATCGGCTCTCTCGTCGGTGTCGCGGCCATGCACGCTGTCTCTTTCCCGCCGCAAACGGCCCACGCATCGTACCACGCGCCGTACAGGGGACGCGCGGGATGATAGAGTGTACAAGCGGAACCGGAACAATGGGAGGCGACACGATGAAGGTGCTCATTTCGGCGGATATGGAGGGGACGTGCGGCGTCACGAGTTGGGTGCAGGTGACGCCGCCGGAATATGGCGGTGAGCCGACCGCCACGGTCGAGTACGAGCGGGCGCGGCTACGGCTGACGCGCGAGGTCAATGCCGCCGTCGAGGGAGCGCTGGCGGGCGGCGCAGAGGAAGTAATCGTCAATGAATCGCACGACGGCATGCGCAACCTGATCGCGGAGGAACTGCACCCCTCGATCCGCTTTATCACCGGTAACGACAAGGAACTCGGTATGGTGCAGGGCATTCAGGAAGAAGGAGTTGGCGCGCTCTTCTTCACCGGCTACCACGCAAAGGCCGGCACACCAAACGCGCCCCTCGCCCATACCTGGACGGGCTACGTGAACGATGTCCGCATTGACGGGCGCTCCACGGGCGAGTTCGGCATCAACGCGCTCGTCGCGGGCCATTTCGGCGTGCCGGTAACGCTCGTGACGGGCGCCGAGGAGGCGATGCGGCGGGTGGCGAGCGCCCAACCGTGGCGACCCCACCCCGGTTTCCGCGTCGAGGTGGACTTCGACCATCAGGCGCGGGCGGACCAGTGCGTCTACATCCCCGGCGTCGAGCGGGGCGGGGAGCGCACAGTCGTATATTCCCCGCTCGATGGGTTGGCGTTCGCGCACACTTTCCGCGCAATCATGCGCGCGAGCGGCATCAAATTCTCGCCATAGGCGATCTGGAACGAATGTCGTGCGGCGAACGTTCCCATGATACGGAATCCGCCGGTACTTCACGGGAGGTTCATCATGTCCAAGCGAACGATTGCACCGCTGGTGATCGCCGCTCTCGTCTTTTGCCTGATGGCGAACGATGTGCTGGCGGCGGACACCTTCGCGTCGCCCGCCTTTGACCAACGCTGGCGGCAGAATGAAGAGTCCACACCGAATTTCTGGGGGCCGCTCAGCCTCGCTACCGACGGCATCATTGAGACATACGCGGAAGGGGTGGTAGGCCCCTTTTGCCCACCGCCACAGGTCTGCCCGCAGTATCTGATTCGAGGCAAGCGACTCGTGCAGTATTTCGACAAGGGGCGAATGGAACTCACGACACCGAACGCGACGGTGACGTCCGGATTGCTCGCCAGGGAAATGATCACGGGCCACATGCAACTGGGTGATACCTCGTTCGAGAACCGCGCTCCGGCACGGATCTCCGTCGCTGGGGACCCGGACAACCTTTTCCCCCTGTACAGCGACCTCACCATGCCGCTCCCGCCACAACCGCTCGCCAGTGGCGCGCCGGTGCAGACGATACTGACGCCGAATGGCCCGCAAGCCGCTACGAATCTCCCGCAGGATCCTGCCGCGGCGATCGCGACGAAAGACAGCGCCACCGGCCTCCCCTTACCGCGCATCTTCTTTGACTTCCGGGAGCGGGCAGGATTGCAGGTGATCGGGCTGGCGATCACGCAGCCATTCTGGGTGCAGGTGAAGGTGGCCGGCGTGCAGCGGTACGTGCTGATGCAGGCGTTCGAGCGGCGCGTCCTCACCTATAACGCCGCCAACCCCGACCCGTTCAAGGTCGAGTTCGGTAATGTGGGGCAGCATTACTATCGCTGGCGGTACGGGAATACCTAACTACCGGGCCCTTCTCTCGGAGGGAAAGGGAGTCTATTTGGGGCGGAATGAGCCGATGCGGCGCCGCCCCCTCCATGCCTGTCGTCCACGACCGCGCCGCTCTGTAGCGGCACGGTCGTCGCGTTACTGCTATCCGTGGCCAGGCGCGACACCGAGTTGCTGCAACATGCCGAGCATGTCCATCTGCACCCAATTCTCGACCGCCTTGCCGTGCTCGAACCGCCAGACGTCGCTGTAGCCAATCTCGATCGGCTTCCCCGTCGCCGGGATGCCCATGAACTCCCCCTTGTGTGTCCCGCGCCACGTACCTCGGCTGGCCACCTTGTCTCCCTCAGCGATCATATCCGCGACATCAACGTGCATGTCCGGGAACGCCGCGAAGAACATCCCGATTACCTGCCGGAAGCCCTCCGGCCCGCGCGCATCCGGGAAGGAGTGGTTGATGTAGTTCTCGTCGATCACCTTTGCCAATGCGTCGAAGTCCTGCTTGTTCATTGCATCGAAGCCACGCGCCAGGATTCGCTTGTTCTCTTCCGCCGACATGTCGCCCTCCCTCTGCTCTTCGTTCCCCTCCCATCGAGGGACTTACCCGAAAAGACGCACGCGAGGCGCCGGCGGATGCATGCCGCGCGAATCCACCGTGGCGATCCCGGACATCTCCCGACTTTCGGAACAACCGACAGCGCTGGATTCGATGTTTATTGCGCGACCTCAGCAGGCCATTCGGCGGGGAGAAGTGCGACGACGTTCCAGGGATCGGGTGCGTCCTGGGCGCCAAACCAGCCGCGCTCGAACCGCTGGATGCGGCGGCCACTCGCCAATGTTTGCTCCGCCGCCCGCGGATAGCCCATCATTGGCAATGCGAGGCCGAGCGTATCGAGCGCGTGCCAACGGTTCCAGAACGGCGGCTCCATCGCGACGACGCCGTACGGATTTTCCGGCGCGTAGAAGGCGATGAGCGCTATCGGGCCGGGGGCGAGATTGCCATTGCGGTACGGGCGGACGAAATCGTCCATCAGGGTGCCGGGGCAACTCGTCGCGCTCACTTCCTGATGCCCCTTCACATCGTCGCGTGTGCCATGGCTGGCGCGGAGCCAGTCGTCGCAGACCTCAGCGAGCGCGCGCAGTTGGGCGGGTGTCGCCCGCTGATCGTCGCCAATCGGCACCTGGACAGCGAGGGCGATGCGGTTCTCCGGCCAGGCGCCGCAATGCCAGAGTACGGCGTCAAGGTCTCGGCAGAGCCACTTCTCGCCATGCTTCCCGATGGCGACGTGGTACATCAGGCCGTCGCCGCGCTGTCCGCCGCCCCAGTCCTTCGCACAGTGATAGGCGGCATCCGCCTGTAATTGTGCGAGGTCGTCCAGATGCACGGTCGGGCCGTTGTAGTGGACGATCACGCCCCGCTTTTCCGCGAGCGGGCAGGTTTCGTTCGGCCCGCCATCCGCGTTACGCGTCAGTTGATCGCGGATGTCAATTAATCCCGCAATCGGCTCCATTGGCGTTTCTCCGTTCCCGATTACCTGATTGGCGATCGCCACAATTGCTGCCGCGTAGCCATCGCCCGGCACGGCCCATTTCCGCTGGGGCCGCACGAGGTCACTGACGCGCGGCATCCCATCGTAGAAGTCATGCCGGGGGTCGAGCATCCCCCATTCCGCGATGACCGGCGGATCCGCCGCCATCGTGTAGCAGACGAGATGCTCGTAGTGCGCCTTGATACCCTCTTCGAGCGAACCGAACGTCGCGCCGGGCGCAGTGTCGCTCGTCACACCCAGGCCGCACGGGTCGGACTGCTCCATCCAATGGCGAGACGTGAACCACGCGGACTCGTGGCACGCCTGCGCGAGGGCGAGATCCGCATTGATGCCGACCTGCGCGCCGAAGTGAAAATACGCCACCGTAATGGCATCCGCTTGCGCGGCATTGTGCGGACGGATGGCATCCGCCCACACCTGCTGCGTACTGATCGGCGGTGAGAGAAATGATGACTCCGTCGTGTACATCACGGGCTCCTTTCGGGTGCATCGCACCCTGCTCGATTGCAGGACATTTGTTCGATGCTTAAAGAAGCCGCGACGACGGAAAATCGGACAAATCTTGGTAAATCTACGCACTTCGTGGCGGGTTCAAGGGGCGAACACTCCGGTAACCGCGCGCTCGTACGCGTCGAGGTCGGGGTAGATGCCAAGTCTGCCGTCGTGCAGCGCCCAGATGCGTTCGGCGAAATGCTCGACGAAGTAGCGGTCGTGAACGACGGCGAGGATCGTGCCGTTGAAGTTTTCCAGCGCCGCCTCGAACTGTTCGCGCGAGGGGATGTCGAGGTGATTGAGCGGTTCATCGAGCAGAAGGAAGTTCACGCCGCTGAGGACGAGACGTGCGAGCGCGAGCCGCGCCCGCTCGCCGTAACTGAGTGTGCCGACTGGCCGAAAGACTTCTTCCGCCGCGAAGAGGAAGAAATGGAGAAAGTTGCGCGCCTCTGTCTCCCCGATCGGCGCGGCGGAGCGAACGGCATCGAGTACCGTCTGCGCGGGGTCCAGCCCCTCCTGCTCCTGCGCGAAGTAACCGGGGCGGACATTCGCGCCGATCCGCGCCGCACCCGTGTCCGGGGAGAGCGTGCCACTGATGACGCGCAGCAGCGTCGTCTTGCCGCTCCCATTCGGCCCGAGCAGGGCAATGCGCTCGCCGTGCCGGATTTCCGCCTCCACGCCGGTGAACACGATGTGGCCGTCGAACTGTTTGCTGACATCTTCGAGGGCGAGGACGCGCTGCCCGCCGCGCGGGGTTGCGCCGAAGTCGAGTTTGAGATGCCACTGCCGCTCCGGTCGCTCGATCTTTTCTTCGCTCTCCAGCAGTTTCTCCAGTTTGCGTTCGCGCACCTTCGCCGTCCGCGCAACCTTCTTCGAGAGACGACGCAGATGGTCGTTCTGCGTCGCCCGCTCAGTCTTCATTGCGTTCCCCGCCACCGCGCGGATATTGGCGCGCACCGCACCAATCTGCTCCTGCTGGCGGCGGTAGTCGTCCAGCAGTTTCGCGGCGCGGCGGGCACGTTCGGCGGCATAGTCAGCGTACGTACCGGGATAGGCGGTGATTGTGTGCGTCACGTCGTCCAATTCGAGGATGGACGTGACGAGCGCGTCGAGGAAGGCGCGGTCGTGTGAGACGATCAGCACCGCGCCCTGATACTCCCGCACGAATGCTTGAAGCCAGTGCAGCGCCGTAATGTCGAGGTGGTTCGTCGGCTCATCGAGCAATAGCACATCCGGCCGCGTGAGGAGCAACCGCGCCAGGCCAAGGCGCGTCTTCTGGCCGCCGCTGAGGATAGCGACGGGCGTTTCTTCCGTCAGATGCGCCAGCCCCAACCCCGCCAGCACCGCCGCCAGCCGAGCGGACGCACCGTAGGCGTCAATGCGGTCCGCGCGGTCGAGCGCGTCAGCATAGCGGGCGATCGCATCGTCGTACGCCACGCCCTGCGTCGTGGCGATTGCCTCGCCCAATGCTTCGATTTCCGCGACGACCTCTCGCACCGGGCCGAGCGCCTCCGACACGACCGTATGGATCGTCGCATCCGGCGTGTATTGCAAGGCTTGCGCGAGATAGCCGATGCGCGCGGTGGGGTCCAGCCAGACGCGGCCCCGGTCGGGCGCTTCCAACCCCGCGAGGATGCGCAAGAGCGTGGACTTCCCCGCGCCGTTCGGGCCGATCAACCCGACGCGCTCGCCACGATTCAGCGTGAACGTAATGTGACTGAGGATCGGCGCGTCGCCATATGCTTTGGCGACATCGGTGATGGTGAGCATGGAACACGCTCCAGCAACGCGGGGGTGGGTGACCTACCCTCACCGCCCAGAGGGCGCCCCCTCCCGAAGCGGGAAGGGGAGACGTTTGCTTGTCAGCGTGTTCCGGCCACGGTCACCGTTCCTACGAATGCGAGTAGCGGAGTGCGGTCATAACGCCGACATGTGCCGTGCGCCACCGCCTCGTGGAGCAGTATAGCATATCCGATCCGCGCCGCTTACCAATCCCGCGTGCCCGGTCTGCCTTTGAAGGGGCCGACGATCTCGTGCGTGACCCAGCCGCCATAGAAGTCGCCCGGCTGCGGCTGCACGCGCTCGCTGTCCACGAAACAGCCATCTATCTTGCCCGCATAGAATGCGACGTAGTTCCGTAGTGATGTGAACGTCGGTATCGGGTTCGCGTAGAACCATGCGGCGTTCTCGACGCGCTTGTCACTGACCGTGACGGTGTAATACGCGGCCCGAAAATGAAGAAAGGATGGCGTCCCAGGCGAGTTCGGAGGCGAGGAGGCCGAGGGCGGTCGTGCCGAGCGCGGCGTTCTCGACTTCGCCGGTCGTCACCATGAAAAGGACATCGCCGTCGTCCATCGTGTGGAACGGCTGGATTGCACGGGCCATCGAAGTATGCACCTGCCGCCCGACCTGCCGGAGTGACCGCATATCGAGTTTTTGGTTCGTGACGGCGACGGTGAGCGTCGTATTGCCGTGCGGTGGCGTTGGTTCTTCGCCCGCCGCGAGCCGCCGTTCGAGGTCGGCGATCAGGTGGTGACGATTGCCCGTTGCCCGATTTCGGTGGCCGCGTACGACGGTCCCGTCCCGGTCCACGATCGCCCCGAGCGCGTTAACGACGCTGAAGACGGCGATCTTCGTCTCCCCGATTTGGCGGAACGCGCCGCCCTGTCCGGCGAGTTCGCCCTGATTCCAGTCGAAGCCCGCGCCGACCCGCGCCGAGCAACCCGCCCCGCGCCCGCCGAGCGGGAAGATGCCCGTTCGTGCCGCCTTGAGTGCCGCCCGGCCGAGCGCCTTATCGGGATAAATCGTGTTCTGACGCGGGCCGTAATCGAAGATGATCGCTCCGGAGACGAGCGCGATCTCCATCCAGTTTGCGCGGTATCCGCGCATCGCGAAGAGTTCGGCGGCGACGCCCGCCGCCGCTTCGAGGCCGTAGAGCGACCCGCCCGCGAGGCAAATCGCGTCCACCCATCCGTAATCGCCGAGGAAGCCGGGCGCACCGCCGCGCACATCCATCGCGCACGCCGCTCCGGCCGGGAAGTGGAAGACCGTGCAGCCCGTCGGCCCCTCCGGGTATGCCGCGACGCCGATCTGGAAGGCCGGGAAGTCGAATGTCAGCGACGGGCCGTCCCACGCGGTCTGTGGCGTCAGGTTCGCGGTATCGTTCGAGAGTGGTGTGGTCATGCCTAACCCCTGCCCCCTTCCCGAATAGGAAGGGCATGATTTATTCGTACGTCGTTGGATCGCCGGGCCGGACGAGGACGGCGGGATCGAGGAACTGGGCGGCTTCATCGGCGGTCAGGATGCCCTCGGAGATGAGGACATCGCGCACGGTGCGCCCCTCGCGGAATGCCTGCTGCGCCACCTTCGCCGCGCGGCTATAGCCAATCCGCTGGTTGAGCGCGGTGACAATCGCCGTGCTCTGCTCGACCCATTCGGCGATCCGCTCACGATTCGCCGTGATGCCGCGTACACACTGTTCGATGAAGACGCGCACCGCGTTCGTGAGGATCTCCATAGACCAAACGATGGTGAAGGCGATTACCGGCATCATCACGTTGAGGTCGAGTTGCCCCGCCTGCACGGCGAGTGCGACCGTCGTGTCATTGCCAACGACCTGAAAGCAGACCATATCGAGCATTTCCGCCATCACCGGGTTGACCTTGCCCGGCATGATCGAGGAGCCGGGCTGCACAGCGGGGAGCGCGATCTCGTACAGCCCCGTGCGCGGCCCGGAGGCCATCAGGCGGAGGTCGTTCGCGATGCGGATCAGTTCGAGTGCGATCGTTCTCAAGTCACCGGAGAGCGCGCCGAGCGATGCCATGCTCTGCGTCACCTCGAAGAGGTTTTCCGCCGGGCGCAGGTCTTCGATGCCGGTGATCTCTTTGAGATACCTCACCGCTTCGCCGCGATAGCCCGCGCCGCTGTTCAGGCCGGTGCCGAGCGCCGTCGCGCCGATGTTCAGGTCGCCGACCCAGTGCGCCGTGCTTTCTCCACGCTCGCGGACGTGCTTGATCGCGCTCGCGTAGCCGCTGAACTCCGCGCCGAGCGTTGTCGGTACGGCGTCCTGCAGGTGGGTGCGGCCGCTCTTGACGACGGCCGCGAATTCGTCCGCCTTCTGCCGAAATGTCTCTTCGAGCGACCGCAACTGTGCGACGACGCCCGGCAGCATGCGGAGCGCGGCAACTTTCGCGATCGTCGGAAAGATGTCGTTCGTGCTCTGGCTCATGTTAACGTCGTCGTTCGGGTGGATGGGCGCGTAATCGCCGCGCCGCCCGCCGCGCAGTTCATTCGCGCGGTTGGCGATCACCTCGTTCGCGTTCATGTTGTGCGAGGTGCCCGCGCCCGCCTGAAAGACATCCACGACGAACTGCTCGTGATGCTGGCCGTCCATGATCTCTTGGGCGGCCTGGGTGATCGCGTTCCCTTTTTCGGACGGCAGTTTGCCGATCGCCATATTCGCCATCGCCGCCGCCCACTTCACCATCGCCGTGCTCTCGATGAAGACGCGGTGCGGCCGGATGCCGGAGATCGGGAAGTTCTCGACCGCTCGTGCCGTCTGCGCCCCGTACAGCGCATCCGCCGGGACCAGCACCTCCCCGAGTGAATCGCGCTCCGTCCGCATTGATTTGCTCGCCGTTGTCATTGTTATGCTGCCTTTCTGCCTTTGCTGCTATCAGTGTACGCCGCAGCGCGGAGTCGGACTACAATGCGTCTCGAAAATCGCTCCTTCCATTATGATGCAGAAGGAGGACGCTATGAAGAAACAGACTACTTTGACGCACTGCTTCATGTCGTTGACGGTCTCAGAGGTTCTTTCTCCTTCTAAAGGGGCAGGAAGCGGGATGGGATATTGAGCCGTGCGAGAATGACCGTTACATTGTCTTCGTCATGAAGGCTGATGTGTAGCAAGGAGGCCCCAGCGATGAGTGATGAGATGGTGGAGATCGGGTATCCGGTACCGAAAGACCTCGCGGAGAAGTGGAACGGGCTGTCGGACGCGGCGCGGCGGGAAGCGATCGCGATCGCCCTCTACGTCTCCGGCGCGGCAACGAACGTCGCCGAGGCGGCACGGGCGGCGAAACTCTCTCGCGGCGGCATGGGCGACCTCATGGACCGCATAGGCGTCGCCATCCGCCCGAACTAACCGGGGATCGTTGGTTTCTCTTACGATTGCCGGACCTGATGCATCAGATGTAGAAGGGGGCATGTGATGACGACGACGATACCGGCGATGGCTGCGCCGATTGAGACCTTGGCAATCACGCGGGAGGAGTATACGGGGCGGGTCGCGGAGACGCGCCGGGCGATGGAGCGCGCGGGGCTGGACGCACTGATCCTCTTCAACTCGAACCGCATCGTCTATCTCAGTGGCTTCACGCACGCCACGACCGAGCGGCCAATGGCGCTGATTATCCCGGCAGACGGCGACCTCGGCGTGCTGATCCCCGCGTTGGAGCAGGAGCATGTGCGGAAGTCCATCGGCGTCGGTCATTTCGCCGTCTACCCGGAATACCCGGCGGGGCCGAGCAGCAAGCACCCGATGCAGCACCTCGCGGCGCTGCTCACGGAACTGAAACTGACCGGCAAGGGCAAGAAGATCGGTGTGGACTCGGACGGCTACGGCGATGTGAACGGCTATCGCGGCCCGAGTGTGACGGACATCGCCGGTGGCGCCACCGTCGTGCAGGCGGCGGACCTGATAGACACGCTCCGGCAGGTAAAAACGGCGCACGAACTGCAACTGATCCGCGAGAGCGCGCGTTGGGGCAACCTCGCGCATCGCATCCTCCAGAAGGAGATGGCTGTCGGACGCAGCGAGATCGAAGTGAGCCTGCGCGCCACGCTCGCTGCCACGACGACGATGCTCGACACCCTCGGCCCGACCTACACCGGCGGTGGTCGCGGCGTCCGCAACTCCCCGGCGTCCGCAATGTTCATCGCGGGAACGAACACCTCAATGCCGCACGGCATGCGGCGCGAGGGTGGGTTGCGGCCCGGCGATGTGATTATCACCGGTGCGAGCGCGCTCGTCGGCGGCTACCATTCGGAGTTGGAGCGGACGATGATCGTCGGCGAACCGTCCGCCGAGTTCCGCACCTACTTCGACGCGATGACGCACATTCAGGAAGTCGCCTTCGCCGCCCTCCGCCCCGGCCGCACCTGCGCGGACGCCGAGCGCGACATCTCCGGCGCAATCGCCGCGATGGGTCATGCCGCCTTGCAGCGCCATCACACCGGCCACGGCATCGGCCTGGAAGGGCACGAGCAGCCCTTCATTGATATGGGCGATGAGACCGAACTGAAACCCGGCATGGTCCTCAGTGTCGAACCTGGCCTCTACGTTCCCGGTTTTGCGGGCTTCCGCCACTCCGACACCATTGTCATCACCGAAACGGGCTGCGACGCCCTCACCTTCTACCCGCGCGATCTGGACAGTTTGATCGTGCCAATATAGGGGGGCTCCTAGAGCGTATGCTATCCTTTGGTATTGCAACATCGCGCTAAAGGGTTGATGTTCTATTGTCGCCCCAATTCTGGGAAAGAATGCGTCGATGGTTTACAGGAGGATCGAGATGTGCCGTCCTACGGATGGTAATAAACAGGATGCTGAAATCCTTCGCTCATTAGTGGAGGCCGAGGCTCAACTGGATTCACTCTCAAGCGATATTGAATTTTGGGAGGAGTTAAGGGCGTCGAACAGAGAGCGTAGGAAGCCTCTTCTTTACATCGAGAATCAGATTAAGCAGAAGGAATCCGAAGTCTCCGAACGTGAGCGGCATATACGAATACTAATTGAAGACCGTCACACTTGGGGATATTGGCAGGAACAAGTCTCCTTCCAAAAGCGACTAATCGAAGAATTGCAGTCGCAGATCATTGATCTTGAATCTCAAGCCAGAACGCTGCGTACTCCAGAGATGCTTTTCTTAGATACGGACCAACTGGCAATTGATGTCACAGTCGTGCATCTTACCCGTAAACGCGCTCAACTCTACAAGAGAGTCAAAGCTTTGAGATGCGCACGTGATAGCGTTCGTAATGAAAAGCAAGGAAGCATACGACGACAGATTCAATCCCCTCATGATCGTATGGGTGGCGAACTCTATACGCGTCCTTGCTCGACAGAAGAAGCGTGGCTCGTGCTAGGCAAGGCACAAGGAATAGTTGATATTCCAGCGAATATGGATTTGCTACTCGATTTCACCGGTCAAGGTGCTGATCTTCGCGGTATTAGAGATGGTGACATACAATGGATCCATGTCGCTGATCATGTGGCTGAATTTAGGATTGCGCCACATATAAGGCATCTCCTATCCGTACCAATCACTCATGGGAAGAATCGAGATTGGATGGACCATTGGCTCACATTGAAGAAAGACTGATCCAATCCATTACCCGGACCATCGTGGAACAATGCAATCCGCGACGGATCATCCTGTTCGGTAGTTATGCGCGGGGCGACGCGGGGCCGGACAGCGATCTCGACATCTTCGTTGAGATGGAGACAGCGCTGGGTTACTTCGACCGCGCAATTGCGATTGACGCGCTTTTCGGCCTGCATGCATGGCCAATGGACATCATCGTGTACACACCGGAAGAGGTGAAACAATGGACCGGGCAGATCGGCACGATGTTGACCTATGTCGAGCGGGAAGGGCGCGTGCTCTATGAGCGGCCCGAACTCGTCGCCACCGTCCCATCGCGCGTGGCTGAGAAAGGCGGATCACGACATTCTCGCGATTGAGAGCATGATCGCCGGAAAACGCGTGCCGTGGGACAACGTCTGCTTCCATGCCCAACAAGCGGCGGAGAAAATTCTCACTTGTTTTCCACGGGCGGATTCCGCAGAAGACACATGATTGCGTCTCTTTGCTCATAGACTGCGCCCAAATCGCTCCCACGCTCTCAACGTTGGAAGCCGATTGTCGGTACGTCACGCGCTATGGCGTTGCGCCGCGCTATCCGGATATCGCACCAGAACCGACGAAGAAACAGGCAATCGCAGCGGTGGCGGCGATGCACCGCATCCGAACCGCAGTTCTTGCCTTACTACCGAAATAGAACGCTTCATTCTGTCGTTCTGCTCAGTATGACCGACGTGCTGTGAACGCCTGCGGGAATCGCGCGTGCAGCCGTTCGTCCAGGAGTTCGGCGAGGTGGAGGACGCGGACGGCGCGACCGGAGGCGTCCATGCCGCCGCGCAGGTGCATGATGCAGCCGGGGTTGTCGGTGACGAGCGTGCGCACACCTGTCTGATCCACATTCTCCAGTTTGCGCGCCAGAATCTGCTCGGAGAGCGCCGGGTAATCCGCCGAGACTGAGCCGCCGAAGCCGCAGCAGACCGCCGCCTCCGGCAACTCGACAATGTCCAGCCCCATCACCTGCTCGATCAGGTCGCGCGGTTCCTCCTTGAGGCCAAGGACGTTGTGCGACTGGCAGAAGTTGTGGTACGTCACCGGCTCGCCGTGCCCGGTGGCAAGCGACCCATCCGGCAAGCGCGCGACGGTCGTCAGGAACGAGATCAGATCGCGCGTCCGCTCAGCGAGCGCCTCGACGCGGGCCAGCCAGTCGGGTTCGTCCGCGAACAACTGGTGATAATCGTGGGTGATCGCGACGGCGCATGATGCCCCCGCTGTGACGATCCAATCGGCCTGCGCCGCTTCCAACCCTTCGATGGTCGCTTTTGCCATCGTCTTGGCGCGGGGCCAGTCGCCGGAGTCGAAGGCGGGCAGGCCGCAGCAATGCTGGCTCGTCGGCACGACGACGTGCGCGCCGCACGCCTGGAGGACACGCACCGTCGCCTCCGCCATCTCCGGGAAGAGGCGGTCGGTGAAGCACTGGATGAAGTACGCCACCCGCGCACCGGTCGCGCCCGACTCCAGGAGCGGTGGGGAGAGGATCGGCGCATCCGGCACGCCGCTGGTTGCGCCGCCGAAGAGCCGGTCGCGCGCGGGCTGCGCCGCCGGGACAGGCAGGCTGCGCCACCGCTGGAAGCGATCCATCCCCGGCAGGTTGGGCAAGAAACCATCCGGTTCGGCCAGGGGCTGGCCGAGGCGGGCGGCGAGGCGGGCGGCTTTGTCGAACAGCGCCGGGCTGGACCAGAGTTCGAGCACCGGCCGCTTGTACCACGGCAGACCGAACTCCTCGACCGTCCGGTGGCGCACTTCGAGGATCTGCTGTGGCAGCGGGATGCCGACCGGGCAGACGGTCGCGCAGGCGTTGCACGAGACGCAGAGCGACTGCGGGCCTGCCGCGTTCTCCCAGCCGTTATGGAACCCCGTATTCACCAGCCCGATTGCGCCCGAGTAGATGTAGCCGAAGGCATGGCCGCCGACGATCTGATAGGGCGGGCAGACATCCGCGCACGCGCCACAGCGGATACAACGGAGGGCGTCAGCGAAGATATCATCCTCGCGCATCGCGCTCCGCCCGTTATCCACAAAGACGTAATGCATTTCTTTGCCTGGCCGGTCGGGGCCATTAACGAATGTCGTGTAGACCGAGATCGCCTGCCCGGTGGCGGAACGCGCCAGGAGACGCAGTTGGAGCATCGCGTCTGCCATCGTCGGCAGCAATTTCTCGTAACCGACGAGGACGACATGCACATCGGGGATCGAGGTAACGAGTTCCGCGTTGCCTTCATTCGTGACGAGCATCATCGCGCCCGTGTCGGCAACCAGCGCGTTCGCACCGCTGATTCCCAGCCGCGCGGCGAGGAAATCCTGCCGGAGCGTGCGCCGCGCCGCCGCCACCTGCCCGGAGATGTCGTCCGGGTCGAGTTTCTCGCCCGTCGCGGGGGAGAGGAGGCGGGCCGTGTCGTAGCGGTCCATATGAATGGCGGGGGCGATGATGTGCGAGGGTCGGTCCCTGTCCAGTTGCACCAGCCATTCGCCGAGGTCGGTTTCGACAATACTGATGCCGCGCTCCTCCAGATACGGCCCCAGGCCGATCTCCTCCGTCACCATGGATTTCGACTTCGTCAGCCGCGTGATGCCCTTGCGCGCGCAGAGTTCGCCAATATACCGGCTCGCGTCCTCAGCGCTGGCGCTCTCGTAGACGGTCGCGCCATTGCGCTCGGCCATCGCCTTGAATTGCGCGAAGTAGGTCGGCTGGTTAGCGATCACCGCGTCCTTGACGGCAGCGAGCCGGTCGCGCAGTTCCTCGAAGGTGCGACCGGATTGCTCCAGTTCGACACCGGCGGCCACCGCCTCCGCGCCGGTGCCCTCCGCCGGGGCGATGGGCGCAGGCCCCTGACCGTAGGTCTCGCCCATCGCCTCGCTATCGGCGTACTCGGCGAAACTCATGTCCCGCCCATTGCGCCAGGTGCGCTGGAAGCGGAGGAGGCCGGCACGCATCCGGTCGTTCGTTAGCGCCTCGCGATACCGCTGCGCGAAAGGTTCCGGCGCGTGGTGATCGGCGACCGCGCTGCGCGGCTTGCGGCGCTCGTCCGGCGGTGTCAGCGCCCGCCTGGCACGCGCGACGCCGAGCGTCGCCGCGAGGCCCGCGCCGAGCGCCAGCCAGCCGAGATGACGGCGCCCACCGGAATCCTCATTCTTGCTCGCCTGCATGATTGGTCTCCCCGTTTCCGCCATCAGACATCGCGCCGGTATCCAGCAGGATGATCCGCAGTTCCGCCGGGCCATGCGCGCCGACGCTGAGGCTCATCTCGATGTCCGCCGTCCGGCTTGGGCCCGTGATGAAAGAGGCATAGTGCCCTGCCGGGTCGCCATCCGCGCCCGTCAAGCGGTCGTGCAGCCACGCCCCGGCCTCATCGAGACCGGGCACGAGGCGCGCGACATCGAGCACGACGATGTGCCGATAGGCGAGCATCCGCACCAGACGATCGGCGATCCCGTCCGCGATCGCGTACGACCCCGTTTCCGCCAGCCCGAGTGCCGCTGCCGAGATACCGATCGCCAGCGGGCCGAAGGTCGCTGCCGGGTTGATGACATCAATCGGGGTGGGCGTGATGCCGCACGCTTCCAGATGCTGCCGCAGCGCCGGATATGCCCGCTCCAACTCCGGAGCCAGCACGACACGCCGCACATCGGGCGCGACGGCCGCCGCGAGTTCAGCGGCGAGGGAGGCGACCGCATCCAGCGAGGCGACGCATTCCACCGTCACACCGAGCCTGCTCGCCCGCGCGCTGAAGCGGCGTTGAAGGGTGTCGCCCATTACTCCAGCGCCCCCAGGCCGGTGATCTCGCGACCCACGATGAGCGTGTGGATGTCGTGCGTGCCCTCGTAGGTATCCACGGTTTCCAGATTGAGCATATGGCGGATGACGGGATACTCGGTCGTGATGCCATTGCCACCGAGGATTTCGCGAGCGAGGCGCGCGCCGCTCAAGGCGACGCGGACATTGTTGCGTTTCGCCATCGAGACCTGCGCGAAAGTCATCTTCTTGTCATCCTTGAGCGTGCCGAGTCGGTGCACCATCAGCAAGCCGAGGCTGTGATCGGTCACCATGCGTACGAGTTTGTCCTGCACGAGTTGGCGCGCGCCGATGGGCTTACCGAAGGTCGTGCGCGTCGCGGCGTACTCCTTTGCCGTCGTGTAGACCGCCTCCAACGCGCCGAGCGCCCCCCAGGCGATGCCATAGCGCGCCTGCGTCAGGCAGCCGAGGGGAGAGCGCAGCCCGCCCGATCCCGGCAGCAGGGCATCGCCGGGTACGCGGCAGTCTTGCAGCACGATCTCGCCAGTGATGCTGGCGCGCATGCTCATCTTCGACATGATCTTCGGCGCGCTGAAGCCTGGGGTCTCCGTCGGCACGATGAAACCGCGCACAACGCCCTCGTCATCCTTTGCCCAGACGACGGCGATGTGGGCGACGGGGCTATTGGTGATCCACATTTTGGCGCCATTCAGCACCCAGCCGTCACCATCGCGGCGGGCACGGGTGCGCATCGCACCGGGATCGCTGCCACCGTCGCTCTCGGTCAGCCCGAAGCAGCCGATCAGCCGCCCGGCGGCAAGTTCCGGCAGATAGCGGCGTTTCTGCTCCTCCGAGCCGTAGGAGTAGATCGGGTACATGACGAGTGAACTCTGCACCGAGGAGAAGGAGCGCAGGCCGCTGTCGCCCCGCTCCAACTCGTACTGGATTAACCCGTATGCGACGTTATCCACCCCGGCGCAGCCATACTCCTCCGGCAGATTCGCCCCGAAAATCCCTAATTCGGCGAACTGCTTGACGAGATGCAGGGGGAACTCGTCGCGGTCCCACCAGTCGCGGATGCCGGGCAACACCGCACGATCCACGAATGTGCGGGTCGTCTGCTGGATCGCGCGTTGCTCCGGTGTCAGCAACCCGTCAACCGCGAAGAAATCGAGCATGTGGCCTCCTCATACCCCAGTCCCAGCGCCTGCGGCTGGAGGGGTTAGGGTCCGCGAGCGGTCAATCATTGCGCGGGCGCCCCCTTTCCGCGTCAGCGGGCCAAGCCTATCCGCGACGCTCGGTACCGTCAAGCATCCCTCGGCCCCCGCGACGACGAAATCACCTTCGTTGGATACCCTGCCTTGCTATCGGCAACAGGCGCGGATTACATCGAGCACCGCGGCGAGGCCGGGCCGGGCCGGGACGACGCGGACGAGCGCGACATCCAGCCCCTCGGCGAGGCGCCGGAACGCCGCCGCCGCGCCCGCCGCCGGACCGTAATAGCCGACCATCCGCAACAGATCGCGTGGGAACGCCTCGATCACTTCCTCATTCGGCGCGCCCGCGTCCCGCCGCGCTTCGAGGTCGGTCAAGGCTTCGTCGAAGCCCATCCGCGCGAAATGGGCGCGATAGCCCTGCTCCTTCGATGCGCCGGGCCGGGCGAGCGCGTAGCCCATGATCGCGCGGGTGAAGGCCCGCCGCGCCGCGTCCTCATCCTCATCCACACAGACGCGGATGTACTCGACGATCTGAATATCGGCGAGATCGCGCCCGGCCCGTTTCGCGCCTTCGGCGACGCGCTCGCGGCTCCAGGCGATCTGCTCCGGCGTACACCAGTTCAAGGCCGCGCCGTCTGCCGCCTCGCCCGCCAGCCGCAACATTTGCGGCCCGAGCGCGCCGAGCATGACGGGTACCGGTGGCCGCTCCCAGGGCCAGTCAAGTTGCACGCCCTTGAGCGTCACCGTTTGCCCCGTATAATCCACCCGCTCGCCCGCGAGCAAGCCGCGCAGCGTGACGAGGTAATCGCGCATCAACGCAATCGGCGGGTGCGCGGGCAGGCCGAAACTCGCCCGGTACGGCGCGCTCGTGATGCTCCCAGTGCCGATGCCGAGGCTGAAGCGGCCGCTCGTCAGTTGCCCGGTCGTCGCCGCGACGCTCGCAAGCGACGGCACCGACCAGAGCGGCACGGGCACGACGGAGATTCCCGTCCTGAAATCGCTGTTTCCCGCCGCGTCGGCGGCCTCCGTCCACTGCACGCAGGTATGAAAGGCATCCGGCGCGAAACCGGACGGTGTCCACGCGCTCGTGTAACCTAGCCGCACCGCCTCCGCGATCGCCTCGCGCTGCTCCGCGTAGGTGATCCGTGGGGTCAAATCCAAGCCAATCCCAATCTCCATCGCCATGCCTCCTGTTCCGCCGCACGTTCACTCGTTGCAGTGTACTGCCTCATTGCTCCCATATGGACAAATCACTCCGCGGCGGGGATGATGCGGGGGCATCGCAATCCCTCGCGCTCACGGGTATGTCGCCGATAGATTGGGAAGGAGTGCCAGATGTCCAGTGTGCTTACGCAGTTTGTGGACGACCTCGTTGCCGGCCGGATCGCGGTCGTGGACCTCACGCAGCCCCTCAGCCCGGAGACGCCGGTGATCGCCCTGCCACCGATCTTCGGCGCGTCGCCGGGCCTGACTGTGGATATCATCTCGCGCTACGACGATCAGGGTCCTGGTTGGTACTGGAATACCTTGCACATGGGTGAGCACACCGGCACGCACTTCGACGCCCCGATCCACTGGATCACCGGCAAAGACTTGCCGGAGAACGCCACCGACACGATCCCCGCGCGCCGGTTCATCGGCCCGGCCTGCGTGATTGATGTCTCGGCGGAGGCAGCAGCGAACGCCGATTTCCTGCTCATGCCGGAGCATATCGCCGCGTGGGAAAGCGCGCACGGCCGCATCCCGCCCGGTGCGTGGGTGCTCCTGCGAACGGATTGGAGCAAACGCACGGGAATTGCGGAGTTCTTCAACGAGGACGCGAGCGGCCCACACACGCCTGGCTTCCACAAGAGCGCGTCCGAATTCCTCGCCCACGAGCGGGACATCCTCGGTGTCGGCGTCGAGACGGTTGGGACAGACGCGGGGCAGGCGGGCCGTTTCGATCCGCCCTTCCCGAATCACACGATCATGCATGGCGCGGGAAAGTTCGGCCTCGCCAGCCTCTGCAACCTCGATCACCTGCCGCCAACCGGCGCAATCGTGATCGCTGCGCCCCTGAAGATCGTCGGCGGTAGCGGCAGCCCCGTCCGCGTGCTGGCGGTCATCCCGACATAGTTGAGGCGTGTCCTCCGTTGTGGTAGGGGTGGTGGGTTGAAACCGGGCGCTGAGGGCAGGGCCGGGATGACGCGGCGGTATGGCTTGCGGGGCGACCGCGGAACTGGAGGCGGAGCGGTAGGCACAGATGGTGGCACCCCGTATGATTGGAGATTCGGGCAGGCGGCGCCAAATCGCGGTGCGGACGGAGGGGTGGAGATGGGACATGGATTGCACGATCTCGCTAGGCATAACACCTGGGCAACCGCGCAGATCTTGGCGTTCTGCCGGGGACTCGACGAGCCGACGTTGAATACGACGGTGCCAGGCACATTCGGCACGATCATCGCGACGCTGCGGCATACGATCGACAGCGAGATGTCCTATCTCTTCCGGCTCATCGGCAAGGAGTCCGCGTATCCGTGGCGAAGGGATGAAGCGGTCGGACTCGATGTGCTGGTGGAGCGCGCGGCCGTGCTGGCGACCACTTGGGAGCAATTCCTCGCGGGCGATGTGGATAGTGAGCGGCCGATGGAGGCGCGCGGCAGCGATCCCGAAGTCTACACCGTCCCGGCCGGGGTGTTCATCACCCAGGCGCTGCACCACGCGAACGAACACCGCGCGCAGATCTGCACGATCCTCGGCGCGCTGGGATATGAGCCGCCCGATGTCTCGGCATGGGGCTATGCGTTTGCCAGCGGGCGGGCGACGGTGTAGACAACGACGATCGACGCGTGACGTTTGACGAAAGCAATGCAAGGCGCCGCCAGGGTCGGTCTCGGGTAGTGGGAGACAGTGCGGGCGCGAAAAAAGGGGCGACCAAGCCCTCGGGCGGAGCCGGGGCGGGCTGAGGCAGCGGGGCTATGGCCGGGACCTCTACCGCGCGCGGCATCTCATCGAGCACTTCTAAGGAGGGGAGACGGATGCACACACCGCATGACATCGGGGTGGCGACGCATATCGGGCGCTACAGCGATGCGATCGAGGTCAGCGAGCCGGCACGGTGGCTCGTTCTCTCCGGCACACCGGGCATGCTCCCGGACGGCACGCTGCCCGACTCGTTCGAGGAGCAGGCGGAGCAGGCGTGGGCGAATGTGCTGCGCGCCCTCACGTCCGCGGGGATGGACGTGAGCGACCTCGTCAAGATCACGCAGTATCTCCTGCGGGCGGAGGATATCCGCGCCTACGGTGCGATTCGCGCGCGCTACCTCGGCGATGCGCGCCCCGCCTCGACGCTCATGGTGGTACCGGCGCTCGTCTGGCCCAATATGCTCATCGAGATTGAAGCGTGGGCCGCCGATCACTGATTCACCCAGCGGAAGCCGTCGCCATCAGGGACGATGCGGCCCCACGGCGGAAAGAGCGCGTGCGAGAAGACGAGCGTCGCGCCCTGCGGCACGGCCGCCGCGAGCAGGCGATCGCGCGAGGCGCGCATGGCGGCTTGATCGCGATTGACGAGCACCCAGTCACGATGCGCGACCTCGCACGGATGGTGCAGGAGATCGCCGAGCGCATAGAAATGCGCGCCGTGCGAGGCGACATGGACGATGGAATGCCCCGGCGATTCGCCCGGCGCGTGGATCATCGTCACACCCGGCACAACCTCCCGGTCGCCGCCCACGAGGTCGAGGAGGCCGGCTCGTTCGAGGGCTTCTATCCGGCTGACGAATTCGGCGTCGGGCGGGTTGCCGTACCGACTTTCCATCCGATCCGCCCGGCCGATCAGGTGGCGCGCATTCGGGAAACGAGGAGCGAAGCCACCGTCCCACTCGGTAGTCAGGCCGACGTAATGATCGAAGTGCGCGTGCGTCGTGATGACGTGCGTGATTGCCTCCGGTGAGACACCGATGCTCGCCAGCCCGGCCTCGACACCCGGCGTGCGGCGCGTTCCCTCCCACATCGTCGCGAACTTCCGGCCCCAGGCCGAATCGGGATCGTCGAATCCGGCATCCACGAGGATAGATGCATCACCAGAACGGATATGAATGCTATGAAAGCCAATCGGCAGTCGGCCCGACGCGTCCAGTTCGGGTATCGCCGCGCGCAGTTCCTCCGGCGCGACCGCGAAATTCTGCGGCCAGAGCGATGACCCGTCCGATATGACAGTTACGGTCGCATCGCCGAACTGGCGCGACTCCACGTATGCCGAAGCGTGCTCAGCCATCAATGCTCGCCTCCCTCGCCGCGTAAACTTTTCCTGAAGCCGTATCGTTCGTACGCGGTGATCCGCGCGCTCGTCAGTTCGATCAGTGCATTGATCGGTAGTGTACCCTACACTGGCGCATCGTTACCGCCGATGGTGCGCAACGGAGAGTGGCAGCGGAGCCACACGAAGAAAGGGTTGGAGGACGTGGTGGACCGACGGTACGCGTTACCGGTGATTGCCTTGCTTGTCTGTATGGCGCTTCTGGTCGCATGCGGTGGCAGCACGGCGACTGATACACCGAAAGCCGCCATACCGACGACGACACCGACGACGGTAGCCGCAAGCGCCGCGACAGCCGTGCCGACGATGGCCCCAACCGCCGCGGGATCCGTTTCCGCCGCAGCCGGCTCGACAACCGCGCCGACGGCCTCCGCCGGTGCTTCCGCAGTGGCGACACGCCCGGCTGGGTCAGCAACGACCGGCTCGGCGACCGCCGGTTCGACGACCGCCGCAGGCTCGACGACGGCAGGCGCGGGCTTGACGCTCTTCACGGATCCGCAGGGGCGTTTCTCGTTCTCCCGGCCCTCCGCGTGGACGGTGAGCCAGCCCACGTCTTCGCTCAGTGTCGTTGCCTTCACTACGTCTCGGCCGTCCGGCTCCATTGACATCTCGACAGAATCGGTCTCGGGCAGCATCACGCAATATCTCGACGCCTCACTCGCGGAGATCAAGAAGAACATCCCGGACGCGCAGCAGGTCGGCACGACCAACCTGCAACTCGATACAGAGTCGGCGGTCCAGATTGACTACACCGGTACCGTCAATGGCGCCAAAATCTACTTCTCGCAGATCTTCGCCCTCCACAACGGCACGGCGTACATTCTGACCCTCGGCACCCAGCCCGCGGATATCAATGCGATGAAGCAGCAAGCGATCGTCGTTGTGCGGACGTGGAAGTTCCTTCAATAGATTGCCGCTGGTCATCCGAAATCGGTCTACTCGCCGATCGTTGCCCCGGCGTAATCCCGGTCGTCAGCGATCTGACGGCCGATGCCGTTGGGGTTACGATGCGGCCTCGTGATCTCCCTGAGTGACAACTGACTCCTCTTCGTTACGGTCGGTGATGAAATGGTTCACCGCCTGCCAATCCACTTGTTCCAGCGACCAATCGAGAAAACCCTTCAGGTCACCGATCTCACGCGGCGCGTACTGCGTACCGTACTTCACGAGATCATCGCGCAACCGTCGGAGATCGCTCTCTTTGCGAATCCGGTTTACGAGACCCTCCTGCAGGCCATGCACATCGGAGAATGTTTCGAGTTCCCCCATCTCGTCACGTACTGCGGAATCGCTCTCCAGCCACTCCACGATCAGTTCTGTCGGGTTCATGCGTGCCTCCGTGGGCGCTTTCCATCACCTCTGAGCAGTTTCCTTGACGAGCGCCTATGCATCAACCGGGCCACCGCACATCCTCGCTCCGCACTGACCGTTGTATCATGTGACATGGACACCGTTTTCGGATGGCTCGACAGAGATCTCGAACTCAGCGGATTGCCGTGACCCTTCGGAGCAGTACAACGGAAATGGAGCCCGGCACGCGACGATGATCTTCTTGCTAGGTACGATCAATGAAAGTATGCGATCCCTCCTGCGATCGCACACGCTCGCGGTGATCGTCACGATCATCTTTTTCGAGGAACTCGGTGTGCCAAGCCCGATCCCCGGCGACTTGATGATGGTGCTCGCGGGCGTGCGCGTCGCGCAGGGGCGCGAACCGCTCTGGCTCGTCCTGCTCCTGCAGGAGATTGTGACGGTTGCGGGCGCGACAGGGCTTTTCTTTCTCAGCCGACGGTGCGGGAGGCCGCTCATCCTGCGATACGGGCGGTTCATCCATCTCGGGCCGGAGGCGCTGGCACGGGCGGAGGGGAAGATCCAACGCCACGGCGGCTGGGCGATCGTCGTCGGCCGCATCCTTCCCGGCCTGCGGATCGTCACGCCGATCGCGGCGGGGGTGCTCGGTATGCCGTTCCGCGCCTTTCTGCCCGTGCTCGCCCTCGGCGCGTTTCTCTACATCCTCACGTACACCTTGCTCGGCGTCTTTGTCGGCCCCGCCGCGCTTGCGTTCTACGACCGGGTCTCGCTGCCGATCAGCGCACTCATCTCACTCGGCGTATTGATCGCGCTGATCTTTGTCATGCACCAACTGCGGCGCGCCCCCCCCGCCTTCACGCAGGATCGGCACGGCTCGGTCGTCTCAGCGCTCGTCGCGGGCGTGCTTGCCGGGGTCACCGGGCTGATGGCGGCGAACAGCGTCAGCGAATTCATCACCTTCGGGCGGCGCGTGTACGGCCATCAGCCGCTCATCGCGACGCGCGGCGTCGGCAGTGGGTTGCGCTTCCTGATCGCGTGGCCCGCTTTCCTGGTTTTCGCCGCACTCCTCGGGCTGCTCGCCTACGTGATCGGGATCGCGCGCCTCCCCCGCTGGCTGGCGATCCTGCTGAGCGCGGGTGTGCCGCTCGCGCTCAGCCTCGCCATACTCTATCCATTGACGGAGCGACAGCACGTCGGCTTATCCGAATATCGCGAGCAAATCATCTTCACGGTGGATACGACGCGGTGGCTCGTCTATGGTGTCGCTCTCGCGGCCTTCCTGCCGCTGCTGCCACACCTGCGTCGCACGGAAATCGCGCCCGGGTCCGTGATGCATGCCGCGCGGACAACGACGACCGAGGGAGAGGCATGATAATGAGGGGCAGGCCGAAGCCTCCGCTGCCGGGTCCGTCAATCGTCTCGCAATACCCCGTCGGGAGCAGGCTGCAGGCGGGCTGCCGGTTCCCAGCAGATATTACAACGTGGACGAGCCGCTCCAGAGCGCGTTTCGGCGAAGCGCCCGCAACGACCTGCCCCGACTCCCATGCTTTCGGTATCCGCGGGCGTGTGCGCGGTGATTTGTGCCCAGTGGCGGCAGCCGCTACAGGTGAGCGGCGCCGGGATCGGACGTTCGGATGGAATAACCTGCATCGAATCCTCCCCTCAAGCGACAGAACGCCGCTCCTCTTCCGTTGCGCCGATCGCTTCCTCGATCATGTCGCGCTCATCTGCCGACCGCAGCCGACCATTCATGCTCCGGTACATCACTGACCCAATCCCTTCGAGTGCGCCGAGGCGGTTGACGAGCCGGAGTACCGCCGTCTCGCGCGCGTTCCCCATCACCAACTCAATCCTGTCCTCGCTTCGCCCCATCCGCAGATGCAGGCCACGGAGCGGCACGCCGGATTCCAGCACTACCCGCTCAACCTCCGCGATCTGCCCCGGCGCGTGCTTCATTCGCACACTCAGGGTGCTTGGGTGGTGATGCGCGAAGAAGCGATACTCGATGAAGCGCAAGACGATCTGAATAGCGATTATCGCTGACGTGACAATCGTTGCCGCCCAGAAAAGGCCGCCACCACAGGCAAGCCCGACGGCAGCAGCCGACCAGACACTCGCCGCTGTCGTCAGGCCGCTGATCGTGTTCTTGCGGAAGATGATCACGCCCGCGCCGAGGAAGCCGATTCCGCTCACGACCTGCGCCGCGACGCGGCTCGGATCGAGCGTTACCTGGCTGACTCGCATCACATCCGAGAAGCCGTATGTTGAGACGATCATTAAGAGCGACGAACTGACTGCGACGAGCGCGTGCGTCCTGAGTCCCGCGGCGCGTTCGAGCCGCTCGCGCTCCAGGCCGAGGATCGCACCACAAAGGAGGGCGATCCCGATCCGTATCAACACCGTTGTCGTGGCGATCTGCATACACGCATTCCTCAGCGTGACCGGCGAAGACAAGCACCGAACGTTTCATGCCGAACCGAAAGGAGAGCCAGGTGAGATTCCCACTTTTCGGGCAACATTGGCGTACAAACCGCGCGCCATGTGCCGCTAGTATACGCGCCTTTAGCCCATTTGCAAGCCCTAAAGCCCGGACTAGCAGCTCGCGATCTGCATGTTCTTATTTCGTTGTTACGTTGAAAAGAGCCAGTTGGCAAGCCGTGTTGTGAAACGCTCCGTGTTTTCCGTTTTGCTGTACAAAATTGGCGTGAGGAAAGTAACGCGCACCGCCGCGCGCCGCGGCCAGTGAACCCCGGCGGGCAAGAACGCCGATGCACCGACAATCCGCACGGGCACGACCGGGCATTGCGCCTGTTTTGCGATCAACGCGACACCGCGATGCAAGCGCGTTTCATCCTCCGCATGGTTGGGAATCGTCCCTTGCGGATAGATCACCAAGGAAAATCCACGACGTAACCACGTTATTGCATCATGGAGTGATTGGCGCGGCGAACCTGTGCGGTCAATCGGAATCGCGCCGAAGGCGAGGGCGACGAACGGGCCGAAGCCGGGGCGATTGCTCCGAAAAAAGTAATCCCGTGCCGCTGTGACAACGAGGCGGTCTCTCCGCGCGCCGACGGCCCAGAGGATGAGCGGCGTATCGGCCATGCTCGTATGCGCGGCGGCATAGATCACCGGGCCGGGCGGGATGTGCTCCCGCCCCTCCACGACAAGCCGCCGTATCCAGATGCGCAGGGTGAGGTAGTAGCAAACGACGAGTACGTGCCGCAGCAGGCGTATTGGCCACCATCCAACCCAGCGATAGGGCAATGGCTGGTCGCGCGCGTACATGACGCGCTCTTATTGCGCGGGGGGCATCGTGGCGAAGGCGCGCAAGAGATTCACCGTGGCGGTGACATCACTCTCCTCCACCATCTCGGTCGCCGTGTGGGTGTAGCGCGTCGGCGTGCCGATCAGAACCGCCGGGATGCCATGATCCATGAAGGCATGCGCGTCCGAGCCGTAGTTCGCATAAACGCCGTGCTGGAAGGGAATATTGTTCGCCTTCGCGACATCGGCGAGCCGCCAGAGCAGCCGCCGGTCATAGTGAATACCGGCGTCCTTGTGAACGAGGGTTGGCCCACCGCCGAGATGCGTCGCGTACTCTTTTTCCTCCACGGTCGGCACATCACCGACGAGGCCGACATCGAGCGCGATGGCGAGATCGAAGTCGTAGAGATGCGCCATCGCCTTCGCGCCATGCACCCCGCCCTCCTCCTGCACGGTCGCGCCGTACCAGAGGTCGTACTGCAAAGCGTGACGATCGAGATCGTCCAGCAGGAGGTCCATGATCGCGAGGAGCATCCGGTCGTCCATCGCCTTGCCCGCGATGCGGGTGCCGAATCGCCGCACCGGCCACGACCAGATGACGCCCGCGCCGACGTGAACGCCCCGCTCCTCGACCTCCATCCGGCTCTTCGCGCCGATGTCCACGAAGAAATCGTTGAAATCGAGGTGCGGCTTGTCGAGTTGCGGCTGCGTCAGCGTGTGGCCGCTGGCCGTGGCGAAGATGCCCTCCGCCACGATGCCATGCCGCCCGACGATCTGCGCGACCTGACCAATCATGTAGCGGCGGTCCGGCGACATCCGGCGCGGCCCCTGCGCGGTGTCGAGCATCAGGAATCCCTTATCGGTGATGTAGCGCACGACGAAGCCGATCTCATCCATATGGGCCTGCACCAGGAGTTTCGGCCCGCTCCCGCCGACACGGCAGACGATGTTGCCGATCGGGTCTTCGTGCCACTCCGCCATCCGGCCTCGCCATCGCTCCCGGAGCCAGACGCGCACGGCCTCTTCCTGCCCCGATGGGCCGGGAATCTCCAGAAGTTCCTTGAGAAGGTTGAAAATCCGGTCGCTTCCCCCGTGCCTACCCGGCATCTCCCGCTCCTTTTCCACTGCGTCTCCTCCCTCTCGCCCCGCAAGGATAGCGATGCGTGCGGGGCACGGCAAGGGGCGGCGAAGCAACGAGCGCCGCGTGGCGCGTGCCGAGTAACGAAGGCTACCTGCGGAGATTCTCGTGCCTACCATATCGCAGCGGGCCGTCCACCCAATACCGCGATCAGAGGCATCCGGCGCGAAAGAAGAGCATTCAACGGGGAATGGGAACAGAGCCGAGGACACGGCCAATCACGACTTCGCCGGTGATGCCCGCGAGTTCCGCTTCGGGGCGCACGATCAGGCGGTGGCGCAAGACAGGGGCGGCGAGCGCCTTGACATCGTCCGGCACGACGTAGGCGCGGCCATCGAGCGCGGCGAGCGCCTTCGCCCCTTGCAGGAGCGCGATCGCGGCGCGCGGGCTTGCTCCAAGGAGCAGATCGGGTGACTGGCGCGTCGTCCAGACAATCGCCTCGATATAGCCGATGATCGCCTCGTCCACCCGCACCTCCTGGACGAGACGGCGGCACGCGAGAACGTGCGCGGGATCGGTGATCGCCGCGAGGCCCGCACGTTCCAGTGCGTGCGCGTCGAAGCCGGCATTGACGCGCCTGAGCAGTTCGGTCTCCGCCTCATGCGGCGTGTAGGTGACGATCAGTTTGAAGAAAAAGCGGTCGAGTTGCGCCTCGGGGAGCGGATACGTCCCCTCGAACTCGATCGGGTTCTGCGTGGCGATCACGGTGAAGAGGGATGAGAGCGCGTGCGGCTCGCCATCAATCGTCACCTGCCGCTCCTCCATTGCCTCGAGGAGGGCGGATTGTGTTTTGGCGGGGGCACGGTTGATCTCGTCGCCCAGGAGGACATCGGTAAAGACCGGGCCGCGCCGGAGCGTGAACTGGCTGGATTGGATATCGAAGACGTTGGTGCCCGTAATGTCTGACGGCATGAGATCGGGCGTGAACTGGACGCGCCGGAATGTGCCGCCAACGAGCGTGGCGAGCGTCTTCGCCATCAGCGTCTTCGCCGTGCCGGGGACGCCCTCGAGGAGTGTGTGGCCGCCGACGAGCATCGCTACCGTCAGGAGACGAAACGTCTCCTCCTGCCCGACGAGCACCTTCGCCGCGCCCCGTGTGAGCCGCTCCGAAAGATCGCGGACGGCGCCATCCGATGCCGACAGTGGCGCGCCCGCCCGCAGACCTGGTGGCGCGGGGGGGGAGGCGCTCACCGGACGATGTTGAGGTTCTTCGCCTCGATCCACCCCATGCGGCGGTCTTTCAATACCATGACGAAGTCCGCGTCACTCGTCTCGTCCGCCTGGGAATACTTCGCGACGGTAAACTGCGTCCCCTTCGGGATATGCCCAAAGACGTGATGATAGGGATATTCGCGGGTAGTGACCACATAATCGTTGAGTTTGAAGTACATCATGCGCCCGTTCTCTCCCTCACGGCAGCCTTCAACCGGCCCTTCTTCCGACCGTTTATACCACGGAGTAGCCGGTCGTCGGTAGTCGTGGAACATCCCACTTTGGACGCTTCTCAGACTACCTCAGTATATCCAGCGTCTTGAATCTTTTCATGCATCGCACGTTTGACACTACTCACTTTCTTCTGTTACACTCATTTGATAGGATTGAACCTGAAGGGGGAGGTGAGAAGACCATGCAAACGTTAGCCGCCGTTTCACCCGATGAGGCCGCGCTTCCCCTGCGAGAGCGGAAAAAGCGCAAGACGCGGCGCTTGATCATCAATACCGCCATCGAACTCTTCTCCGCGCGCGGGTTCGACGAAGTGACGCTGGAGGACATCGCCGCGGTCTGCGATGTCTCCCGTGGCACGGTCTTCAATTATTTCCCGTACAAAGAATTGATGATCCTCGAGTTCATGGACGCCTATATGTCGGATCGGCTGGCGGCGATCCGCGCCGGGCTGGAGAGCGGCACGGAGCCGACGAAACTCCTCTGGCAGGCGCTCGATGTGCCGAAAGACGCGGCGGTCCAGTGGCCGACGTTCCTCTGCATCACCGCCCGCGAACTGCTGCATCACGAGCAGGACCGCGCGGATGCGGCGCAGCGCTGCCTCTCGTACCTGCCGCTCGTCGCGGAGATCATCGCGGCGGGGCAGGCGGCGGGCAGTATCCGCACCGAAAACGCCCCGGAGGGATTAGCCCTCTACCTGACGGAAGCGAGCCTCGTCTCGATCGCCCGCAACTGCATGCGGCTGACTGGCGCGGACCTCGACGAACTGATCTCGAACCGACAGCACGTGTTGATGCAGGGCATCCTCGCGCGATAACGTCGGCCCATGCGAGAGCGCTCTCTGACCGCACGGAGATCGTCGTGCGGTTTTTCACGTTCATACTCCTACGCTACCAGAGTAGTACTGCGCTACGGCGACGGAAATTTGAAATCGCGCCGCATCAGATCGTACACGCGGTCAGAGACCCAGGTAGTCGCCGTGCGCGTCAGATGGACGCCCTCTTCCTGCCGCACGCGCACGAGTTCGCCGCTGGAGTCGGGCAGGAAGGTGGCGTAGTTTCCGTTGCTGTCCGTGAACATCGCCCAGATATCGAGGTAATGCACCCACGGGCGGGATTCCGCCTCCGCCTGCACAACGGTATTGATATCCGCCGCGACCTTTGCGCGCGCCTTATCCCGCATGATCGGCTGGCCGACCCAGTACATCTGCCCGCCACCCCGCCCGACGATATCCATCACCTCGTCAGCCCGCTTGCGATACTCCCGCAACCACTCCGGCGTGCCACGCGTCAGTGAGCCTGCATCGGTGCGCATGTCAACATAGTCGTTCGCGCCCGCGAACCAGATGACCGCCTCCGGGGGTGGGTTGCCCGCCATCTCCTGTGTCAGGCGGGCGGGCCAGTCGAAGTAGTCGGGCCGCGCCAAGCCGGAGGAGATCTTGAAGTCGAGCAGGGAGGTGACGAGGTTATCCCGTTTCGCGTAGTCGGCGAAATCGTAGCCCATCCAGGTGGCGAAGGAATCCCCCGCGACATAGACACGCAACGGATTCGCGACCGTTACGGTGCGAAGCGCGGGGCCGAGAGGCGATGCCGCAGGCACATTGGCCGGTTCCACCGTGGGCGCCGCCGGGTCGCCCGCCGGTGCGGCAACAGCAGTCGGAGCGACGGGAGCGGCGGTCGCCGCCGGAGGGTTCGCGGCGATGGGGCCGAATGTAGGCGCATCGTCCTGACGGTTGAGAGCGCCATCAATCCACGCGTTGATGCGATCCAGCCGGATCGCGCTGGCGACGGCGTCGAGGCCCCGCGCACCTGCGAGCAGCACGGACCGCGCGCGCCCGTCCGGCTGCTCGTCCGCAATCCTGACGAACGATTTGGTGTTGAGCAGGAGCGTGACGGTGAGGCAGATAACCACCGCCCCGAAGACCTGCCACGGTTCCCCGATCCCGCTAATGACGCGGCGGCGCACGGCAATTACCCCCAGGCGCGCGGTACCGCGCTCGTGAACTGAGACATCCCTCGCGGAGGGCGCGGAGTCTGTTTCGGCCTGTGCGTATGCGTGCCGTTCCTCGCCCGTCGGGCGGCGTGCGGTCGTCGGTTCGATTCGCGTCACTCGGGCCATCGGTCACACCTCGCGGTCAGATCAGTCCGCAGCGATTTTATCAGAACTGATAATAGATGAACGGCGCGACACCCTTCGGACCGAGCGCAAAAATCAGCGCGACCACCACGCCCATCACCGCGCCCTGCACAACGAGCGGCGGTTCGGCGAACGCGACCTCGAACCGGTGGCTGAGGCGGACGGGGAAATACTGCATCGCGATCGCGGCGCCGATCACCAGCAGGAGATTGGTCGTCACGAGCGGCGCGGCGGAGCCCCACGCCGTCACTGACCGCGTCAGGATCGTCACGGCGGTACCGAAGCTATCGGAGCGGAAGAGCACCCACCCCACGCAGACGAGATGGAAGGTGAGCAATCGCCCGAGCCACTGCCGACTGGCGGAGGCGGCCTCCGGTTCCACCACACCACGCGCCGCGCGCCGCTCGCCGAACCAGCGTTCCACCGCCAGCCCCAGCCCGTGAAACAGCCCCCAGGCGACAAAGGTGAGCGACGCGCCGTGCCAGAGGCCACCGAGCGTCATCGTCAGGAGCAGATTGCGATAGGTCTTCCCACGTCCTTTGCGGCTGCCGCCGAGCGAGATATAGAGGTAATCCCGCAGCCAGCGGGAGAGTGTCATATGCCAGCGCCGCCAGAAATCCTGTAACGAGATCGCGGTGTAGGGGCGGTCAAAGTTTTGCGGGAAGGTAATGCCGAGGAGCAGGGCAATCCCGATTGCCATATCGGTGTAGCCGCTGAAATCGGCATAAATCTGCACGGCATACCCATAGACCGCCAGCAGAATCTCCGGCGCGCTGTGCTGCCCCGGCAGCGCGAAGACCGGGTCCACGATCGCCGTCGCGACATTGCTGGCGATGACGACCTTCTTGAACAAGCCAAGGCCGATCAGCCATGCGGCCCGGCTCGCCTGCCGTCGCTCGACCGGCCATGCCTGCCGCAGTTGCGGAATGAACTCCGCCGCCCGTACGATCGGCCCCGCGACGATATGCGGGAAGAAGGCGAGATAGACGGCGAAATCAATTAACGAGGCCGGTTTGATCTTGCCTTGGTAGATGTCCACAACGTAGGTGATCGCCTGAAAAGTGAAGAAGGAGATACCAACCGGCACGATGATCTCCAGCAGGGGCAGGCGCGTGCCAATGCCGAGCCGGCGCAGGGACGTGTTGATTGAATCAATGAAGAAGCCGTAATACTTGAACACGCCGAGGATGCCGAGATTGAAGGCGACCGCGACCGCAAGCACCTGCCGCCGCAACCGATAACCGGGCGGATCAATCCAGACGGCGAGCCACTGATTGACGACTGTGGACGTGATAATCAGGAAGACGAAGCGCCAATCCCAGAAGCCATAAAAGATGTAACTGGCAACGAGAATAAACGGCTTCCATGCCCAACCGCCGCGCTCGCGCAGGAGCCAATACACGGGGTAGACGAGCACAAAAAAAACGGCGAAGGTGAGCGTCGGGAAAAGCATACCGTCTCCGCGCGAATCAATACCCCGAATTCAGATGGCGCCGGGAGCAACGAGCGGTGATCCGGGTACGATTGCTCCGCACGCGGCCGCGCGGAAGCTTTTGCATGGCATACAGATTACGCGGCTTCACGTATCCTGACAAGAGTGTTCGACACATCCTTTTGGGCCTGTAGCACATCGCAACAATGATGGGCAGCTGCTCCTGTCCACTTAAAAAAGGCCGAAGCACATGCCCCGGCCTCACGATACACGCACGGTGGCGTTAGTGCTTAATCTTCTCCTTAATGTCGTGCGCGGCTTCTTTCACTTCACCGACAACACCCTGGCCCTTGCCCTTGGCCCGGTCAATCTTGCCCTCAGCGGCGATTTCGTCGTTGCCGGTTTCGCGGCCATACGACTCTTTGGCGCCGCCCTTCACTTCGTTGACTTTGCCCTTCAGTTTGTCGCCAAGACCACTCATCGTCGTCTCCCTTCAGATTCGCAGGAGCCGTATTGCTCCTGCGCGAGATAGAAACTGTCCCACAGACTGACTATGCAACCTCCATGCCACGTTTCCGGCGATCACTGTACGTACACTAGTGCGAGTAAGACGGCACAGAATGATCATTTCTTGATGGTTGACGAATGCCCGGTCATCGTGTATCTCTGGCTGGACATACTATGGTTTGCGTGGGGGGATACAGGACGATGCGACGACGAGCAGTAGTAGCGGGAATCGCGGGGACAGCGGCAACGATGCTGGCACGGCAGATCGGCGTGCTTGCCCAGCCATTGACGACGGACGACACAACGACAAACCTGCCGCCTCAGCCACCGCCGCAGAATGACCCCCCGGTCGCGCCCACTGAACCCGCGAAGCCGGTCGTCGCGAAGCCGGACTTGAGCAATCCGAAATACAGCCCGAATGCCTACCCGCCGCTCAAGAATATTCTCAACGGCCCACCGAAGCCGGGCGAGTTCGCTCTGACCGCCGACGATCTGAATCTGCGCGCGAATCCCTCCTCCAACAGCAATGTCATCACGGTCATCCCCGGCGGGAGCCAGGTGACGATCGAGGGAAAAGTGAAGGACGGCTACTTCCCGATCAACTTCCAGTCCGGCCTCGGCTGGGCGGACGGCAAGTTCTTGCAGCGCCTCGGCCCGGAACTCCCGACACCGATCGGTGTCGGGACCCTGACGGAAAGCACGCCGATCTTCGAGGCGCCGGATCAGAGTGGCAAGCAGATCACGAACTGGACGGCGGGCATGCAGGTGACGTACTTCGCCGAAGTGGATGGCGCCCAGTACAAGGGGACAAAGCGCTGGTACAAAGTGCTCACGAACCCCGACCGCTACGTCTCAACCTGGTCCGTCTTCGGCACACCGACACCCGGTTTACAGGAGCCGGCGCCTCTGCCAAAGAGCGGCCCGCTCGCGTGGGTCGGGCGATTGCAAGGCGGCGCGAATGTGCGCATTGGCCCCGGCACATCGCATCAGGTCGTCAAGTCGTGGGGCGCCGGGCGGCGCGTCCTTGTCTTCAACGAAATCGCTGGCGAGGCATACGAGGGCTCGACAAAGTGGTATCAGGTCGCCACGCCGCCGGAACAGAGCCTTTTCCTGCATTCCAGTTTCGTCACGAAAGAGGCGGACATCCTGCGCGTGGACAAACCAGCGTACGCGGGCCGCTGGGTTGACGTGGACCTCGCGAATCAGGTGCTGACCGCATACTTCGGCGCGCGGCCGCTGATGGTGGCGCAGACGGCGAGTGGCACGAACAAGAACCCGACGGACAAGGGTACCTATCCGACCTTCTGGCGGCTTGCCTCCCAGCGCATGCAGGGCGACAACCTCTTCGCCGCCGATTACTACAACCTCGATGCCGTCCCGTACATCTCCTATTTTCACCCAAGTGGCGAGGCGATCCACGGCGCATACTGGCACGACAACTTCGGCACGCAACTCTCGCACGGCTGTGTGAATGCTTCGCTGCCCACCGCCCAGTGGATCCTCACCTGGGCGCCGCTCGGCACGCAGGTCGTCGTCCATTAGGGCCGAGAGTCGGATTCCCTACGCAATCGTCTGCGGCGGGCCTGGCGCGCGGATGAGCAGAAAGGGGCCGGGGGAGCGGGCGAGCACTTTGTTGCTCACGCTGCCTGCCCACGCACCGCCCATCCCCGCGCGGCCATGAGTCGCCATGACAATCAGATCTGCGGGGACATGCTTCGCCTGCTCGAGGATCGCGGTCGCGGGGTCATCCCGCGCGATGCTGGTTTCGACCGCGATGCCTTGCGTGGTCAGTGTACTTGCGAGATCGCGCAGATAGACAACCGCGTCGCTGCCCGCGCTCTCCAGTAACTCCGCCGTCACCTTCGGGTTGAAGCGGGCGATGCTGGACATCGCGCCGGAGAGCGTGCCGAGCGTCGGCACGACGAGGATGAGATGCATCACTCCGCCCATCGCGTGCGCCAGGTTCGCCGCGAGGGGGAGAGCGGTCTCGGCGTCCGGCGTGCCATCGAGCGGGAGCAGAATCTGCTTCAGCGCCGGGGGTTGCGGCTCGCTCCCACCGGTCGGCAGGACCATCAGCACGGGCGCAATGCCGACGGCGAGCACTTTCTGCGCGATGCTGCCGAAGAGCCAGCGGCCCAGACCGCTCCGACCATGTGCACAGAGGACGACGAGGTCCACCTTCATCTCCGCTGCGTGGTCCACGATGCGGCCTGCCGTGTCGTTGCCCTCGTTGGTGTCCACATGGGTATCAACCGCGATCCCCTCCGCGCGGAAGCGTTCGGCGATCTCCGTCAGATACGCCTCCGCGTCTGGTATGGTCGTCAGGTGGCGCGCGCCATGCACGGAGGAGGGCGCACCCCGCTCGATCAGGTGGAGAAACGTCACATGCGCCCGGTCACCGGAACCGTGCGCCAGCGTGCGGACATAGGGGAGAGCCCGTTCCGCCAGCCCGGAGCCATCGAGCGGGACGAGCAGGTGTGTGAACATGCCGATTATCCTCCCCCGCTGCTACCGAAGAGTGTGGGGATTGTCTGATAGAGCAGGAAGATATTGAGGACGATGATCGCCACGATCACGACGTAAGTCAGCCAGGTCGTCGCACGCCGGTTGACGAGGGCGCCCATCAGGTCCTTCCGCCGCGTGAAGATCACCAGCGGGACCAACGCGAAGGGCAACCCGAATGAGACGCCGACCTGGCTGTAGATCAGCGCCTTGGTCGGGTTCACATTGAGCGCGATCACCACCAGCGCCGGGATCATCGTCACTGCCCGGCGCAGCCAGACCGGGATACGTCGGCGCAGGAATCCCTGCATGATTACCTGCCCCGCCATCGTCCCCACCGTGGACGAGGAGATCCCCGCCGCCAGGAGTGAGAGGCCGAAGATGATGCTCGCTCCACCACCCAGGAGCGGCGTCAACGTCTTGTACGCCTCGGTGATCAAGTTGTCTGCGTTCGCGACACTATCCCCCAAACCGTTGGCCCAGAAGTTCGCCGCCATCAGGAGCATTGCCACATTGACGAACCCCGCGATGGACATCGCGATGAGGATGTCAATCGTGTTGAAGCGGAAGAGCCTGCGCGCGCGATCACCCGTGTCGGTGACGATGCGATGCTGGGTGAGGGACGAGTGCAGGTAGACGACATGCGGCATCACCGTCGCGCCGAGGATGCCAACCCCGAGCACGATGCTCGCCGTGCCGTCGAACTTCGGCGGTGTGAAGCTGCTGACGATGCCGCCCAGGCTCGGCTTGACGATGAATGTCTCCACGATGTAGCAGAGGGCAATCGTGCCGACGAGCGCGGTGATGACCGCCTCGATCGGGCGGAATCCGTACTGTTGCAGGCCGAGGATGAGGAAGGTGATCACACCGGTGATGAGGCCGGCGGCGAGGAGCGGGATGTGAAAGAGGATGTTCAGGCCAATCGCCGCGCCGAGGAACTCCGCCAGGTCAATCGTCATCGCGACGACCTCCTGCACTCCCCAGAGTCCCCACGTCACCGGGCGGGGGAAATGCTCGCGAATCAGTTCGGCGAGGTTGAGGCCGGTGGCGATACCGAGTTTGGCGGAGAGGCCCTGGATGAGCATCGCCATCAGATTCGCAGCGACGATCACCCAGACGAGCAGGTAGCCGAACTGTGCCCCTCCCTGAATATTCGTGGCGAAGTTGCCGGGGTCAACGTAGGCGACGCAGGCGATGAAGGCGGGGCCGAGGAAGGGGAGGATGCGCGCCAGCCCACGCTTTGTGCTGGTGCCCGCCAATATGCTGGCGCCAGCGGCGATCGTGCCGGTATCGAGATGGCCCTTAATCGTCTCGCCCGCGTACCGACGCCCCGACTCCGCTTCAATCACCCGCACATCAGCCTTCGTCTCTACACTCACGTATATCCCCTCTGTTTGTGGCGCCTGCTTTCAAGCCATAGTGATTTGCCTACGATTCCGCCTTCATTCGTTTCACTTTGCCGTGCGTGCCGCGCGATTCGTGTTCAACACCCGTTGATGCATCACTGCTGCCGACCATGACTGAGATCGCCCAGGCGACCTTTTCGCCCAGCGCGTATTCCGTGGTGGCGATGCGGATGTGGAGGGGGCCATCGAATGGCCCCTTCCGCAGCACTTCCACCGTGGCGCCGGGGACGAGACCGAGGTCGGCGACGTAGGTCAGCAGCGCCGGGTTCTCATCCGCGACTGCCGTCACTGTCACCGTCGTCCCCGGCAGGGTCGTCGCGAGTGGCTGCGTTGCCGGGGCAACAATGATGCCCTCCTTCGTCGGGATTGGCGCGCCGTGCGGATCGGTCGTCGGGTGACCGAGCGCGGCATCAATGCGGTCTTCGAGATCTTCGGAGAGCGCGTGTTCGAGGCGATCTGCCTCCGCATGGACCTTCTCCCACGGCACGCCGAGCCGCTCGCTGAGGTAGGTCTCCAACAGCCGGTGATGTCGCAACACTTCCAGCGCGACTTTCTCACCCGTCTCCGTCAGCGCGACACCCTGATATGGGCTATGCGTGGCGAGGCCGCGCTCCGTGAGTTTCTTCACCATATTCGTCGCCGACGCGCACGAGAAACCGAGCCATTCCGCCAGCGCGGCCGGCCCCGTTCGTTCCTTCGCCTCACCATACGTCAGGTGATAAATCGCCTTGAGGTAGTCTTGTTCAGATTGAGAGGGAACCAAATCAGTCATCATCGCTCCTTACAAAGGAGATTTAGCCGCGGCTAAATCGTAAAACAGAAAGAGCGTGATGTCAAGGGGCACGAGACGAGAAAGAAACTACGGCTGACGAGGAACGGTGATCTCCGCGTCCCATGCGAGCACATCGCGGTACTCCTGCTTCGCTTGATCGGTGAAGTAGTGGAGGCGGTCGAGATCACCGCCGCTCAGCCGGAGGATAGCCAGACGAACGCGCATACGTTCCGGCTCGTCAGGCCCGGCGCCGTATGCGAAGAGAATCGCCAGCGCCTCCGCCCGCGTTTCAGCGGGAAAGGCATCTGCGGCCGCCGCGGCGACGTCCGCCTCGATCTGTCCGCCCCTCCCAGCCGGGTTGGCCGCTGCGTCATCGCCGAGCACACGCCGCATGAGGAAGTAGAGAAGGACGAGCATCACGGGGATGGGCACGACCACCAGCGCGCCGAGCGGGTAGATCAGCCGTGAACTGCCATCCATGTGCGCGACAATCGCGATGATGAACGAGGCGATGAGACAGACACCGAGGCTCGTGAGGAATGCGGTCGCGAGGCGGCGCATCAGCGTGTGGCCCCGCTCGTGGATTGTGCGATCACCATGCGGGCATCTCCTCTCACTGCCCAGTATACTTGCCGTGTCGAATGACGCTACCATCGGGAAGGGGACGAAGATGCGCGTCTATATCTCCGTAGATGTCGAAGGGGTCGCGGGCGTCGTGGATTGGGATCAGGTGCGTGGCGACAGCGCGGCGTATCACGCGATGTGCCGCCTGACGACACTCGAAACGAACGAGGCAATCGAAGGAGCGCTGGCCGGGGGCGCGACGGACGTCGTCATCAACGACAGCCACGGGCCGATGCGCAACCTTCTGCCGGAATTGCTGCACCCGGCCGCCGAACTGATCCAGGGGCGGCACAAGCCGATGTTCATGGTCGAGGGGCTGGACGATTCGTGCGACGCGCTCTTTCTCGTCGGCTACCACGGCCGGGCCGGGAGCGCGCGGGGCACGCTCAACCACACCTTCAGCCCGTACGAGACGCGGATGAACGGCATCATCTGCTCCGAGGCGACGCTCAACGCGGCGGTTGCCGGGCAGTACGGCGTGCCTATCGCGCTCGTCACCGGCGACGACGTCACCGCCGCCGAAGCGATTGCAGACTTCGGGCCGGAGATCGTCACCGTCGTGACGAAGCAGGGGATCAACCGTGTCGCCGCTCGTATGGTCCACCCGACCATCGCGCGCGACCGTATCCGTCAGGGCGCGGAGGAGGCGATGCGCCGCGCGCCCTCCCTGAAGCCATACCCGATGACGCCGCCCGTGACGATGGAAACGCTCTGGAATACCTCGTTGCACGCTGATATGGTGGAGATGCTGCCGACCGTCGAGCGCATCGGCGACCGCGCGATCCGCTGGGTCTCACCCGATGTCGTCACCGCCTACCGCACCTACATCGCCGCCTACCTAATCGCGCGCAATGCGGAACGATGAAGAAGGCAACACCACTGCGCACGTCAGTTTGGATTGAGCGCGAAGATCGCGAGACCCGAATTCCCTGTCTCCACATGGATTCATTACGCTTTCGGCTTCACTGCGATTGCGGAAGAGCCACCATCCTCTGTCTACATCTGCTGCGCATCGCGGGGCAATATGAACCCGATTCGCGGCCAGTTCCGTGTTCTTATCGAGGGTTGCCGCGACGGCGCTTCGATTCTCTGTGTCCGAGCCGTGTGCGTCACCGTGCGAGGGCCTGATGCAATTGGATTCGGAACACATCGCCGTACCATTCCTTGGGATCGGCTGGCGGCGGATTCGCGGCATCTCGCGGCATCTCGCCACGCCCCAGGCTCTCCGAGTCGGTCTGCTCATCGTCGCCTATGGCATCATTGCCGCCCTCTTGACGTGGCCGCTCATCGCACAGATCAACCGGAGTGTCACCTCCTCGATCGATCCGGTGGACAACATCTGGCGGATCGGTTGGGCGCAGCACCAGCTCCTGCATGCCCCGTCGCACCTCTTCACCGGGAACACGTTCTACCCCTTCCCCGATTCCTATCTCTTCGATGGCTCCGTCCTCGGCGCGGCGATCCTCACCCTGCCTCTGGCGATCGTCGGCGTCCCGCCCCTCGCGATCTACAACATCGCCGTCCTGCTCTCCCTCATGCTCAGTGCCCTTGCCATGTATGCGCTCGCCCGTCGGTTCGGCGCCGTCCCCATCGCCGCCTTCGGCGCGGGTGCGATCTACGCGTTCGCGCCGATGCATCTCGATCGCGTGGGGCATATCGCCTTCCTGTCGGCGCAGTGGTTCCCATTGACCCTGCTCTTCCTCGACCGGCTCCTTGAGACACCGCGGACGCGCGATGCGCTGGCACTCGCCGTGTGCCTGGCGATGGCGGCGCTCTCCTCGCAGTACTACGCGATCTACCTCGTTTTCCTCGTCCCACCCTTCCTCGTCATCATGCTCGTACGACGCCCTGAAGCACGACAGTGGCGCGTCTGGCTGCATCTCGTGGGCGCGGGAGGGCTTGCCCTCCTCGTCGTTGCGCCCATGGCGCTCACGTTCCGGCGTGTCCAGGTTGAATATGGGTTGGATCGCACGTACGGGCAGGTGACGTATTACGCGGCGACACTCAGCGACTTCATCACCGCCGACGACGGCAACCTCTTGTGGGGTCGCGTCACCGCCCCCTTACGCGCCCATGGCACGTACACCTTCGAGCGGGTGATGTTCCCCGGTCTCATCGCCCTCACCCTGGCAGCCATCGGCGCCTGGGTGGGGCGGCGGCGAGCGTGGGAACAGTTCCTCGCCGTGCTTGTCGTCATCGCCGGCCTGCTCGCGCTCGGCCCCGAGTTGCGGGCGACCCCTCAGCCCAATACGCAGCCGCTCCTGCGCCATCTCCCCTACGACCTGCTCTACTGGCATGTGCCCGGCTTCGATTCGATGCGCGTGCCCGCCCGCTTCGGCACGCTCTTCCTGCTCGGCATCGCGGGGCTCGCGGCGGCGGGGTTCACCGCCGTGCTGGGATGGGTAGCCGGCCTCACCCTCCCCCGGCCACGCCTCGCGGCGGCCTTCCCGATCGTCGCGAGCATGGCAGTGCTCGCCGGCATCGGCGTCGAGTACGCCAGCGCCCCCCTGCGGCTCTCGCCATTGGAGGCCGGGGCGGTGGTGCCGCCGGTCTATCGCTGGTTCGCGCGGCAGCCCGACGCGCGGATCATCGAGCTGCCGATCGCCATCCCCGACCATGAGAACACGGAATACGTCGCCGTGCGGGAGGAATACTACTCCCTCGTCCACGGGCACCCGACCGTCAATGGCTACGCGAACGTGATCCCGAAGGGGTTCCGGGCGCTCGTGCTCGACATGAAGCAATTCCCTGCTCCCCGCGCGGTCACGCTCTTGCAAGGGATCGGTGTCACGCACGTCGTGATCCATTTCGACCAGTTGAGCGCCCCGGATCGCAACCGGCTCGAAGATCAGCTGCGTGCCGGTGTCGACGGCCTTACGCGGATGGCGCAGTTTTCCGATACGGTGGTGTATGCCGTCGCCCCCTCCGCGCAGCTGGCGACGCTGCGCACGATCATCCCGCCCGGTGCGTCGGTCCTGCTCTCGCGGGAGGACCCGCAGGGATCGGGCGCGTACATGGCGATGCTCGGCTATGTGCTGCGGGACCATCCCTTGTATGCCCACCTGCGCGTCGATTTCGGCACCGGCTATCGCGGCGCGCCGGTGGCGGGGCAGGAATACGACTACGCGATACTTTACCCGCGGGAAGACCCGGCGGCGCTCGGGTTCGCGGATGCGGACGTGGTATGGCAGGACGGGGTGGTACGGGTCTATCGTGCGCAGTCAAGCCGATACAACGGGCACACGACGCACGACGATAACAGACCTGCGTTTTAGAATGATCGTGGTATCATCCCCGCATGGGATGGGGCGTTAAAGGCGCTGACCAGTTCAAGGAATGGTTCCTTGGACTCACCGATGCTGAAGATCAGGCGGTGTCGGCGGCAATTGAGATGCGCATGACGACTGGCCCAGGCCTCGGACGCCCTTCCGTTGACACGATTGACGACTCGCGGATCGCGAGCATGCCACCAGCTCTATGTGAAGCAGCCGCATTCGTCAAACAGGAGGGCCTATCATGCGCGCAGACATCGTTCCCGGCGCCACGTTCCCGGACTACGAACTGACGGACCATGCGCGGCAGCGGCGTACATTGTCGGAGTTGCAGGGAAACGACCCGATGATCCTCATCCTCGCGCGCGGGCACTACTGACCGAAGGATCACCAGCAGCACCGTGCGTTGGCTGCCTTTTACCCTCAGATCGCCGTTGCCTACACGCAGATCGTCACGATCACGACCGACAATATCCTCGAAACCAACGAGTTCCGCAGCGCGGTCGGCGCGCAATGGACATTCCTCTCCGACGCGGGCCGTAAGGTGCAGAAGGACCTCGACATTCAGGAGTACACCGACCCGCATCACGACCCGATGATCCCGTACACGCTCGTGCTGGAACCGGGCCGCGTGATCTACAAGATTTACAACGGCTACTGGTTCTGGGGCCGCCCCTCCACCGAGCAACTCTGGCAGGATTTGCGTGATGTGACGCAGCGCGTCCGGCCCGATTGGGACATCACGACGCCGGAACTGCGCGCGGCGTGGCAACGCGGCGATACGCAGCGCTTTTACCCGTATAGACCGCGTGCCTGATGGCCGACGGCCTATTGGATGATAGAGGCTGAACCTGACGAGCGGCGAGTACACGGGGATTACGCCCCTCAATATGGCCTATAGGCGTCTTCGATCATACGCTGCGCCACCACATTCCCACATCTACGTCATAACCCATCGCATCATCCACATTTAAGTGCAAGCCCAGCGATACAATCCGATCATCACTGGGATTGAATGGGTTTCGTGCAGACGGTTCACCCAATACCGGCCCCATCGCGTCTCCGGTAGGCTTCCAGAGCGTCGCCCAATTTCGTTGGCGTGCACAACGCCAGACGAGATGAACGAAAGCAGGGCCGGGCGGCAATAATTGAGGCCGCGTGTTCAATAGCGCATTTCGAATGCCTTCTTTCCATTCTTTCTTTGTCGCCCCGCTTCCTGCGTGGTAGTCAAAGTCAGACCATCCTTCCAGTGCGGAATAGTGGCCGAGCGATACAGCGTACCCGATTGTCAGGTGCGATCCCCGCCCGACGCTTTTCGTGGCACTGACAAAGATAAAATGTCCTACACCGAAACGACCGACAACGGGTGTCAGATAATTCTCCAAGTCATAGTGATGCAGCAAACGCTCAGGTTTATTGACGTCAATCTGCATATGTAAAAAGAGTTGTTGATCCGACGGCAACGTTCCGACGGCAAATTGAAGATCATCCAAATACCTCTGCAACCTGATCTGCGCAGGATCGGTCTTGCTATTCCGACTCGCGAGCAATGGTTCAATATCAGGTACCGTCTTGAGTACGTTGCCGTGTGACCAGAGTTGCCACACTTCGTTTGCACGGCTTGCGTCAGTCAGTCCGACGGAGGCAACCTGCTGTTGCGGCGATGGTAGTCGTTTCTTTCCTGGCGGCATCCCTTCCCCCCAGAGATACCAGATAAGCACCGTCACTGCTTTCCCAAGTGAAGGCGGCAATCAAAGGCGCATTATTGTGCAAGATCATACCCCGCCGTTTCAACCGCGCGACGAAACGCCGTCTCATCGAGCGACAATCCGAAGCCGGGCGTGTCCGGCACGTCCACCCAGCCATCGCGGACGGTATAACCGGGCGCCTCGATGCCTGGCGTCATTACTTCGTCCCACTCGACGTAGGTGAAGCCACGGATCGCCCCAGCGAGGTGCGCGGCGGTGTAGTTGCCGATGTAGCCGCCGTAGTGATGCGGCGCGCTGCGAACGTTCCAGCCGTCCAGTTGCCTTCCCGTCGCCAACCAGCGCGTGAAGCCATGGCCGAAGACGTCGTACTGAATGACATCCACGATGCCATCGCGCGCCCAGTTCATCAGGTGCGGTGAGGCATCGCCTTCGCCGTCCGCGATCAGGATCGGCAGCCCCGCACGGTCCAGCCACCCCCGCAGGTCTTCGTACAAGAGCGGGTCTTCGTGGAATGGCTCTTCCATCCAGAAGATGCCGCAATCTGCCGTCTCCGCGAGGACGTGCTTCGTCAGGTTGAGGTTGTAGCCGTTGTTCGCGTCGAGCATCATCGGGATGCTGCCCGGAGAGCTCCCGGGCCCGACCGCCTCTCGTACCGCCCGAACGATGGCGATGTCCCGCCGCGTTCCCTGATCGAGCGGCAGATATCGCGCGCCTCGCCCGACCTTGATCTTGAAGGCTCGGTGGCCGCGTGCGTACCCCTCACGCGCTTCGGCGGCGATCAGGTCGGCGGCTTCGTCGTCGGCCGCGAGGCCGAGGTCATCGAAGTACAGCGAGGTGTCGTAGCACGGTGCGCGGTATGGCGTGGTGGGCGCCTGGCCGTTTACCGCTGCCGCGAGCGCGTAGACAGGTTGGCCCACACACTTCGCTATCAAGTCCCAGAGCGGGCAATCCCACGCGAGCCAGCGGGCGTCAACACCCTGTTCCATGTGGAACGCTTCCGCGAGCGGCGTACCGAGCAGGGCCGTCGCCTCCTCCCGGCTGCCCCGAAAGATGCCGAAGCCCTGCGCGCCATCATCGGTCGTCAGGCGGGCGAGCGGCACGCGGACGGTGATGCCATGCTCGCCGCGCCGGGCATTGCTGCCCGCGTTGCGCGGTCGCCGCCCTTCTAGCGCGCCAAACTCAATTCGGACGATGCGCGCGTTCTCCATCGGGTCTTTCTCCATGCTCCATCATTATCTGGCACATCATGACCGGCGCGCAGCGGGACTCGGCGCGGGCGTGGGCAGGCGCGTGTCGCCATGGGCGGTGCCGGCGATGGATTGGGGGACTTCGCGCCAGGCCCAGAGGGTAGCGAGGAGGAGCATCAGACCGGTGAGGAAGAAGGGGACGCGCAGGTTCGTCGCGGCGGCGAGGGCGGACGCACCGAGCGGGCCGATCAGCCCGCCCGCCGCGGTCGAGGCCGAAAGCAGGCCAAAGACCGAGCCGCGTTCCTCCGGTGGCGTGATCTCCGCGATCAAGGCGTTCGTCGTTGGGCCGACGCCGCCCGTCGTCAGGCCAAAGATCAGCCGGAAGCCGATCAGGACTATCACCGTCGGCGCAAGCCCCTGCGGAATGTACGAAACGCCGCCGATCAGTAAGCAGGCGAGCAGGACGTACTTCGGATTGACCTTGTCGGAGAGCCGCCCAAAGAAGATCGCCGAGATCGCGCCCGCCACACCACCGAGGCCGAGCATCAGCCCCGTGATCGAGGCCGGATTCTGCCCGGCGCTGATCAGGTGCTGCACGAAGAGCGGCACGATCGGCGCGACGGATTGGTTTGCCGTCTGTTCGAGCATCGGCACGGCGATCAGGACGAGGAGCAGTTTATTGCTCAGGTGGCCGCGCGTTGTCGCGAGGAAGGAGGGCGGTTTTACCTGTGTCACGGGACGCGGCACGAAATCCTCGCGCGTGAAGACGAGCGCGACGAGCCCGCCAAGGCCGAGGAGCGCGCCGGAGACCCAGAGCGTATGCCGGTAGCCGAGCGCATCCGACAGATAGCCGCCGACGAGCGGCCCGATAGACGCGCCAGAGAAGACCGCCATCTGCATCAGCCCGAGGCTGAAGCCGAGTCGCTCTCGCGGTACCGCACTCGCCACGAAGGCGACCGACGCCGAGACCGTACCAAGCGTCGCGCCTTCGAACAGGCGGAGGATGAGGATATGCCACGGATGCTGCGCGAACGACGAGAGCGTGGCGAGGGCGAACCCGCACCACATCGCGCGCACTACCATCGGCTTGCGCCCGTAGCGATCAGCGACGACACCCCAGATCGGCGCGGTGATCATCATCGTCAGCGCACCCGCCGAGTTCAGCACGCCGGACCAAATGGTCAGCGCGCGGGTGGAATGGACGCCGAGATCATCGCGCAGGAAGAAGACGTAGAACGGTGCGCGTGTGTTGAAGCCGACGATCGCGAGCATCTGCGCGGCCCAGATCGCCGTCAAATTCCGCCGCCATTGCGCCACGCGTCCCCCTTTCCCGCGCTGCCCAATTCATGCCGCGACCATCATACAACGTTCGGTGGGAACCGCCCCGCTTCCCCGCTGCGGCAGGAGGGGTTGGAGGGCATCCCGTTGTCAGTCGCCTTCCGCGGCCAATGCCTCTTGCGGCGTGTCTGCCGGTGCATTTCGCACCGGTCGGCGGCGCATGGTAGCGGCGGCATCGCGATCTGGCACGCGGAGGGCGATCAGGGCCGCGATCACGGCGAGGGCGGCGGCGGTGAGGAAGCCCGCGCGGTACGCCGCCACATGGGGCTGCACCACGCCCGTTATGCCGATGCGCGTCGGCCCGAAGGCGGCGAGAACACTGCTCAGGAGCGCGACACCGAGCGCGGCCCCCAACTGGCGCTGCACGTTGGAGAGCGTTGACGCCTGCCCGGTCGAGGCGTGAGAGATGGTGGCGAAGCCCGCTGCCTGCGCGGGCAGGAAGACGTACGCCATGCCGACGCCAATGAGGAACATCAGCGACCGCACGAGCCACGGGCTGCTATCGAGGCGGACCAGACAGAGGAGCGTCATCGAAGTCCCCACGCCGACCAGCCCGGCGGCCATCAGCCGGCGTGGCCCGACGCTCGGATAGAGCCGGGCCACGAGTTGGCTCGAAACGAGCACGCCGAGCGCCTCGGGAAAGGTCGTCAGGCCCGACGCCAGCGCCGAGGCGCCGCGCGCTTCCTGCAGGAAAAGCGGGACAAGAAAGAGGATGCCGCTGAAGCCGGCGGAGGAGAACATCGTGACGAGATTTGTCGTATTGAAGAGCCGATCGCCCATCAGGCGAAGATGGACCATCGGTTGCCGGATCCGCAGTTCGACGGCGACGAACGCGGTGATGAGCAGGAATCCGCCGAGGGCAGCGAGAAGGATACCAGGCGAAACCCAGCCGCGCGACGGCCCCTCGCTCAATGCGTACATGACGAGTGGGAAACCCGTCCCGGCGAGCAGAAAGCCAGGCAGATCGAACCCCCCGGCGGTCGGCTCACGATGCTCGTGCAGGAAGATAAGCCCGAACAGGAAGGCGATGACCCCAACGGGCAGGTTGACATAGAAGACCCACCGCCACGACAGTTGACTGACCAGCAGCCCGCCAAGCACCGGCCCACCCGCCGGGCCGAGAATGCGCGGGAAGATGAGGATGCGCGATACCTGCACCCGCTCGTTGGGCGGGAAGGTGCGGTACAACATCGCTGTGCCGACGGGAGTGAGCATCCCGCCACCCGCACCTTGCAACACCCGGAAGATGACCAACTGATTGAAACTCCCCGCGAGGCCGCACAAGGCCGAGGCGACCGTGAAAAGCGCCAGGGCAAGCAGGTACATCCGCTTGGTGCCGAAGCGGTCGCCCAGCCACCCGGATGCCGGGATGACCACCGCGAGGCTGACGAGATACCCCACCACCACGGCGTCAATCGCGGAGGGGCGCACATTGAACTGGCGGCTGAGCGTGGCGAGTGCGACATTGACGACCGTCGAGTCAATCGAACTCATCAGCATGCCGCAGACGAAGACGACGGCGACGACGACCTTCTGATCGAGACTACGACGAGGCAAGGGCACACTCCGAAGGGGGAGACTGCGACCGCGAGGAGGCGGATGGTCCCGCTCTGTCTTGCGGAGGATAGCGCACTACGACAAATGGGCCAACATCCCATGAGGAGGTGTTGGCCACAGATGCGCTGCTAAGTGGGTAGACATCTGAATTTGGACGGTGGGCGCGGGCTTTAGCCTGCCGAGTCTGGCGCGGGCTAAAGCCCGCCGCCACCAGTGTCTAATCTGCTCTGGCCACCTACCTAGTGGCATCTCCCTATTTTTGTCGGGCGCACCCCTCGTGGGTGCCCTCCCAATCTGAGAAGGGCACCCACGAGGGGTGCGCCCTACTTAGAGCGAACCGTCTTCCTTAAGCATGGCGAGCGCACGGTCGAAGGCTGTCACGGTCTGGTCCACCTCGGCGGGGCCGTGAACGGCGGAGACGATCAGTTGCATGCCGGACGGGTCCACGCCGCCGAGTTGCAGGGCGGCTTTGAGGCGAGAGATCAGTTTGCGGGCGGGGATCTTCGGCTCGCTGAACCTAAGCGGAATGAGCGACACCGGCCCGCCCGCCTTGCCCGCGATGCCGTGGCGGGCGAACGATTCGTTGAAGCCCGCCCGGATCGCGTCGGCAGTCGCGGTCGCACGCTTCTGCACCGCCGGATCCCCGACGATGTCCAGGCAGGCGATTCCAGCGGCGGCCGACAGCGGGTTGGCGTTGTAGGTGCCGGGATGCGGGATGCGCTCATGACGGACCCACTCCTCGTCATCACTCTGGAGGAAGGGAGCGAAGAGGTCGGCCTTGCCGGCAATCGCGCCGCCCGGCAGGCCACCGGCGAGGATTTTCGCGAGCGTGGTCAGGTCGGGCAGGACACCGTAATACTCCTGCGCGCCGCCGGGGGCGTAGCGGAAACCGGTGACGACTTCGTCAAAGATCAGGACGATCCCTTTCGCATCGCAGAGGTCGCGCGCCGCCTGGAGGTATTCGCTACCGGCTTGATCGGCGATCAGGATCACGGCTGCGATGTCATCCCGGCTCTCTACCATCTGCGTCAGCGCGCCGATGTCGCGCGGCGGCACGCTGACAACCGTCCGCACGAGCGCCTCCGGCACCCCGGCGGCGTTCGGTTCGTTGTAGGGCGGCGCCATCGCCATCGTCGCGTAGTCGTGCCAGCCATGGAAGGCGCCCTGTACCTTGCAGATAACGTCCTTGCCAGCGACCGCGCGGGCCATCCGCATCGCGAGCATCGTCGCCTCGGTGCCGGAGGAGGTGAACTTGACCATCCCGCCGCGCGCGGAAGGGACGATCGCTTTGATCTGCTCGCCCCAGACGATCTCCTGCTCGTGGCACGCGCCGAGGTGGGTGCCGAGCGCCGCCTGCCGCTGGAGCGCCTCGACAATCGCCGGATGGGAATGGCCGAGGAGCAGCGCGCCATGGCCGCCGAAGTAATCTATGTACTCGTTGCCATCCACATCCCACTTGCGCGGCCCCTTCGCGTGGGTGCAATAGAGCGGGAATGGCTCCATGTAGCGTCCATCGTGCGTGACGCCATCGGGGAAGGTCGCCGTGGCGCGGACGTGGAGTGTCGCGGACCCGGCCATCCGGCGGGCGCGCTCCTGGTCAATCGTCTCCGAACGAACGGGTGCGGCCATCGGTGGACCTCCTTTAGGATACGAAGCGGTTGCATGCCATCCAGCGACTGCCATGCGACATCGGTGCGACGGATGATACCCGTATCCTAGACGCCCGTCACACATCGGCGCAAGGCCGCGGCGGCGGAAAACCCTTCCCCGACGCGGAGAGGGAAGAATGTACTCTCCACCCCGTGGAGAAGGACCGGGGGTGAGGGCAGTCTTGCCTCCCCGCAGCGGTTCGGCGATACTGAACCCGAACGAACACCCGCGCGGGGCACATCGCTCCCATCTTCCCGTGGCCCCGCTCAGCATGACCGAGAGGCAGTATGGACGCCGACAAACCCGCGATGCAGACGCTCTACCGCGTCTACCGCCCCACCACGTTTGATGGAGATGAACTGGTCGGGCAGGAGCACATCACCCGCACGCTGAAGAGCGCGATCAAGCAGGGGCGGCTCGCGCACGCCTACCTCTTCTGCGGGCCGCGCGGCACCGGCAAGACGAGCACCGCCCGCCTCCTGGCGAAGGCCGCGAACTGCCTCAACCCGGACCCGGACAACCGCCCGTGCAATCAGTGTGAAGCGTGCCGCGCCATCGTCGAGGGGCGGACGCTGGACCTGATCGAGATTGATGCCGCCTCGAACCGTGGCATTGACGAGATCCGCCAACTGCGGGAGACGGTGCAGTTCAACCCGTCGCAACTGCGCTACCGCTTCTACATCATTGACGAGTGCCATCAACTGACACCGCCCGCCTGGAACGCCTTTTTGAAGACGCTCGAAGAACCGCCGCCGCACGCCAAGTTCGTTCTCTGCACGACGGAGCCGGAGAAACTCCTGGATACTGTCGCATCCCGCTGCCAGCGGTTCGATTTCCATCGCATCCCCGTCGAGGCGATGACCGGGCTGATGCGGCGCATCTGCGCGCGCGAAGGGCTTGTGGCGAGCGACGACGCGCTCGCCGCCATCGCGCGGCAAGCGACCGGCTCAATGCGCGACGCGCTCAGTCTGCTCGATACGCTCGCCTCGTATGGATCATCCGGCGATGGCATCACGCTGGAGACGGTGCGCAATGTGCTCGGCGCGGGGTCGAACGAGCGGGTGCTGGCGATCATTGACGCGCTCGCCGCGAACGATGTCGGCGCGGGCATCGCCGCGATCAACGCCGCGACCGAGGCGGGCGTCGAGCCGGGTGTACTGGCGGGGCAGATCGTCGCCGCCTTCCGCGCGCTCCTCTACGCCGCCTATGCCGTGCCGCGCGCGAGCGAGATTGTGGACGCCGCCATTCAGGAGCGTGTGGGGAAGTTCGCGGCTGCCGAGGTCGCGTACATCACCAAACTCTTCAGCCAGGTCGAGTTCCGCCTCAAGCACACCGCGTACGGCCATCTGCCGCTCGAACTCGCCATCGTGGATGCCGTGCTGATGCGTACGGGGCAGTCCGTCCAGCCCGCGCAGCCGGTGCAGAGCATCCCGGTCGCCGTGCCGGTGGCGCCCATCACACCGACACCGATCAGCGCCGCGCGCCCAACGCGCCCGCCCGCCGACCGCCCGGTGTTGCCACCGACTGATCCAGAAATGCCACCAATCGCCATCCACCCCGAACGCTTCCGACCGCAGCGCGATACCTCGCCCCCGCCGCCGCCCACTGCTCCGGCTGCGACGGATATTCCCACCGCGTCCGGCGGTACGTTGACGTTGGAGCAGATTGACGGGCTATGGAATCGTATCAAACAGGGCGTGAAGATGGAGCGGCGGACGAAGACGCTCGCAATCCTCAACGACGTGAATCCTCATGCGGTGCGGGGTAATATCATCGTCCTCGCCACGACGGCCAGGTTCTATTACGACCACATCTCCGAAGATGAGACACGCCTGCTCCTTGAAAAGGTGATTAGCCCGCTCGTCGGCCAACCGGTGCGCGTCATGTGTGAGTTGATCGGGGATCGCCCGGCGGCATCCACACGCAACGGCAGGCCGCTCCGGCCCGTGGCGTCCGTAACGCCGCCACCAACGGCAACGATCGAGCCGCTTGCTCCGCCCGTCATCGCCGAACCGCCCCCGCCGTCGAACGGTGTGAGCCCGGCGCCAACTGAACCCCCCGCGACACCTTCCCCCTCCCCCGATGAGGCCGACGCGCACGTCCAGCGACTTGCCAACCTCTTCGACGCGCAAATCCTCGAAGAGGACGAAGCGCCCCCGTTTCCGGAGCAATGAGCACTGACCGAGGGAAGCCCGCTCCTCATTGCTCCTTGCGCACCTCGCGAATCCTTCCGGAGTCAGGAAGGAGGTTGATCCATCGCGGCGATTTGGGCGCTCTTCGGCTTGCTACGACGTGGCGACGATCGAGTTTGCCGCATGCGCGCGCTTCGTCGTCGTCGCGGTGAGACGCTGATGGGCACCGACGAACCATATGTGGTCTGCCTCGAGGCGTGCCCGCGACTCACTGATCGTCGCGCGCATGCGGTCAGGAGCGGGGCCACCGGGGAGGGAGCGGGCGGCGACGACCGCCGCCGGATCGAGGGCGCGCCGCACCATCTCCTCCGTGATCGGCACGCTTTGGCCGATGGCCGCTTCCCGCACGTCGGCTGCCGTTACCGCGTCCGCTTCCTTCCCCGCTGCTAGCGCGGTTTGCACGACACGCGCGGTGATGCCGTGCGCGGTGCGGAAGGGGAGACGAAACTCCCGCGCGAGGGTATCCGCCAGTTCCGTTGCTGTCGTGAAGCCCCGGCTCGCGAGCGCGGCCATCCGCTCCCGATTGACTTGCACCGTATCGAGTACCGCCGTGAAGAGCGTCAGGACATTCGCAGTGTGCTCGAAGGCGCGGTAGAGCGGGATCTGAATGTCGTCCTCGACATCATTCGTGTCGGCGAAGGCGGCGTTGTGCGTCATTGTCTGGACGGTTGCGGCATCGCCGTAGATGTAGGCAAGATGGGCGCGCAGGTGTTCCAGCACGACCGGGTTGCGTTTCTGCGGCATGATACTGCTGATCTGCACGAACGCATCGTCCACGCGGATGAAGCCGATTTCGATCCGCGCCCAGACGAGCAGATCGTAGAGGAAGCGGGAGAGCGACGACGCGCAGATGACGAGTGCGCTGACCGCTTCAATCATCGCGTCGGACGCCCCGACCGCGTCGTAGCCGTTCTCGATCACGCCGTCGAAACCAAGCAGCGCGGCGACCCGCGTGCGATCAATCGGGAACGCCGTCGTCGTGAACGCCGCCGCGCCGAGGGGCGACTGATTGACGCGGGTGTACACCGCTTGCAACCGCGCGGTGTCCCGCTCCAGCGGTCCCCAGACGCCCGCGAGGTAATGCGCGAGTGTCGTCGGTTGCGCGGGCTGCGTATGCGTGTATCCCGGCATGACGCTTTCGACATGCTTCTCCGCAAGCGCGAGCAGCGACCCGCGGAAGGTGAGTATCTTCTCCATCACATCGAGGACCAGTTGGCGTGCGACGATCCGCCAGAGCGCCGCGCCGAGATCATTGCGGGAGCGCGCCAGTTGCAGGTTGCCGCCAATATCCGCCCCCGCTTGTGCGATCAGTTCGCCCTCGACCATGAAGAAGAGGTCTTCCGCTGTCGGTGGCGCGGCGGCGACCACGCACTCGACGCCTTCCGCCGCCACGTTCTGAATCGCACGGAGCAACGCCGCTGCTTGCTCCTTCGGCAGAATCCCTTGCTCCGCGAGCATCACGACGTGTGCCGTGTTCGCCGCGAGCATCGGCCCGAAGAGCCGTTCTCGGGCGTTCGCCAGCGCTGGATCGAGCACGATCGCGCGGTAGACAGGATGGGGGAAGCCGGTCGCTGATTCTGACATCTCTCCCTCCCTCCCCCCCGGCCCCTCTCCCTCAAGGGGCAAAGGGTGACTCGTCTCAGGTGAGGTCAAGACTTCAGTCCCGTCAGCGCGATGCCACGGATGATCTGTCGCTGGAAGATGGCGAAGACGATCACCACGGGCAGTGTCGCGAGCGAGGCGGAAGCCATGATGAGGTCATACGCGGAGCCGACATCGCTACTGAAGAAGGAAATACCGACCGGGATGGTGCGCAGTTTGTCAGCATTCGTGATAATTAATGGCCAGAGGAAAGCATTCCAGTTGCCGAGGAACGTGAAGATGCACAAGGCGGCGATGGCGGGCCGGACGCTCGGCAGTCCGATGCGCCAGTAGAGGCCGAACTCGCTCACACCGTCAATCCGCGCCGCGTCGAAGAGATCGTCCGGGATGCTCTCGAAGAACTGGCGCATCAAAAAGACGCCGAAGCCGCTCATCAGTCCGGGGAACATGATGGACCAGTATCCCACCGCGTAATCGCCGATCCCCGTCACGTCGCCGCGCACCCAGTGATTGTTGACGCTCATCAGGTACCACGGCAGGACGAGCATCTCCGTCGGCACCATGAGGGTTGAGAGGATCATGATGAAGATCGCCCGCTTGCCGGGGAAGTTGTACTTCGCCAGTACGAACCCGGCGAGTGAGTCGAAGAAGGCGACAGAGAGCGTCGTGATGCCTGCGGTAATCAGACTATTGAGGAACCAGCGCGGGAAGTGGGTCTTTTCCAGCACATTCGTGTAGTTCGTCAGCGTGGGATGCTGTGGGATCAGGCTCGTCGTGTAAATCTCCGGGTTCGGCTTGAATGAGGTTGAGAGCATCCAGAGGAAGGGCACGATCATGCACAGCCCGCCGAGCAGGAGCAGCAGGTAGAGCCACCACGGCCCGCCGAGCCAGTGACGCCGCCGCATGCCGATGGCCGCTTCCACGTCTGTGCGGGGCCGCGTTCGGGCAGCAGCGGTGGTTGTGGCGGCAGTCGCCATGAGGGGAGCCCGACCCCCCCGCCTGCCCATGCTGCCCAGAGGGCGCCCGCGCCCGCGCCCAGTTTGTCCATCCTGTCCAAAGGGCGCCCGGAAGGGGGTGGGGGTTCGATCAGTATTCATAGCGCCTCGTCAGTACGGTCAACTGGACGACGGTGATCACCAGGATCATCACGAAGAGCACGACGGTGATCGCCGCGCCGTAACCCATCCGTGCCGGGAGGGTCTGGAAGGAGAGTTGATAGACATAGAGCACGAGGCTCGTCGTGCTATTGAGCGGCCCGCCATTCGTCGTCAGGTTGCGGATCTGCGTGAAAATCTGTAGGGACTGGATGACGCCGATCACGGCAAGGAAGACGATCGTCGGGTTGAGGAGCGGCAGTGTCACGAAGCGGAAGCGCTGCCATGCCGTCGCACCGTCGAGCGCTGCCGCCTCGTAGAAGACATCGGGGATGCCCTCCAGCCCGGCGAGGAAGATAATCACCTGAAAGCCGAGCCCGTACCAGACCGTCACGACCGTCACGGAGATCAGCGCCTGCCCCGTGCTGCCGAGAAAGCCCAGATCGCGAAACCCGAGGTTGTGAAGGATGTTGTTCAGGAGACCGTTCGGCTGATACAGCCACCGCCAAATCCACGAGACCGCGACGAGGGCGGTGACGTAGGGCAGGAAATACAGAAAGCGCAGGAAACCCCGAAACTGATTTACCCGCTTCAGCCCGAGCGCGATGGCGAGGCTGACGATCAGGCCGACGGGCACGCCGTAGAGGACATACAGAAACGTGTTGAGGAGCGCGCGCCGGAAAATCGTGTCGTGCAGCAGGTCGCTGTAGTTGCCGAGACCACGGAACGTGTGCTCCGTGTCGAGCGGGTTGTAGTCATAGAGGCTCAACTTAAACGCCTGCACCGCCGGCCAGATCCGGATCGTCAGGAAGAAAACGAGCGGGATGAGCAGGAAGGCGTACGCCCACAGCCATCGCCGTTTGGCAAGCGTCAGGTGCATGAGAGCGCTCCGTCATCTGTAGGGGCAGGCCCCTGTGCCTGCCCCTACAATGTCGTTACTTCTGATTCGCCCAATACTTGTCCATTATCGCCTGGACTTTGCCTTGCGCCTCTTTGACGGCGTCGGCGGGCGAGACGCCTTTGAGGATGACCTGATCCGTCGCGTCAATCACCGCCTGCCGGTCGTCCGCCTCGGAGATGTAGAAAGTGGCGTAGGCGTCACCGAGTTGCGAGACGAAGCCCTTGTACAAGGGGTCGTTCAGGAATTCCTGGCCGACCGATGGCGTGGCGGGCAACTCGCCGACCGCCGGAGTCCACTGCTTCTGGACGGCGGGAGAGGAGAGATAGTTGTTGAAGAGGGCCGCCGCAATAAATTTGTCGCCCTTCGGGTCGCCCGCCTTGCGCGTGATGCTGTTGCACCAGAAGGAGGCGAAGGTCGCCTTGCTCTTGTGCTCGGGCAGGGTCGCGATGCCGTAGTTAAGGGTCGGCGCGTCTGACTTCAGCGTGCTGATGCGGAAGTTGCCGTCCACCGTCAGCGCGGCGTGGCCGGTCTTGAAGGCGGTCGTGTCGTCCGTGTAGAAGCCCTTTTCCGCGACTTTTAATTTCGTCACCTGATCGGTGTACCAGGTGAATGCCTCGACACCGAGCGGATCGCTCCAGTTCAGTTTCTTGCGGTCCTCGCTCATCGGCATGAGGCCATTCTGCCGGTTCAGGCACTCACGCCACCACGCGTGGCCCTGCCCGTCCGGCCCCCAGGTAATTCCTTCCTGCAGGAGTTTGCCGCTCGCGTCGCGCTTCGTCGTTGCCTGCGCGACTTTGACGAGGTCTTCCCAGTTCTTCGGCGCGTCCGCGAAGCCCGCTTCCTTCAGCATGTCCTTGTTCCAGAAGAGAGCGAGGACGCGCACGGCGATCGGGGAGGCGTAGTAGGCGCCGTTGAACTTGGCCGCCTGCACCATGCCGTAGAAGTTCTTCTCCATCTTGTCCACGCTGAAGAGTTCGTCGGGCAACGGCTGGAGGAATTTGGATTGGACATAGGCTGGGAGCCAGCCGTAGTAGACATTGAGCGAATCCGGCCCCTGCCCTGCCTGCACTGCGGCGGCGACTTTCGTTTGGAAGTCGGCATAGGGGAAGTTGACGTGCTTGACGGTGATCTTCGGGTACTGCTTCTGGAAGTCAGGGATCAGTTTGTTGACGAGGTTCACCTTCGCGTCGAACTGATACTGCCAGTACTCGATGGTGACCGCGTTCTTCGGCTCGTATGCCGAGGCGCCGGTGGATGGAGCGGCGGCGCTCCCTGTGACGCTCGTCGCGCTTGTCGCCGGGGCTGCCGCGCTCCCGCTCGCCGTCGTCGTGCTCGCACCGGTGGCCGGTGCGGTCGTCGCGGCGGGGGCAATCGTGGCGAACGGCGCGACCGTCGGGCCTTGCGTCGCGGCGGGCTTGGCAACGGTCGGGGTCGCGTTGCTGGAACCGCCACATGCCGCGAGCACCGCTGTCAGGACCCCACCCGCCGCCGTCCCGGCCGCGATACGGAGAAACCGTCGCCGCGTCACCTGTGTCGGAAACTGGTCGTCCATCTGCATTTCCCTCCCGCGTGCCGGAGCCATCATGGCCCCGCTCTTCCCTTATCTCCCGATGCCGACTTTTTCCGGCGCTGCCGCCTCCGTACCGAGTGGAATGCCGAGTAGGCGCGCCGCATTCCCGCCGAAGATCAGTTGCAAATGATCGTGCGGGAAGCCCGCGAGGCGACAAATCTGCAACTGGTCTTGCAGATAGCGGAGCGCGAAGCCACGCGGGAACCACGAACTATCGCTGCCGAACAGAATGCGCTCCGGCCCGACCGTCTCGTAGAACTTATGGAAAAGATCGGCGAGCGTCAGTGGGTAGGGCATCCAGCGCACCCACTGGTTCGAGCCGGACGTATCCACATGCACATTTGGGCAGGCCCAGCAGAGAAACAAGAGATCGGTCACATACTGAATACCGAAATGCGGCACGACGAAGTTGACTTCGGGAAAATCTTTCGCGGCCTGTTCGAGATGCACCGGGCTGATCTTCTCGTTCCACGCGATGCCGCCCGCGCCGCCGAGCATGCCGTAGTGGAAGAGGATCGGCACCTCATGCTTCGCGGCGACCTCCCAGATCGGGTAGTACCGCTCGTCGTCAATCCGCCAGTCGAGCGTCGGCGCGATCATCTTGTAGCCACGCAGGCCGAGTTCGGTGATGCCGCGCTCGAACTCCGCCGCCGCGCCGGGCTGGCAGGGATCGTGATGCGCGAGGCCGATGAAGTGGTCCGGGTGGCGGCGGCAGATCGCGGCGAGGCCGTCGTTGTCCGGCCCCGTGACGAAAACGACTTTGTCGAGGCCGTACGTTACCGCCTCGTCGTTCCACATGTCCGCGTACTCTTCCCATGTTCGCTTCGTCTGCTCCGGTACTGGGAAGTCCCATGCGTATCGCCACTGCGCCCGCTCCGCCTCGACCGCCGTGCGCCGCTTCGCCATCCCGACCTCCGGGATCTGGCGCCGCATCGGTAGCTGTCGCCGCATCGTCGCCGGGAAAATCGGGAAGTGAACGTGCCAGTCAATGATCTGCAAGTCCTGGAACATCAGCACCTCCACTTCAAACGACGTAACCACGAAGAGACGCAGGAAAGAGAAAAATTCAGACAGACGCGGTTGGTTTCGCCCCCTGTATCTCTCGGGTCTGCGTGATTCTCCTTTTCATCACTATCGAAAGGGCATGGGATGAGGTCCTCAACCCGATGTGCCGGTCGTGCGGTCGTAGGGGATGATCTTGTCCCATTCGTCGGCGGCGGAGCGGGCGACGACGGCGACAATCGGTTCGGTGTCGCTCATGTTGAAGACTTCGTGTGGGACGCCCGGCTCGATGAAGATGAAGTCGCCCGCCTTGTTCTCGATCACCTTCTTGCACCCCTCGCCGTACTCATGGCGGACATGACCGTGCAGGATATAGAGCATCACCTCGAAGCCATCATGGATGTGGGCATAGGCGACGCCGCCGGGCGGCACGGTCGCGACATTCATCGAGAGGTGCTGCGCCTTCGTGTTTTTGCCGGACAGGCCGAGTGCGTAGTTGATGTTATTCCACTCGCGGACCTTCTCGCTGCCCCGGATGCAGGCAATGCCATCATGGTCTTCGACTCTTGGTGCGGAACCGTTCTCGTGCTCTCCCACCGCCGTTTCCCTCCTATGAAGCGCACGATCGTTCGCTGATAACGCACGCATCGTAGCCGGGTTCGTGGTGCGTCGCAAGGGGCGAGGACCGAAACCTGGGGCGATTGCATACGCTCTTGCGCATAATTGTCAACGCGCGAGCAAGCAACGGATGCGTCTCAAAGCCGGTAGGTCTGCCGGGAGAGACCGTTCCCGGCAGCAGCAGCGATGACTGACCCCGACTTTTGGACGCATCCCAGGGAATTCGACTTGACACCACGGCGAGCCGTCATACCATACAATGCAGCGGGAACGAGGGAACACGCAATCAGACGACGCCCATGCGCGGGCGAACGAGAGATGTCGCGCGATGCAGCCAGGATCGCGGAGAGGCGGAGACGATGGAACCAACGATGCAGGACTATCCGCTCACCGTTCAACATGTCTTGTGGCGGATCGAGAAACTCTTCCGGCGCAAGGAGATCGTCACCAAGCGTGAGACGGGCATCCATCGTTACACCTACGGCGATTTCGCCGCGCGCGTTCATCAGGTCGCCCACATGCTCGAACGGCTCGGCGTCCGGCCCGGCGACCGGGTGGGGACGCTCGCGTGGAATAATGAGCGGCATCTCGAACTTTATTACGCCATCCCATGCATGGGCGCCGTCCTTCACACACTCAATCTGCGCCTCTTCCCGGAGCAACTGGCATTTGTGATCGAGGACGCCGGGGACAAGGTGCTCTGTGTGGACAAGTCGCTCATCCCGATCCTCAACAAGATCGCGGGGAAGATTCCGACCGTCGAGACGATCATCGTCCTCAATGACGGCGGCGACCTGCCGGAGCACGACCTCGGCGCGATGCGGGATTACGAGACGTTGATTGCAAGCGAGCCGACCTCCTATGACTGGCCGACGCTCGATGAGCGTGCCCCGGCGGGCGTCTGCTACACCTCCGGCACGACGGGCAACCCGAAAGGTGTCGTCTACAGCCATCGCTCGCAGTTTCTCCACACAATGGGCGTTCTGCAGAAGGGCTGCCTCAATCTCGGCGAGGAGGATGTCGTCCTCCCCGTCGTGCCGATGTTCCACGCCAATAGTTGGGGGCTGCCCTACGCGGCGGGGATGGCGGGGGCGAAACTCGTCCTGCCTGACCGCTGGATGGGCGACGGCGCGACGCTCATTGAACTCAGTCAGACAGAGGGCGTTACTGTGCTTGCGGGGGTACCGACGATCTGGATCAACCTGCTCAGGCAGATCGAGTTGACTGGCGCCCGATTGCCGAAGGTGCATACCGTTGTCTGTGGCGGCTCAGCGATCCCGCCCGCGCTGATGGAAGGGATGGAGAAGCAGGGACTTCGGATGCTCCACGCATGGGGCATGACGGAAACCTCGCCGCTCGGCACCGTCTCCATCCCGCGCTCGTGGCAACCGGCGGACGAAGCGCTTGGAATCCGGCTGAAGCAAGGGCCGCCGATCCCCGGCGTCGAACTGCGTATCGCCGATCTCGCTACCGGCGCGGAACTTCCGTGGGATGGCGAGGCATTCGGGGAGGTGCAGGTGCGCGGGCCGTGGGTTGCACGCGGCTACCATCACAACGCCGACCCCGGAAAACTGACCGACGACGGCTGGTTCAAGACGGGCGATGTCGCGACGATTGACCCGGACGGCTTCGTCGCCATCGTTGACCGCACGAAAGATGTCATCAAGTCCGGCGGCGAGTGGATTTCCACGATCGAACTCGAAGGCACGATCATGGCGCATCCGAAGGTGCTGGAAGCGACCGTCGTCGGCCTCGCGCATCCGCAATGGGTCGAGCGGCCCGTCGCCTTCGTCGTCACCAGGCCGGAGCATGCGGGCATGGTAACACCGGAAGAGATTCGCGGCTTCCTCACGGACAAGGTCGCGCGCTGGTGGATCCCGGACGAGATTCGATTCATCGCGGAGATCCCGAAGACCTCCGCGGGCAAATTCGACAAGAAAGTCCTGCGCGCCCAGGCCGCCCCGCTTGAGAGCAATGAGCAACGAGCAATGAGCAACGAGACGAGCAGGCAGCAGTAGCAGGCAGCGGGCAGTAGTATTCATTATCACCACATGGCATCCGATGCATCAGTGCACCGGGTCCCACTCATTGCTGTCGCTCGTTGCTCGTTGCGCCCATCAGGGAGCCTGGGCCTGCGGTTCTGCCTGCAACGTCTCGCGGACGAGGGCAGAGAGAATGAGTGCGGCGGTGACGCCGATCCCGGCGAGGGCGAAGGCGGTCGCGGTAAGGCCCAGTGCGTCCGCGATCACGCCGACGACGAGCGGGCCGCCCGCCTGCCCCGCATCGCCGACGAAGCGCCAGATACCGAGGAATTCGCCGACCGCGTCGGGTGGCGCGAGGTCCGCGCCGAGCGTCATCATCGAGCCGGAGCCGATGCCGTTGCCGAGACCGATCAGGCACGCCGCGCTCAGGAGGCCGAGGAAATTTGAGGCGAGTGGGATGAGTGCCACACCGACGGCCATGATCGCGAACGACGGCACCGAGGCGACCTTGCGGCCAAAACGGTCCATGACCCACCCGGCAGGGATGAAGAGCACCATGTCAATCGCCGTGGAGACGGTAAGAATCGTACCGATCGAGGCGACATCAAGGTTGAGCGCGTAGGCGCCGTAGAGCGGGATGATCAGTTGCCGCCCGGAGCGGATCATCGCCGCGAAAATCTGCGCCGCTCCTGCCGAAACGACATCCGCCCGGTGTGTCCGCATCAACCGCCGAACGCTTTCCCAGCGCAGATGACGGGGTGGGACAACTGCCACAGTCCCGCGCGGGTCTCGAATGAAGAAGATGGCGAGCGGCCCGGCGAGGGCAGCGAAGAGCGCGGCCAGCGCGAACGACGATGAGAGGCCGAACCGATGCCCGATCACGCCACCGATAAATGGCCCGGCGAAGAGGCCGAGACGGTTGATGCCGCCAAATGTCGCGATGAACTTTCCCCGCTGGGAGCGTGGCGCGACCGCAGTGATGTATGCGTGGCGGGAAATCCCCCACAATGCAGTACCGACACCGCCAACGAGTCGGCAGACGAGCAAGACGCTGAATTGATGCCAGAGCGCGATGACGAGGGTGGTGGAGGCGACGAGGGAGATACCGACGAGCATCGCCCGCTGCCGCCCAAACCGGCCGAGCGCCAGGCCGGCGGGGAGATCCGCTATCAGTGTTCCCAGCCCTGCCGCCGCAACGACGAGGCTGACGAGGCTAAAGGAAACACCGAATCCTTTGGCAAAAACTGGCAGCGTGGGGACAAGAATGCCCTGCCCGAAAGAGAGCAGGAAAGACGGGACATACACGGGCATCACCATCGCGGCCCGCGAAATCTCTTTGTCCGCTTTGATGCCCTGATCCGCGACGCTCATGCCGGATAGCATACCCGCACTGCATTCCGCGTGGGAAGAGATACGGGCCAGATGCGTGATGCTCCCATGTACCGCGTACCGCGCCTCGCTTGCGTTGGCGAAAAGCGCCGCACGGAGCATTTCCCTTATGGACTGAACGAAGCGCCTGCGCCCCGCATAAGGGTGGAATGGCCGTGGCATACGTCATGCTGCTTCGCCGTCAATGTGTTGGAGCAGCGACTTGATACAGCAGGCGAAAGCCCGCCGCCACTATCATCGCGCAGCAGTGTCCCATCGAGATCAGTCGCGACGAGGCGGATACCGCGCATTACCGCTTGCCGCGCTTCGGGGCGCCGGTGCGCTCTTTGGCGCGCTTGTGAAACTCGGCGAGTTTGGAGAGGGCTTCGATGGGCGTCAGACTGTACGGGTCGAGGGCAGCGATGTCGCGGGCGATCTCGTCGGCGGGCGAGAAGAGCGTCAGTTGCATCGTCATCGGTGTACCGCCGCCATTTGTGGGAGCAGCAGCAGTGGCGAGTGATTCGGCGGGGAGGCCGGGCTTCGGCTTCGACTCGAAGTTCGCCAGCAGTTCCTCCGCCCGCTGGACGACCGCCTTTGGCACACCTGCCAGCCGCGCGACGTGGATGCCGTAACTGCGATCCGCGCCGCCCGGCACGACGCGATGGAGGAAGGCCACGTCGTCGCCGTCCTCGCGCACATCCACCTTCGCGTTACGGACGCGCGGCAGGACATCCGCGAGCGCGGTCAGTTCGTGGTAGTGGGTAGCGAAGAGCGTCTTCGGGCGACAGGTCGGATGGTGGTGCAGGTATTCGAGGGTTGCCTGGGCGATGGCAAGGCCGTCGTAGGTGCTCGTGCCACGCCCGATCTCATCCAGCACGACGAGCGAGCGGGGCGACGCGGCATGGAGAATCGCCGCCGTCTCGGTCATCTCAACCATGAAGGTACTCTGGCCTGTCGCGATGTCGTCCTGCGCGCCGACGCGGGTGAAGATGCGATCCACGAGGCCGATGTGCGCCGACTGCGCGGGGACGAACGAGCCGATCTGCGCCAGCAGGACGATCAGCGCCACCTGCCGGAGATAGGTGCTCTTGCCCGCCATGTTCGGCCCGGTGATAACGAGAATGTACGACTCATCGTCCAGTTCCACATCGTTCGGCACGAAACCCGCCTCGCCCATCTCCGTCAGCATCACCTCAACGACCGGGTGCCGCCCGTCCACAATCTCCAGCCGGTCGCCATCATCCAGCATCGGGCGAACATACCCCCGGAAGGCGGCGACTTCGGCAAGGGCGGCGAAGAGATCGAGGTGCGCAATGGATTCCGCGACCGTCCGCAGCCGCTCCCCCGCTCCAGCGATCTGCGCGAGCAGGCTGCGGTACGCCGCCGTCTCCAACTCCGCAATTCGCTCCTCGGCGGTCAGGATGATGGATTCCGCGTCCTTCAATTCCGGCGTGATGTACCGCTCCGCGTTGACGAGCGTCTGCTTGCGCAGGTATTCAGGCGGAATGCTGGCGACGTGCGCGTTGGAGACTTCGAGGAAGTAGCCGAAGACCTTGTTGAAGCCGACCTTCAGGCTCCTGATCCCCGTCCGCTCGCGCTCGGTCGTCTCCAGTGTGGCGATCCAGGCGCGCTTCTCATTCACTGTCGTCCGCAGGTCGTCCAGATCGGGCGCGTAGCCGGGGCGGATGACCGGATGCGCGCCGAGGACGGCAGGCGGATCGTCCACGAGCGCGCCACGGATCAACTCGACGAGGTCGGCACACTCCGGTAGGCGCGCCAGAAGTGGGCGGACGGGCGCGAGGCGGCTCGCGGCGGCCGCACTAACCCCGATCGGCGGGCGGGTAATCGCCTCGCGCACCTGCGGCAGGGCGTCGAGCGAGCGGGCAAGATGCGCCAGTTCGCGCGGCCCGGCAAGTCCTTGCAGGGCGCGGTTCGTCAGCCGCTCGACATCCGCGACCTGTTTGAGAGCATCGCGCAGTTCGGCGCGCAGCAGCCCCTCGCGATGGAAAAAGGCGACCGCCTCCTGCCGCGCATGGAGCCGGTGCAAATCCACGAGTGGCTGCATCACCCAGCGGCGGAGGAGGCGCGATCCCATCGGCGTCTTCGTCTGGTTGAGGACGGAAAGGAGCGACTTGCGCGCGTCGCCCCGGCCGCTCTCGGTCAGTTCGAGGTTGCGGCGCGTCGGGGCGTCGAGCGTCATCGTCGTCGCGGTGCTGTAGACGGTGAGGCGGCCCATCTGGGCGAGCGCCTTCGGCTGCGTCTCCTCCAGATAGCCGACGATCGCTCCGGCGGCGCGCACCGCGAGCGGCAGATTCGCCAGCCCCAGCCCTTCCAGCGTGCCGACCTGAAAATGCCCCTCCAATGCCTCTTCCGCGCGCTCCTGCCGCCAGCGGTTCGGCGCAACGGGCGTCAGGATCGTCTCTTTCGGCAGCCACGGCGGGCGGGGCGGGGC
>CALBSO010000051.1 GCA_937968015.1 uncultured Thermomicrobia bacterium
CGCCAATACTCCTCCCGTTGTCTTGCAGTTCGGCGGGCAGACGGCGATCAACCTCGCGGGGCCTCTGGCGGCGCTCGGCGTGCCGATTCTCGGCTCCGGGCAGGAGGCGATTGATCTTGCCGAAGACCGGAAGCGGTTCGAGAAGTTTCTGCGGCAGGTCGGTATCCCGCAGCCACCGGGCACGGCCGTTCGCACACTCCTCGACGCGGAAATCGCGGCGGAAGCGATTGGCTATCCTGTCCTCGTGCGGCCGTCGTATGTGCTCGGTGGGCGGGCGATGGAAGTCGTGCATACCGAGGAAGATTTGCGCGCGTACTTGAGCCGCGCCGTCCTGCTCTCCGATAAGCCGGTGTTGATTGACAAGTACCTCGCGGGCAAAGAGGTCGAGGTGGACGCGATCTGCGACGGCACGGATGTCCTCATCCCCGGCGTGATGGAGCATATCGAGCGCGCCGGTGTTCACTCGGGTGATTCGTTCGCTGTCTATCCCGGCGTCAATCTTTATCCGACCGAGGTCGAGCAAGTCGTCGAGTACACGACGCGGATCGCGCTGGCGATGGGCGTGCGCGGCCTGATGAATATCCAATATGTCATCTACCGGGCGCGGTTGTATGTCATCGAAGTGAACCCCCGCGCCAGCCGCACGGTGCCCTTCCTCTCCAAAGTGACCGGCGTGCCGATGGTCAAACTGGCGACGAATATCATGCTCGGCAAGAGCCTGAAGGAGCAGGGATACGACGGTGGCCTCTGGCCACGCCGCCCGCTCGTCGCTGTCAAGGCGCCGGTCTTCTCGATGGCGAAACTACGCGGCGTCGAGGTTGGGTTGGGGCCGGAGATGAAATCTACCGGCGAGGCGATGGGGATTGACCGCGCCTTCGCGCCTGCCTTCATCAAGGCGATTGCCGCCGCCGGGATGTCCCTGCCGGAGCGAGGCAGTATCGTCATCTCCCTTCAGGACAGCGACAAGACGGATGAGTACGCCGAGATCATGGAACTGCTCGTCCGTATGGGCTTCCATACATACGCGACGGAGGGGACAGCGTCGTGGCTGGAGGCACACAGCATCCCCGTCCAGGCGATCGCGCATCGGATTGGCCAGGGATCGCCCGACATGCTCGATCTGATCTCGAATGGTACCGTTCACGCGGTTATCAACACGCCGGGCCCGGTGGACAGGGAGATCGCGGATGCGTTCCTGATGCGCCGGGCGGCAGTCGAGCGCGGCGTCCCCTGCATCACGAGCATGGATACCGCCCGCGCAATGATCGAAGCGATGCGCGTCGGCAACGAAGCATATACCGTGCAGCCGTTGCCGGACTACCGGAGTTTCGTGGGGCGGGGGTATTAGGGAAAGGACTGAGGACTGAGGACTCAGGACTGGGGGAGCCAAACCACCGTGACGCAGATCTTCACCGCGCCGATTATCGAGAATGAGCCTGCCGGAAGCGGGAGCGTCGTGCTGCGGGTACGGTTGCCGCACAATGTGGCGACGCAGACGCGGGCGGGGCAGTTCGTGCATATCCGCACGGCAGAAAGCGCCGATCAGTGGGACCCGCTGCTGCGCCGCCCGATGTCACTGTTGCGCGTAGACCCGGCGACGGATGAGGGGCTGATTCTCGTGCAAAACGTCGGGCGTGGCTCGGCCTGGCTGTTGGGTCGGAAGCCGGGCGAAACACTCGATCTGCTTGCGCCGCTCGGGAGCGCCTTCACGGTTGCCGGGAATCAACGGCACCTGCTGATGGTCGCGGGCGGCGTCGGCATCGCGCCGCTGGTGATGCTCGCGGATGAGGAGTTGCCGAAGGGCGCGGAGATCGTGCTGCTCATTGGCACGCAGACGGCGGAGAAGCATCTCCCGCTCCACTACCTGCCGGAGCAGATCGAGGTGATCCGCGCGACGGACGACGGCACGCTCGGCCATCACGGCTTCGTGACGGACCTGATGCCTGAGTATCTGGATTGGGCGGACGGTATCTTCGCCTGCGGGCCGAACCCGATGTTCCGCTCCCTGCGTGCGAAAGTGCAGCAGCATCGGGGCGTGCGCACGCCGCCCGTGCAAATCTGTATCGAGCAGCAGATGGGATGCGGCATGGGCGTTTGCCTCGGCTGTGTTGTCGAGACGAAGCATGGGTACGAGCGCACCTGTACCGAGGGGCCCGTCTTCGCAATGGAGGCGCTGACATGGTGAATCTGGCCACCGATCTCGCGCCGCGCAATCCGCGCGAACTCGTCGTCGCGAATCCGATCCTTGTCGCCTCCGGCACGTTCGGTTATGGGATCGAATATGCGCGGATCATGGGCATCCAGCGGCTCGGCGGCATTGTCTCGAAGGGGACGACGCTCCGGCCGCGCAAAGGCAACCCGATGCCCCGGATCGCCGAGACGCACGCCGGTATGCTGAACAGCATCGGCCTCCAGAACCCCGGCATCCACGAGACGATCCGTAAGTACGCCCCGATCTGGGAGCGGTGGCAGACGAAAGTGCTCGTCAATATCAGTGGCGAGCATGTGAACGATTACGCCGAGATGGCTCGCTTGCTGGACGAAGCGCCGGGCATCGCCGGCATCGAGGTCAACATCTCCTGCCCGAACGTCGATGTTGGCGGCATGCAGTTCGGCGTGGATTGCGTGATGGCCGGGGAAGTGACGGCGGCGGTGCGCGCGAATACGACGCTACCCGTGCTCGTCAAACTCTCGCCGAATGTTACGGATATTGTGGCAATTGCGGAATCAGTCGTCGGAGCGGGTGCGGACGCGATTACGCTCATCAACACGCTGAAGGGGATGCGGATTGACACGAAGCGCCGCCGCCCGATCCTCACAACTGGCGGCGGCGGACTCTCCGGACCGGCCGTCAAGCCCATCGCGCTCTGGATGACAGCGCAAGTGGCTCAGTCGGTCGCGGTGCCGGTCATCGGGATCGGCGGGATCGCGACGACGGAAGACGCGCTGGAATTCTTCATGGCGGGCGCGACAGCGGTGCAGGTCGGGACGGCCTCATTCGTCAATCCACACGCCGCGCTCGATGTGCTGGATGGGTTGGCGGCATGGCTCGACGCCGAAGGGCTGGACTCACTCAATGAGATCATCGGCGTCGCGCTGCCCGGCCCGATGCCGCTGCGGACGACCGCCCCGAACGCGGCCGACGAGGCCGATCTGGTGGCGATGCTTCGCACGGATGATTGATGGGGATGGCGAATGGCGCACATGACAGATGCCGCGATCATGGAACGCAACGCGCTCGTCCTTGCCTCACACGGCAATCTTGCGCGGGTGCAGGAACTCGTCGCCCAGCGACCGGAGTTGATTAACGAACCGGGCGTTGGCAATGACTTCGGCGGCGAGACGCCGCTGGCTGCCGCGTCGCACACGCACAATCGCGCCATCGCCGAACTCCTGCTGGCAAACGGCGCGCGGCATAATGTCTATACCGCGACGTTCATCGGTGATCGGGATCGCGTCGTCTCATTCCTCGACGATCATCCCGCTCTCGTGCGAGCGCCGGGCATCCACAACATCCCGATCCTTAGTTTTGCCACGAACGGCGACCTCGCACGGTTGCTGATCGAGCGTGGCGCGGACGTGAATGCGATGTCTCGCCCGCCGTTTCAATCGTCACCGCTGCATGGCGCGGCGCGGCGCGGATACGTGGATATGGTGGACATCCTGCTCGCCAATGGCGCGGATGCGACCGTTCAGGATTACAACGGGAAGACGCCGCCGGAGTTGGCAAGGTCACCGGATGTACAGGTGGTGTTCGCACGCCACGGCATTGCGACCGGCTGATACGTATGGCAGAGATTGCGACCCGGCGCATGCAATCGGGCGATTATGACCCACTCCGGGCGCTCGATGACGCGGTGATGCGCTACAGCGCCCGTCTCTTTCTCGGCTTCGATTGGGATAACGCGACACCGGAACGGCGTGAAGAGCAGCGGGCAATCACGCCGGATATTTTCGCGTTCTATGTGCGGACGGAAAGTTCATTCGTTGCCGAGGATGGCGAAGAGATCGTCGGCTATGTGCTCGCGCAGCCGCTTCAGCATTTCGATCTGGAACCGCTGGCGGTTTGGGTCGAGGATATCTCCGTCCATCCCGATCATCATCGGAAGGGCATCGCGACCACGCTCTACCGCACGCTCGCTCATTGGGGGCGCTCGGCGGGCGCGACCGCGATCCTCGCCGGCATCCATGTGGACAACGCGGCATCATTGGCGATGCATCGGCACGTTGGCTTCGATCTCTATGAATCGCGGATGGCCGTCTGGCGGCTTGATTGAGAGGAGAGGGATAACACACATGAGCGAACCAACGGCGGGCGAAGTGCTGCGGGAAGCCGGGGCGATCAAACAGGGGCATTTCCTCTTCTCGTCCGGGCTGCACGGTGATACATACGTGGAAAAATTCGATCTCCTCCGCAACCCACGCGCGACGGAACAAATCTGCGGTGGGTTCGTCCGCGCCTTCGCCAATGCGGGCGTGGAAGTCGTCGCGGGGCCGACAACGGGTGGTATCCTGCTCGCCTTCGAGACGGCGCGGCAACTCGGCGTCGCGGCTGCCTACGCGGAGCGGGAAGGCGAATCGGGCCGCGCCTTCCGCCGCGGGACGACGTTCGCGCCCGGGGCACGCGTGCTTGTCGTGGACGATATTCTCACGACAGGCGGCAGCGTGCGCGAAACCCTGGCGGCGCTCGCATCGCACGATGTGACGGTCGTGGGCATCGGCGTCTTATGGGATCGTTCCGGTGGCAAGGTGGGGTTCGGCGTGCCGCTCGTCGCGCTGAATGCGGAGGAGATCGCCGCCTATCCGCCCGATCGTTGCCCGCTCTGCGCGGCGGGGGTCCCGCTTATCAAGCCAGGCACGACGGCGAAGCCGGGGCCGCGCTGAATGATGGTGGATATTGCGGGCGATGTCGGTCACGACGATTCGGGAGGATGCAGGTGGCGGCGCTCGCGCAACTCGATATGCTGGTTGGCGAGGTCGTTCAGCCGCTGTTCGATCTGGTCGAGGATGTCCGGGCGTGGTCGGCGCTCGTACTCATCGCGCAATTCAAGGATCATCTGGCAGAGTCGCCCGACCGTCCGCACCGTGTGATACGGATCATCTTCGCGGACCGGATGCGCATACCCCGGCGTGAACCGGGCGTCATCGTTGCGTGGCAATGCACTCGCCTTTCTCTTGAGCGATGAGTGATGAGCAACGAGCAATGAGCATGTGTCGGTGTGTTCGCCTCATTGCTCGTTGCTCCCCAAGAGCGCCAGCAATCCCGCCTCGTCGAGGATTGGCACCTTTAGGGCGGTGGCACGCTCCGCCTTCGATCCCGGTTCCGCGCCGACGATCACGGCGGTCGTCTTCTTCGTCACCGTGCTGCCCGTCTGCGCGCCGAGCGCCTTCAACCGTTCTTCCGCCTGTGGGCGGGACATGCTTTCCAGCCGCCCGGTCAGCACAAAGGTCTGCCCGATTAGTGGCTGCGGTCCAACCGGAGTCGTACGCGGTTCGTCGGCCATCCGGACACCGGCAGCGGCGAGTTTGGCGACCAGATCGCGGTTGCGTGGCTCCGCGAAGAAATCCACGATGCTCCGCGCCACGATCTCCCCGACGCCGTTCACGCTGCTGAGGTCTTCTGCGGTCGCATTGACGAGCGCGTCCATGCTGCCGAACGCATGTGCCAACACCCCTGCCGAGCGCTCGCCAACATGGCGGATGCCGAGGCCGAAGACGAGCCGCGCGAGCGGGCAGTTCTTGCTCCCTTCGATTGAGCGCAGCAGGTTCTCGACGCTCTTCTCGCCGAACTTCTCCAGTTCGAGCAGTTTCGTGCGGTCGAGGTGATAGATGTCCGCGACATCGTTCAGGAAGCCGAGATCCGCGAAGCGATCCACGATTCGCTCGCCCAAGCCTTCAATGTCCATCGCGCCGCGCGAGACATAGTGCTTGATCCGCTCGCGCACCTGCGCCGGGCAGGAGATATTGGTGCAGTAGGCCATCGCTTCGTCCGGCAGATGCTCGACTAACGCGCCGCACGCCGGGCAATGCTCCGGCATGGAAAACTCCTGCTCATTACCGGTGCGGCGCTCCGTGACGACACGGACGACTTGCGGGATGACATCGCCCGCGCGCTGGATGATCACCGTATCGCCGATACGGATATCCTTGCGGCGAATCTCGTCCTCGTTATGCAGCGTCGCGCGGGAGACGAGCACGCCCGCGACATTGACAGGCTCCAGTTCGGCGACGGGATTGAGGCTGCCGGTTCGGCCTACCTGAATAGTGATCGCATTGACGCGCGTCACGACCTGCGTCGCGGGGAACTTATACGCCGTTGCCCAGCGCGGCTCGCGCGCGACATTGCCAAGTTCTTCCTGCAACGCGAGGCTATCCACTTTGATGACGACGCCATCAATCTCAAAGTCGAGCGCATCCCGTTGCTCATGCCAGAACCGGCATCGCTCCCACACTGCGTCAATCGAGTCGCACGTCACGGCATGGGGTGAAGCGCGGAAGCCGAGGGCGTGGAGGCGGCTGAGCAGTGCGCTCTGCGCGCGTACGGGCATCGCCGCCGGGTCGGTCCAGTAGCCTGCCGCGTAGGCAAAGAAGCCGAGCGGGCGCGACGCGGTGATCGTCGGATCGAGTTGCCGCAGCGAGCCGGCCGCTGCGTTGCGCGGGTTGGCGAAGGTGGCGAGTCCGTCCCGCGCGCGTTCCTCGTTCAAGCGATGAAAGCCGGAGCGTGTCAGATAGATCTCACCGCGCACCTCGATCGTGCCGGGCACGGCCTCGCGCAGCCGGAGTGGGATCGTGCGCACGGTGCGAAGGTTTGGGGTGACATCTTCGCCCGTGAAGCCGTCGCCGCGCGTCGCGCCGCGCACGAACCGGCCATCCGTGTAGGTGAGCGCGACGGCGAGGCCGTCAATCTTCGGCTCGACATCGAAGGTGATCGTCTCCCGCCCGGCGACGCGATAGACGCGCTCCGCCCACGCGCGCAGATCCTCCTGAGAGAAGACATTGCCGAGCGAGAGCATCGGTGCCGGGTGCGTCATCGCGCCGAACTCCGCCGAGGGCGCCGTGCCGACCCGCTGCGTCGGCGAGTCGGGCGTGACGAGCGCGGGGTATTCCGCTTCGAGCGCGCGCAGTTCGTTCATCAGCGCGTCGTACTCGGCGTCGGAGAGCGTCGGATTGTCGTAGATGTAATACTCGACGTTCGCGTGGTCAATCTGATGCCGGAGGGTGGCCACGCGTTCCTCAACCTGCACAGGCGGCGCGGCTTGCAACGTCGCCTCGATCTCTGCGTTTTCCGTGATGCTCACCTCGTGCATGCTCCTCCGCTTCATTGCGTTCGCTGTGGGAAAGTATACCATGTCCGTACGGGGGACAATGGGAACCGGGAGGAAACCAAATGAACCGCAAAGACGCAAAGAACCCAGAGGGTGCAAAGGGAAGCAGGGAGTGGAATCACGAAGACTGGAAGATACACAGACGAGAGGGAATCCTTTCTTTCCTTTGGATTCTTTGCGGTTCGCCCCGGTTTCGTTTTGCGCGCTGACGAGGAGAAGTGATGAAGATGGCGCCACAGTTCTTCCTGCTCGCGTTCGCCGCCGGTGTCGGCGTGGCGGTGCAGTTCGGGGTCAATGGTCAGTTGCGGCGCGTCTCCGGCCAGCCGATTTGGGCGTCCTTCATCTCCTTCGTCGTCGGGACGGTCGCGCTATTGCTCTGCTTCATCGCGACGCGGCGAGCGTGGCCGGGCGGCGGGCAGTTCGCGCATGCGCCGTGGTGGATCTGGATCGGTGGCTTGCTCGGCGCGTTCTATGTCGTTGTCAGCGTGGTCGCCGGGCCTCGGCTCGGATCTGCCGCGCTCGTCGCGTGCGTCATTGCGGGCCAGTTGGTCGCATCGGTCGTCATTGATCAGTATGGGTGGGTCGGCTATGCCATCCATCCGATCAGTCCCGGCCGCGTCCTCGGAGCGGTTCTGTTGTTGGCGGGAGTCGCGTGCGTGTTGCGTTATTGACGGGTAGCACAGGCCGGAACGCCTGTGCTACCGACGTGATGGGCTTGTCGCTTGTCCCACCATGCGGTACGCTGCGAGGATAGAACGTACGTTCACATGCGATAACGGAAACGATATGCCGCGATGACCGATGACGATGCCGCGAACAGCCAAATAGAGGAAGGACTCAATGCCGAGGGCGGCGATCAGTACGCCTGGCTCCGGCAGCGGACGTTCGTCTATTTGCGCGCGCAGGGCGGCGCGGCGCACGAAGACGCCGTTATCCGGCATGTCTTCGGATCGGGAGGGCCACCCGCATTGTGGCGGACGCTGATCCGCACGGTGCTGGACGAACCGGCGACCTTCCGCTTGCGGCCGGATATGCATTGGGCGCTCGTCGAGGAAATCACTGTTCCCGCGACCCTCGACGACCTGGCGGGGATCGGCGAGTATATCGTCCTCGACACCGAAACGACCGGCCTCCGTCCGTTCAAGCAGCGGCTGATCGAAGTCTGTGCCCTGAAAATCCGCGAGGGCGAGATCATTGACACGTTCACGACGCTGCTGAACCCGGAAAAGCGGCTGCCCGGCTTCATCACCGAACTAACGGGTATCACGGAAGAGATGGTGCAGCACGCGCCGCGCTTCGCCGCCGTTGCCGACGCCTTGCTGCGTTTCATTGGCGAGCGGTTGGTGATCGGGCACAATGTTCGCTTCGACATCTCGTTCGTCAACGCGGAGTTGTCGCGTGTCGGCAAGCCGCCGCTCGTCAACCCACGCCTCGATACGCTCTCGCTCGCCGTGCGGCTCCTGCCGGGATTGAAAAAACCGAATCTCGAGCGGATGGCGATGACGCTCGGCGTTCCTATTGTCCATCGCCACCGCGCCGAGGGAGACGCGCGCCTGACTGCCGAAGCACTCCATCGCCTTCTGCCGCTGGCGAAGCAGGCGGGCCTGCCAACGCTGGAGGCGATGCAGGCGCTCTCGGTCCCGGCGACCGCCGAACCGCACGGCAACGCGAGTGGCGTGGAAGCGGTCGGTAGTGGCAAGGCGTATCTCGACCGCGCGTGGTTGCGGACCGTGCCGCACGCGCCGGGCATTTACCGGATGCTGGACGAGGATGGCCGCGTGATCTATGTCGGCAAGGCGAAGAACCTGCACGACCGCGTTTCGTCGTATTACTCCCAGCATCTCGGCCTGACCCGCAAAATGGACGGACTGCTCGAAGCAGTGGCGCGCATCGAAGTCGAGGTCGTTGGGAGCGAGTTGGAGGCATTGCTGCTTGAATCGCGGATGATCCATCGCCACCAGCCGCGCTATAACCGGGTGATGAAGAACCATGCGCTCTATCCGTACATCAAGATCGAAGTGCAGAAGCCGTGGCCGCGCATCCGTCTCGCGCGGACGCTCAAAGACGATGGCGCTCGCTACTTCGGCCCATTCCGCTCCCGCAGCGCCGCCGAACGGACAGTCCATGTGCTTGCCGAAGTCCTGCCGCTCGTCACCTGCACGCGCGGGTTCTCGAACCCGAAGAAGTGGGGCAACCCGTGCCCGCGCCTCGGCATGGGCAAGTGCCTCGGCCCGTGTGTCGGCCAGGGTGACCCGGCGGAGTATTTCACCTTCATTGACGACGCGATTGCCTTTCTCGAAGGACGGAGCGACGGCATCCGCAACCGGCTCCAGGCGAAACTCGAAACGGCGGCGGAGCGGCTGGACTTTGAGGACGCTGCGCGCCTGCGTGATGCGCTGCGTACCGTTACCAGTGTCGCGAGTGTCCATCAAACGCTCGCCAAGCAAGTCGAAACCGGCAACCTTGTCCTCGCGCTGCCTTCCGCCGAACCGGGACATTCCGAGGCGTTACTGATCGTCCATGGTCGGATGGCGGCACAGCGGCGCGTCAAGGCCGACGAACCTGTCGCCTTCGTCGCCGAGTGGCTGATGGCCGCGTACCGGCGGGCGGTGGAAAGCCCCTCACCCCC
>CALBSO010000052.1 GCA_937968015.1 uncultured Thermomicrobia bacterium
CTCCCCACTCTCCACTCCCCGCACGTAGCAGACAGGCGGCCCGGCCAGGGGCCGCGTTTTGCCGCCCATCAATTGGTTGGCGGATGCTACTGATGAATCTTTTTGCGATTCGCCAGCATCTCGATGAACGTCTTGATCCGCGCGGCGCGTGTTTCGGATTTCTTGGCGGTTTGGATTCTGAACAGGATCGCGTACCGATTTCCACTATCCAGCGTGTCGAAGAACTCCCTCGCCTTCGGATCTCCGGCCAATGCGCTTTGGAAATCATCGGGAATCGTTATTGTACGCTGCGATTGATAGGCCGATTCCCACCGACCATCGCTCTTCGCGAGATCCACTTGCCGTAACCACGCTGGCTGCATTCTCCCCTCGGCGATAAGCGCCGTTGCTTTGTCGCGATTCACCCGTGACCACATACTTCTGGGGCGGCGCGGTGTGAATCGTTGCAGCCAGTATCGGTCATCAAATGCGGCCTTTTGTCCATCTATCCATCCGTAACACAGGGCACTCTCCAACGCTTCCGCATAGGTCACGGAAGGGATGCCTGCTTCTTTTTTGGCGATCTTGAGCCACAGACCCGATGTCTCCGCGTAGTGCTCTTTGAGCCACGCATCCCAATCTTGCTGAGTCTCAAATGCGATGATTGGCACAGTATCAGCGTTCTTCATGTCGGCATTGTACAAAATCAGGGCGCGGGATGGACCCAATGTATCGAATCGTCGCTCACTTCTTCGCGTCGTATGCGAGCGCCGCTTGCAGCATCTGCTTGGCTATGGGCGCGGCGACGGTTGAACCTTCCCCGCCGTTCTCGATCAGGACGGCAATCGCGTAGGTCGTCGTCTTGCCGGGTGCGTAGCCGATATACCACGCGTGCGGCAAGCCGTTCGGCACCTCGGCGGTGCCGGTCTTGCCACCGGACTTCACGCCGGGGATCGCCGCCATGTTCGCGTAGCCATTGGCAACTGAGTTTTCCATTATCGCGCGCATCTGCACGGCGGTCTCAGCGCGGATCGGTTCCTTCCAAACTTTCGGTGTGTGCTCGCTGGCAATTGTCCCATCCGGTCGGCGGACAGACGCGACGAGATAGGGTTCCATCTCCTTGCCGTCATTCGCCATGCACGCCGCGACAAGCGCCATCTGGAGCGGTGTGGCGAGCAGTTGCCCCTGTCCAAACGCGGTCTCAGCAACCGCTGCCCCGCTCTGAAGGAAATCCGGGCGATCACTGATGCGGCTTGCGTTCGTGGTGAGATCGAAAGGGATCTGCTCGCCGAAGCCGAACCGCTTGGCGTACTCGTTCAGGAGCGGCCCGCCGAGCGTCTGTGCACCAACTTGCGCGAACACGACATTGAGGGACCATTGATACCCCTCTTCGAGCGTCCATGACTGCTGGCTCTCGCGCCCCTTCGGGATATTTTGCTCCCGCAACTGGAATCCCTCGATATTGTAAAAGCCACGATCTTCGTATTTGGTGTCCGGCCGCGCCTTGCCGGCATCAATCGCCGCTGCCGCCGTCACCGTCTTGAAGATCGAGCCGGGTGTGTACAATCCTTGCGTCGGACGGAGGACGAAGGGCGAATTGGAGTTGTTCCGCAACGCGTCCCAGTACGCGGTGGGGTCGTTGCCCGGTACGGGCGCAAGCCCCGCCGGATCGAGGTGCGGATTGGAGACCATCGCGAGCACCGCGCCAGTCCGCGCATCGAGCAGGACAATCGAGCCATTCCGGTTGCCAAGCAGGTTCGTCGCCTGTTGTTGCAGGGCGGAATTGAGGGTCAGGATTAGATCGTTCCCTTGCGCGGCTTGATGCAGCAGCGACCATTCCAGCGACTTCGCCGGGTCGGCGTCGGTGCGGCCGCTCAATGCATCGTTGTACGCAAATTCGAGGTTACTGGTACCGTAGCGGACGGGATTGTAATAGCCGACCAGATAATCCGCGACCGGGTTCGGATAGGTGCGGCGTACGGTTTTGTCGGACTGCACGTCTCGCCCGACGATCTTCACGCCGTCTGATGAATAGACTTCACCACGGAGCGCCTGCAACTGCGCGTCGAGCAAACGCGGATTACGCACGACACCAAGCGGCGTATCTTCGCGACGAATTTGCGTCGTGCCCGATGTGACGACTTGCGCCCGGACAAGTTGCATGCTGAGGAGCACGAACAACGTCAAAAGGATATGCGCCAGTTTCTGCGCCGTCCGGTTGAAGAGCGGTTCGTCGCGCGGTGCGCCGCGCCAGAGCGCCACGGCGGTGAAAGGCACGGCGAGCGCCATGCAAAGCAGCCAGAGATGATCGCTCCGCGCGATGATGCCGATCGCAATGACACCAATCAGCGCAAGCGCCGCGAAGACGCGGATTATTCCGCGTTGTCCCCGCGTCATGCCAGCACCCCCGGAATCGCCACAGCCCGGCCCGGTTTCATTGCGGAGATGGCGAGCAACATGCCGACGATGATGAAATTCGATAAGAGCGAACTGCCGCCATACGAAATAAAGGGCAGCGTGATACCCGTGAGGGGAAAGAGGCCCACCGTGCCGCCAATGATGATGAACGCCTGCAAGCCGAGCACTGCGGTCAGCCCCGCCGCGAGGTAGCGGCTGAAGTCGTCCACGGCATCGAGCGCGATCCGAATGCCGCGATAGACGAAGAAGAGGTAGAAAATGAGCAGCGCGATCGTCCCGAGCAGCCCCAGTTCCTCACCGATCGCGGAAAAGACGAAATCGGTCTGGACGAGCGGGATGTTCGTCGGATCGCCAAGACCGAGGCCGGAGCCGAAGATGCCACCCGAGGCGAGCGCGTACTGCGACTGCACGAGTTGCAGACCCGTCCCCTGCCCGTGCGACCACGGATCGAGCCAGATCTGCACGCGCACTTGCACATGCGGAAAAATCCGGTAAAGCACATACGCACCGATACAGAACGCGCCCAGCCCGCCAAGCACGTAGCCAATCTTGCCGTTCGCGAGATAGAGCATCGCCAGGAAGACGCCGAAGATCAGCAATCCCTGACCGAGGTCTTTCTCCACAACGACGATCATCAGCGACAGCCCCCAGAGGGTAATCATCGGCAGGAGATACGGCAATGGCGGCATGCGCAGCCGCCCCATCACGAACGGCGCATTAAGGAGTTCGCGCTTCTCGCTCAAGTACGCCGCGAAGAAGATGACGAGAATGATCTTGAGGATTTCAGCGGGCTGGAAATAAAAGAACTTCAGGTTGAACCAGAGGCGCGCGCCATTGATCTCCACACCAAAGACCATCACGGATGCGGTGAGGACAATGCCGGCGAGTGCCCATGAATATTTGTAGTCGCGCAAGAGCCGAAGGTGCTGCCGCTTCATACCGATCGCAATCGAGGCCATCAGCGCGAGCGCGACAACGAGATAAATGAGTTGCTTCTCCCCCAGGTGAGCGCTCGGTGCGACTGCCGGGCCGAGGCGCTGGATCATCAGGAAGCCCAAACTGGCGAGCGCTGCCGTGATCGGAAACAAGATCTCATCGCCCGCGAACCCTGTAGCGGAAAAGAGCAGCGAGACGATATAGAACGCAACGACGACCGCCAGCCCGACACTCATATCCTGCCAACCCCAGCGGGCAACACCCGTTCGGACAGTGACAAGGATCAGCAGCCCGATGATGGCACACGCGGCGGGCAGGAAGAGCAGTTGCAGTTCCGCCCGGCGAACGTGTCTGAAAAAAGTGGTCACATCATGCTCCCCGCCAGCGTCAATGCGCTGGAAGATACTTATCTACAAGGATGCCGAGCCGCGCACGGACATCCGCCGGCACGCGCGATGGCTCCGTCATCAGCGCCCCGGCCAGCGCGTTCGCGCACGCATCGGCTCCATCCAGCGCAACGCGCGGCACAACCCGGCGTATCACGTCCTGTGCCGTAACGACATTGCGCATCAGGTTCTGAACGACCAGTTCGACACTGACCTGCGCTTCGCTCTCGTGCCAAACATCGTAATCCGTCGCGAGTGCGAGCACGGCATAACAGAGTTCCGCTTCTCGCGCGAGTTGCGCCTCCGGCATCGCGGTCATGCCGATGATGTCGAGACCCCACTGCCGATAGAGCCGTGACTCGGCTTTCGTGCTGAAGCGCGGCCCCTCGATGCAAACATACGTGCCGCCTGCATGCACCGTCGCGCCAGCCTCGCGTGCCCCCTCGACCAACAAATTACGGAGCGACGGGCAGAACGGCTCCGCGAGCGACACATGGCCGACCAGCCCTTCGCGGTCAAAGAAGGTACGTGCGCGGCTCGTTGTCCGGTCAACGATCTGATCCGGCACGACGAGGTGGAGCGGCGCAATCTCCTCGCGGAGGCTGCCGACAGCGGAGACGGAGAGCACCGCCCGGACACCGAGCGACTTCAAGGCATAGAAGTTCGCCCGCGCCGGGACGAGCGAGGGCGGAATCCGGTGGCCGACACCATGACGCGGGAGGAACGCGACGCGACGCCCGGCGAGCGTACCAACCGTGATTGCATCGCTCGGAGCGCCGAACGGCGTCGCGATCACCCGGCTCTCGGTCGCGGTGAGATCGGGCATGCGATAGAGACCACTGCCACCGATCACCGCGATGCCAATCTCGTCCGCCATCCATCGTCCTCCGTCCGCGCCCGTGATGAGCGTACGCGTGTGGCGCCACAGTGTCAACGCGGTCGGGCGGCTATGTTACACTACCGGCATGGAATACCGGACGAATCCGTTCGACTACACGCCGGAATCCGCCGTCATCTGCGACATCTGCGGCGCGGCGATTGCCCTGGGAACCGAGTACGTCAACATCGCCGCCGAGGACGAGACCGGCGCGATCATCGGTACGCTCGTCGCCCATCCACACTGCGCCGAGCGCCTCAATCCCTCGGATGTCGCTGCGTGGCTCGGCGCGGCGGTCGGTAGCGATGAAGATGATCTCGACGCATTACTGCCACTTGAACGGTGCTGTCTCTGCGGCGAACTGATCGCGGGCACGGAGTATCTCAATCTGATCGAGCCGATGCATCCGGGCGTTGTGGACGGCCCGCTCGTCGCGACCTCGTTCCACCTGGCCTGCTATCGCGATGATCCGGACGGTGTGCAGCGCGCGCTCGACGAGGAAGTGATGAAGCAGCGCGCGCGCCGGATACAGGGGACAGCGGACTAACGGCCAGGCAATGCATCGGAGGAAGGAATGACGACGACAGTGGATGTGCGTAATGAGGTTGCGGAGTGGGAGCCGGAGTTGGTCGCGACACGGCGCGATCTCCACATGCACCCGGAGGTCGGTTTCGATGTCGAGCGCACCGCCGGTATCGTCGCCGATCGCTTGCGCGCGCTGAACCTCGATGCAGTCGTGACGGGCATCGGGCGGACGGGAGTGAAGGGCGTCCTGAAGGGCGGCAGACCCGGCAAGACGCTGCTCATCCGCGCTGACATGGACGCACTGCCAATCGAGGAAGAGACGGGCCTGGAGTTCCGCTCCCAGCATGCAGGCAAGATGCACGCGTGCGGCCACGATGGGCATACGTCAATCCTGCTCACCACTGCTCGCATCCTCGCCCGTCGCCGGGAGGAGATCCCCGGCGCCGTCGTCTTCTGCTTCCAACCCGCTGAGGAGGGTGGCGGCGGCGCACGGGCGATGATGGCCGATGGCATCATGGAGAATCCGACCGTGGATGCTACCATCGGCCTTCATCTCTGGCAGGATTTTCCCGTCGGCGAGATCGTCGTCGTGACTGGGCCGGCGATGTCCGGCGCGAATGGCTACCGCGTGACCATTCAGGGTCAGGGCGGGCACGGCGCGATGCCGCATAAGACCGTAGACGCGCTCCTGGTTGCCGCGACGATCGTCAGCAACCTTCAGATACTCATTAGTCGCGAAGTGGACCCGCTCACGCCAGTGGTCGTCACCGTCGGATCGCTTCATGCCGGAACCGCTGCCAACATTATCGCGGATACGGCAGAGTTCCGTGGCACGACCCGCTTTTTCGATGCGAAGGTGGGCGACTACGTGGCCAAACGTTTCCCGCAACTCGTCGAGCAAATGGCCGAGAGTCTCCGTGCAAAGGCGACGGTCGAGTATCGCACGGGTGGTCATCCCGTCGTGAACGACCCGCACATGGCGGCCCTCGTGCGCGACGCCGCCGCGTCCGTCGTCGGGGCGGAACATGTCAAGCCCGGCCCGCCGTTGATGCCCAGCGAAGATTATTCAGAATTCACGGCGCGCGTACCCGGTTGTTACTTCTTCATCGGATCGCACAACAAAGAGACCGGCCAGGTCTGGGATCATCACCACCCGAAGTTCGACTTCGACGAGCGCGCCCTCTCCATCGGCGTTGAAGTGATGATCGGCGCGGCCCTACGCTATCTGAATGAGCATGCGGGATAGCGCGGACTTGCTACTGCGCCGAGAGCATCGCGACTGGCTGCAGCCCTCCACCACCGGACATTCAGGCAAAGGGGATGATCGTGTCGGAACGACCGGCGCCACTGATTGACTTTCACAGCCACTACTATGATCCGGCATGGTTCCCTGCCCAGACGCCATCCGGCTTCAGTGCGGCGTTCGCGCGGGCACGGGCGCTCCTCACAGACATTGACGCGCAACTGGCGGCGATGGACACGGCGGGTGTTGACATGAAAGTCCTCAGCGCACCGCTCAGTACCCTTGTCGGTCCAGGCGAGGCGCCACCCGTCGCGTTGAGCGGGCGGATCAACGACCGATTCGCCGAATTGGTAACAGCGCACCCTGATCGCCTGCTCGCGCTGGCGGCAATTGACCCCTTCGGCGGCGATGTCGCCGCGCGCGAAGTGGAACGCGCGATTACCGCGCTCGGACTCGGCGGCATCTGCCTCGATTGCGCGCGTGGAGAACGGTTCCTTGATGCGCCGGAATGCCGCCCTGTGCTGGAAGCCGCTGCGGGACTTCGCGCGCCGGTCTTCGTTCATCCCGTCAGCCCGGCGGGGTACACGGCGCATCTCGCTCCGCATGGGCAAGTGGGCATCCTGATGGCGCGTGGCACGGAGGCGGCGGCCAGCGTGCTGTCGCTCGTCCGCAATGGCACGCTCAATGCGCTCCCATCGCTGGCCGTCGTCATCCCGATGATGTCCGCGTCCATTCTCCTTTTTGCCGGGATGCTCGACCATGAGGGCGGCCGGGACGCACCGACGGATCCACCACCGAGCGTAACGATTAAGCGGCTCTACGTGGACACGATGGGATTCGATCCCGATACGATCCGCTTTGCCGTCGCGACGCTCGGCGCCGACCATCTCCTTGTCGGTAGCGACTGGCCGATCACGCCGATCCCGACCCGCACAAGGGTTGATGGCGCGCTCGCAGCCGCTGGGCTGACGGCTGAAGAGCGCGACGCGGTGCGCGGCGGCAACGCAGTGCGTCTGCTTCGTCGTGGTTGAACGCTGCGAAGAATGAAAGACGGCGAATCGGAACGGCAGAAAACCTTGTGTCAGCAACAAAACTATGCGATACTACCAGTGATACGAGTGGTTCGCCGCCCGCATCGGTTTCTTTTTCTCCCGCGTTGCGCGGGCGCGGCGCCACTGCCGCGTGCAGATAGACAGGTTGTATGCGTTCGTACGTCCATCATAGTCCAGCCACCCGCTCAATGAATTCTCGGCGCATCGCGTCTCGTTCCCTTCCCTCATCCTCCCCCACGCATATTCCTACGCGAACACGCGCGGAACACGCGGAGATTGCTCGCGCCTCCGCTGCCTGGGAGCATGAGGTCGCGCGCGGCCTCCAGGCATTCGTCGGCCAGACGATCCCGCTCACCGCGCATGAGAGCATGATGGTGACGCATGTGTTGAACCTCGCGGAGGACGAGACCTTCGCGGGATGGTACAACTGGCGTGGCGTCACCAACCCGGACATGGTCCTGCTCGGCGTGCTGGACGGTGGGCCGGATACCGGCGCGATCGCCGCGATCGCCGTGGATGCCAAACTCTCGGCGCGTTCGACCAAGACGCAAGTACTGACCGAGACCCTCACGCAACTGCTCGAACCCTTCCAGCCGCTCACCAATCTCGTGGACGCGCTGCTCGGCACGGGCGCGAGCGAGCGACTCGTCCTGCGCAACGGGTTCCACGTCGTGCGTGGCGTCGCGACGACGATCGGCACGGCGGCGAAATCCACGCGGGCGCTCCTCGATCCGGAGTTTGCTGCCGAGCTCGCGGCGACCCGGCCGGTGACACTGCGCCCCCGGCATCACCGGGCCCGTCCGGACCCGGCAATCGCCGCTCCATCCGCATCGCCGCGAGCGGCGGTGTCCGCGCCGGTCAAGCCTGCTTCCGCACCGGCAGCACATCACGCGGCGCTCTTCGCGGAGACGGTCTGGTCTCTCGACCGTCTCTGCGTTGCGGGGGTTGAAATGCCGGAGCCGAAAGGTGTTTACCGCATGGACGACATCCTGGCCCTCGATGATCGGGAGGGCGCTCCCGCCGAGATCGTCATCCTCGGTACGCACGGGAGCGAGCGCATCGCGCAGGCCGTTGTCCTCGGCGCGAAGTGTGCACTGCCAGGCAGCGATACGGTACGGACGTACCTCGCGGATTTCGCGGCGCCGATTGGCGGCACATTCCGCGTTGCGCCCGCCTTCCGGGTGATCGCCGGCAAGAACGATACGCTGCCCGTCCTCGGAACCCGGCGCACCGTCGTCCTCCCGACGTAACAACGCAGCGGCTTCACGACACGACACCGATTGCCCGGATCCACGAGCCTCAAGGAGTGGCACGCATGCAGCCCGCGAGCGCGGTAGATGACGACGATCTCATTGCTCACGCGGCGGCCCTCCACCGCACAAGTGTGGTCATTGACGCACATTCCGACATACTGATGGGGCTTACGGACGGCACCGCCGGTTGGGATGATGCCGCACCGGTTGATGAAACCGATAACGGTTGTGATGGTCAAGTCTCGTTGGGATTGCTGCGCGCGGGCGGCGTCACCGCGCAAGTCTTCGCGCTCTTCACCGCGCCGTTCGATGTGCATTACCGCGTGCTCCGCCCTGAATATGCGGGCGCCACGTTGCCCCGCGCTCTCGCGATGACCGCCGTCTTCCACGAGGCGCTGCACAGCCACCGCGAGCGATTCCGGCTCGTCACAACAGCGGCGGACATCGGGCGCGCAAAGGCGGATGGAGTAACGGCGGGCATCCTCGCCTTCGAGGGGCTTGACCCGATTGGCCACGATCTCCGGCTCCTGCGCCTCTTCCGCGCGCTCGGCGTGACGATTGCGACACTGACCTGGAGCAACCGCAATCCGTTCGCGGACGGTTCCTCGACCGCCGCGCATCCGGGCGGGTTGACACGGCTCGGTGAGGAAGCAATCGCGGAACTCGAACGGCTGCGGATCCTCATTGATCTCGCTCATCTCGGCCCGACCGCGACGGCGGAAGTCCTCGAACGTGCGACGCGGCCGCTCTTCCTCTCCCATACGCGCCTGATGGATGATCAGGGGCGCGGCGCGAGTGATGCCACGCTCCGGAAAATTGGTGCAATGGGCGGCGTCGCATGCGCGATTTTCTATCGCATTCCGACAGTCGCCGCGCTCGCCGACCTCCTCGAACAACTGATGGAGCGATGCGGGCCGGAGGGCGTCGGCCTCGGCGCGGATTTCTATGGCACGCGCCACGCGCCCGCCGAAGTGCGCACGGTCGCTGACTTTCCGCGCATCACCGAGGAACTGCTGCGCCGCGGGCACAGCGACGACATCGTGCGTGGTATCCTCGGCGAGAATATCTTGCGGCTCTACGAGCACGTCGTCGGGTAGTCGGAATCGAAATCAGGTAGCCGCACCGCGCATCAGCGGAAAGGAAGCGATCAGATGGCAAATCGCAAGGTGCTCGTTACGGGCGCGACGGGGTATATCGCGAGTCGGCTGTTGCCGGGATTACCGGGACGCTATGACCTGACATTGATAGACGTACGCCCGACGCGCGGCGACGGCACACCCGTTGAGGGAGTGCAGACCGCCAATCTGCTTGAAGACGACCCCGACACGCTCCGCCCGTTCTTCCGCGGCCAGGACGCCATCGTCCATCTCGCCTTCAATCGGTCACCGGACGCCGCGATGTCGGGCGCGCAACGCGCCACGCGGCTGACCCCCGGCTCGGCGTACGAGGCGGAACGCGCGAACGTGGATATGGCGTACCGCGTCTTCCAACTGGCGCTGGAGGAGAATGTCCGGCGGGTCGTCGTGGCCTCCTCGAACCACGCGGCGGATTGGTATGAGCATCTGATCCATGCCGGGAAAATGGACATGGTCACGCCCGACACCTTCCCGAAGAGTGACAACTGGTACGGCTGGGCGAAGGCCAGTTACGAACATCTCGGCTTCGTCTTCGCGACCGGCACGCTCGGGCGGAAAGTCGAGAATGTCCACCTGCGAATCGGCGCGCCGCGCGAGATCAATGCCGACCAGTTCACGGACGACCCAAAGGGATATAAGCGCGACCTCGGTGCGTACCTGAGCGCCCGCGATCTCCAGCAACTGACGATCAAGTCCATCGAAACCGAACACATCGAAGACATGCACGGCATTCCGTGGCAGGTCTTCTACGGCATCTCCGGCAACACGCGCGCCTTCTGGAGCCTCGTCAATGCCCGCCGGGTGATTGGCTACGCGCCGGAGGACGACAGCGAAGTGCTGTTCGCAGCAGACATTCAGCGCCTCCTGCACGACAATCCCGGCAGGACGTAGTTCAAACCGTTCCCGGATGCCTGTCGAGATAGTGTTGCGCCATGAAGAGGGCGGCGATGCTCTTGGCATCGTGCAGATCACCCCGCGCGATACCAGCGGGCGCGTCGGCGAGGGCGAGGTGTTCGAGCGTGATGCCCTCATCATCTTCGGGCGTCGCATTCCCGGCGTGCAGGCCGACCGCGAGATAGGCATGAATCTCTTCCGTGCAGAAGCCGGGCGCCGTAAAGAACGCGCCGAGCGGAATGATCCGCGCGGCGGTGTATCCCGTCTCCTCAGTCAGTTCGCGCGCTGCCGTCCGTTCCGGTGATTCATTCGGCTCGCGCGTCCCCGCCGGCAGTTCGAGGAGCATCTTCCCGACCGCGTGCCGCCATTGCCGCACGAGTACGACCCGCCCATCGTCGAGCAGCGGTACGAGGACAATCGCGCCGGGGTGGACAACGACCTCGCGCCCGGTTTCGCGGCCCGATGCGAGACGAACGGTGTCCACGCGGACGGTGAGCAGTTTCCCCCGATGCACGGTTTCGCTGCGCACCAGCATATCCGGCGAGGAGGTGTCCGCGTCGGTCATGAGCAATCCTTTCCTGTGGGATGGATGATTGGAGGCGGCGACCGGATTCGAACCGGTGATCAGGGTTTTGCAGACCCATGCCTTGCCACTTGGCTACGCCGCCGTCGCGTTGTACGGGCACGCGAATGCATACCCGAAATCGCACGTAAGCGTAGCAGGTAATTTCCTATGCGGCAAGCCGATTGTCGAAGCAAATCAGCGACGAAAACTGCCGCGGCGCCGGGGGGTAACTGACACGCGCGCGCGATCGGCAGCGGCGGCGCCCGCGACCAGTGCGGCAAAGAGCATCGCCAATAACGCGATGACCAGAGAGAGGAGCATACCCGTCGCTTGAAGCACTTCCATCTGAATTCCTCCGTCAACCGATACCCATTCGCAATTCGCGTACCGAGGACCATTCCCGCTATTGCCATGGATCATCGTTGATGGACGTGACAAGGGACGGCGCACTCTGATACGTCTTTCTTGCAGATTTGTCACTCTGTGCGTTGGACAACTGACTGTCCGCGTCGCTATTCGCTCACTGCTGAGTAAATCGCGCCAAGGAAACGGCTGGGTAGGGTGGTGAGCAGCCGCGTCGTGTTGAAACCGGCTGAACGGGCGAGCGCAGCCCATATCGGATACGAGAGCGGATAGGGCACCCACCGATTGCCGCGATCGGTGTCGTACTCGATGAGGATAAGCCGGCCACCGGGCCGCAGGCTCGCCCGGAGACGCCGCACGACCGGCGACTTCTCCGGCACGAAATGCAGCGCATTCGCGATGACAATGCCGTCGAGCGCGGGGAGGTCGAGCGGTTGGGTGAAGTCAGCGTGGTGGTACTGAACCAGTGTCGCCGGGAAGCGCGCACGGAACGCGCGCGCTTGCTCGGTCAGCGCGCCCCGGTCCCGGTCCACGGAATAGATCACACCCTTCTTTCCGAGAAGTTCCGCAAGCGCCAGGATGAAGGCGCCGCCGCCCGATCCCAGGTCTGCCCACACGGCATGCTCCTGAGCAGTAGTCTCTCCCACCCCTTCGCGGAGCAGTGCGACATGGTCGCGGTGATTCATTCGATCCCTTCCCGCCTCCGTTTGACAGATCATGCCATCGCTTTCTACACTCTCGCAAGCGACGTACCCAAGTGTAATCAAGGCGAGGTGGCAGCGGTGTCAGATGCGAGCAGCAGACGGCGAGGACTGGTCATTAGCGCGATCGCGGCACTGGTCGTCGCGGCGATCTATGTCGTGTTGCGCCAGCGCAGCGCGCCGGAACTGATCGTCCAGAGCGACGAGGGTTGGCAGCCCGCGGTGCGGGCCGCTGTTGGCGGTGCGGTACTCAATCCGGGGACCTATACATTGCGTGGCGACGCGCGGCTGAGCGATCTCGTCATGGCCGCAGGCGGCTACACCGAACAAGCCGAACGTGCCGCGCTCAATCCCGCCGCGCGCGTCAGCGACGGCATGGAATACATCATTCCCGCCCAGACGGCGCGAGCGGTGGCATCCGCCCCCCGCGCGACGACGGTCGTGAGCACCGCCTCGGCCGCTCGTGATACTGCGGCGACTCCGTCAGCATCATCGCGCAGAACGCCAACCAAAGGCACGCCACCCGCGACCGGGCTCGTCAATATCAATACCGCGACACTGGCAGAACTGGAGGCGCTGCCCGCAATCGGCCCGGTGATCGCCCAGCGCATCATTGACGATCGGGCGGCAAATGGGCCGTACAAGCAGATCGAAGACCTCGCCCGCGTCCGTGGCATCTCCGCGCGTACGGTGGATCAACTTCGTGAACGCATCACCGTCGCTCCGTGATCCACAATCGCCAACCGCGCATGCGGCTGCCCTCTCTACGCGGGCGGCAACCGGTCCGGGCGCGCTCCCACCGATTCTGTGGCCGTGTTGCGGTATATTGGTTGCTGGCGCGATCGGGCCAAGCCATCACGACGCGTGGGTAGTCATCGGCGCCTTTGCGGCAGTCATGGCGCTTCTCGCCATTGTCGCGCGGAGCGCGGGCGCGTGGATCGTCGCGGTCACTTGTATCGCGCTCGCCGTCGGCCTTTTTCGCACGGGAGATGCACCGCCGCGAACTGTGCAGTGGCCAACCGCGAGTGTCAATGCCGTGCGCGGCATCGTGGATGCATGGCCAAGCCCACATGGTGAAACGGTGCAAACACCGATCGCCGTCATCGCCGCCCGGACGGGGAACCGTTGGCAATTCGCCACGGCAACATTGCGCGCGACGCTGCCTACGTATCCGCCACTCAACCGCGGCGATGTCGTCGTCATTGGCGGCGCCGCGACGATTCGCCGGAATTGGTGGCCGGACGCGGACGGTTCGCTCTACGGCCAGTGGATGCGTATCGAGCAGCGTGACGACCCGACGACCCTGACAGACATTCGCCATCGGGCAGTCGCCCGCTTCATCGCCGGGATCGAGCGATATGTGCGATCACCGGAAGCCGGCCTGACCGCCGGGATGCTGCTGGGCGAAAAGGCCGCCCTCGACACACCAACCCGCGACGCGCTCAACGCGACGGGGACGACGCAGCATGTCGTCATATCGGGCTGGAACATCTCGATTGTGATTGGCCTGTTTGCCGCGCTGGGCAGGAATCTCTCGATCCGCCGCCGTCGCGTCTGGGCGTTCGCCGCGCTTGCCACCGTCGTCGTCTACACCTTTGCCGTTGGAGGGGATTTGTCCGTCGTCCGGGCCGCCGTGATGGGCGGTGGGGCACTGATCGCACCGCTCGTCGGGAGACGTGCGGACCCGCTTGTCTGGCTCTCCATCGCCTGCGCGACGATGGCGCTCATTGACCCGACCGTCACGCATGATTTGTCTTTCCTGCTCTCCGCGGCCGCAACTTTCGGTGTGCTCGTTGTCGCTCCCCGGCTGGCGGACATGGCGCGGCGTGTCCCGGCGGGTCGTGCCTTCCCCCGCCTCACGGAACTCGGCGCGGTGGCGATTGCCGCCTACCTGATGACGGAGCCGATCATTCTGCACGCATTCGGCCGCGTCTCGCTCATCAGTCCCATCGTCAACATCATCGTGGAACCGCTCGTCCCCGTCATCATGGCAATCGGCTTCATCACGGCGCTGCTCAGTTTCGTGCCGATCCCGTTTCTCGGCAATGTCGCCGGACTCTGCACCGCGCTCCCTGCGTGGTTGTTTCTGAAAATCATCGTCGCGGCCGGCGCGTTGCCATTCAGCGCTGTGCGATTGCCGCAACCGGGCCTCGGCGTCTCGGTTCTCCTCTATGCGCTTCCGGCCTGTATCGCCGCCCGTGCATACATCCTCGCCCCGGCGCTCCGTTCGTCGTCCATGTCGCTACGCAAACAGGACGTCGCGCTCTATGGCATCGGTTTTCTCGGTACATTGATCGTCGCGATTGGTGTCGCGGCGTGGCTCCGGTAAGCGCGTTGCGAGATTCCTCCCTGTCCGGTACACTGCACGCGGTCTGGCGCGTTCGTCTAGTGGCCTAGGACGCCGCCCTTTCAAGGCGGAGATCAGGGGTTCGAATCCCCTACGCGCTACCAACTCCTTCGCATACCGTCAATTGCGTACGTGGAAGATGCGGGGCGCACAATGCGTTGCTCGTTCGGAAACCACGGCGGTGTCAGTGTGCGCCACCGATGGGAGGGAGACGCATACCGTGCCGCAAGAACTGCCCGCGATGCGGGACACGCGCTCAGGTGATCGCGAGGCTGGCGGGAGTTTCGGATTCCGCACGCCATTCCGGCGCACGGCGAGTGAGAAGCCCGCCGCGTCCGTCAGCCATCAGCCAGATCACTTCGCCGTCTATCCAACTCCGCTGACCATCTGGCAATGTCACCGGCGCGCGGAGGTAATCACCGACGGCAACCCGGTCCGCGTGGGCCGCGACAACGGCGAATCCGACTCCCTGCGAACTCACGTCGTGGACCCAGAACTCGACAAGGCCCCGCCATTGTCGGATCGCACTATGCACGACCGCCGTGCATGGTCCGAGTCGGTAGGGTGTGCGCGGAAACCGCCGAAGGGGACGTTGCGTCATCGAAAGAGGTGTTGCATCAACCACGAGAGACTCCGATGTCCATGAGCGAACGCGCAGACCAAAGATGCATGATGATCCTCCGACGATCGTGAGCAGACGCACTTCAGTCGGCGACGCGGTCGCCATGGATTCATTGACCGGATAGAAACGAAAACGCACCGGGCTTGTGTCGTCACTTGCATCGAGCGGCTGATCGAGTTCCGCAGCCATCGTTACCGTGTGATCCCCGAACGATAAATCGAGAATGCATGCGCGGCTCGTCAATTCTCGCCACCACGCTGCCGAAACCGAGTCGTTCTTGCTCACCGACCTGCTCTTTTCGTTGCGCTGACCCCGTTGCCTTATAATGCGTCCCAAACGACCCGTCTACATCTCTGAACGATCAGACTGACCAGACGTGACGGCCTCCCGCATTATTGACTGCAATACAATATTTAGACCGGGAACGAGAGACCGGGCGAACACCGACGATCCGATCACCGCCATCACAATCACGGAGGCGAAAGGATAGGATGAACACTGAGGCATCAACCGAACGCGGGAGCGAGCCACTATCGGTCGTCGCCGATCCGCGTTTCCGCCGGATGCTCGGCGCGAAGTTCTGCGTGGATATTGCTGAGAACGCGCTCGCGTATGCGCTACTAATCGCGATTGTCCATCGCACCGGGTCGGGCCTCCACAGTACGCTGTTCGTGATTGCCCTGACGATTCCCGCCATTATCTTCAGCATCCCGGCCGGCGCGATTGCCGACCGTCTGCCACATCGTCCGGTACTCATTACGGCGCTCGTCCTCCGCGTCGGGCTGACAGGAGTATTGATCCGCGTCGTTGACAACGTCTGGATGATCTACGTGGTGACCTTTGCCTTCATGGCGGTCGGTCAGATATTCGCGCCGATCTGGGTCGCCGCGTTGCCGCGCCTCGTCGCCTTCGCGCGCCTGAGCCGGGCGAATGCGCTGCTGAACCTGACACAGTTGGGCGGGCAGGTCGCTGGTGTTGTACTGATCGCGCCGATACTCCTCAAGACACTCGGCGAGCGCGCGGTTCTGGTCGTCATTGCGCTCTTTCTCATTGGCGCAATCGTGGTGACGGCACGCATCGGCGGATTACCCAGCGGGATCGCCGTGACACCGGGCGGGGAGAAGGCAATCCAGGAGGCCCGCCGTGGCCTCCTTGCAGGCTGGCATAGCATCCGCGCGGATGCGACGCTCTTTCTGGCGGTGATGCAGTTAACCATTGTGGCATCCCTGCTCCGCAGCCTCATCGTCCTGTTCCCGTTTTACACCCATCAGGTACTCGGCATCGCGCCGGAAAACACGGTCTATGTTGTGGCCCCGGCTGCGGTCGGCGCGGCCCTGGGGCTCGCCCTCGCGCCCATCCTCGGTGCGATTGGCAGAGGCCGTGTCGCGACCATTGGCTACGCGATCTTCGTTGGCGCACTCGCCTGCCTCGGTCTTGTCAACCTGCTCCGGCCACTCGTCGCGGATCATCTGCACCTCGGCATGACGGGCCTCGCGCACCGGGTCGGCGTGCCACCGATTGTGACGACGGCGATGCTGTTCGCGATTCCGATGGGCTTCGGCATCATGCTCAATCTGGTTGCTGCCCGGACGGTTCTCAATGAGCGCGCGCCAGACGGAACCCAGGCACGCGTCTTCGCGACCCAGAATGCACTGGCGACCGTCGTCTCGCTCATACCGTTGCTCTTCATCGGGGCGTTGACGAGCGTGGTCGGCGCGCGCCCGGTCATGCTGCTCGCGGCGGTTCTCGCGGCCGTGGCGCCAGCTTGGCTCGCGCGACGGCGGAAAGCGTTGGAGCGCACCCCCACCGAGGGAGCACGCACGCGTGCCGCGCCGACACGCGATACGGCGCATGGCGAATAGGCAGACAAGCCACGATGCAACCGGGCGGCCGTGCAATGCGTCCTTCAACGTACGAGCGAAGAGCGAGGAGCGAAGAGCTGGGCCACGACGCCTGATTCGGCGAGAGGGAGGCGATCATGACGAAGCCAGCGGAGGCGCGGCGAGCCAGGACAACCGATGCCGAGCGCGCGCGACTGGACGAGGCACGCGATGGGAGTGCGCCCTGGTATCGCTGGGGCCCATACCTCTCTGAGCGTCAATGGGGCACGGTGCGCGAAGACTACTCGCCTGATGGCGCGGCGTGGGATTCCTTTCCGCACGATCACGCGCGGTCGCGCGCCTATCGCTGGGGCGAAGACGGCCTGCTCGGCATTTCGGATGATCGGGGGTTGCTCTGTTTCGGCCTCGCGCTCTGGAACGAGGCGGATCTGACCCTTAAAGAGCGCCTCTTCGGTCTCACCGGGCCTGAAGGCAACCACGGCGAGGATGTCAAGGAGCACTACGTCTATCTCGACAGCACGCCGACGCATTCCTTCATGAGCGCATTGTATCGGTACCCGCAACGCGCGTTTCCGTACGCCGATCTCGTCGCCACGAACCGCGAGCGCGACAAATTCGCTCCGGAATACGAACTGATTGACACGGGTATCTTCGACGATCATCGCTTTTTCGACATCACGATGGAGTACGCCAAAGCGAGTGCGGACGATATCGTTATTCGGATCAGCGCGACCAATCACGGCTCGAAGCCCGCGCCGCTCCATCTCCTCCCCACACTCTGGTTTCGCAATACCTGGGCATGGGGGCGCGACGACAACCACCCACATCTCCGTGCCGACGCGGAGAATGCGGGACATGCCCGCATCCATGCCAGTCATGCCAGCCTCGGCGACTATTGGCTGATGTGCGAGGGCGAACCCACACTCCTTTTCACCGAGAATGAGACGAACGCGGAACGGCTGTGGAGCGGCGCGAATCGCACGCCGCACGTGAAGGACGGCATCAACGAGGCAATCGTGCATGGGAATCAAGGCACGGTCAATCCCGCGCGCACGGGCACGAAAGCCGCCGCGCATTACCGGTTCCTCGTCGCACCCGGCGCGACCGAAACGGTGACGCTCCGCCTCGTTCGGGCAGACAACCCGCAATCGCTCGCGGGCGCAACCGCCGTCTTCGCGGCCCGGCGTGCCGAGGCGGATGCGTTTTACCGCTCGTTCGCCCGAGCGACTATGCCGGATGATGTCCGCGCCGTCCAACGGCAGGCATTCGCAGGGCTGCTCTGGAGTAAGCAGTTCTACTACTACGATGTCGAGATGTGGATGGACGGCGACCCCGCCGGGCCTGCCCCGCCGGAGTCGCGGAAAAACGGCCGCAACGACGGTTGGCAGCACCTCAACAATGCGGACATCATTTCGATGCCGGACAAGTGGGAATATCCCTGGTATGCATCGTGGGATCTCGCCTTCCATTGCATCCCCCTCGCCCTCGTGGACCCCGAGTTCGCCAAACTGCAATTGACGCAACTCACGCGCGAGTGGTTCATGCACCCGAACGGTCAGTTGCCGGCATACGAATGGGCATTCGCGGATGTCAACCCACCTGTCCATGCATGGGCAACCTGGCGCGTCTATAAGATCGAGCGCCGGATCAGCGGGCGGTCGGATCGCGCCTTCCTCGAGCGCATCTTCCAGAAACTGCTCCTGAATTTCACCTGGTGGGTGAACCGCAAGGATGCCGACGGTCATAACGTCTTCCAGGGTGGCTTCCTCGGCCTCGACAACATCGGCGTCTTCGACCGCAGTACACCGCTGCCGACGGGTGGACGGATCGAGCAGTCTGACGGCACCGCCTGGATGGGCATGTACAGCCTGACCATGCTCGTGATCGCACTCGAACTCGCCCGCGAAAATCCCGTCTACGAGGACATGGCGACGAAGTTCTTCGAGCACTTCCTCTATATTGCGGGCGCGATGAACAATATCGCGGGTGAGGGGATCGCGCTCTGGGACGAGGAGGACGAGTTCTTCTACGATGTTCTCCACTACCCGGACGGCACGATGGAACCGCTCAAGGTGCGCTCGCTCGTCGGACTGATCCCGCTGCTGGCGGTGGAAACGATTGAACCCGATCTGCTGGAGGCAATGCCGGAATTTGACAACCGCATCCAGTGGTTTCTCGATAACCGGCCGGACCTTGCCCGGTTAGTTTCGCGCTGGGGCGAGGAAGGGATGGGCAAACGCCATCTGCTCGCCCTCGTGCGCGGCCACCGGATGAAACGGCTCCTGGCGCGGATGCTCGATCCCGAGGAGTTTCTCAGCGACCACGGTGTGCGCTCGCTCAGTCGGTATCACCGTGAGCATCCCTACATGATTGACGCCGGCGGCATGACCTATTCCGTCCGCTATGACCCCGGCGACTCGACCAGCGGGCTGTTTGGCGGCAACTCGAACTGGCGCGGCCCGATCTGGTTCCCGATCAACTACCTGCTGATTGAATCCCTACAGAAGTTCCATCACTACTACGGCGATGATTTCCGGGTCGAGTGCCCGACCGGTTCGGGCACAATGCGCACCCTCCGTGAGATTGCGGACGACCTCTCGCGTCGCCTCACCGCCCTCTTTTTCCTCGACGAGGCCGGCCACCGTCCCGCGCTCGGCGGCAACCCGATCATCCGAGATGACCCACTGTGGCACGCACATCCGCTGTTCTATGAATACTTCCACGGCGACACTGGCGCGGGTGTCGGGGCAAGTCATCAAACGGGATGGACGGCGCTTGTCGCGAAGTTGATTGAGCAGAGCGACAGACCGTAGGCGTGACATCGCTCCGCGTGGCACGATTTCAGAGCGCGGGCCACATCTGGTACGCTGCGTTGCAACGATGACGGTGCCAGGTTGCCTGAAGCGAGAGGGATGCATGATGCCAACTATTGCGATTGATTCCGATGCCCTGCGTCTGGTCGCCGTGATTCGTGCGGAGCGACCGGAAGACGCCTTCTTTGCCGCGCGCGCGATGGCCGAGGCGGGCGTCCGGGGAATCGAGATCACCTTCACGGTGCCGGATGCCACCGCCAGTATCCGCGAGGCGATTGCCGCCCTCCCGTCGGACGTCATCGTCGGCGCCGGGACGGTACTGACCGAGTCGCAGGCGCTCGACGCGCTGCATGCGGGCGCGCGATTCCTCGTTTCTCCCATCAGGGACGCGGGATTAGTCAAGATCGGGCACGAACACGGCGCGCTTGTCGCCATCGGCGGATTGACGCCAACGGAGATCGTCGCCGCCGCCCGTGCCGGGGCAGACTACGTGAAGGTTTTTCCCGGTGAATCGCTCGGTGGACCGACCTACATCAAGCATTTGCGCGGACCGTTGCCGGACATTCCACTGATGGTCACGGGCGGCGTGACGCGCGAAAACGCCGCCGCCTATCTCGCAGCCGGTGCGCAGTCGGTCGGCCTCGGCGGCGATTTGATGCCTAGGGCGATGATCCGCGATCACGATTACGATGGCCTCGTCGCCCACGCCCGGAGCGTCGTCGCGTCCGTACTCGGCAGTGGACGCGTCGCGTGACAGTCAATCGTGATACTGTGGCGGATGCCACAACCCAGCAGCACGCGACGAAGATTGTCGCCACTCTCGGCCCCGCGACGCACAGTGAGGCGGTGCTCACGGCACTGATCCACGCGGGTGTGAATGTTGTCCGACTGAACTTCTCCCACGGTACACACGACGAGCACGCAGCGGCGTCTACCCTCGTCCGCGCGATTGCGAAGGCGCGCGGGTGGCCGGTCGCGGTGATGCAGGACTTACAAGGGCCAAAGATTCGCACCGGAGCACTCGCCGGTGGCGCACCCGTCACGCTCCATGACGGTGCGACCTTCCATATTACAACTGAGGATATTGCAGGAACCGCAGATCGCGTCAGTACGACCTACCAACACTTGCCGCTGGATGTGAAGACCGGCGACCGCATCTTGCTCGACGACGGCCGCCTCGAACTGCGTGTCACGGGGATCGAGGGGACGGACGTCGTCACGACCGTCATCCATGGCGGAGCGTTGCGCGAGCACAAGGGGATCAATCTCCCCGGCATCAAAGTCTCCGCGCCCGCGCTCACCGAGAAAGATCTCGCTGACCTCGCCTTCGGTGTCGCACTGGGCGTTGATTACGTCGCGCTCTCGTTCGTGCGGACACCGCATGATCTGCGCCTCGCCCGTGCCGCACTGAAACGCCTCAACAGCGCCACGCCAATTATCGCGAAGATCGAAAAACCCGAAGCGCTCGATGATCTCCCAGGAATCATTGATGCGGCGGACGGCGTGATGGTCGCGCGCGGCGACCTCGGCGTCGAACTCACGCCGGAGCGCGTGCCGTCCGCGCAGAAGCGCATCATTCGTCTCGCGAACGCCCGCGGCAAGGTCGTCATCACCGCGACGCAGATGCTCGAATCCATGACGACGAACCCTGAGCCGACGCGTGCCGAGGCATCAGATGTGTTCAATGCCATCCTCGACGGCACGGACGCCGTGATGCTCTCCGGCGAGACGGCGATCGGCTCGTACCCTGTCCAGACGGTCGAGATGATGCACCGCATCGCGTCGCAGGCCGAAATCGCCTTGCCCGATTGGCAGAATCGCGGCTTGCGGAGCAGGCATACCGCATCGCACGCCATCGCTGAGGCGGCGGTGCGCCTCGCGTGTGATACCCACGCCCGCGCGCTCGTCGTCGTCACGCGCAGCGGCTACACCGCGCGCCTCGTCTCATCCCTGCGGCCGCCGATGCCGATCCTCGTTCTCACGCAAGACATTGCCGTGTATCATAGCCTCGCGCTCTGGTGGGGCCTCCAACTCATGCATGGTCGCGTCGAGCGGACAGCGGACGCGACGATTGCCGCGTTCGAGCAGAGACTGATCGCCGCAGGGCATGTCCGCGAGAAGGACGTGATCGTCATCGTTGGTTCGTCCGCGCGGATTACGGACGCGCGGACGAATGTCATCAAGTTGCACGTAGTAGGGCGTCAAAAAGGGAAAGAAGGGTAGCCATGCCGCGCGATTTACCGATCGGAAACGGGTCGTTGCTCGTCAACTTCGATGAGACGGGGACGATGCGCGATGTCTACTTCCCGCATGTCGGCCAGGAGAACCATACCGATGGGCGACTCAACCGCTTCGGCGTCTGGGTTGCGAACGCGGATGGCACCGACGCGCGCTTCGCATGGCTCAACGACGATGGCTGGCAACGGTCACTCCGCTATCGCCTCGAAACGCTTGTCACCAATGTGCGCGCGCAACATGACGGGCTCGGCATCTGCCTGCACATCGAAGATGTGGTGGATTTCAACCGCAATGTCTATATCAAAAAAGTGGTCGCCGACAATCTGCGGGACCGGGACATCACCGTGCGTTTCTTCTTCCATTTTGACGCGCATCTCTGGGGAAACAATGTCGGGGACACCGGGTATTACGATCCGCGCTCCGGTGGGCTGGTGTTCTACAAAGCGCGGCGCTACTTCCTGCTCAACACGCACGCGGGCGATCAGACCGGCCTCCGCCAGTGGGCGGTCGGCGAAAAGGAGATCCACAATAAGGAAGGCACCTGGCGGGATGCTGAGGATGGTCTCCTGAGCAACAACCCGGTCGCGCAAGGTTCGATTGACGGCATCGGCGGTACCGAAGTGCGCGTTCCGGCCGGCCAGAGCCGGGTGCATTACTGGTGGCTCGCCGTTGGCGAGACGATTGGCGTCGTCGGCAATCTCGATCTGCGGATGCGGGAACGAGAGGCGGAGACCTATCTGCGGCGCACGCACGACTACTGGCAACTCTGGCTGCGTAAGGAGCAGCGCACATTCGCGGACCTCCCGGAGGACGCACGCCTTTGCTTCAACCGCAGCCTGCTCATCCTGCGCACCAATATAGACAACGGCGGCGCGATCATCGCCGCCAGCGACGCGGATATCCTTCAATTTGGCCGGGACACCTACACGTATATGTGGCCGCGCGACGGCGCGCTGGTCGCGACAGCGCTCATCCGCGCCGGGTATCCCGACATCGCGATGCGGTTTTTCGCCTTCGTCGGCAATCTCATTCCCCGCGATGGCTATCTCCTGCACAAATACAACCCAGATGGCTCGATGGGTTCGACCTGGCACCCCTTCGTCGCACCGGACGGCACGCCACAGTTGCCGATCCAGGAGGATGAAACGGCGCTCGTCATCACCGCCTTATGGGAGCATTTCCGGCATTATCGGGAGGTCGAGTCCGTCTCGCCGCTCTACCGGCCGCTCGTGCGCTCCGCCGCCGATTTCATGGCCCGCTTCCGGGAACCCGTCACGGGGCTGCCCGCGCCGTCATACGACCTCTGGGAGGAACGGCACGGCATCATGGCCTGGACCGTCGCCGCGGTCTGGTCCGGTTTGCGCGCTGCGGCGAACTTCGCCGAGGCGTTCGGGCAGGATCATCTGGCGGCTGGTTGGCGGCGCGCGGCACAAGAAATCCATGACGCGGCCGTCAAGCACCTGTTCGACCCGTCGCTCGGCCGCTTCGTGCGGCTGATCAATGTCGCCAAGGACGGCACAATCACGCCGGACGCGACGCTCGATGCCAGCATGATGGGCCTCGTCGTCTTCGGGATGTTCTCGGCGCACGATCCGCGCATCAAGGCGACGATGGAAGCGCTGCGGCAGACACTGGAGGTGAAAACACCAATCGGCGGCGTCGCGCGGTATCAGAACGACTACTACCAACAAGTCTCTCAAGACATCACCGCCTGCCCCGGCAACCCGTGGTTTATTTGCACGCTCTGGATCGCGGATTACTACATCGCCGCCGCCCAGACAGTGGATGACCTCGCACAGGCGGCGACGTACATCAAGTGGGTGACCGACCACACACTGGAAAGTGGTGTCCTCGCCGAGCAGGTGCATCCCTATACCGGCGCGCCGCTCTCTGTTTCACCACTCACATGGAGCCACGCCGCGCTCGTCACGACGGTTCAGTCATATGTGGCGAAATGGACGGCCCTGACGTCCGACCATCCGGCTCAGCACGGTGCGCCACAATCCGCGCCGTCGGCGGAGCCAATGAGCGCGCCCATTCGCCCGATGGACGCCACCGCGACGCAAGAGACGAAGCCGCTCGTCGCCGATCGCTCCGGCGTTGACTGATCGGCCGTCGGTCACACTGAAGACGTGTCCCTGCAAAGAGAGCAATTGATCGCTCCCACCAGACGTAGCCGTGTGAGTGACCGGGTATGTGTGCGGTGACGGTGGCAAACGTAGCCACGGTCGAACCTCGCGGGCGCCTTTCGGCTGGTGTGTCCAGCCCGTCTCATCCCCGCTCGGGGCTTGACGCATGGCTTCCATACATCCACCGATGCCCCAGCGACGTCTCTACTGAGATGATCTACCGAGATGCGGTGGAACCAGCATCAGGAGGGCACGATGGGAAGCGAGCAGAACAAGCAGGTCGTCCGTCGCTTTATCGAGGAGGGATTGAACACCGGGGACCTCGACCGGGTGGCCGATCTCTTCGCTCCGGACTACACCAACTACATCATGGGCGGTGCTGGCGCAGACCTAAGTAGGCAGCCAATCGAACTTAGACGATTGCAAGCCTGACGTATGCAAGT
>CALBSO010000053.1 GCA_937968015.1 uncultured Thermomicrobia bacterium
GAGATCGCACCCCGTAAACCGGCAATCGGTGAACGAGCAATGCGAGAACGCGCACCCGTTCCGCTTGGCGGAGGACAGTAAGGATGCCCGACCAGACGCCGGTGAGACGGAAACGACGGAAGTGATAGTAAACAGTCTGCCAGGGCGGGAAGTCACAGGGGAGGTAACGCCAAGGGCAGCCAGTTCGGAGCAAATAGAAGATGGCGTCGAAGACGGTGCGAAGCGTGTGGCGTGGCCAGCGTCTGCGCGTGAGATCAGCCGGGAGGTGCCGTTGCAGGCGAGCCCATTCAGCATCGGACAGGTCGGAGGGGTATGTCGTAGTCATGGGCCAGAGCGTACGACGCCATGCCCGTCTTCACATCACCAAACACGCTCTAACACAATACGAACAGGTTCACACGTATTATCGGCAAAATCTGTATATCTCATACACCCACGCGGCAATCCGCGTGCCGATGACCGCCGCACGCTCGATGCGATCTTCTCCGTCCCACGTACCGGCTGCGCAAGGTGTGACGTACCACAGAAATCTGGCGGACGACTCGACCGCGTACAAGGAACGGGCGAGCCGTAGCGACTCGCCCGTTCCCCTCATGGGAATGCGCCCGCCTACCCCTTGCGCACCGTCCAGGCGACGTCGCCCTGGTGCAACTTGACATCGCTCATGTGCGGCGCCACGTTCGCCTCGCCCCACTTGCTGATCTCGGGCTGCGCCTGCTCATACGTCTCCTTGGAATCCCACCCGCCGAACGCGATGCGCGTGCCGTCGTCCATCTGCGCCGAGGTGAACGAGTTGAACCCCGGCTGGCGATCCCAGATCGGCATGAACTCGGTGCGGATCTTCTCCGCCAGGTCGGGCGCGCCAGCCTTCGGCGTCGAGATGCGCACCGTCGCATACTTCGCCGTCTTGTCGGGTGCGGTCTGCCCGTGCATCACTGCCACCTCGCCGATGTGGCCCTCCATCGAGACGACGCTCGGCCCCATGTTCTCCTTCACCCAGCCCGACAGGGTCTTCTCCGCCTGCTCGGCCTGGGCGCGGGTGTCCCACCCGGAGAGCGAGACGAAGGAGTCGGGGCCGGTGGTGACGACGGTGTAGCGCCTGAGCCCTTCCTGCTCCCGCATCTTCGGCAGCAGTTCGGCGCGCGCCTTCGCCAATGAGGCGTCGAGGGTGCCGGGCTTGACTTGGTAGAGTCCTACGCGTGCGTGCATGGTTGGGATCTTCCTGCCGCGCGGGGCGCGGCGGCCACGGTGGGCCGCGGGGTGTGCGGCGAACTGCCGAACCCCAGGGCCTCCATCCACTCTCGGGCGGGATGTCTGGCGACAGCGTACCACAGATCGCCATGAGATGCGCGTCGCCCGGCGCGGGCGGATCGGACCGCGACGAGAACCGCATCTTCGTACACCTGTACTGCCATCAACAGGTTCACAGCCGCGCGCAGAAGCGTGGGGTCGACGGATTGGCTTGAGCCGGGTGCGGTGTGAGCCGCACGCCCGATTCTGAGGGGGAGGGGCAGTGATGTCTCCCTCCTACCCGACACGCGGCCATCTACACGAAATGCCTCTGCTTGGTGAAAAAGCCGTAACACTGGGCCTCATCCTGATGCGGACAAGGGTCTGTTTGGACTTGCCCCATCATTGACCGGCGTCCGTCACGATGGTACGCTGCGATCGTGGGGAAATAGGTCCAAGGGGGAAGGGGAAATCGATGACACGACTGATGCGGCAGATCGCGCTGCTTATTCTCGTGCTTGGCCTGCTGGCAACAGCGGTCAGCACGCCCGTTATTGCTGCCGGCCCGGCGGCACCCTTTAAAGATGGCACCGTGCTCGTCGGCTTCCGATCCGGAGTAGATGACGCCACGGCGGACGCGGTCGATCAACAGGAGGGGGGCAACCACGTCGCTACGGTGGGCGTGAAGACCCACGTCGTGAAGGTCGGCAAGGGGCAAGTTGCCGCCAAGATCGCTTCCTATAAGAAGCATTCGGAAGTGGCGTATGCGGAGCCCGATTACCTGCTGCACACGAGCACCGTCCCCAACGATCCGTCATTCGGCCAGTTGTGGGGGATGCAAAACACCGGCCAGTCCGTGCTCGGCACCGTCGGCACCCCCGGGGCTGACATCAAAGCCGAACCGGCGTGGAGTGTGACTAAAGGCACCAAGAACGTCGTGGTTGGCGTGGTGGACACCGGCATTGACTATACCCATCCCGATCTGGCGGCCAATGTCTGGAGCAACCCGGGCGGTATCGGTGGGTGCCCGACTGGCAGCCATGGATACAACGCCATTACCTCAACGTGCGACCCCATGGACGACAACAATCACGGCTCGCACGTCTCCGGCACGATCGGGGCGGTCGGCAACAATGGCATTGGGGTCGTCGGCGTCAACTGGACGACGAGCATCATGGCGTTGAAGTTCCTCGATGCCAGCGGGTCGGGCTATCTGTCGGATGCGATCAGCGCGATCGACTTCGCGGTCCAGGCGAAGATCGCCGGGGTCAACGTGCGGGTGCTCAGCAACTCCTGGGGCGGCGGCGGGTTCAGCCAGGCGCTGCTCGACGAGATCAACAAGGCGAGTACCAACGACATCCTGTTCGTGGCGGCGGCGGGCAACGCGTCGGCGAACATTGATGTCGCACCGAGCTACCCCGCGAGCTACAACACGCCGAATATGATCGCGGTCGCGGCGACGGATGAGAACGACGGCCTGGCGTACTTCTCCAACTACGGCGCGACTTCGGTCCACCTCGGCGCGCCCGGCACCAACATCCTCTCGACGGTCATCGGGGGCGCGTACGACTACTACAATGGCACCTCGATGGCGACGCCACACGTCTCCGGCGCCGCCGCGTTGATCCTCTCCATGGGGTATCAGAGCGTGGCGAAGTTGAAGAATACGATCCTCAGCAGCGTTGATCCCGACCCCGCACTGACGGGAATCACCGTGTCGGGTGGCCGGCTGAACGTCTGCAAAGCGATTCCCGGTTGCGGGACCGCGCCACCGCCGGCACCGGACTTCAGCCTCAGTGCGAATCCGACCGGCCTGACCGTGACCCAAGGCGGTGCGGGTGCGAACTCCACGGTGACGATTACCCGGACCAACGGCTTCGTGGACGCCGTCTCGTTCACCGTAAGCGGGCTGCCGAGCGGGGCGACGGGCACGTTCAATCCGGCGACGACCACAACCTCGGGCACCACATCCATTCTCACCGTGACGCCGGGGACGGGGACGACGACCCCGACGGGCACGTATCCGCTGACGATTACGGGCACGAATCCGACGAAGAGCCTGACCCGCACCACCAGCGTTACCCTGGTCGTGAATCCCGCCAGCCCACCGCCGACACCGGACTTCAGCCTCAGTGCCACCCCTGCCAGCCAGAGCGTGGTGCAGGGTGCAGGCACTACCTACACCGTGACGGTTACGCCAACGAACGGGTTCAATAGCAGTGTGAGCCTCCGTGTGAGCGGGTTGCCCGTCGGGGCGACCGCCACCTTCAGCCCCAACCCGTTCACGTCCACGTCCACGCTCTCGGTGGCAACGACAGTGAGCACGCCGGTCGGCTCGTATCCGCTGACCATCACGGGCACCAGCGGGAGTCTGACCCGCACTACGACCGTCACGCTGGTCGTGACTGCCGTGGCGACCTGCGTCAACGGTGACGGCCAATGCTGATGACGATGGGGAGGGACCGCGGGTACACGCTGCGGTCCCTCCCCATCGTCACCGTTGACCCATCAACCGGAATCATTTCCGCGCTGCACGTCCCGCGTTCACACGGTCGCGTTGTCGATCCATGATCGCGCGGAAGCATCGGTCGACGCGGCAGTGACGGTAGTGGAACTCCGTTCCCGCGCACTCCGGCGATCCTTCGCCCCGAGTCAGCACGGTGCATACGCCACATGATGGCAGGACCACAACGGACCACAAAGGAGGATTTACCAATGGTCACCAATCGCGCGTGCAACCGCTGGAGACATGCCGCCTTGCCCCTGAATCTGGCCGCCATCCTGCTGGTGCTGCTCGGCGGCCCGAAGACCTTCGCCTGGGACGCTGCTGCCGACGGCTCCGCGCCGTCCTGCACGCCCCCAGACAATGCCGCCACAGCCGTCAGTTCGCCGCCCGGGACGGTGATGACTGCGGATGGTCGGCGGGCGGCCGCGGGACGCATCATCGTCGGCTTCCAGGATGACGTGAGCGACGCCGAGCAAGCCGACATCCATTGCCAGGCTCGGACGCGCGGTGCGCCGCCGGCGACGGTCATCCGGTCGGTGGGATCGGTGGGGCAACTCGTCGATGTCTCTGGAGCGGTGTCGCTCGAGGTGGCGATCGCAGCCTACCTCGCCGACCCGCGCGTCCGGTATGCGGAGCCGGATTACGCGGTCGCAGCCGCGTAAGATTCTCTGCTCCTGCGTTCCGACGAAGCGCTGCCGCCGGATTCGGGCGTACGTTGCTGCTCTCCATTGTCGTGTAGTGATATACGGCTGGCCTGCGCACCGAAAATGGTACCGTCTCGAAACGGTTCAGGCTGCGATCGGCGTTTGGCGTGGTTGCGTCTCAAAGTCGGTCGGTTGATGGAGAAAGGGCAGAGGCGAGCCGCGCGTCCCACTCGTCATTGAGCCGTGCGACCCGGAGTGCGACCATCTCTTCTGCCCGATCCCGTCGCCAGCGCATCCCCCGTCGCCCCTTCATCCGCCGATTGACGATGATATCCACGCCTTTCTCCACCGTCCCGCTGCCAATCGTCTGTCCTGCCGCCCGGCGTACCGCATAGTTGGGAATCTGTGCCGCGTGCGCGCGCAGAAACTGGGCAAACTCCCTCAGCGCGCGGTGCGGATGCTGCTGCATCTGTGCGAGCAGACGCAAGGCTTCGGGGAGGTCGCCGCAGTCCAAGGCATCCTCAAGACGCACACTCCATGGTTGGCGCACTGTCTTGTCCGGCACCGCTGCGCGCGTCGCCCGACGGCGGGCATCACGCATACTGCCCAGAGGGCACCCGCAGCGGTCGAGAATCAGGGCTGCATCGGGCAATACCTCCGCCCCGAGTCGCCAAATCCATGCCGCGCCGTCACCGAGCACCGTTTGCTCGACCGCAGCAAAGCCCCCGATCCGATCAAGCGCCGCCGTCACCAGCGGTGCAGAGGGGGCAATCCCCTGTGCGGTTGCCGCATAGCGCCGCTGCATCAGTCGCGTGCGCGTCACCCCGCACGCTTCGCTGCCGGTATGCACGACGCCGACTTTCACCTCCATGCCGTGCGGGGTATCCCGACTGTGGATCCACGCGCCATCAAGGACGACCTCGCCGGCGGGGATCGGGCAGATTGGTGCGGGCGCGGTGGCGGGCGGCGCAGACGCGGTGTTCGCTTCCCGGCGCTGTTGTGCTGCGACCGCGTGACCAACCGGGGCAAGCACGCGGCGCACCGTTTCCACCGCGAGCGGCACGCCGCGCACACTGGCGACCACTGCTGCCGCTTGGCGCTAGGGCCAACTCACCCCACATACCGTCACCAACGCACGTAACCCCGGTGTGCAGCACCCGCGACCAAGCGCGGGAGTGAGCAGGGCATCGTCAGGTTGGAAATGGTGTCCGCACGTCACGCACCGTTGCCGCTGTCGCCGCACAGAGACCGAACCGAAGCAGGTTTCGCGGTGACGGGGTTTCGTCCCCGCGTGCTGCTGGATTGCTCCCTGACAGCGCGGACACGCAACTGGCAGACGCACCGCTGCCTGCGCCGCCCATGCCTGTGCGAACGCCTGTTGCTGGACGACGGATCCCCATGCCCGCACCACCGCTTCGAGTGCTTCCACGGTGAGCGGCGCATCGGGCAACGTGAGTGGGTGTGTTATCATCACTTCCATAGGAGCCTCTTTCGGTGTGTCGGTGGTCAGCCAATACACCAGAATACGGCTCCTCCTCCTTTCCTGCCCACCGACCGGCTTTGAGACGCATCCGTTTGGCGTCGCTTCTTGCATTCCAGAGCGGCAACCTGCTATGCTCGATTGAGTAGACAGAATATCCTTGGGTGTTGAAAATCTCTCCGTGACGGCCTCGTCGCGCAGGATTCGCCCCGAATGCGACGCATCTGCCTGCTCGCGCGTATCGTCGCCTACGGTCGCGCCGCGCAGCAGACGAGGCGTACCATCAACCTGACCGCTTCTCCATCGGCGAGTCCCTGCTGACGTACCAGCCCGCGCCAGGTCGGGAAGTCGATCGCATGCCCGAGCGCCGCGTCCAGCAGGTGCTCACCCGCCGCTGCGCCATCCCAACCAGCACGCAGTATCTCCCGCACCCCCTGCCAGTACGGCGCCGATCGCGCCAGGACCTGCTGTAGCACGGGTAACCCCGGCGCATCTCGGCGGATGTTCGCCAGCATTGCCTCCGCGCCGCGATAGTACGCATACAGCGCGGCCAAGGCCACATCGAGCCGCGCCGCGGGATCGGCGATCTCCGCCCATGCCGTAGGATCGGGGCGCGGGTACAACTCGAGGAAACGCCCGCTGCAGGCGGCGAAGAGGTCGACGTCATCGGCGAAGTGCCGGTAGACCGTCAGGCGTTCCACGCCCGCCCGCTCGGCGATGGCGCTAATCGTCGTGTGCGCGGGGCCGATCTCCTGGTGGAGCGCGACGACGGCGTCCACGATCCGCTGGCGCGTCTCCCCCTGGCGCTCGGCGCGGCGCTTCAACTCGTACCTGCGCGACATTTCGGTAAACACCTCCGCTCATCCATATTGACAAAGGCGGCAGCCCGTGTTACCTTCATCGTAATGAGTGTACATCAACGATCACTCAAAGCAAGCGGCGGCGTTCGCCGTACCCGCAATGGTACCGCAGCATCGCCGCCCGTCGGTCGCCGCGCCCTCGCGACTGTCGTGCGTTCGCGGATGGTGCCGGGAAGGAGGATGGAGTACCCAGCGCCATCCCTCGGACGATTTGGCCACACCGGACGCGCTCCCCGCGGAGCGGAAGGAGGCGGGCATGCCCGCAGTCTCGCAACCCTACCTGCATCACATCGCCCTCACGGTGACCGACCTGGACGCCAGCATCCCCTGGTACGAGCGGGTCTTCGGCATTGCCTACCGGATGGAGGTGCCGCACCCGCGTGGCACGGGCAAATTGCTCGGGGACCCGGCGTGGCGTTTCGTCATCGCGCTGCACCGGCACGACGCCAACGGCGGCGAACAGTTCGCGGAGACGCGCACCGGCCTCGACCACGTCGGGCTGGCAGTGCCGACCCGCGCCGACCTGGAGGCATGGCAGGCGCACCTTGAGCGACTGGGGGTGGCGCGCGCCCCAGCCGCCGACCAGCCCTGTACGCAGTCCCCGATCGACGACCGGCCCTTCGGCTCGATCCTGGTCTTCCGCGATCCCGACAACATTCAACTCGAGCTGTTCGCCCCCGCGGCCCGTTGATCGCGCCCGTTCGGACGCCATCGCCGACATCGTCAGGAGACACGAAATGCAGACCGCGAACCTCAACAATCTCGAGCTTCTCGACGCCTGGTATGAGGACGACCCGGCGATGCGCGTCGCGGTGAACTTCCCCTTCTACGCGGGCACCGGCAACGAGCGCTCCGCGGTCGTCTACTTCGAGATCGCGCCGGGACGCCACCTGGGCACGCACACGGACAGCGCCGAGGAGATCCTGCTCATCCTCGAGGGCACGGTCGAGGCGCGCCTGGGCGAGGAGACGGGCCGGCTCGCGGCCGGCGAGGCCGCGCTCATCCCGGCGATGGTGCCACACAGCGTGCATAACGTCGGCGAAGAGCCCGCGCGCTGCGTCGGCTTCTTCGCCGCGGCGACGGTGGAGTCGACCTTCGAGCGGCCCATGATGCCGTTCGGGCAGCGGGCGGTCGGCACGCCGCCTGTTTCATAAACGAGGGTATTTGGTACTCCCGGCGGGCGACCCGATCCCCCGCCGGGAGTACCAATGGATCGCGTTCAGAAACCCGTCTCTTTGTCAACATTTCGATACGTTGCTAAGCCTAAGGGTTTTGATTCTTCCTTGCGGCGCGTCATGATGAACGGCACGC
>CALBSO010000054.1 GCA_937968015.1 uncultured Thermomicrobia bacterium
GTCGTGGCGGGAGATCCCGGCGGCATACGGGAAGTGGGAGACGGCGTATAAGCGGTATCGGCTGTGGTGCGATGAAGGGCGCTGGCCACGCATCGTTGCGGTGCTCGGAGCACGGACGCAGAAGTGACGCTGTAGGGATTCCCGCAGTATTCGCCGCATCAAGATGGGTAGTGCTCTCTCCTTGTCGGGAGTAACGCCGGGAACCGCGCGAGGCAAGTACCCAAGCCAGTCTCGCAATCGAGCAATCGTTGTCCCCGCAAGACAAAGAATGGCACTCCTGATGGTGCCGAAGGATCGGGTTCGCGTGGCGGTGCCGCCCTGTGCTGGGGCGCGCTATCGCCGCCGTCTGGGCGCACGGACGTGCCGTTCCTCCTGCTGCGCCAGCCGGTCGATCAGTTCCGCGAACCAGTCCACTGCCCCGTCGGTGTCGATCCAATTCGTGATCGCCTCCGCCACGTACGATACCGCCTCCCGCTCGTCCCCCATCCCCACATAGTCCGGCAGTTCCTCCGGCATCTCCCGCAGGCCGAACAGGTAGAACGGCACGTACGGGTTGGTCCGCAGCGCCGCCTTCAGCACCCGTGTCGCCACCGCCCCCGGCCCTTTCTGACGAAACGTCATGAGCGCCTTCGTGTACGCCCACGCCGCCGTCCCCTCGTCTGGGTAGGCGCGCAGCAGTCGCGCGAGCGCGTCGTCATCCCCGACCGCCAGCAGCCACTCGGCCAGCAGATAGCGGACCCCCTGGTTGTCGCCAGGATTGAGCCGCAGCATCTCCCGCGCGTGCCCGATTGCCGCGTCCCGCTCCCCGAGCGCCCAGAGGACCGCGGCCAGCCCCTGGCAGGCGCGCATGTAGCCGCGCGTCTCCACGATCCCCCAGAAGTGGCCCACGTCCTCGGCGAACGGCTCGGGCCCAAGGGCGCGGACGCCCGCCTCCACCCCCTCCTCGTACCACCGCCTGGCTTGCTGCGGGTCAGCGGTCGCCTCGGCGAGCAGGACGTAGGCATCGGCGCAGTCGGGGGAGCGGGCGAGCGCCTCACGCGCGAGGCGCACCCGACGCGGACCGGTCGCCTCGAGCGCCTGGTAGACCAGCTCCTGCGCCGCTTCCAACGGGGTGCGCGGTGCGAAGGTGGGGGGACTGCCGCCGACGAGCGCCTGTTTGAGGAAGGCGTTCGCCTCCTCGATAGTGGCGAAATCCTGCCCTTCGAGGAGGCGCTCGATCTGGGCGAGGTGCTGATCCATCAGGCGGCGATCGGGCATGGGTGGGAGGAGTGCGGCAGGCGGTCGTGGGCTGCCAGTCTTCTTGCGGGGCATGACGTTCTCCGATCTCCCGTTGCGAGCGATTTGGGGCCCGAAGGACCGCCCGAGCTCGCAGTTCGAGAGGCGCCGCCATGAACCTCGCCGATTATCGCGCGGGCATCCTGGCGATAGGTAGCAACTCATCCATTGGGCATTCCCATGCGTGTATCCAGCGCCTTTCCGCGCGACGGGGGATGCGTGGCATACCAGTACGCGGCCAGTAGTGTGACGGCCACGACCTCGCCATCGGTCGTGAGATATCCCGCTGCGGCCAGTTCGGCGACGGCGGCATGGGTGTCGGCACGCGTCAGACCGGCCCCTTCCCCCGTCGCAACCACCGGACGCTTCGTCGCCTCGAGGGCCGATGGGGTCGCACCAAGAAGGGGTGACGACCGACTGCGAAATACCGACACACACAGGCGCCAAAGGAAGAGTTCCGCGTCGGGTGTCATCTCCCCGGGAGTCGCGGGAACCGCGGGTCGCGATGCGGCGCCCAGGCTGACACCACGAGATGTGAGCCGGATCGGCAGCCCGCGATGGGCCGCCGGCGCACCATGCACGCCCTCGATCAACCCGCGCGCGCGCAGGTCACGGATGGCCGATTCCACCTCTTCCACGCCCATCTGTAGCGCTTTCCCGACCTCGGACGCGTCCACGACGGTCTCCTCGCGGTTGCGCGCAACGGTCCGAAGGGCGATCAGAAAGGTATCATAGGCTGCCACGATGATTATCCCTCGCACTGGCGGACCCATGCCCGGGATCCACGGATATTGTATCGCAGGGTGCGGTGAGACGCTGACGATTCCCCATGCATCCGCGTGGTTCCCGCTCATCCGCCGCTTGACGCTCAGCGCGCCGCTGCCCGCCTCGCAATGTGCGGCGCCGAAATACCGCCGACATAACCGGTGACTGCCCGAGGAATCCTTGCAGTGCATATGCTGGCAGGTGGGTCGCAACCAATCGCCGCGATCGTGCAATGTGCAACGTGCCACGGTACGGTAGAATCAATCGATAAGCGAGAGACCGGGGTGACAAGAGGGAGGCGGCACCGCATGCGGCGATGGCATCGACTACTCATTGTCGGGATGCTTGTTTGGGCATGCACTATCACTGCCGGGGGCCCTTTCGCGGGGAGCGCTGTCGATGCGGCCCCATTGCCGACACCAACATCGGCTGCTGCCGCGGGCCCAGCGAGAGATGGCGATACTGTCCTTGGAGTCGAACGATCATTTGTCGTCGTCGTGCTTGTCATCACCGCGCTCGCCCTTTGCTACCTCGCCTATATGCTTGTGCGTCGCACGCGCCGCCGGTCGCGTACCGCACGACGAAGAACCTAAATCTCTCCTTCACCGGAGATCGACTGCGCGATGTTTGTCGCTTCCCCACGAGGTCTCCTCGGTGAGGCACCCATGCGCACGATTCCATCAGGTCTGCGCCGATCCCCGCGGTGTACCGATGCCCGGCACGCCAGTGAGTGGCGTTTTCGCCGTGAGACCGTGCGACGTCTTCTCCCAGTAGAAGGGCTTGGTGATCAGTTGCCAGAGCGCCTTGTAGGCGGCGACGCTCATCATCAGCCAGTAGAGGGGCATGACGAGGGCGGCGGGGATGAGTTTGTAATACTTGCGGTCCAGCGCCCCGGCGATCCCCGCGCTGAGGAAGACGATGTTCCCGAAAAGGAGGGCCGCTACCCCGATGTACTGGAGCACGGGCGGGACAATCGCGCGAATAAAGCCGGGATGGAATCCATACCACAGCAGTGATGTCGCCCAGAGGAGTGGGTTGATGAGGAGCACCGCGAAGGTGCCGCCGACCGTCGCCTGGATGCTCCAGAAGTTGCGCGTGCCGAGTTCGCGCCAGAGACGGAAAGGATGCCGGTTGTGGACGAGCCACGTCTGCATGTACCCCTTGATCCAGCGCGAGCGCTGACGAATCCAGTTGCCGTAGCGCGTGTTCGCCTCCTCGAAGGTCGTTGAATCGAGGATCGCGGTGCGGTACTGGAGTTTGAAGAGGCGGATACCGAGATCGGCGTCCTCCGTGACGTTGTACGGGTCCCACGCACCCGCGCGGACGAGCCGTTCGGTGATGAAGAAGTTCGAGGTGCCGCCGAGCGGGATCGGCGCGCGGGTGACGCTCAGGCCGGGCAGGAAGAGATCGAACCACTGGCTATATTCGAGCGTGAACCAACTCGTCAGCAGGTTCTCGTATGGATTGAAGTAGTTCAGTTTTGCCTGGATGCAGGTCACATCGTCCGGCGCGTTGCGGAAGGCGACGACGCACTTCTTGAGTTGATCCCGATCCGGGATATCCTCGGCGTCGTAGATGACGAGCAGTTCGCCGGTCGCCTCAATCAGGCCGTAGTTGCACGCCTTCGGCTTCGTCTTCGGTGTGGCATCCGGCACACGGACGATCTTGAAGTGCTCCGGCGGCCGGGCGGCACGCACGGCGGCGGCGGTCTCCTCGTCCTCCTCTTCGAGCAGAATCTTCACGTCCAACTTGATCGCCGGATAATCGATATTGGCGATGGCGCGCAGCAGCACCGGCACAATCGCCGCCTCCTTATACAGGGGGACCAGAATCGTGATGACCGGTAACAGGTCATCGGTCAATGCATCGATCTCCGCCGGTGGCGTATCGACGGTGAGATCGACTGAGAACCCGCGGAAGATGAGATAGACCTTGTAGAGCGCGAAGGAGACGTAGATGATCGTGCCGATACCATTGAGCATGATGAGTGTCTGGCGCCACATCACGAAGAGGCTGAGCAGCATGAGCAGACCGAGGAGCGCGACACCGATCCGTTGTGTCCGCGTGAATGTGGCATGTGCGCTATTCTCCGGTTGATGCATGATGAGTTGCCGCGTGCTCGTCTCGATGTTGTCGTCGCGGTAGAGTTGCCGCAGCGCGAGGTCGAGGTCGCGATCCGTCGTCACCACCGCGTGTATTTCTCGCCCGATGTGCTCCCGGACTGCATTCTGCGTCGCGGCATCGAACGGATCGACCATCGCGAGAGTAACCGATTGCTTGGTCACATTGAGTGGGAGGACGCGGTGTTTGCGGAGGAAGCCTTGGGGGAGCAATGCCAATGGGTACTCCTCCGGCTTGCGTGTGCGCAGATTGATTATGGGCACGGCAAGATAGCGCGAGATCACTTGTGCCAAGTTCCACGGATTGATGTAGCCGAGTTCAATGGCGGCCGGCCCGAAGAACGTGTTTGTCTGTGCGGCATAGGACGCCGCATCTGCCGCTTGCGCCTCGGTGAGTTGGCCGCTGTCGATGAGGGCATCCGCGAGCGTCGTGGGACGGTGGGTCGGTTTGTCGTCCACGCCAAAGATGCTCGAAATCGTCGCATCGAGAACGGCCCGAGGCAACGAGACCACACGCAACGGTCGCGTTGCGAGCGCATCCAAGAACTCACGCGCGACGTCCGGTGCATAGTCATCGACGAGGGCGACGAACTGACCATCGTGCTCGCCGAGCGGCAAGACATGATACGCGCGGGCGAGCGTGGGCGTCATGCCGACCAGGGCATGCGCGGGAATCGCGAATGCGCGTCCCGCGACGGTGATCGGGACCGTGCCGCATTCGCTCGCGGGCGCCCTCATCTCCACCATAGACTACACCGTCCCCGTCGGCCAGAGCGCATTCAGGAGAGCCACTCCATCGCGCTGCATGCGCGCATTGAAGGGAGCAAAAAACGCCTCCGGCGGCGTTGTCCCCCTCGGTACCGCGAACCAGCCGTTGAGGGCGATCCGCTGGTGATAGCGGGCATTGCCATCCTGGATTGGCTGAATCCACGAGATCGACGACCACGCCTGGTGCGCATCCGGTTCATACCAGTCGATGATCGTCGCGATGACACCATGCCCAACCGACACCGTACCGCGACGAATTTCGGGAAAACCATGATAGGAGTAACAGCTCCACAGACTGTAGGTGTTGAGCGACGCGCGTGACCGGGTTGTGTCGATAATCGCCCACAGGTCACTCGCCTCATCCGGTGTGGGGTAATGGTAGACGTTGCGCCGCGAGTCGCGCCCATAATACTGGACCAGCCATGGTCTTGCGCCCTCGTAGTGGGGCGCGACATCCTCGAGGATCGGCATAGTGCGGTCATAATCGCGCAGCGCAAAGGCGAAGGTGTTGCCATCGGCGGCAGGTACGGATGCAAATACCGTGTTCATGACGCTGAAGAGCACGAGACTGCCCGCCAGGAATATCGCGCCGAAGAGCTTCGAGAAGAGCGGATTCGGGCGCGATTCCGACGGGAGATGGATCGCGAGGAATACGACCAGCGCACCCGCGCCAAGGAATGCCACGACGCGGAGCGGGCCGGTGATGAGTGCTCCCTCACGATCCAGGAGCCGCTGCCCCGCGTGCGCAAGGGGTGTATTCGCCCAGTGAAGCATCAATCCGAGCGCGCCGAACAGGGTGGCCAGGGCGACCGCTCCATTCCGGATATCCCGCGTCGGCCACGGGCGACGCTGCATCGCGTCCGGCCCGTCGGTGCCCGGGAGGACCAGCCCGAAGGGGCGGAGGAGCACAACCAGCACGGCGAAGACAAGCATCAGCGTGGCGATGCCCGCATACGGGTGGACGGCCGTGAACGCGAAATCCATACCGCGGAGGTGTGCGGCAAGGAAGACGAGGAGGATCCGGCAGACGTTCCCAACCAGAACGAACAGCGTGCCAGTCCCCAACCAGGCAACCATGCGTAGCGCGGTGCGGGGCCATCGTTCCGTCTGTCGGGGGCGGGCGACGAGCAAAAGGGCAATCCCCAGAAAGGCAAAGGTGCTCACCGATTCGAAGCCCGCGCAGGCAGTCCCGACGCTAATCTCGCCACTGCCCCCGGGGACAATCACGCGGAAGGTCGAGGGATGATTGGGAAGGACAGACGCACCGATCGGGAGGATTGCCGCCGCGGCGCGCACACCGAGCGCGGTCAGGGCCGCGAGGGGCGTGAGGATCCTACTGAGCAGGTACTGGTACGGGACCGGCCAGACCAAGCAGGCGAACGCGACCGCGGGCCCTGACCACGCACATGCATTGATGCCATACAGAATAATCAGCACGCCGAGCGCGAAGATCGGTAGCGACAGCAGGTCAAGACGAACCCAATAGGCGTATGCGCCGACAACCATCTGACCCGCGATGCCAATGCCGCCCGCCAGCAGGATGAGCGCTCCCCCCATCACGAGGTCCGCCGGTGCGACGACCGGAGGAGCAACCCTGCATTGCCGGTACCGCCACATGCCGACGATGAGGGCGAGGATGGGGACGAGACCGAGATAGGCGAGCGGGGTGTCGTAGGCCGCCACCGCCACGAGATCGGCGAATGAAAAGAGGTATGCGACCGTGACGATGGCAATGAACGTGACGGGACGTATCCAACCGGGCGCTCGCATCCATCGAAGGAGCGGGCGACCGAACACCGGGGAACGACCGAGCGTCCGCGCCCAACCGGAGGCCACTTAGACTGCCCGGTCCCGGCGGCGTCGACGGGCGAGCAGCAGCCAGACACCGGCGATCGCGAGGAGGCCGAAGAGGGGCAGGAGCATCGCGAATGATGCCTCCGGGGCATCGTTGCCCCCACCATCGTTACCATTGCCGTTTCCCGATGCGGCCAAGACAAGTTGCGCAGAGGACGCGAATGCGAGAATCGCACCGACGAGTGGAAGGAGCCGCTTAGCAATGACCATGACCGATACCCACCTTTCATTGTGCTGACAGCTGCTCGCGTTCCGGAGCAGGCGGGCGTTATCCGTTCGACGCCCGACACTTGTAATAACGTATATCACCGTCAAATTGTGATGCTTAGTCTTGTTATTGGGCTCACGGTCGCCGGGGTGTCGCACGACAATCAGAACGGCTCTGGCACCGATTCCGTGCTTCATCTCGCGCTGCCACACTCCTCCGACCGATCTCGTCGGGGTCGCCTCACGAAACGGACAACATCGGTGCTATAATGGTGCATCCGGTCAATTCACTGCATAGAGTTGGAACGCTGTTTGTCTTGTATGGCCAAGAACAACATGGCAATACAAGGACAACGAACTTGCCGGATGCACCACTAAGGCCGCGACGGCAGCGGGCGCGGTGCTGCTGGCTGCGGCGATTAATGATTATCTGCCATTACATCTGCCGGCCTGTTTCCTACCGTTTCACTCCTTGCAGGAAAACACGTCATGTCGT
>CALBSO010000055.1 GCA_937968015.1 uncultured Thermomicrobia bacterium
GAGCAGCACGACGGCAGGCGCGACGACCACCGCGAGCACCGGCAAGGACCCACGCGGCACAGCCCCGACGAAGCGCGGCGGCGGTGGCACGCTGCACCTGCTCTACTGGCAGGCCCCGACGATCCTCAGCGTCCATCTTGCCAACGGTACGAAGGACACGGAGGCGTCGCGCATCATGCATGAACCGCTAGCCGTCACTTCGATTGATTCGGTCTACCCGAATATCCCCGTTCTCGCCAAGGCCATTCCGTCCTCGAAGGACGGCTCAGTGGCGGCAGACGGCAAGAGCGTGACGTGGAAACTGAAGGACGGCGTCAAGTGGTCCGATGGGACGGCCTTCACCTCGGCCGACGTCAAGGCCACCTGGGAGTTCATCATTAAGCCAGAGAACGGCGCGTCCGACCTCGCACAGTACGATAATATCGCGAGTATTGATACGCCGGACGCGACGACGGTGAAGATCACCTTCAAGCAACCGACTGCGCTCTGGTACACGCCGTTCACGAATGTCAACGGTGTCATCAACCAGAAGGCGCAGATTGACGCGTGCAAAGATATCAAGGCATGCGATCTGATCAACAAACCGGTCGGCACCGGCCCGTACAAGTTGAAGTCTTTCGTTTCCGGTGACAACGTCCAGTACGTCCTCAACGAGAACTACCGCGAGGCGAACGCGCCCTTCTACGACGCGGTTGATCTCAAGGGTGGCGGCGATGCAGGCACGGCAGCGAAGGCTGTCCAGACCGGGCAGGTGGACTTCGCCTGGAACCTGCAAGTGACGCCGGATATCTCCAAGCAGGTCACTGACGCAGGCAAGGTTCTCGATCAGGGCCCCGGCTTCGGCGTCGAGCAGTTGATCCTCAACCAGACCGACCCGAACAAGGAAGTGGATGGCGAGAAGTCCTCACTGAAAGCGCCACACCCCTTCCTGACCGATCCGAAGGTCCGTGAAGCGATCTCGTGGCTCGTGGACCGGGATAACATCACCAAGAGCCTCTATGCCGCCGGCAAGCCGACCTGCAACGTGCTCCTCGGCATCCCCGCCGCCTTGCAGTCAACGACGAACAAGTGCGGCTATGACGTGGCGAAGGCGAACCAGATCCTCGAGGCCGCGGGCTGGAAGAAAGGCTCGGACGGCATCCGCGCCAAGAACGGCGTGCAGTTGAAAGTCGTCTTCGAGACGAGTGTCAACCCGGTGCGCGAGAAGGAAGAGCAGATCATGAAGGTCTCCTTCCAGCAGGCCGGTATCTCGATGGACATCAAGAACGCGGACGCCGGTGTCTACTTCGGCCAGCCCGACAACCCGGATGCGGCGCAGCGGGCGGACGGCAAAGACATCCTCATGTACACGACCGGCCCGGCCGACCCGGACGCGGCGGACTTCCTCCTGAACTACCAGAGCAAGTTCATCCCGCAGAAGGCGAATGGCTGGAAGAATGGCTCGCCCGGTCGCTGGAGCAACAAGCAGTACGACGATCTCGCCGTGCAACTCTCCACCGAGTTGAACCCGGAGAAGCGGGCGACGATCGAGAAGCAGATGAACGATATCATCGTCACGAATTACTACCAGATCCCGATCGTGGACCGCTACTCCAACAACGGCCACGCGAAGGAACTGCTGAACACGAACTACACCCCGTGGGACACGGCGACATGGAACATCGCCTACTGGCACAAGTAACTCGACGTCAGTAGACCGTACACGGATGGAGGGGGCCGCAAGGCTCCCTTCTTTTCGTCTCAGTGCCGGGCATCCGCGTAGAAACGATGCGATCATGGAACGGTATGACACCACGATCATCGTGGAAAAAAACGATACGGATTTCATGTGAAACGACGTGTACAGCCAAAACTCACGCCGGGATAGTTGCTACCACCAGAACGGCAATGGCACGTTCGTTGCTTACCTTACTCATCACCTGCTGTGGTGGTGACAACGTCACACAGTTCCGCCAGTAGGACAAGGAGGTATGCAACGATGGGAGAGCGGCGAAATGAGGGTCGGGGCGAGACCTATCTCCCCCCGACGCCGGAAAACATTAAGCCACATGGATCGCGGGACAATGCGGTTGAGATGGGTGCGGGCGGGCAGCACGAGCGCGAAGCGCTCACTACGCAACGCGAGAAGATGGCGGACCCATCCCGCGCGACAGATGACCCAGGTCGCACCGATAACCCGCTTGGTACCGGCGTCGGTTACGCCGGGGAAGGTAGCGCCGCGTACGGCGAACAGGAGAAACGGATGAGCACGAGCACGAACAGCCCGAAACGGGCAGACGAAACCGACAAGGGCGCAACCGCGCCGACCCGCCACCAGCCGGAACAGCAGCACCATCAGCAGTCCCCGTCCGGGCAGAAGCCGGGCGCCGGCGGCAGCCAGCAGAGCACGGGGAGCATGCCGCCGACGCAGGGCACGGGCAGCACGCCGCAAAGCCATGCCCCACGACCATCGAGCACGGAGACTGCCGCGCATCATGGCACGACAGGGAGCGCATCGCAGCCGTCCGGCACGCATGGGACGGAGGCCAGTCGGGGCGCAATCGGCGGCACCGAGGATCACGGAACGGTGAAAACCCCGCAAGGGCAGAATATCTCGACCCCCGGACATGGCCCCGCAACTCCGGCGAAGACCGATGACGCGAGGCGCCAGGCGCAAGCCAAGGTCAGCGACCTCAAGGATGCGGCCCAGAACAAGATCGGTGATCTGAAAGATCAATCTCAGACGAAGGTGGCCGATTTCAAAGGGCAGGCGCAAGGCACGTTCGACGACGCCAGAACCCAGGCGCAGAGTAAACTCGATGCCGTCACCGGGCAGGCACAGGATACACTCGAAAGCGTGAAAGCGAATCTCCAGACGAAGGCCGACGCGCTGAAAGAGACGGTGACGGGCAAGGCGGATCAACTCACTGGCACGGTCGGCGAGAAGGGCGATCTGGCGAAGCAGGCCGCGAATGAGAAGTCCACACAGGCCGGTGAGAAACTGACTGAGCTGGCGGGTTCGCTCCGCGACAAAACGCAGACACTCGATCCGGATCATCCCGTTGCCAATGCCGCGACGAAGGCGGCTGGCGCGCTCGAACAGACCGGCACGTACCTCCAACAGCACACGCCGGATGACTGGGTGGGCGACCTGAAGCAACTAATCGCGCGCAAGCCGGTCGAGTCGGTGCTCGTCGCCGCCGGTCTCGGCTATATGGCCGCCCGCGCCTTCCGCAAGTAACAGGTCGGTTAGCCGGTTAGACCGGGGCGGTGGTGGGGCGGCGGACGGTCGGGCCGAGGGCGGTGACGCGCTCAAAGGTATAGGCGAGGCGGTGGATGCCCTCGGCCAATGCCTCCGGTGTGTTGTCTGCATACGTCAGGCGGAGGCGGTTTGACGCGACATCCACGCCCGCCGGGTAGAACGCCTCTCCCGCGACGGTCGCCACCCCCTCCGCGAGCGCGACGGCGGTCACTTCCTGTGCCGTCAGACCGTCTCGCAACGTCAGCCAGACATTGAGGCCGCTCTTCGGCGGCAGCCAGTCCACGTACGGGAGCAGGCGCGCATTCAGGGCGGCGAGTATCGCGTCCCGTCGCTCGCGGTAGGTCGCGCGCATCGCGGCAACATCCCGCGCGGCCGTCTTGCCGCCACCCTGATCCCAGTAGTGGATCAGCGCCCGCTGCGGCAAGCGCGCGGTGAAGCGGTCCGTCACCATTTTCATCGCTGTCAGCCGCGCCATCAGGGGCGATCCGGCGATCACCGCGCCGACGCGCAGATCGGGCGAGACCGTCTTCGCCGCGCTCCAGACATAGACGACACGACCGTCGGTATCGCCCGCCTTGATCGGCGGCGGTGGCTCGCGGTCATAGACGAAGGGATTGCAGTGGTCATCTTCGAGGATGAGGACGCCGTGCCGCGCCGCGATCTGGAGCATTGCGCGGCGGCGATCCACAGGCAGAATGGTACCCATCGGATTATGCGAGGTCGGCACGGTATAGATGAGGCGGGGCCGCTCCCGCTCGCAGACTGCGGCGAGAGATGACATATCCATACCCTGATCGTCAGTCGCCACCGGGACGATCCGCGCGCCCGCCGCCGCGAAGATGTCCAGCGCGGCGGCGAAGGTCGGCACCTCGCAGGCGACCCGTTCGCCAGGGCCGACGAGGGAACGCGCGACAAGGTCAATCCCTTGCTGCCCGCCCGTCGTAATCAGCACGTCGTCCGCGCTCGCCGGGAAGCCCCATCCGGCGCACCGCTCCGCGATGGCGAGGCGCAAGTCCGGGTCGCCGAGGGCGGGCCCGTAGCCGAGCAGATCGCCGTCCAATTCGTCCACGGCCGTCTTCCATGCCTTCTTGAGATGGACGACGGGCAGCATATCCGCCGCGGGCTGGCCGGAAGCGAGGGAGATCACTCCGGCGCGATGGGCGGGTGTCATCAGTTGGTTGGGGCGGGCCGCGCGTATCGGCAACGGGAAGGGCGGTAAGGTCAGCGCGGGGGAGGGTGGCAGCATCTCCGGGTCGCCAATCGGCGGCACGACGTACGACGGCAGATACGAGGCGTGCGGCGTCTCCGCACCCGTCCGGCTCCGCACGAATGTCCCGCGCCCAACCTGCCCGGAAACCAAATTGGCCTCGCGAAGCGCCTCATATGCTTGCGCGACGGTGATCACGCCGACACCGAGTGTCTTCGCGAAGCCACGCACGGTGGGCAGGCGCGTGCCGGGCGGTAGATGGCCGCTCGTGATTCCGGCAGCGACGCGGTCCGCGATCTGCCGGTAGAGCGGCGTGCCGCTGCCCGGTTCCAACGCTCCGAGATCGAGTTCGTCCCCACCAGCCATGCTGCCTCCACCGAACGTTCGCGCCACTCCCAGTATACGGCACGCCGCAACGAAACCGCGCCCTGATCGCGCCCGATCTCCCCGTCAGACGGCCGCGCGGACCAGCGGCGCGACACGCTCGCCGAGGAGCGTCACCATCTCGCGGTGCAGGTCGTGATCCACCGAGAACATCAGCCGCCCGACGCCGGCTGCGGCGAACGCACGGAGTTGCTCGGCCGCCCGCTCCGGCGTGCCGAGCACCCAGGTGTCCAGGTCCTGCATATGCGGGCGGGCGCCCTCCATCAGGCGTGCCAGGGTACGCTCGACTTCGCGCTCCGTCTCCGCGACGCAGACGCCGGCGAACAGGGCCAACGACACCGCCCGCGGGTCGCGCCCGGCCGCCGTGCAGTCGCGATCGAGCCGCTCGCGCACCGCCCGGCACTGCGCCGGGGTTCCCAGCCCGAGCACGTACTCGTCGGCGTAGCGCGCCGCCAGCCGGGGCAGGCGGGTCGCTGTGGGAGTGCCGCCGATCAGGAGGGGCAGGCGTGGCCGCTGGACTGGCTGCGGGGTGAAGTGGCACTCCTCGAGCCGATAATGCGACCCAGTGTGGCTAAACGGGTCCTCGCTCCACAGCCCGGTGATTACCTGCAACTGCTCCTCGAGCAGGTCAACGCGCGCGGGGCCGGGCGGGAAGGGGAAGCCGTGGGCGGCGTGTTCCGCCGCCAGCCAACCGGCGCCGAGGCCCAACTCGGCACGACCGCCGCTGAGGTGATCGAGCGAGGTCGCCATCTTCGCCAGGACCGCGGGATGGCGGAAGGTGACGGGGCTGACCAGGGTGCCGAGGCGGATCCGGTCGGTCTCCCGTGCCAGGGCGCCGAGGAAGACCCATGCGTCGGCGGCCATGCGGTCCAGGTGGCCCGACGAGGCGTAATAATGCTCGGCCAGCAGGGCGGCATCGAAGCCGACCGCCTCGCCTGCCCGGGCGAGGGCGAGCGTTGCCGGGTAGTCCAGACCCTCCTGAATCTCGATTGACAGGCAGAACTTCATACCCTCTTCTCCTTCACCCACGCGGCCGCAGCCGCCCAACGCGCATCGCGGCGCCATAGTCGGCGAGCGTCGGCGGCTAGTATAGCGCGGTGGCGTGCGGACAACCGCTTGACAGCGTGGCGAAGCATGATACGCTATCAATAGGTACAATAGTGATTGTCATTAGGCACAATCAGTCGCGGTCGCCATGGAGGAGGTAGGGAGTGCAGCGATATCTGGAGCGGCCATTGACGCAGGTGCGGCGGAAGGACCGCGTGCTGGCGGATGAGGAGTGGATGGATCGCATGCTGGGAATCAGCGCGCTCGGCCACCTCGCCATTAACTACGAGGGGCAGCCGCTCCTGCACAGTAATTACTTCTGGTTCGACGGGGAACGCATCTACTGGCACACCGCGCAGGTTGGTAAATTGCGGGCGATAGTGGAACAGGGCGCCATGCGTGCCTGCTTCACGGTCACGGAATTTGGCCGTGTCCTGCCCGCCGGGACACCCTTCGACTTCAGTACCGAATACGCGAGCGTCGTCCTTTATGGCACGGTGCGCGTCGTGGATGATGCGGTGGAGAAGAAATACGCGTTGGAAGGCGTGATGACGAAATACGCGCCGCATCTGGTCGCGGGCGTGGATTACGAGCCGATGCCGGAGAGCGACATCGCGCTCACGAGCGTCTATCGCTTCGACATCGAGGCGCGCGTCGGCAAGCACAACGTCAAGCCGGAGGGGTATCCGGCCTATCCGTACCCGCATGGCTCATTCATTGACGCCGAGCGGGAAGCGGGCCGCGCGACGATGCGCCCGAAGGAGCTGGCGTAGCGCGAGGAGGTAGTGACATGGGAATCCTTACCGACGATATGCAGCGTGTCGTCCGCGAGCAACGGCTCGGTTTTGTCGCGACTGTCTGCCCGGATGGTACGCCCAATCTCTCTCCGAAGGGAACAATGACCGTCTGGGACGATGACCACCTCGTGTTTGCCGACATCTGTTCACCCGGTACGGTGGAGAATCTCCACCACAATCCGGTGATGGAAGTCAATGTCGTTGATGCGATCCGACGAAAGGGATATCGTTTCAAGGGTACGGCCACGATCCTCACGGAGGGTATGCAATTCACCCAGGTTGTTGCCTTCTATCGTGCGTACGGCACCGCCAATCCGATCCGATCAATCGTGCTCATGCAGGTCGAGCGTGCATTGCCATTGATCTCACCCGCATACGATCTCGGACGCACCGAGGACGAACTGCGAGACCGCTGGGCGCGATACTATGCATCATTGCACCAGGAAGAGGGCAGAACGACGTGATGCATACCACCCGTCTGATTGTCACCGCGTTCGGCCTCGGCATTGCCTACAATGCTGCGCCGGGGGCGGTGAACACCGAAGCCGTACGGCGCGGGCTGGCGCGCGGATTCCGGCCCGCACTCCTGGTGCAACTCGGCGCGCTGATCGGCGACGCGACCTGGGCGGCGCTCGCGCTCACCGGGACGGCATTCCTCGTCCACAACCGCTCGCTGCGCCTCGTCCTCGGTATGGCGGGCGCATGCTTTCTCTTGCGGCTGGCATGGAGCGCGATGCAGGAGGCGTGGTCAGGCGGTCTGCCCCGCGCGCGTGGCCGTACGTCGCGCGGCGACTTCGCGACCGGCGCGGTCTTCTCGCTCGCCAATCCCTTCGCGCTCGCCTTCTGGACGGGGATCGGCGCGGGCCTCGCCGCGACCGATACGACCGCCGCGCCGATCGGGCGATTCGCTCTTCTGTTCGGTGGGTTTGTGCTGGGCGCGTTGCTCTGGTGCCTCTGCATCCCGATCGTGATCGGCTGGGGGCGGCGATTCGTCCGCCCGGCAGTGTTCCGCTGGATCAACGCGCTCTGCGGTCTCGGCCTCAGTTACTTCGGCCTGACGCTCCTCTGGCACACGGCAGCGGACTTTCTCGGTCATGCTTCGGCCGCGAATAACGACGTTTGAAAAGAACACTCGCAGCCATCGTCTTGTACAATACGCTCGTGGGATCGCAATGTGGTGTGGGAGGAGTGGAGGATGGCGACGCAAGTGGCGCCGATACGTGCGGCGGTAGCGGTCGGGCGCGTGGAGGGGATCTTCATCGCCCCGGCGGCGGGCGCGCCGATGGTCGCCTTGGAGCGGGCGCGCGTCGTCGCCGGGCGCGGCCTGGAAGGGGATCGTTACTTCGATGGGCGCGGCCACTACTCGAAGGCGCCGCCGCTGACGGGCCGCCGGTTGACGCTGATCGAGGCGGAATCGCTCGATGCGTTGGAACGCGAGACGGGTATCGTCCTCGCGCCCAACGAGTGCCGCCGCAACCTCGTCACGCGCGGCATCCGGCTGGATGCACTGATCGGCAGGCGGTTCCGCGTCGGAGCGATTGAGTGCTACGGCGAGCGGCTTTGCCCGCCCTGCGGCTATATCGAGGAACTGACTGGCAAGCCCGGCCTCAACCGAGCAATGACCGACCGGGGCGGCATCCGCGCGGAAATCCTCCTCGACGGCGAGATTTCCCTTGGCGATGTCGTGGACCTGAGCAGCATCGTCCCATGACAATGCGTTTCATCGTTGAGCCATCATTCTGGACGCTCTTTCCCGCCGCGCAAATCGGCGTGGTTATTGTGCGCGGCGTGGACAACACACGGAATACGGACGCGTGCGCCGCGCTCCTGCGGGACGCGATGGCGGAAGCGGCACGAAGCATCGGCGATGCTGACATGGCGACCCATTCCGCGGTCGCCCCGTGGCGGGAAGCGTACCGGGCATTCGGTGTCAAGCCCGCGAAGCAGCGTTCGTCCATCGAGAACCTGCTCCGTGCGGCGGTCGCGGGCACACTGCGAAGCATCAATCCGCTGGTGGACCTCTACAACACCGTCTCGCTCCGGCATCTGCTCCCGTGCGGCGGCGAGGATCTGCGGGCGATCCGGGGCGCTATCCGGCTGACGCGCGCCGTCGGCGGTGAGGCATTCGTGCCGCTCGGCGGCGTGGAACCGCAACCGCCGCAACCGGGCGAGGTAATCTACCGCGATGATCTCGGCGTCATCTGCCGCGCGTGGAACTGGCGCGAGGCGGAACGCACGAAACTGACCGCACAGACAACCGATGCCTTCCTCTGCATCGAAGCCCTGCCGCCAACCGAAAGGCTCCACGCAGCGTGCGCCGACCTCGCATCGTTGGTGACGGCATATCTCGGCGGTGCGTCGTCCGTGCATCTTCTGAGCATGCAGGAGCCGGAGAAGGTTCTTCCCGTCTTGGATCAAACAATGGAAGGGCCGTGTATGGAGCAGCCAATCGTCAACATTGTCGGAGAAAAGATCGCGCTTGGGCCGCGCCGCCGCGATCTCATTCCGCTGCACCAGCAGTGGGCGAACGACTTTGTGGCCACTCGTAATATTGGCGCCTTTGGCCCAGTGACGGTGGAGCGAGAAACCGCGTATTACGAGCGTATCGCCACATCGAATGACTACCTCTCCTTCACGATCTACGAGCGTGCGTCGTGGCGACCGATTGGTTCGACGGAATTGATGCATGTTGAGTATCGGAACGGGCGGGCCGACTTCGGCATCTTCATCGGCGAGGCGGAGGCGCGGGGCAAGGGATACGGGACGGAGGCAACGCGCTTGATGCTCGATTACGCGTTTATCGGCCTCGGCCTGCGGAATGTCGCGCTGACTGTCGCGGAATGGAATATCGCGGGGCAGCGGGCCTACGCGAAGGCCGGGTTCCGGGAATATGGCCGACGGCGGCAATGCTGGAAGATGGGCGGGCAATGGTGGGATGAGATCGCGATGGACTGTCTCGCGACCGACTTTGAAAGCCCGATGCTCGCGCGGGTATTCCTGCCGGACGCGCCGCGTTGAGAGAGTTGCGGATGGCCGTACGCGCAATCATCGTGGATATTGGTGGTGTCATCCTCCTGCGGGAGGAGACGCCTGTGCATCGGTATTGGGAAGAACGGTTCGGCTTCGAGCGCGGTGGTTTCGCCCGGGGACTCTTTCGGTCGGATCTCTCCGCGCAGGCGACGATCGGCGCCGTCTCCGCCGCAGAGGTTTGGGACGATATGGCAATGCGCCTGTCGCTCAACCCGGCGGAGGTGCAGCAATTGCGGCGCGACTTCTTCGCCGGTGAGCGGCTGAACGAACCATTCACGACGTTTCTTCAGCGCCTCCGCCCCACATATCAGATAGCGGCGTTGAGCAATGCGTGGTCCGGCACGCGAGAGGCAATGACCCTACACTACGGACTGGACCGCCTGGTGGACGTGATGCTTTTCTCGGATGAAGAGAGAATTGCGAAGCCCGATCCACGCGTGTACTACCTCGCTGCCGAACGGCTCGGTGTGCGGCCTGAGGAAGCAATCTTTGTTGATGATGTCCACCGTAATGTTGAGGGCGCGCGGTCAGCTGGGATGATCGCTGTCCACTTCCGTGACACCGCGCAGACAATTGCGGCGATCGAGCAGTGTCTCCCCGAACAAGGATGAGAACCGAACGAAAGGGGCAACGATGCCAGCCGATGATCCGATAATTTGCTCGATTCACGTCGGCATACCGACGCACTACGGCACGGAGGGCGCGGCGGATGAGATGAACCGTGCGTGGGTGACGAGTTTCGCCAAGCGGCCCGTCGCCGGGCAATGCTGGCTGGGGCGGGAAAATCTCACCGGCAATCAGCAGGCGGACACAAAGAACCACGGCGGGCCGGACAAAGCGGCGCTCTGTTACGGCGCAAGCCATTATTCCAACTGGCGGACCGAACTGGACCACCCCGACTTCCCGCACGGCGGCTTTGGGGAGAACTTCACGATCGCCGGTCTCTCCGAGCAGACCGTTTGCATCGGGGATACCTGCGCCGTTGGCGAGGCGCGCGTCCAAGTCGCGCAGCCGCGCGGGCCGTGCTGGAAGATTTCCCGCCGCTGGCGCATCGCGGATCTCACGGAACGCGTCCTGAAGACGGGCCGCACCGGCTGGTATCTCCGCGTGCTCACCGAAGGAAATGTCGAGGCGGGGATGCCGGTTATCCTGCTTGATCGTCCCTATCCCGTATGGACGATCGCGCGCGTCAATGCAATCATTCACAATCGAAATCACCCCGATACCGCCGCGCTCGCCGCCTGCCCACTTCTCGCGGCGGGATTGCGTGGCCGGCTCGCGCGGCGCGCGATGACCGAGACGGCAGAGGTCAGAATATGAAACGGGAGCGGCAGTGATGCCGCTCCCGGGGGAGGCCGCCCGTTGGTCGCCAGCGCCGGAGGAGGAGGGAACGGCGCGGCGATGGACGGATAGGGGAGAGAAAAAACGGTTCAACCGTTGGAACGATCATAGGCGGCATCGCTGAACGCGATCTGAACGTTCCCTGAAAACGCGCTGAGAAAGGGCAGACGCGCCAACCGCACATTAACTTGGCAAATGCCAACTCGTACGATCCATGATGTAGCGGAGGATGTACGATGGCGTATCCGGATCAACACTGGCTCAGTATCGGTGCCGCCTGCGGAATCGTTGAAGATGGTGTGGGGCGCATACGATCCCTCAATAACAGACAGTTGCCGTTCCATGTGAAACGATCAAACGCATGCGGTATCAGGGCGTCGGCGCAGGCGTTGGTGTGGCCGACACCGTATAGATGAGGTCGGGCCAGCGTTCCTGCATGTCGCGTGCGTTGTCGCGGGTGATGAGGCGCCCAGGCACGCTATTGACGGAAATGTCCGCGCCATCAATTCGCACGATGAGGTCGGACGCGGGCCGCTTCTTGCGGGAGAGTGCGGCGATGTTCCCGACGGCAGCGACACCGAGATCCTGCGGGCGCGTATCCACATCGCCAGTCAATGTGCCGTCGAGCACCGCCTGGATGGCCTCTTTCATGCCGCCATGTCCGATGATCGCAATGTCGGTGAGCAACCCCGCGCTTTTCAGGGCTTCCATTGCCGCGAGGGCAAGCGCGTCATCGCCCGCGATGATCGTCCGCACACCCTGATCGCGCACTTCCGGGATGACGTCACCCGGCATGTCGAGCACGTTCGCGACGGTCATCGTCCGCACCATGATGGGCGTCTTTGCCAACGCTTCCCGCGCCCCGGCGGTGAAGTCCGCGCTCGGGAGGTCGCTTGCAGCGAGGATGAGCACCGGGCCTCTGGTGGCGGCTCTGTCCGTCACGTATTTGGCCGCTTCCCGACCATTCGCGCGGTAGTCGGTGCGAATCAGCGAATCTACCGCCGTCCCGACCGGCGGCAGATCAATTGCCACGACCGGAATGCCCTTCTCGCGCGCGGCGGCAATCGGCGGGCCGACGAGTGTCGCGTCCACCGGCAGCACGATCAACCCGACGACATTGAGCCGCACGAGATCGGCGATATCAGAGGCCTGCTTCTCCGCCTTGCCGTCCGCCGAGCGATAGACGAGCGAGACATCGTTCTTGCGCTGGTTATCCGCCAACCCCTTCTGGATCAGCGTCACGTTGGTGGCGTCCACATTCGGCAGGCTGACGCCGATCAGCGGCAGTTGTTTCGGTGCAATCGGGGAAGCCGTCGCGGTCGGCGCCAACGGGCCACGCGCACACCCCGTAAGGGCGACGATCAGGACACAACAAATCCCGATGGCTCGTGGGAAGGATGTGACCGTACTCATGTCTGGAGCGTACAACCGCATGAATCGCGCGTCTACCGCGCCCGCGTTCCGCGAGCCGGGAGCCGGGAGCGGTATGGTATGGTATGGGCAACGTGATTGTCTGAAGAGAGGATAACTCAGATGCCCATTGATCCCCGCGCTGCCTACGATGCAGTCGCCGCTGAACTCGCTGCATCCGCGTCCGCGACGACTGGGCAGATGTTCGGCATGCCATCGCTCAAGTTTGGCGGAAAAGCGTTCGCCGGGTTCTATCAGGACGCGATGGTCTTCAAACTGACCGGCCCCACGCACGCGGAGGCGCTCGCTCTCGCGGGGGCGCGGCTCTTTGACCCAATGGGTGGCCGCCCGATGAGAGAGTGGGTGGAAGTGCCGGTGGAGCATAGGGCCCAATGGCCGGAACTGGCGCATGCGGCGCTCCGCTATGTCGCCGGAGCGCAGTGAGATGGAGGATATTGTGCAACGACCGGACGCGCCGACTGAACTCCGCAATGTCCTCGCCGCTATCGGCGCCGTCTCCGCATCACAGGAGCGCCCGCTCCCGCCGTGCGAGGAGCAGGGGTGAGACGGCGAGGGGCAGCCAGAAGGTGAGGCCGCGGAAGATCAGCGTCGCCGCGAGTGCCGTCTCGAAGGGGATGTCGCGGCGGACGAGGATGACGACCATCGCTGCCTCGAAGGAGCCCGCGCCACCCGGCAAAAAGGAGACCGCTGCGAGCGCCGTTGCCGCCGCGAAAGCGATAACAATTGTGTTCGGATGCGCGTGGACGCCGAGCGCAGCGAGCGCGCAGGCAATGGTCAGACAGTCTCCGCCGAGTGAGGCAAGTTGCCAGAGTACAGCGCGCACGAACCAGTTCGGCCGGGTGGCCGCGAGTCGCGCGCCATTCCAGACTTCATTGATGAATCGCTCGATGCGTTCCTCGGTGATGCGGAACGCGCGAATCGGCATGATTCCGCCGATCACGCGGTTGCCGGCGAAGGCCCAGCGGAGCAGGATGGGCTTCAGCCCGCGCCGCCGCAGCCAACGCAGCACGAAAAACCCTCCCATCGCCGCGAGTACGACCGGCACGAGGATTTCTACCTGCTCGATCGCGCTCCGCGTGACGAGGACGAGAATGCCCCATGTCGTCACGATCGCGAAGGCAACGGTATATGAGACGATCTCCATCGTATGCACGACGAGAATGCGCGCCTCCGGGATGCCGCGCCGCCGGAGCGTCGTCACGAGATAGACGCTGCTCGTCACGCCCATAGTCGGCAGGACACGGTTGATCGTTAGGACGACTGTCGCCACGCGGCCCAGGAGTCCCAATGGCTGCGGATACCCCTGCTGGCTGAAGAGCGAGGCGTAGATGCGCGTCAGAGCGAGGTAGGGAAGGATCTGTGTGAGGATTGCCACGCCCAGCCAGCGCGGGTCCGCGCCCCGAAGCGCCTGCCAGACGGATGACAATTCCCCGGCGCGAATGAGCGCCAGCACCGCGACGAGCGCGACGACACCGAGGATGCCGATCGCGCGCCAGGGGAGCCCTAGCCCCCCATCCGCCCAGGGGGGGCCCGCACCCGTACCCGGCTTCCCCATCCTGCCCAGAGGGCGCCCGCGCCCGGAAGGGGGAGCAAGAGGATCAATCGCATCTTCTTCCCCTCCCGACACGGGAGGGGGCAGGGGGGTGGGCAATTCCCGCGGCGGCAATGCAGCCACGGTAGTTTACGCCCCTGCCGCCACGGCCATCTGCGGCTCGGCGGCGCGTTGCCGCGCGCGGAACCAGTCGTACGTGCGGCGCATCCCTTCGGCGAAGGGGACAGTCGGCTCCCAGCCGAGATCGCGCTTCGCCTTCGCGGCGGAGATGACCCGATCGCGGTAGTCGCCGGGGCGGCCCGGTTGCTCCTCGATTGTCACATCCGCGCCGACGAGGGCGCGCACCGTGTCCGCGACGTGCCGGATCGTGATTATCTCCGGCCCTTCGAGGTTGTACGTCTGGTTCTCCGCCACTTCGCCGAGTGCGAGGACGTGGGCGCGGGCCAGATCGCCGACGTAAAGGAAATGACGGCTCGCGTGGCCGACAGTGAGCGGTTCGCCGCGTAGCGCCTTGCCGAGGAACTTGGCGATCACCAGTTCGTCGCGCATGCGGGGGCCGTAGGGGATGCCGTAGCGCAGTACGGTGTAGGGGATACCATAGAGATGGCTCCAGTCCGAGAGCAGCATCTCCCCGGCGATCTTTGAGGAGGTGTAGACGTGATTCGTCGCGTTCGCGGCGAGCGGCGTCGCCTCCGTCAACGGTTCGGGCGCGTCCGCCGGGGCGGCGTTGTAGACCCAGACGGTCGAAGCGAGGACCACCCGCTCGACACCCGCCCGCCGCGCTGCCTCCAACACATTTGCCGTGCCGAGGATGTTCGTACGAACGCAGGTGATGGGATCGTTGAAGGCATGATTGACATTCGAGACGGCGGCGAGGTGGAAGATTGCTTCCTGCCCCGCAAACGCGGCGGTCAGGGCGTCCACATCGTCAATCGTTCCCGCGACGAACGGCACATCGCCTCGATGGAGGCGCACACCGGGGAAATCGAGCGCCGTCACATCCTTGCCTGCACCGATCAGCGCATCCACGACATGTGACCCGATGAATCCGCCCGCACCTGTGACCAGAACGTACTGCAT
>CALBSO010000056.1 GCA_937968015.1 uncultured Thermomicrobia bacterium
CCCCCAGGACGACGTGGACGAACTGCACATCATCGAGCGGTGGCTGCATCATCATGCCGATGAGCCGGGGCAGTTTCCCTTGCCGGAGGAGCGCGATTCCGCCGCCGGTTGGTGGGCGCTCGCGGAATCCCTCGTCGCCTACAATGCCGCCGCCGAGGACTGGGCCAGGGCCGATCTCGACGCTGTGTTGCTGGAAGAAGACGAGGCATTCGCGGAGAATTCGGAGTAAGAGAGGGTGACGTGATCGTCAAAAATAAAGTCTTCGCCAGCAATGCGGAGAGAACCAACCCCTCGCAAATAATGGCAAACTCTCGTCGCTGACTCGGCCCGGCTGGCGTAACGCGTTACCCGCCGATCGAGGCAGAACGTCCGGCGCGCGAAGGTCTTCACCGGAATTTCATCATCGCTCGATACCTTAAGGGAGTGTTCCGCGCATTGGGCCGGACGCGTGGGACAAAAGGAAATGCATGTACATTTTCAGCTCTCTCGGCCACACCATTCTCGCGCTGTTCGCGGCATACGAGTTTCCCACGCTCTTTGGGCTGATCCTCGTTGAAGAGATGGGCCTGCCGCTCCCCCTGCCGGGCGACGTGCTCATCGCCTACGCGGGCGGACGTGCGGGGCACACGCCCCTTAATGCCGTGGCCGTGATCGGTGTCGTGGCCCTCGCTGCGACGGTGGGGTCGTCACTCTTGTATCTATTCGCGCGCCACTGCGGACCTGGGGTGATCGCGAAGCTCCATCGCATCCTCCACCTGCGCCCCGAACGCATCGCCCGCGCGCAGACATGGTTCCAGCGGCACGGCTCGGTCGCCATCGTCCTCGGGCGATTGATCCCGGGGCTGCGGACGCCGACCAGCGTGATGGCGGGACTCTCCGATGTATCCTATCGCGTTTTCCTCCCCAGTACGGCGCTCGCGGCGGTGATCTGGTCGGCGTTCTACTATTTCGCCGGCACCGCCCTCCACCGACTCTGGGCGCCGCTCACGCGCTGGGCCGGGGAGGACCCGGAGCAAGCGGTCAGCATCGTCGTCTTCGGCTCGGCAATGCTCGCTTTCGGGTGGTGGCTGCGGCATCACAACGTCTCCCCGCGCAGCCAGCAGCCCGGCGGGCTCACGTCGTGATTACACCCGCCCTGCCGGTATGCCCTCTCCGCCGCTTGCTGCTTTGCGTGGCCCCGCTCTTCGTCGCGTTCGGGATCGCCCGCTGAATTCATCGCGATTTCATCTTGTACGATGATCCTGCGGGTACGTGGAGGGAACAGGGATGCGTATCCTCGTGGTCGAAGACGAACATAAGATCGCCGCCTTTCTGCAGCGCGGGCTGGTGGAAGAGGGTTACGCGGTCGATCTCGCCTACGACGGCGATGAGGCGCTGGACTGGTATGCCATCGCACCCTATGACCTCATCGTCCTCGATGTCCTGTTGCCCAAGCGCTCCGGCATCGCGGTGTGCCGCACATTGCGTCAGCGCGGCGCGCACATCCCCATCTTGATGCTGACAGCCCGCGATGCGATCGAGGATCGGGTCGCGGGGCTCGACGCCGGCGCGGACGATTACCTCGTCAAACCCTTCGCCTTCAGCGAACTCCTCGCCCGCATCCGCGCGCTCCTGCGCCGCGAACCGACAAGCCAGCCGCTCGTCCTGCAGGTTGAGGACCTGACGCTCGATCCCGCCACGCATGTGGTGACGCGGGCCGGCGAGGAGATCTCGCTCGCGAACAAGGAATACCAGATCCTTGAATATCTGATGCGCAACGCGAATCGCGTGCTCACGCGCACGATGATCGCCGAACACGCCTGGGATTACGAGTTTGACCGTGACAGCAACGTGATTGACGTGCATATCCGCACGCTGCGGCGCAAACTCGACGAGCCGAACCCCGTCAAACTGATCCACACCGTGCGCGGCGTCGGCTATCGGCTCACCCGTGGGGATGATGGGTAAGTGCGACCGCTGACTTCGCATCTCTTGTGGCAGTCACTGCGGCTGCGGCTGACACTCTGGTACGTCATCCTGCTGACCGCTGTCCTGCTCGCCTTCAGCGGCGTCTTGTATGTACGCCTCAATTCGACCTTACATAGAAATCTCGACGACGCGCTTCATACCCAGGCCGACCTGCTGACCGGGACGATTGTGAGCGACAACGGACGGCTCGCCCTTGACCCCACGCGGCTAGTTGTGGATCGCAATCAAGGCGAACATTTCACCCGGCTGTACAACGCCATGGGTGGTCTCATCAGCAATGATACGGCGGGCCTGGACACCGTCCCCTCGCTCCCACATGACGTTGCGGCGGCGGAGCGGGGCGTTGCGACGACTCGCTCGATCACGGCGGGAGGCACGCACTTGCGCGTGCTGACCATGCCGCTCCCGCCGCCGAACCATGGCGTGCTGCAGATCGGCCTCTCCGAGGACGACATCCGCGACACGATTACCACCCTGTTCGCGATTCTCGCCACCTTAGTCCCCGTGACATTGCTCATTGCCAGCGGCGGAGGCCTGTTCCTGGCCCGGCGCGCCCTCGCGCCCGTGGACCAAATGACTCAGGCAGCGTACGCCATCGAGGCCTCGGGGCTCCACGAGCGGCTCCCGGAGCCGCCGACGCGTGACGAGATCGGGCGGCTCGCCCGTACCCTAAACGCCTTAATCAGCCGGTTGGAGGCGGCGTTCGCGCGGCAGCGCCAGTTCACGGCGGACGCCTCCCACGAACTCCGCACGCCCTTGACGATCATGCAGGGCGAACTCGATGTGACGCTCCGTCGGAAGCGCACGCCACAGGAATATCAGGCAACCCTGACGGAGGTGCGCGAGCAGGTCGTCCAGTTGCAGCGGCTGACGGCGGACCTTCTCCTCCTCGCCCGCGATGACGGCTCCACGCCCCCGCCTGCCGTCACGCTCGACCTTGCACTGGTGGCGAAACTAGGGTATGAGCAATTGCTCCCGCTCGCCGCGGCGCGCGCGCAGACCCTCACCCTGATCGCGCCGCATCCTGTCATGGTGAAGGGCATCGAAGGCGACCTCGAACGCCTCTTCCGCAATCTCGTGGAGAACGCGATCCGCTACACGCCGGAGCACGGCACGATCACCGTGGCCGTGCATCGCGCGGGATCATCTGCCCAAGTGATTGTGCGGGACACGGGTGTGGGTATTGACGCGACGGCGCTTCCCCATCTCTTCGACCGATTTTACCGCGCGGACAGTGGGCGCAATCGCGCGGAAGGCGGCACGGGATTGGGGCTTGCGATCGCGCAATCCATCGTGCAGCGCCATAAGGGCGCGATCGTGGTCGAAAGTGTCGTGGGCAAGGGAAGCATCTTCACCGTCACGTTGCCACTGGCAGTGGGCGCCGCCGGCCCGGTATCGAACAACCCGGCGGGCGCGGCCCCCGCAAAGAATCCGGCATGAGCCTTCACCTCCTTCTCAGCAGTCTTTCGATGCACGTATGGATCGCCTCGTTACACGCCCATTGAGAAAACTGAAGAAGATTGCCCCGTTCATTTCATCGCGATTTTAGGCTGGCCCGCTATGCTCGTCCCAGTGGATGACGCGTAAGGCTGTCAGCATGGCGGCACCGACACTCTGAGGAGTACACGGAATCCACTGGGACATATTGGAGTCGTCGCGTATGGAACGCGACGCGAGAGCAAAGGATGGATGACATGATCAATCGCAGGAAACTGGCGGCAGGCCTCGGTGGCTTAACACTCATGCTCGGTACGCTGGGTGGCGGGATTGCCATCAGCGCGGCGGGGCCGGCGACGAACACCGAAGCCACGGAGGCGCCAATTGACCCATCTACGGTCACGACGACTGCCGACCAGGCCAAAGCGGCCGTTTTGGTGAAGTATCCGGGCGGAAAGATCGGCCAGGTCGAACTGCAAGATGAGAACGGGGCGCTCGTCTGGGGCGTCATCGTGACTGATACGAGTGGCAAGGCTCATGATGTCAAGGTTGCCGGCAACAGCAATCAGGTCGTCAGCGACCAATCCGATGATGGCGCCGAGGGCCCTGGCGCGCCGGAAGTCGGGAACTAACCACTACCGCTCGACGCCGACCGGTGCCATCGGCGTCGGGAGAACTCCGGCACGGAAAGGAGGTGAGTGTGATGGAGACTGAAGCGATCGGTAACGAGACCGAGGTGGCGAATGACCCGGCGGGCGATCCGGCAGGTGGTCTGGACAGCAATGTCGACTTCCAGGGAGACCAGCAGGGCGAAAACTAAGCCGCCATCCAATGGGGTCGCCACCAGGCGGCCCCCCTTTCCGTCCCACGCAATGCTACGAATACACCGATGATCCCGATATGAGCAACGGAAAAGGATCCTTAGTAATGTCCCTCCTCAAGCGATTCATGCCCCTTTTACGCCCCTACCGGCGCCAATTGTTTTTCGCGCTCTTTCTCGTCCTCTGGCGGCCGGTGCTCAATACAGCCAAAATCTGGCTGCTTAAGTTCGTCATTGATTCCGTCGTCCCGACACGCAATGATTACTTGCTACTGTTCATCTGTCTGGCCTATCTGCTCATCGCCTCGGTCAAGGGCATCTTCGTCTATACCAGCGGCGTGCTGACGAACTGGCTGGGTGGGTGCGTGACGACCGACCTGCGGCGACAACTCTACGATCACCTGCAAGCGCTACCGATGAGCATCTTCGCGCGGCGACGCCCGGGCGATCTGCTCACCCGCCTGACGGGTGATACCGCCGCGATGGAGGGGCTGCTGATCGCGGTGGTAACCGAAGGAGTGGGCGCCGCGCTCACCATTCTCTTCTTTGCTGGCATGCTTGTCTACCTGGACCCGCGCCTGGCAGCGCTTGGCCTACTCGTCATTCCGGTCCTCGCTTTCTCCATCTACCGGTACAATGCGCGCAGTAGGGAAACGGCGCGCGCGGTCCGGCGGGAGGCGAGCGCGCTGGCGAGCCTGACGGAGGAGACGCTGGGGGCGATGCCCCTAATCAAGGCATATGGCCGGGAGCCATACGAGCGCGGTCGCTTCGCCCAACAGGTCGTGCGCAACCTGCGCACCCGCGTCGCCGCCGCCCGCGTGCAGGCGCTCTTCCAACCGACCAGCGAGCTGGTCACGACGAGCGGCATGGTTGTCGTGCTTTGGGTCGGCGTCCACGAACTCTTCGCGGGGCGCATCACGCTTGGCGGCCTGGTCGTCTTTCTCGGCTACCTCGGCTCGCTCTACGCTCCTCTGTTGACACTGAGCCGACTCAGCGGCACCCTCCAGAAAGCGTTGGCAGGGGCCGAGCGCGTGACCGAGTTACTCGATCTGGGAACTGAAGCACGCGATAAACCGGGCGCGCACGCGTTACCGCCCGTGGGTGACATCGTTCCTGCGGGCAACATCCCCACGCGGTTGCATAGCGGGCGGGGCGCCGATGGAGCGGGGTCGCCCAACGGGATCGTGTTCGACAATGTGACCTTCGGCTATGACCCCACACAACCGGTGCTGCGCGATCTCTCCCTCTCGGTGCATCCGGGAGAACTCGTCGCGCTCGTTGGTCCGAGCGGCGCGGGCAAGAGCACCTTGCTCAATCTGCTTTTGCGCTTCGCGGATCCGGATCGCGGCGCGGTGCTGCTCCATGGGCATGACCTCCGCGATCTGACGCTCGCCTCGTTACGTGCCCAATTCGCAATCGTCCTCCAGGACCCGCTCATCTTTCGGGGCACGGTCCGCGACAACATCCGCTATGGCCGACTGGAAGCGACGGACGAAGAGGTGGCCGCTGCCGCCGAGGCGGCCGGCGCGGCCACGTTTATTGCCGAATTACCGCAGGGCTACGATACCGAGGTCGGACCGCGCGGCGCGCAACTCTCGGGGGGGCAACGCCAGCGCCTCGCGATTGCCCGCGCCATCCTACGCGACGCGCCAATCCTGCTCCTCGATGAGGCCACTGCCGCGCTCGATACCCTGGCTGAGGCACGACTACGTGAGACCCTGACCCGTCTGCAACGGGGCAGGACAATCATCCTCGTCGCTCACCGGCTCTCGACCGCGCGCTGGGCAGACCGCATTGTGGTGCTCGATCAGGGCCAGATCGTCGAGATGGGCACCCACGACGCGTTGTTAGTCGCAGGCGGACTCTACCACCAACTCTCTCACGCGCAGGACGATGGAGCTACCGCCTCGGCGGTATCGGATACGACGTCCTTCCTCGCCATTCGTCCCTGAGGATCGGTGACAATCGAAGGATGACCCGCGGCGATGCACGTCTGGACTTGCAGTCTCTGCCGCAAAGGAATGGAGGGTGAGGTCGCTCACCCTCCATTCCTTTGCTTCGCCGTTCCATTCTCCGTGCAGCGAGGTGAAAGCCGGGAGGAATGGCATCGCCGCGATCGTCGTTGCGCACTCAGGGCGGTCGGCGAAGTCGCGGCGATGCTTCGTCTTCCGGTCAGCGAGACCGGAAGACCGGCTGCCTGGTTGACGAGCAGAAATATTGGCCGGTATTGAGAGTGAGGCTGATCTTTCCGTCTGAGCAGAACCGGCTATCGTTGTAGTAGTAGGTGTCGCCGACGATTGTGCCACTCCCATTGGCGGGCAGCACGCACGTCGAGAGGGTGCAGCGGGAATGGTTATACCGATACCCATTCACCGGGGCAGCCACGCTACTGAACGGCATGGCATACGGCGACGCCCCATAGGAGACCGGGAAAATACGCTGCCCGGTGCTGCTGCAGACATCAATCAGTTCCCCATACCGGGGATCCGTGACGACGGAAACCAAACCACGGACGCAGTAGCGGGGATCGGCATACGTCGTCCTATTGCCCGCGTACCTGTAGTCCGGGCTAGGCTGGCACATCGAGATGCCGCTGCAAGTCGCGCCAGGGGGAAAGGGAGCGGTGGCGCCGACTGCGGCGCTGCTTCCCAATGCGGCGATCAGCAGCGCCGCGCCGACGATGATGGCCGGGATGAGTCGATGAGTGTGATGGGTTCGCATCTGTATCTCCTTCATAAATAGATATGGGACTTTGTCCCCGCAACTCCGGCTGCGCGTCGGCACGAGCGATTGCACGACAAGAGCCTCTCTGCACGATGCTCAGCGAGTATGGCGTCACGATCGTACGCCTTAGCGAACTTCTTAACTCCTCTCTGCCGCGCGCGGAGCGATTCCCGCGTAATGACGCCGCCATGTTTCCGATACATCCTGGAAAGCACGCGATTGCGCGCTCCGCCGTCTTCATCGTGCTGTGCATGTGGCGATGCCCCACATCATGTGGCGCAGGAGACCGCCCTCTTTCGTATCTCCTCCATCCTACGCGGGCAAATTATAATTTCGATGAAATCAAACAGAAGGTTTCGGTGAAATAGTGGGCAGAGGCGCATGGCGGGAAGGACGGGATTGGGCCGCGCGATCACGGTCGAGAGCGCCTCGTGTGCGTCTCGCACCAATACGCACCGATCGATAACCCTGAAGAAGATCGCTCCGTTCATTTCATCGCGACTTTAACTTGGCCCGCTATGCTTGTCAGGGAATGGCGCGTGAGGCCGTTTCGCACGGTTGTCCGCGGGGGTTAGTTTGATGGATCGCGCGTGGAACGCGACGCGAGAGGAAAGGATGGATGACATGATCAATCGAAGGAAACTGGCGGCGGGCCTCGGTGGCTTGACGCTCTTGCTCGGTACGCTGGGTGGCGGGATTGCCATCAGCGCGGCAGGGCCGGATACGGGCACGCAAGTCGAGCAGGCGGACACCGGAACTGCGGACGGCCCGGATACGGGCACGGCCCAGGATCAGCAGGGCGCGCAGGTGGAAGACAATACCCCTGACACGGGAACGGGCGCGCCAGACACGGATAACGTGCAGAGCGATTCCGGTTCACAAGTGGAAGACGGCACGCCGGATGTATCCGGAGCCGTGACGCCGTAATCGCGTCGCACCGTAACACAGGACATCCGCATGGGAGGGCCAGCACGCTGGCCCTCCTCCTCTCTGCCACGATCCGTTCAATAGCTCCTCGATCGCGGCGCTTCCCATACGACCGACATCCCCTGATGCGGGGACGCGCCATGCGTCCCACTTCACCGCGATTTCATGTCGCCCCGCTATACCTACGGTGCCCGCTGGGAGCGCCGCGATACGCGCGGCAGTGGAAGCGGTAGACATGACCGGACAATTACCACCACGGAGGGTATCTCGCGCATGAAGAAACGAACGAAGACGATGCGTTGGCTCGGTCTTGGGGTGTTAGGAATCACAGCCGCGCTCCTGTTGGGGGCATGCGGCGGTGGCGAGGGAACACCGGAGGGACGGGTGCCGGATACGGCGACCGGCGCCACCGCGGCAGGGGCGCCGACGCCAGCAAACGCGGCAGCCAGCACGAGTGCGCCGGTGGTCCAGGGTGAGCAAGGCGGCGGAGACGCACCGACCACCACCTACAGTGATCCTGCCGGGCAATTCCGCTTCCAGTATCCGCAGACCTGGGGCAAGACGACACAGCCGGGCGAGGCTATCCGGTTCACCGGCGCGGACGAGTTCATCAGCGTCACGGTCACGACGACGACGCAGGCGCCCGTCGCCTTCGCGCAGGCCGATGCCGCCGCGCTCACCGCGTCGAGCCCGGGCTTCAAGGGTGCGGCGGTGAAGACATATAAGGTGGCGGGAACGAATGGCGCGATGGTGGCCTACACCTGGGAACTTCCCAAGAGCGCCGTGACGGGCAAGCCGGTGCCGAGTTCCGGGAACCGGTACTACATCCCTGGGCCGGGTGGCAAGATCGCCATCTTCACCTACTCTTCACCCACGCGCACCTACGACCCCGCTGGGGCGGACGACTTCGCAAATACCTTCAAATGGCTTTAAGCCGCGAGGAGCAGCAGATGACAGCAGCGCGTCCCACCGCAGCGCCGAATGGCGCCATGACCGGCATACCCGATCCCGCGCGCGTGGCAGCACTGGAGTTGGATGACCTCTTCAAGATCTATCGCGAGCGGGAGATCGAGACGGTCGCGCTCCGGGGCGCCAGCCTCACCGTCTCCCCCGGCGAATTCGTCGCTATCGTTGGGCCATCCGGCTCCGGGAAGAGCACGCTGCTCGGCATCATCGCCGGTCTGACCGCGCCCAGCGCGGGCAAGGTCTTCATCGAAGGTCGCAACATCGCCGCCCTCAGCGAGGACGAGCGGGCGGAACTGCGCCGACGACGCATCGGCATCGTTCTCCAGAGCAACAACCTGATCCCCTTCCTCAGCGCGCGGGAGAACGTCGAACTGGCGATGGCAGAAAGCGGCGATGCGGACCGGCAGCGGGCAACGGCGCTCTTGGAGCGCGTCGGTCTCGGGGACCGGCTCGATCACCGCCCGGCGCGGTTGTCCGGTGGGGAGCAGCAGCGCGCCGCTATCGCCGTCGCGCTCGCGAACGATCCGGCGATCCTCCTCGCCGACGAGTTGACTGGCGAACTCGATTCGGTCACGGCCGCCCACATTATGGCGCTGTTGGCCGAACTGAACGCGGAGCACGCCACGGCGATCATCCTCGTCACCCATAATCTCGCCCTGGCAGCCCAGGCCACGCGTGCCGTGCGGATGCTCGACGGTCTTCTCACGCCCCTCGATCCCACCGCTGAGGAGGCGCTCGATCACCCGCTCGCCGCCGCGCCCGTGCAACAGTCGCGGACGGGGCCACTCGTTCTGGCAGCCACGACTCTCACGAAAACGTATCCGGGCGGCGTGCATGCGGTGCGCGGTGTCAGCCTGTCGGTCCATGCGGGGGAGAGCGTAGCGATCATGGGGCCGAGTGGCTGCGGCAAGTCCACGCTGCTCAACCTGCTCGGCGGGCTGGACCGCCCGACGACCGGCGAGGTCCGCATCAACGGGCAGACGCTGACCGGGCAGGAGAGCGCGGCGATCGCGCTCGTGCGTCGGCGGACGATTGGTTTCGTCTTCCAGGAGCATAACCTGATCGCCACACTCACTGCCGCCGAGAATGTCGCCCTGCCCCTGCTGCTCGACGGCGTCCCCGCGCCCGAACGGCAATCCCGCGCGCGGACACTCCTCGACAAGGTGGGACTGGCGGGGTTGGAGGAGAAGTTGCCCGACCAACTCAGCGGCGGCCAGCGGCAGCGCGTCGCGATTGCCCGCAGCGTTGCGCATGCACCGGCGCTGCTCCTTGCCGATGAGCCGACCGGCAGCCTGGATAGCGAGAGCGCGGCGCGGATCACGATGCTCCTGACCGACCTCGCCGACGACGAGGGGATGGCTCTCGTCCTCGTCACCCACGACTCGCAGGTCGCCGCGCGGTGCCAGCGTGTCATTCATCTCAGAGACGGACAACAAAGCGATGCGACCGTCGCGACGCAGGGAACGCCCGCGTGACCGTTCGACCGTCGCGCGGCGGGCGGTGAGGGAGGAATTCATGAGCGATTTTCGATACGCACTGCGGGCCTTCTTCCGGGCCGGCCCGCGCAACCTCACCTATCTCACTGGCCTCGCGCTCGCCGTAGCGCTCTTCAGTGGCACCCTCTTCTTTGTCAATGGCTCGGCCCGCAGCATGACCCAGCGGGCGGTCGCGCCGGTCGTGCTGGACCTTCAGGCCCGCGCCGTTGACCCGAACGGGGACATCACCGGGCTTGCACCGATGCTCGCGGCCCGTCCGCGCGTCGAGGCGGTGCTGCCCTTCACCGCCAGCGCGATCCACATCGCACCACCCGCAACAGGTGGTGGGGCTGCGGACAGTGCCGCCCGTCTGTTCGCGATGCCACCGACATATCCAGACGTCTTCCCTCTCCTGACCGTGAGCAGCGGGCGGTTCGAACCGGGGCACGCGCTTGTCAGCGAGCAGTTGGCGGCCAGCCGGAACCTGAAGCCCGGCGACACCCTCAATCTCGTCATCCCGGGTCGCGTCGCCCCCTATCCGGTGACGCTCTCCGGGACGGTCAACCTCGACCGGGCGGAACCGCTCTTTGCCGGACCATCCACCGCCGAGGGAACCTACAGCGCGACGGATACGGTCGTCGTCATTGACGACGCGACCTTCAACCGGGACTTGCGTGGGCCGCTGCAAGCAGCGACCCTGGCCGCGCAGCAGAACGCGAACGCGAGCGCGCCGGGCGCGCTGCTCGGCCCGCCCCTGCTCGACCGCCAGTTGCACATCCGCGTTGCGCGTGCCAGCCTCCCCGCGGATCCCACGCAGGCGCAGGCAGCAGTGACGGCCCTGAGTCACGGCCTGGAACAGCAGGCATCGGGGCAGATCAAAATCACCAACAACCTCTCGGCCGCCCTGACGAGCGCGTCCAAGGATATCGTCTCCGCGCGTCTCCTGTTCATTTTCCTCGGCTTGCCCGGGGTGCTGCTCGCCGCGTATCTGTCGCGATACGCCGCCCAGCTCGTGACTGACGCGCAGCGGCGCGAAGTCGCCCTGTTGCGATCGCGCGGCATCGGGCCGAAGCAGGTGCTGACAATCATGGGCTGGATGGCGCTGCTCGTCGCACTGCTCGGCACCGCCATTGGCCTCGGTATCGGGGCGCTCGGCATGGGCGCGCTCTTCGGTGCGAGCTTCCTGCGCGACGGGAGCGGCCTGCTCGTGGCAACGCTCGCGTCGCTGGCGCTTGGCCTGGTCCTTGGTGGTGTCGGCGTCTTCCTACCCGCACGCCGGATGCTTGAGGGGGAGATCAACGAAGAGCGCCGCGTGATCGCGGCCACGCGGCGTCCGCTCTGGCTGCGGCTGCCGGTTGACGGCGCGCTCCTCGCGCTCGGCGCCTTGGCGCTCTGGTTCAGCGGCACCTATACCAGCAAGGCGGCCACGGCGGGCGCGACTGAGACTGCCGCCGTCTCACTGGGCATCTACACCTTTCTCGGCCCGCTCCTTTGCTGGCTGGGGATGGCGCTGCTCGTGCGCCGCATCGCGGATTGGCTCCTCACCCGGCCGTCCCGTGGCTGGCGCGGCGGCTTCTACGGGCTCGCGGCGCGCTCGCTACGGCGGCGGGTGGCACAGAGCGCTGGGGCGGTCGTCCTGCTGGCGCTCGCCCTCAGTTTCGGCGTCGCGACAACCGTGTTCGGCGCCTCCTTCGACGCGAGCCGCCGTGCCGACGCGCAATACCTCGTCGGCAGCGACGTGCGTGTGACGCCCGCGCTCACCGCGCCGCAAACCATTGGCTTCGCCGATCAATTGCGGGTGCCGGGCGTCCGGGCAGTTTCGGCGGTTGCCGTGGCGAACAACACCCTCGTCGGCGCGCAGACTCAGACGGTCTACGGCGTTGATGTTCCCTCACTGACCGCCGCGACGACCATCCAGGATCGCTTCTTCGTCGGCACATCGGCCAAGCAGGCGCTCGACGCCCTCGCGGCCACGCCCAACGGGCTGCTGATCTCCAACGAACTGGGCCTCGCCTACAATGTCCAAAGGGGCGATACGGTGACGATGCGCATCCCGAAACCGTCCGGCGCCTACGCGGACGCCACCTTGCAGGTCGTCGGCATCTTCACGATCTTCCCGACCAGCACGCAGAACTCGGACCTCGTCGTCAACCGGACCTTCCTCCAGCAGACGACGACCGACCCGAACGCGGCCTTCTTCCTCGTGAAAGGCGATGGGACCAACGCGACGACCGACGCCATCGCGACGACGCTGACACAGCAATTCAAAAACCGGCTCCCGGTTCGCATCGAGAGCGCGACCCGGGCGGTCAGCGCGGATCAATCGAGTCTTGTTGGGCTGAATCTCGCGGGACTGCTGGCGATTGACCGGCTCTTCACGATCCTGATCGTCGCGGTCGGCGTGGGCGTCTTCCTGCTCGGCAGCATCCTGGAACGGCAACGCGAACTGGGGACACTCGAAGCATTGGGGGCAACGCCGGGCCAGGTGATGCGCCTGCTGCTCATCGAGGGGGGCGTTATCGTCGCTGGCGGCATCGTGGGCGGGCTGACCATCGGACTCGTGCTCGCGTGGCAATACAACCACTTCCTGCCGAGCATCTTCGCCGTGCCACTGCCAATGATCCGCGTGCCCGTGGCGGCATTGGGATTGCTGCTCGGGCTGAGCGCGGCGGGCGTCGTGCTCGCGGCGCTCGGTGCGACCCTCCGCCTGCGCCGTCTCTGGCCCGCTGAGGCACTGCGTAGTGGGTAGTCTTGTGCCGCGTTGGCTCGGTGTTACGGACGCGGCTATCATGTGGAAAGTACGGGACTGATCTGCGGCGCCTTCCGTACCATCGGGCCAAGTCAGGCCGTACCAGGAATCAACGGACGCAAGGGAATTTAGCCACGCACGGTATCGCAGGAGGCAGCAGCGTCGCCCTTGGCTACATGGGAGAGGATGCAGTATGCTTTTGAGACAGATCTGCGCGGGACCAGATGAACCAGGCCGTGTAGCCGCGATCGGTACATAGCGAAAGGAAATCAACAGGGCAATCGGCGTGATTTTCGAGGGGAGCGGCAACAACTAGGTAGGTGGCCAGAGCAGATTAGACACTGGCGGCGGGCTTTAGCCTGCCGAGTCTGGCGCAGGCTAAAGCCCGCGCCCACCGTCCAAATTCAGATGTCTACCCACTTAGGCACAGTACGATCACACGAATATCATGAAGCCATAGGCTCCGCCGCGCGTCGGCGGTCTCCTCGGGGCCGCGGTTGCCCGATTCGGTCCAGTATGTGCCGCGTTGTGCGCGAGGGAGGAAAGATGAGCGGATCGCTCCGGTCGTTCCTGCTGATAGGTGTCGCGCTTGTCGTGGCCTCATCCGTGCCCATCAGCGTGGCCGCCGCCCAGAACTTCGCGGACTCGCGCTTCGCGTCCGTCTGGAATGCGGATGAGAGCAGGGTGCCGAACTTCTGGGGTCCCCTGCGCCTCGCGTCTGACGGCATCCAGGAGCCGTACAACGGCGGCACGCGGCTCGTCCAGTACTTCGACAAAGGGCGGATGGAAGTGACGAATGGGGCGGTAACATTCGGGCTGCTCGCCACCCAGATGGTCACGGGCGACCTCCAGCAGGGGGACCAGTCGTTCCGGCACGTCCCGCCGTCGCTCGCCAAGATCGCCGGCGATGCGGACGGTCTCGGCCCCTCCTACCGGACGATCTATGAGAATCGCTCCCAACTCCTCGCGCCGCGCGACCCCAGACCTGGCCAGGAGATCGGCCTTCTCTTCGACAAGGGCAACACCCTGATCGTTAGCCCGAACCCGGCGAACCCGGGCGGCCCGATCGCGAACGGCGCGTACGACAGCATCACGCAGCACAACGTCCTCGCGGCCTTCGCGGAGTACCGGTCCCGGGCGGGGATGGAGCCGATCGGTCTCGCCATCTCGGAGCCGTTCGCGGCGTATTTCACCGTCGGCGGCGTCGAGCGGGCAATCGCTGTGCAGGTGTTCGAGCGGCGGGTGCTCACGTACACCGAGGGCAATCCGTTGGACTTCCGCGTGGAGATGGGAAATATCGGCCGACATTTCTTCGACTGGGTATACAACGGCCACTAGCGGGGATCGAATCCGCCGGTCAACGCAACGGGCACTCGGACACGCGGGTTACGCGCCCATGGGGCGTATGCTCAGTGCTGGGGCGGATGTCCGTCGGTTGAGGGGACGCCGGGTGGGTCGGAGGCGTGAATCCCGGCGCGCGCTAAGAGGTCGCGCAATGGGGTCTCGCTTACCCCAGTCATCGGCGCCGTCCCATTGGCCGCAGAGGTGTGATCCGCCGCGCGCACCGCGATCGCAACCGGGGAAATAGCGGCCCTGCCGTTCGCGGTGCCGGTGATGACGCCGTCGCCGACCGTACCGTTCATCGGCATGACGACCGATCGCGCGGCGTTCCGCGTACTCGCCGAGAATTCGGAGCGTGCGACCGGGCTCAGGAGCACGAGGAGAAGCACCGCGAGGGCGCACGCTCCGAACAGGCGGCGATGATCCACGCGTCGTCTGGATGGCGAGCCGATCGCGTCGAGCGCGGCATTGAGTTTCGCGAGGGCATCGTCCGCGGGCGTGATCCGCGCTTCGCGCGCGGCGTACGTCCGCTCCAGGAGCAGACTAAGTCGCGCCTCGTCGGCGCGGCGCCCCGATGGATCCTGCCCTGGGCACGTCGATCCTGTACCCTGTCGCATCGCCACTCCTCTCATCGCTCTGCCAAGGCGACGCGCAGGCGACCGGTCACCGCATCGCCCACCCACGCCGGCGCCGCTGCCGGACGGCACTCGCCCAGTTCCTCCGCGAGCGCGCGATGCGCCCGATGCAACCGCGACTTGACGGTGCCGGGGCGACATCGCAGCGCCTCCGCCATCTCGGCCTCGGTCAGCTGGCTGTAGTGGCGCAGGACGAGGACCACCCGATGCTGCGCTGGCAATCGCTCCAGCGCCCGCCAGATCATTTCCTGCAGTTCTGCCCGCTCCGCCCGCTCGGCGGGGCCGGGGTCCGGGTCCGCCCCGAGCAGCGCGTCCAGTCGCCATTCCGTGGTCGGCAACGGGAGGTGCGCGCCGCGCCGGTCCCGCCGGAGATAGTCCATGCTGACATCGTGGACAATGCGGTAGAGCCACGGGAGGAAGGGGCGCTCCGGGTCGAAGCGGCGGAAGGCGGAGAAGAGTTCGATGAAGACGAGTTGGGCGATCTCCTCCGCGGCGTCCGCGCGGTGCGTGATGTACAGCGCGCTCGTAAAGACGCGCCGGTGATACTGCTGGAAGAGTTCCGCGAACGCCGCGCGGTCCTGCGTCCTGCAGCGCCAATAGAGTGCGATGAGATCCGATGCATCAGTCATCCACGACCCCTGCCCGACGTGCGACGCGCGACTGTCGCTACGGTTTGACTACTTAACTCCCCCGCGAGCGCAGGATCGGTTCCATTGTGGCGGATCGCGCGTCTGCTCGTCTCATTGCCCACACGCTCCGGCAATCGGCCCCTCGATCCCGAAGTATGCACACGATCTCTGACATGGACAAGGACTCACCATTGATGTGCGGACGATGGACGTGCATGTGCCTCACCGGGATACGCGCCCACGGAGGGAACCGATACAGCGCTCGCGGGGGAGTATTGTGTGCCACTGGCATCTGCTGGTCGCGTGGCCTGTTGGGCTGCTGAGGTCCAGGACGAGGAGGGTAGGGATTTGGGTAGGGCATGGCGTTGGATGCGTGTGGGTATGGTCGCGCTCGTTCTCGTGAGTCTTCTTGCGATGGTGCCGACAGCGCCGGTCTCCGCAGCGGTCGATTACTATCCGGACACGGGGCACTATCTTGCCGCGCAATTCCGGTACGCCTGGTACGGCAATGGCGGGGTGGCGCAGTTCGGCTTCCCGATCACCAAAGTTTTCGATCAGCAATCGGAGGACGGCAAGAGCCACCCGACACAGTACCTGCAGCGCGCTGTCTTCGAGCAGCACGACGAGAACCGCGGCACGCCCTTCCAGGTGCTTGGCCGCCGCCTCGCCGCCCTGCAAACGGCGGAGCGGGCAAAGACCGACCCGAACTTCCAGCCGGTCGGCAGCCCGAACGACGGGCGATTGTTCTTCGACCAGACCAATCACACGATCGGTGGGACGGATGACGCCAACAAGGCGATCCGCGCCTTCTGGGAGTCCGCCGGTGGCGGGAACATCCAGCGCAGCATCATCATCTTCGGCTACCCGATCTCCGAGCCGTTCGATGAGCAGAATGCGCCGGCCCCGGCGGGTGACGGTCAGACGCATCGCGTGCAGTATTTCGAGCGGTACCGCCTTGAATACCACCCGGAGAATGCCGATCCATTCAAGGTGCAACTCGGCCTGCTTGGTGTGACGCAGGCGGACAAGGACCATCTCGATCCCGCCCTGCGCGCGCCGGAACCGGCCGGACAGCCGCCGACGGATTGTATCGGTCAGGGACCATGCACCGGGCAGCCGCTTGCGCGGAGTTACGCGAATGTCCATGTCGGCGATGCCGGGCAGGGCTACGGCTTCAATGTGGATGCCAACGGCCTCGATGCACCGAGCAAAGACATCATGTTCGGCAAGGTCTACGGTGCAGGTTTCGGATGGATCCGGCAGCAGGTCCGCTGGAGCAGCTACGAACCGGCGAAGGGTCAGTTCGGCAATGACTACGTTGCCAAGGTGGATGCCTTCGTCAATGCCGCCACCTCGGCGGGCGTCAACGTCATGCTCAGCCCCGTCAGTTCACCCTCGTGGACGGGCGCGGCGAACGGTGGCTTGCCGCCGAATCCGCAGGACTTCGCGGACTTCATCGGCTTCATGGCGAACCGCTACAAGGGAAAGATCGCCGCGTACGAGATCTGGAACGAGCAGAACTACGCCGTCGAGACGGGCGGTTCGGTGAACCTCAACGACCCCGCCGCCCCCTACCTGCCGGTGCTCAAGGCGGGATATCAGACGCTCAAGGCGGTCGACCCGAAGATCACCGTCGTCTTCGGCGGCATGACGCCGACCAGCACGGTAAATGCGGGCGTCGCTATTGATGAGGTGCTGTACCTGCAGAAGATGTACCAGCAGCACCCGGAGGTGAAGCGCTACTACGACGTGCTCGGCGCGCACCCCGGGAGTAATTGCAACCCGCCGGACAACTCGTGGCCGGACAATCCGGCCACCAATCCCTGCGGCACGGACCCGGGCGGCGGTCGCTCCTACACGACGAATGATTCGTTCTATTTCAAGCGCATTCTCGAGGTGCGTGCCGCGATGGAACAGAACGGCGAGGGCGGCAAGCAGATATGGCTGACCGAGACCGGCTGGGACAGCAGCGCGAACCCGCCGGATGCCTACAAGTACGCGCGATACGTCTCGGATCAGCAGCAGGGGCGGTACCTCGTGCGCGCCTTCGAACTGGGCAAGTCGTACCCGTGGATGGGGGTGATGTTCGTCTGGAATCTCAACTTCCAGGTAACGACGAGCGGCCCGAGCGACGAGAAGTACGGCTGGGGCGTGTTGAACAGCGATTGGTCGCCGCGCCCCGCGTACTATGCGCTCGCCACGATGATCAAGTAGCAGCACGGTGGCCGATGCATGGGAAGAGACCCCACGCGGTCGGCCCGAATCACAGGGCACGCCCACCGCCTGGCGGGCGTCACCCGTTTGCAGTATACTCCGGGACGCGATGCCATTCCTGCCAACGGGCAAGCTGCCCGCGGACCTGCTGCAGGCCGTCCTCGACACGCATGTGGTACACGATCCGCGCGTGGTGGTCGGTGCGCGCGTGGGCGAGGACGCCGCCGTCATTGACCTCGGCGACCGCTACCTCGTGGCGGCCGCCGACCCTGTGACCTTCGCCACCGACGAGCTGGGCTGGTATGCGGTGGCCGTCAACGCCAACGACATCGTCGTGCGCGGCGCCACGCCGCGCTGGTTTCTCGCTACGCTCCTGCTGCCGGAGGCCGCCACCGACGAGGAGACAGTCCGGCGGCTGTTCGCGCAGCTCGCCGAGGCGTGCACGGCGCTCGCGGTGACGCTGGTGGGCGGCCACACCGAGGTGACACACGGGATTGATCGCCCGCTCGTGGCCGGGACCATGCTGGGCGAAGTCGCCAAGGATCGGCTGGTGACGACGGCAGGCGCGCAGGTGGGCGATGCCGTGATGCTGACCAAAGGCGTGCCGCTGGAGGGGGCAGCGATCATCGCGCGCGAGCAGGAACGCGCGCTGCGCGAGCGGGGGGTGCCCGCCTCCGTCATCCAGACGGCCAAGGGCTTCCTGCGCGCGCCCGGCATCAGCGTGCGCCCGGAGGCCGAGATCGCCTGCGCGGTGGCGCGGGTGCATGCGATGCACGATCCGACCGAGGGCGGGATCGCCACGGCGCTGCACGAGCTCGCCGCGGCTGCCGGCGTCGGCCTGCGCATCGAGCACGACCGCATCATGGTGTTGCCGGAAGGGCGCGCGCTGTGCGAGGCGTTCGGTCTCGATCCCCTCGGCACCATCGCTTCCGGCGCCCTGCTGCTCACGCTGCCCCCCACCGAGGCCGACCTCGTTCTCCACGCGCTCGCCCGCGCGTCCATCGCCGGTCACATCATCGGCCAGGTGGTCCCGGTCGCGCAGGGCGTGACGCTCGTCGCGGGCACGCGGCAGTGGCCGCTGCCGACGTTCGCGCGGGACGAGATCACGCGACTCTTCGGGGAGACGTAGCGTGCCGCGGATCGGCGACGCACGGCGTCCCGTCGCTTCCTGCCATCCGCTGGCCACGCGGGCGACATCGGGCTCTCTCGCAATCGCGGTGAAGCATTTCGACCTGTGCGGCCAGACGGCACAAGGGAAAATCGGTGCGGACGCTCTTGTGCATTTTGTGGGAGACCCGCAAGATTCTCTCGCGTTCATCCTCCCGATGTTGATTTCGGGCTCCGCCGAACGACCGTCGCACGGAGCCATCCTTCTCCTATGGCCTCCTGCATGTGACGGACGAGGGAGTCGCGGGCGAGATCATCCGTTTCCAGCGCGATTAGCGCAAATATCGTATTGGTGGTGGCAGGCTCAAGCCCGCCACCACCGGCTCAATGCTTCTGCAGAACGCTGTAAAAGGAGGGGACATTTTCTCCCCCTTCCCTCAAAGGGAAGGGGGCGGGGCCAAGAAAATAGTGAGATTAGGAGGATTTGTGTTCCTCATGGTGGGCGCGGCCTGAACCACTCTTCTTGCCACCACCGTCCTCTTTATTGACGGTCGCCCAGGCGCGGCGCTCGGCTTCGTCTTTCGAGACGCCTCGCTTTTCGTATCCTTCCTCGATGTGCTCCGCTTGCCGTTTCTGCTTGTCGGTATAAGCGGACTTCTCTCCACGCGGCATCTGCCATGCTCCTTTCCGGCCGTCTCTCACGGCCCGTACGGCAATTACCTTATGCAAGTCCCATACCGAAGCATGCGGCAGATCTCCTTGAGCCGCTCATACCGCCCGAGGTCGCCCGGAAGGATGCTGAGAGGAAAATTGACCGCGAATGCCTGGAACCCGTATGATGCCCTGTCATTTTGATGATACGGGCGCGGTGGAGGACAGACGTGGCAGGAGATCGGGACCCGATCGGAAATACCGGGCTGACGGAACGGCTCGAACAGCACTCCCGCCGCAATGGTTTCACGCTCGGCGTCGCAATGGCCGTCTGTATCCTCATTGGCCTTGCCGGGTTCATCTATCTCTACACACACATCACCATCCTACCCGACTTCTCCAACAAACTGGGCGTCACCGTACCCGCCTCCTCGCGGGCGCCGTCCGGTTCGTCGGTCAGCGGGTCGCAGTTCATTACTCCCGCAGCGACTGTCCGACCGGGAACGCCGAACGCCAACGCGACCTCCATCGCCAGCATTGCGACGACAGCGGCGCGGAACCCGGGCACGATCAGCAGCGGCTCTGCCACAACGACGGGGACGCGCGTCTCCGGCACATCGACCACATTTGCGCCGAATTTCCGCATCGCCGGGGGGTTCACGATCAACTTCCGCAGCGACGCCAGCAAATCAAGCAGCGTCGTCAAGACCCTGCCGCCCGGCACCGAATTGCAATTTCTCAATCAGACGCAGGAAGTCGAGGGTGAGGTGTGGCGTAAGCTGCGCGACGCCAGCGGCGCCGAGGGCTGGGTGCGCGATATTGACCTCGAGAAGATCCCCGGCTGAACCACCGGGCACGTCTGGTATACTTCCGTGCGTGACAGCGTGATCTCCCCGATTCGGGGTGTATCTTCGTGGTAGCGGGCTTTTTTACCCGCTGTAGTGCATGTGCTACCACGGGATGTAGGAGCGTCATTCATGCAACAAATCGGCATCATCGGCCTGGGGCTGATCGGGTCGTCAGTCGGGATCGGCCTGCGCAAATGGGCGGGCACGGACGGCAAACAGAAGGTCGAGGTCGTCGGCTTCGACATTGATATCGCGAACGAGCGGTACGCCAAAGGGAAACTGAGCGCCGTAGACCGGACGGTCGGTTCCCTTCCGGCAATCGCGGAGGCGTGCGACCTTCTGATTATCGCGACGCCGGTGCGCGCGATGCGAGATGTCTTCGAGATCATTGCCCCACATGTGCGCGAGGGCGCGACAATCACGGACACCGGCAGCACGAAGGCGGAAGTGCTTGAGTGGGCGCGGGACCTCCTGCCACCGACGGTCAGTTTCGTCGGCGGCCACCCAATGGCAGGCAATACGCGCGGCATCGAGGGCGCGAGTGCCGAACTGTTCACGGGCGCGACGTGGGTGGTCATTCCGACGGTCACGGCCGGCGACGCGGCAGTGCAGAATGTCGTCGGGCTGGTCAACGCGCTCGGTGCGACGCCGCGCTTCCTCGATGCGACCGAGCACGACGCCTATGTCGCGGGCATCAGCCACCTCCCACTCGCCTTGTCCGCCGCGCTCGTCCACGCGCTCAGCGCGGACGCCTCGTGGCGGGATATGAAGACGCTCACTGCCGGCGGCTTCCGCGATACAACGCGCCTCGCGGCAGGCGACCCGATCATGTCGCGCGACATCTTTCTCACGAATCGCACGGGCATCGCCCGCTGGCTCGACCGGCAGATTGACGAACTGGAAAAGCTGCGCGCCCTGCTTACCGAGACCGGCGAGGAGAGCGAAACGCGTATCGAGGAGTGGTTCACGAAAGCGCGCGATATGCGCGCCGAATGGGCGACGCAGGAGGGCAAGAGCGGCGACCTCTTGCAGGGCACCGGCGACGAAATGAATGAGGATATGAAAGCGTCCTTCGGGCGACTCTTCTTCGGTAGCCTCGGTGGCCGCAAGCGCAAACTCCCCGGCCTCAACGACCCCTCTGACCGCCGCCCATCATAGGATGATGTTAGGGGACCAAGGACCAGTCCGCGGGGAGTTCGTAGGAATAGAGTTGGTCGTCGCGCGGGATGCCGCCGGAGCGGACACGGCCACGATCGTGGCGGCGCACGCGCAGGACGTTGTTGTGGACCTGAACGATCCGCCGTGCCTTGAGATTGAAGAGCACAAGCCCGCCCCGTGCCGCTTTCATGCTCGCCTCACGCGTCCGCTCGTCGAGGACGCGGAAGACGGGCGGCATATGTTCCGACTCGTCGTCGAGGAGACGGTGCAACCGTTCGGACGTATCGGGCGTAATGTGCTCGTCGAAGACGGCGAGGCCACTGGCGACATCTTTTGCCACCTGGTCATCGTACGGCGCGACGGCACGCAAGAGATCCCCGACAGAGGACGGACGATGGCTGCACGCCGCGATCAACGGCTTCAAGCTGCCGACTGAGGCAACGAAACTGACGCTCCCGCGGGCATCTATCACTGTGTAACGCATCGTATTCGAGAGGAACTGCGTCCTCGATTCCGTCTCCGCAGGCATCGGGCTGCTCTGGCCTCCTTCGCGCAAAAAGAGGGCGACGCTGCGCCCTGTCCGTATGACCGTATACTATCACATGGGGGAGCAGGCAGGGGAATGCAAGCACAGCGCCCCGCTCTCTCCAAACGAACGTTCCCTCTGGCGACTGTCGGCTGCCGACGCGCTCCTGCTACAATATGCGGGGTGTGCATCGTGCATGCCGCGAACGACCGGGAGGAGCGCACCACGTATGGCCCTTGATCTCGACGAGATTGACCGCACGATCCTGCGCCTCTTACAGGAGAATGCCCGTACACCGAACGCCGAAATCGGGCGTACTGTCGGGCTATCTGGCCAGTCGGTGCAAGAGCGTATCAGGAAACTGGAACTGGCGGGGATCGTACGCGGATACGAAGTAAACCTCGACGCGGCGGCACTCGGTCTCGAAGTGACCGCCTTCATCGAAATCACGATCCCGACGGGGCGCAACTACGATGAGGAATATAAGGGTATCAGCGCCTTCACCGCCAGCGAACCGGAGGTGCTCGAACAGCACGGCGTCGCGGGGGACATTGATATGATCCTCAAAGTCCGCTGCGTGGACATCACGCACCTCAACGGTTTGATGAATCGCCTGCATAGCGCGACCCGCTCCCACACGAAGACGATCATCGTCCTCGGCACCCGCAAAGAGACGCAGCGCGCCCCGCTCCCATAAGATTCAGCCCCGCGATCGGCCCTTTTTGTCGCCTCATGCGTTTGCATGAGGCGACACGATTGCCTATACTTTATGCATGTAAACATCCGTGCATTCGGTCTCTAAAACATCGCTGCCACTGCCGCGAAACACAATAGAGAGGAAGGGAACATGGCGAGCGCGACAATCGAGGAATATCTGGAAATGATCTACCGTCTCGACCAGAAAGGCGGGCCGGTAATCGGCGCGCGGCTCGCGGAGGCGATCGGTGTCTCCGCGCCCACGGTGACGCAGACGCTCAAGCGGATGGTCAAGGACGGCTACGTGCGGATGAATGCACAGAAAGAGATTGCCCTGACGCCCGCAGGGATGGAGCAGGTGCGTTCGATTCAGCGGCGGCACCGCCTTTCGGAACTCCTGCTGACGGACATCCTGGGTTTCGACTGGCTCCGGGCGCACAACGAGGCGGTGAAGTTCCAGCATGTCCTATCGCCGGAGGTCGCGACGGCGATCTCGCGCACACTCGGCGACCCGCTTACCTGCCCGCACGGCAACCCGATCCCCGGCAACATCCCGGACGATTATACCGAGGAGGATCTGCGCTCCCTCGCCGTGGTGCCCGTCGGCGAGACGGTCATCGTCCGCCGGATCACCGAAGACGGCGAGGAGGAGCCGCAACTGCTCGGCTACTTCTATGAGAAGGGCCTGCTCCCCGGCACGACGATGACCGTCCTCGAACAAGCCCCCTACGCCGGGACGGTCACAGTGCGGAAGGATGGAAAGGAAATGGCCCTCGGCGCCCGCGCCGCCCAGGAACTCCTCGTCGCCCCAATTTAGGGTTTGCGCCTGCCATGCCGCGCGCCTATACTGGCGGTCGGGTTCGCGTGCGGCGCGGGGCGAGGTGGCATTGGTGACGGCAGCGGGCAATGACGGCGGCGTGGAGCAACACTGGTTGAGGAGCGTGCGGGGGCGCATCCTGCTCTCCGTCGGGTTCGCCCTGCTCGTCCTGATGGGCCTGACGCTCTTCGCGGACAGCCGCAAACTCGCCGACGCACTGCGGGGGTTCCGCTGGCCGCTGCTGATCCCGATTCTGCTCCTCACCTCATTCAACTACGTGTTCCGTTTCATCAAATGGCAGTATTACCTGCATCGCGTTGGCATTACGGGATTGCCGGTCGGTCTGTCTGCCCGGATTTTCTTCGCGAACTTCACGATGGCGATGACGCCCGGCAAGATCGGCGAGATCTTCAAGTCGCTCCTGCTGCGGGAGGCGATCGGCACGCCGATTGCCGTTAGTGCGCCGATCATCATCGTCGAGCGGCTGACGGACGGTATCGCGATGCTCCTCCTCGCCTCCACGGGGTTGGTCATCTTCCGGTACGGCGTGCCCGTCTTCGCGACGATCGCGGCGCTCGGCGTCCTCAATCTGCTGCTCCTGCGGCAGCAGCGACTGATCCGGCGGATCATTGACGCGAGCGGGCGGTTCCGCTTTCTTACCGGCTTCATCCACCACCTCCATGCCTTCTACGACAGCACCTACGCGCTGTTGCGGCCGAAGCCGCTCCTCTTCGCGACGGCGACGGGCCTCGTCTCGTGGCTCGGGGAGTGTGTCGCGTTCTTCCTCGTCCTCGTTGGGCTGGGGTTCGCGGGCACGCCACGGCTCTTCCTGACAGCGATGTTCGTGCTCGCCGCCGCCACGCTGATCGGCTCCATCTCGCTCCTGCCCGGTGGCCTCGGCGCGGCGGAGATCGGCATGACGGCGATGCTCCTCGCCCTGATTACCGACCCGCTGATGACGCACGATGTCGCGGTGGCCGCCACGCTCCTCATCCGCTTCTGCACGCTCTGGTTCGGCATCGCACTCGGCGTCGTGGCGCTCACGACAGTACGGAGATTACTCGGAGGGCGGAAACAACTCACGAAGAAGGCGCTCGCGGGCGCGTTGCATGGTGATTGATATGTGGGCCAATCCCGCCGCGCGCCGCGCGTTGACCGCCGTGCTCGGTATTGTCTTGCTCGTCGGCTGCGGTGGCGGCACTTCTCCTACGGCGACGCCGACGGTTCCACCGACGCCGCCGAGCATCCAGCCAACGACGACGCCACCGCCGACCCTTGACCCGATCCACATCCGCACGGGGAGCGCGATCGTCCCCAGTCCGACCGCACAGACCGCGAGCAGTAGCAACAACCCGCCCAGCAACGCACGCACACCACTGCCCGGTGTGATCCCGGCGACGATCCCCCTACCAACAGTGACGACAGGGGCAGTGCTGCAACCCCTGCTGGGGGGACAGACCTTCACGACCGCCGATATGAAGGCGACGATCCGCTATCCGGATGGTTGGGATGTCCAGACCGCGTCAAACGCCGCACAATTCACGCCGAAAGGCGCATCACCGACGGATCCGAACGTGACGCGCGTCACATTCAACGGCGTGCCGGCGCAACTCGATCTGCTCTCCGGCGATAACGCGGCGCGATACATCCAAAATCTCGCCGTGCAGACGAGCGGGCGGGGCGCGACGGACCTCAAGGTACGCGCGATTGATCGGGTACGCCTCGGCAGCCCGAGCGGCCCGGAAGCGGTGCGGCTCGTCGTCTCCTATACACAGATCGTCCCGGTCATCTCCGAGCAGGTGATCGTCCAACCGACGGGAAGCGACGTAACCTACTTCATCAGCGCGACCGCACCCGCCGGTGAGTTCGCCACCAAATGGGAGCCGATCATTGATGGTATCGCGGGCAGCGTGGTGTTCGCATAAAGTCTGTCTATCGCGCCGCTCGGTCTCCCTGCCGCTCAGAAAGGGCTTGGCGATGCTCTTCCTTCACGGTGCGCAGGAGGTTCCCGTCCATGAGCAGATCCAGCCCCGTGAGGGCCATTGCTTTGGCGGCGAGGAGCATCGTGCGATAGCCGAGATCGCTGTCCGCTGCTGCGACGACCTGCGCCGAGTGCCACGGAATAATCTCCTCCGTGATCGGGAAACCCGTCTCGACTGAGGGCACGAGATACGAGACATTGCCCCAATCCGTGCTGCCGAGCGCTTCGCCGAGGCGTGGGGGTGGCATGTGGAGGCCGAGATCATCGAAGTGCGTGCGGACGCGGCAGGCGAGCGTGTAGTTCGTAATCATATCCGTGTACGGTTCTTCGGGGCGGCTCCACGCGAGGCGCGCGCCCGTCATCTCCCCCGCACCCTCCGCGACCCGCTTCACCTTCGCGACGAGTTGCTCCATCGCCCGCACGGTCGCCGCACGGACGAAGAAGACGGCGCGAGCGTATTCCGGCACGATATTCGGCGCATCGCCGCCGTGCGTGATGATACCGTGGATGCGTACATCCGGTGTAACGTGCTGCCGAAGCGCGTTGATGCCATTGAAGGTCTCAATCACGGCATTCAGCGCATTGATGCCGTTGAAGGGATCGGCGGCGGCATGCGCGGCGCGGCCATGGAACTCCATCACGACGGTCGAGACGGCGAGGGAGAGGCCACTACCCGGTTCGGTCGGCACCGATGCCTCGTTCGTACCGGGGTGCGCGCCCATCGCGGCATCAATGTCGTCGAAGGCGCCGTTCCGCGCCATAATCACCTTGCCACCGACTGCTTCCTCGGCGGGCGTGCCGAAAACGACCACGGTACCGGCGAGGTCGTCCAGCACGGCGGCAAGGCCGATCCCGGCTCCCATCGCGGCGCAGGCAATCAGGTTGTGCCCGCACCCATGACCGAGGCCGGGGAGCGCGTCGTACTCGGAGAGAAAGGCAATCCGTGGCGCGCCCTGCCCTCTCTCGGCGCGGAAGGCGGTCGGCAAAGCGGCGATGCCCCACTCGGTCGCGAAGCCATATCGTTCCAGCATCTCCGCGACCGCCTTGGACGACTCAATCTCCTCCATCGCGATCTCCGGATGCGCGTGGATGAACCTGCTCACCGCGAGAATATCGCCCGTCGCGCCATCAATCGCCTGCAAAACCTTGCTGCGCAATGCCGCCTCTGCCATCTTCCTTTTGCCCTCTCTCATGCGGCCGACACGACGTATTGCCATTCCGGTTTCTCGGCAGGGACTTACTTCTTCTCGTACAACTCCGTCCAATGCGCGTGCTCGTCCTTGGCGGCGGCGAGCAATTCGGGGTCGGTGAGGAGGTCGAAGGCGGTGAGGGACATCGCGGTGGAGACTTTCAGCAGTTGCTCGTAGCCGAAGTCCGAGCAGGAGGCGTCCACGACCTGCTGCGAGTGGCCGGGGATCATTCCATGGCTGATCGCGAATGAGCCGGTCACAGAGGGTACGATGTAGGAGACATTGCCGAAGTCCGTCGAGTAGGGGCCGCGCGTCCCCTGATCGCGCGCGTTGACTTCCATCCCGGCCTTGCGCATGTTTTCCTCGTAGAGGCGGCCGATCACGTACGACGGGCGCATGTCGTAGCAGGTTGGGGCGGCATGGTGCATCTCCATCGTCGTCTCCGTGAGCATCGCCGCACCCTCGGCGATCCGGCGCACCTTCTCTTCCAGCACCTCCAGATATTCGCGGTCGGCGGCGCGGACGAAGAACTTCGCGGCGGCGTAGTGCGGCACGACATTCGGCGCGTCGCCGCCGTGCGTGATGATGCCGTGGATGCGCGCGTCCTGCTTAATATGCTGGCGCATCGCGTCAATGCCGGTAAAGAGTTTGATGACGCCATTGAGGGCGTTCGCGCCGTTATAGGGGTCGCCCGCCGCGTGCGCGGGCTTGCCGTGGAACTCGAAATCAATATGTGAGACAGCCAGGCAGGTTCCGCCGGGATATTGCGTCGCGGAACCCGTGAACGGCCCGGCGTGGTGGATCATCAAGGCGGCGTCCACATCGTCGAAGACTCCGGCGTCAACGAGGACGATTTTGCCGCCGCCCCCTTCTTCGGCGGGCGTGCCGATGATCTGAAACGTGCCGTCAATCTGGTCCATGATCTGACCCAAACCAATGGCGGCCGCGAGGCCGGACGCGCCGATCAAATTGTGCCCGCACCCATGCCCGAGATTCGGCAGCGCGTCATACTCCGCGAGGACGACGACGGTCGGCCCCGGCCCCTTGCCGCGCTTTGTCGCCCGGAAGGCCGTTTCCAGCCCGCCCAATGGCTTCTCGACCTCGAACCCCTGCTTGCGGAGTTCGTCCGCCAGTAATTGCGAGGCGAACCGCTCCTCAAAGCCGAGCTCCGGCCGCTTGTGAATCTGGTCAGAGACATTGATGATCCCCGGCCCGTGCTCGTCAATTGCCCCGGCTATCTGCTCCCGTAACTTCTCGCGCATCTCGACCTGCATGGTTCTCCCCCTCGTGGTGTGCAACAACTGCGTAGCGTCAGGATACCACAGCGAGACCGACCGAACCCCCGCCGCCTCCCGTAACGGAAGGGGAGTTGGGGTTAGGCCAGTTTCTGCTTCATATATGCGATGGCCTCTTCGGCGGTGGGATCAACGCCGTTGAGGAGGGCAAGATAATAGGCGGCCCAGTCCGCGAAGGCGAGCGCCCAGAGCACCTGAGCGAGGCGGCTGATTCCCTGTGCCTCCACGATGCGATAGGGGATGCCGCGCCGGTCAAGCAAGTCTGTCGTCACTTGCCAATGCGTCCGCACGCGCGAGTGATCGTACGATGAGCGCAACTGCACCACCGCGAGGTGATCCGCCAGGCGCCTGGGAAATTCATAGCCGACTGTGGAGGTGTGATTCACTTCCGGCAGCAGATCGGAGATCGCGGTCGTCTTTGCGTAGCCGTTCAGTTTCGCCTTCCACGCCCGCGCAACAGGCGCGAGCATCGTACCGCCGTAGATGACCGGAATCTTGCCGATCAGTTCGCGCGCCATCTTCTTCGCCGGATTCTGGTCCTCGGGTACGTCTGGGCCGAAAGTGGAGCGTTGCGCTTCAAGGAGCGCAATCGCCTCGTCCATGTCCGCCGCGACCTCTCCGACGACATGGACGGCGTGCGCGATGGCGACCAGCGTCGTGAACATCGAGGCGAGAGCGTCGCGTGGCTTCGCCTCAGCCGTATACGAGATGAGCGGCGCGCGATGCGTCGTCGCCAGCCTTTCCAATCTGCCGCCCGTCGTGACGATGACGGGCTTCACGCCGCGATCAATCGCTTCCTCGAACGCCGCGAGGGTCTCCTCCGTGTTGCCGGAGTGCGAGACGGCGATGGCAATGCTGTCCGGCCCGACGAACGCGGGCACATCGTAGCCGCGCACGACGACGACCGGGATTTGCGCCGTATGCGCGACGAACCCCCGCAACAAGTCGCCCGCGAGCGCCGCGCCGCCATTGCCGATGACGATGAAACTGAAAATGTCCGCATGCTTATCCGGCAGGTCCACAAAGCGCGTGCGCTGCCAGGCCTCTCGCACTTGCGCCGGCATCGCCGCCAGATGCCCTGCCATCCCCTGTGTATCCACCACCGCGTACGTCTCCGGTCGGTCCAATTCCACCCGCCGCTCACTCATCCGTCACCCTCCGGAACGATTAACCACGAAGAGTGGTTCACATCAGCCTAGATAATGTCGCGATTGGCGAGGGCTTCGGCGATCTGGACGGCGTTCAGGGCGGAACCTTTACGCAGGTGATCCATCGCCGACCAAAAGACGAGGCCATACGGGTTGCTGCTGTCCTCCCGGATGCGGCCGACCGCGACGCTATCCTGCCCCGCCACACCGACCGGGTGCGGGTAGAGGCTGACCACCGGGTCATCCTGCACGCGGATGCCCGGCGACTTGCTCAGTATGAGGCGGGCGTCGTCCGCACTGAGGAGGCGCGAGAATTCGGCATGGATATTCTGCGTGTGTACCTGATAGACGGGCGCACGCACAGCGGTCGCGGAGAGGCGCAGTTCCGGCGCGCGGAGCACCTGCTTCGTCTCTTGCGCGAGCAGCCACTCCTCCCGCGAGTAGCCGTCCGCGTGGAAGACGTTGACTTCCGGCAGCAGATTGAAGGCGATTGGGTGCGCGAAGATGTGCGCGACCGGCTCTTTCCCCTGCAACACCGCCTGCGTCTCGTCCGTCAGCGTGCGGATCGCCGCCGTGCCCGCCGAGCCGACCGCGCAGAGTGCCGTCAGCGTGACGCGCCGGATCGGGTTGAGCCGGTGCAGCGGCGCGAGGACGAGGCAGAGTTGGATCGTCAGGTCGTGCGGGCATGCGACGATCCGCGCGCCGCTCGCGAGGATTTCTTCATTGACTTCCGGCACGATCAGCGGCGTCGTTTCGCTCGTGTTCTCGCGACCGGTCACGTTGATGACCATGCATCCGGCATTCCGGGCGTGCGGAAGCACCTGTGCGTTCGTCTCCCGCCCCGAAGCGAGGAAGACGAGGTCGAGATGCTTGAACGCGCCGGGGAGCGGGCGTTCAACGGTGATTTCGCCCTCACCGAACGGCAGACGCTGTCCAATCGAGCGGTCCGACGCATAGATATTCAGGGTCCGAATCGGGAAGCGGCGCTGTTCGAGAATGTGGAGCAGTTCGGTCCCCAATATTCCCGTACCGCCGACGACGCCGACGCGATAACTCGTCAACACAGGCCCCTTTTCCACTTGCCAACGGCACCCCGCCGCCAGCGCATCGTACAGGGTACCACAGTGGGCAGGCAGCTGGCGGCGCGCGGCAGAATGCGGGTAGGAGACATCATCGCTGCCCGATGTAGACAAACATGGAATGCGGTTCCACGCGCAACCGATCCATCGTACGTACGTTACATAAAACGGAGTGCGGTGGGGACATGTGGGGAAGAGGGGTCATGCGGGACAATTTCGACGAACCAACGCGGGGCACGAATTGGCGGCGGACGAGCATCAAAGCGAGCATCCTGCTCGTGCTCCTGGTCGGCACGGTCTTCGGCATCACGCAGGCGATCATCCTGCTCGCACTCTACTCGATCATCGTCATTCCGCTGTAACGGACGGTTATCATTGAGCGAAGGAACGGCCCCTCCCGGTATCGGGAGGGGCCACAGTGTGTCCGATTCGGACGGGACGATCAGCGGTTCTCGCCGCCGTCACGCCGAGGGCCACGATCGTAACCGCCGCCATTCGGGCGTGGGCCGCGATCGAAGCCACCGGGGCGCGGACCACGATCCATACGCTGCGCTTTCGGTGGCGGCATCTCGCCGGTGAGGACTGCCTTGCGGGAGAGGCTAATCTTCCCTTGCGGGTCAATGTCCGTCACCATCACGTTGATCTCGTCGCCGAGATTGATGATGTCCTCGACGCGCTCAACGCGGTGTGTCTCCAGTTCGGAGATATGCACGAGGCCATCCTTGCCAGGGAAGAGTTCGACGAACGCACCGAACGGCATGATGCGCACGACCTTGCCAAGGTAGATTTCGCCAATCTTCGCCTCCGCCGTCATCCGCTCGATCATCTCTTTCGCCTGGTGCGCGCCCGCCTGATCCACGGAGGAGATGAAGACGGAGCCGTCGTCCTCGATGTCAATCTTGGTGCTCGTCTGCTCGGTAATGGCGCGGATATTCTTGCCGCCGGGGCCGATCACCATGCCGATTTTCGAGGGATCAATCTTGATGCTGATCACACTCGGCGCATACTTCGACATCTCGGTGCGCGGCGCGGGCATGACCTCCAGCATCTTGCTGAGGATGTGCATCCGTCCTTCGCGCGCCTGCGCGAGTGCCTGGCGCATGATGTCGAATGTGATCCCCTGCACCTTGATGTCCATCTGGATTGCCGTCACGCCCTCGGCAGTGCCGGCGACCTTGAAATCCATATCACCGAGATGATCCTCGATGCCCTGAATGTCGGTGAGCACCTGGAACGCGCCGTTCTCGCCAGTAATCAGGCCCATCGCCACACCGGCGACGGGGGCGGCAATCGGCACGCCCGCATCCATCAGCGAGAGCGTGCTCGCGCAGACACTGCCCATCGAACTGCTGCCGTTCGAGGAGACCGTCTCGGAGACGAGGCGCATTGTGTACGGCCATTGCTCTTTGGAGGGAAGCACAGCGAGGAGTGCCCGTTCCGCCAGCGCGCCGTGGCCGATATCGCGCCGGCCCGGGCCGCGCATCCGCTTCACTTCGCCCGTCGCGTAGGGCGGGAAGTTGTACTGGTGGATGTATCGCTTCATCTCCTCGATGCCGATGCCGTCCAGTTTCTGCTCCTCACTCGTCGAGCCGAGCGTCAGGACATTGAGAATTTGCGTTTGCCCGCGCGTGAAGATCGCGCTGCCGTGCGTGCGCGGCAGGACGCCGACCTCGCACCAGATCGGGCGGACTTCGGTGAGCGTGCGCCCGTCGGGCCGCTCGCCATCCTTGAGGATCGCCGTCCGCACTGTCTCCGCTTCGAGGTCTTCGAAAGCGTTCATCGCGGCCCGGACGCTCACTGCCGCGCCCTCTTCCTGCGCCGCGAAGTGACCGCGCACGTCATCGCGCAAGGTGTGAATCGCGGCCTGCCGCTCTGTCTTGTCTGACTGGTAGATCGCGTCGTGCAGCCGCGTGCCGAGGAAGGCGCGGACGGCGTCAGCGGCGGCGGCATCCTTGTTCGGAGGCGTGAACGCCCAACGCGGCTTGCCCGCCTTTTCGACGAGTTGCATCTGCAAGTCGAGAATCGGCTGGAAGGATTCGTGCGCCAGTTGGATCGCCGCGGCCACCGTCTCTTCCGGCAGGATACCGATCGTGCCCTCGACCATCATCACGGCGGCTTTCGTCCCCGCGACGACGACATCCATGCGGCTGTCCGCGAGTTGCTGATTGGTCGGGTTGACGACCAGTTTGCTATCAATGTAGCCGACGCGCGACGCCGCGACCGGGCCGTCGAACGGGATGCCCGAAAGCATCAGCGCCGTGGACGCACCGATGACCGAAAGGATGTCGGGGTCGTTCTCCTGATCCGCGCTGAGGACAGTGACAATCACCTGCACCTCGGAACGATACCCCTTCGGGAATAAGGGGCGGAGCGGGCGGTCGGTCAGGCGAGCGGCGAGCGTTGCCGCTTCCGTAGGCCGGCCCTCACGCTTGATGAAGCCACCGGGGATCTTCCCCGCAGCGTACATCCGCTCTTCGTATTCAATTGTGAGGGGGAAGAAATCGAGCCCTTCGCGCGCTTCCTTCTCCCCGACAGCGGTCGCAAGGACGACTGTATCGCCGTACTGAACGGTGCAGGCGCCCATCGCCTGCTCCGCCAGTTTGCCTGTCTGGAGCGTGAGTGTGCGCCCGCCAATGTCGGCGGACACGGTGTGTACTGTTGGATATACCATTCCTGCTACTTCTCTCCGGCGCTGATGCGCCCGTCTCATGAGTCTCGGTGGGGTTGAACAACCCCACGCCAGAGGAGGGCGGGGAGACTCAGGGACTGGAGGGTGGATGCGATCGAGCCAACGCGCCCATCCATCCTCCAATACCCAAGGCCCCCCACGCGGCCACAATCGGTTATGTCATCCGCATCTCCCTGCGATTTAAAACAAGCGACTCAGGGGTGTCATTCCCCTGAGCCACTCTCAGTCTCGTTCCACAAACCCACAACCGACGATTTTTGGCTGGCATCAAACCGATTCTGCCCCCGCCCGGATTACCGGCGCAGCCCGAGCCGCGCGATGACCGCACGATAGCGCTCGGAATCTTTGCTGTTGAGATACGCGAGCAAGCGGCGGCGGCGCCCGACGAGCTTCAGCAGCCCGCGCCGCGAATGGTGGTCGTGATCGTGCAGTTTGAGGTGCTCGATCAACTGGTTGATCCGTTCGGTGAGGAGCGCGATCTGTACTTCGGGGGAACCCGTGTCCCCTTCTTTCGTCGCGTAGTCTACGATGATTTCGGTCTTCTTCGGCTTTTGCAAAGCCATCGGCGTTGCTCCCCTCACACGTCGGCGCACCCTACGGCACGCCCGTCAATCAGTTAGCCCCAAGTATAGCATAGCCGCGTGCAAGGCTGCAATGGCACGCGAATAGTCAGACGCCGGAAGGCGGGCGGTCTTCGCCGTTGCCATGGCGATAGAGTGAGCCATCAGAGTATCCCGGCGTTTCAGTACGCCCGCCTCAGACCTCCATTACCATCGGCATAATCATCGGGCGGCGGCGGGTCTGTTCGTACAGGTACGAACCCGCGACATCCTTGATCTTCCGTGTTAGGAAACTCCACTCCTGTGGATGGTGGCCGTTCGTGGAGATAAGGGAGTCGCGCACGCGCTCCTTCGTTCCCTCGATCAAGTCCGTCGTTCGCCGCTGCGAGACGAACCCGCGTGAGACGATGTCCGGCCCGGAGACCAGTTTCCCCGTCTGCTTGTCCACCGAGACGACGACCATCAGGATACCGTCACGCGCCAGCATCTGCCGGTCGCGGATGACGACTTCGCCGAGTTCGCCCGCGCCGACACCGTCCACGAACAGGAATCCCGCATGGACGGTCTCAACGATCCCCGCGAACTCGTCCGAGAAGCCGACGACGCTCCCGTTTTTCGCTAGCACGATCGCATCCTCGTCCCAGCCCATGCTCTCCGCGAGTCGCTTGTAGAGGATCAGATGCCGCTGCTCGCCGTGGAGCGGCATCACGTATTTCGGGCGGGTAAGGTTGAGCATTAACTTCAACTCTTCCCGGCTCGCGTGGCCGGAGACATGGACAGTGGTGAGGGCAGAGTAGATCACGTCCGCGCCCAACTGGAAGAGATTATTGATGATCCGTCCGACGCTCGTCTCGTTGCCGGGGATCGGCGTCGCGCTGATAATCACGGTATCGCCGGACAGAATTTTCAACTGGCGGTGATCGCCGCCTGCCATCCGGCTGAGGGCCGCCATCGGCTCGCCCTGGCTCCCGGTCACGACATAGGCGACGCGGTTCGGTGGCAGTTCGGCCGCTCGCTTGACATCCACGATCACCCGATGCGGGTCGTGCAAATAGTCCATGCCGAGCGCCATCTCGACATTGTTTTCCATGCTCCGGCCAATCGGACAGACCTTGCGGCCATACCGCTGCGCCACGTCCACCACCTGCTGGATGCGCGAAATCAGCGAGGCAAAAGTCGCGACGATAATCCGCCCGTCAGTCTGCGAGAAAATGCGGTCGAACGCCTCCTCGACGACGCGCTCCGAGGCGGTGAATCCTGGCGTCTCGACATGCACACAGTCCGTGACGAGCGCCAGCACGCCCCGGTTGCCGAAGGCGGCGATCTTGCCGAAATCGGTCGGGCGGCCATCCACCGGCGTCAGATCGAACTTGTAATCGCCTGTGTGGACGATCAATCCGGCGGGCGTCGTGATGCCGAACCCGACGGCATCGGGAATCGAGTGGCAGACGCGGAACGGCTCGATCGTGAACGCGCCCGCCTCGATGACATCCTCAGGCCCCATCGGGATGAGAACGGCCTTATCCAAGAGCCGCCGCTCGCGCAGTTTGACGCCGATCAGGCCGAGCGTCAGCGGCGTGCCGTAGATCGGCGGATTGCCGAGTTCTGCCAAGAGGTACGGCAGCGAGCCGATATGGTCCTCGTGCCCGTGGGTGATGAAGATGCCCCGAATCCGGTGCAGTTTGTCCGCGAGGTACGTGATGTCCGGGATGACGAGGTCCACGCCGAACATCTCTTCTTCCGGGAAACCGACGCCGACATCCACGATGATGATGTCATTGCCGTACTCGTAGACGGTCATATTTTTGCCGACTTCGCCCATCCCACCGAGCGGGATAATGCGCACGCGCTTCTTTGTTGTCTTTGCCAAGGGGAGTGTGCCTCCTGAATTGTGTAACGTCCTGCGGCATCTCTCGTTCTTCCCACACCAGCGTCCGCAGGGTGCGCGTGGGTGGTATCAAGCCAAAATTCGTCGGCAGCGGGCGGCAGGCAGCACCATATGCTGACATCCTGCGTCGCTCTATCATGGCGCGTTCCAAATACGGCCCGCTGCCTGCCGCTCGCTAAAAGAGCGTCAACTGCGCGGGTGGTTCCTCTTCATTCTCCGGCGCGGCCATCGCTTTTGCTTCTTCGAGGAGGGCCGGAATCTTCTTGATATCTTCCTTGACATGCTCCATGAACGCCGGTTGGTGCAGCGCGGCGGCGGGGTGGACCATCGGGAAGTAGATGCGCCCGTCCGCACGCTTCGGCTGCCCGTGAATCTTCATGATCTTCTCGCCAGGGAAGTATCGCGCCATCGAATATCGCCCAATCGCGACGATCAGGCGCGGGTTGATCAGCGCGATCTGACGGTCGAGATAGTTGCTCGTGCAGGTGCTGATCTCATCGGGCAGCGGGTCCCGGTTGCCGGGCGGGCGGCACTTGACGAGGTTCGTGATGAAGACCTGGCTGCGCTCGATGCCGACGGAGGCGAGAAGATCATTCAGCAAATTCCCGGCGGCCCCGATGAAGGGATGGCCGCGCTGGTCTTCATGGAAACCAGGCGCTTCGCCGATAAAGAGAATCGGTGCGTCAACGGGGCCATCACCGGGAACCGCCTTCGTGCGCATCTTGCAGAGTTCGCACTTCGTGCAGACGCGGATTTCCTCCGCGATCTCTTCCAATTGCGCCGCGACATTCCCGCCATGTGGCCCGCTTGCTACCGTTTCCTGTTCCTCCCGCATATTTCCGACCTACTCTGTCTCAGTGACAACATCACGCCGCCGTTTGCTATTCCGCAATGGAAAAGCACGCTGACAGTATACCATGCCTGCTGCCTCGAATCGTCAGCGACGACGTGTGTACGTACGACTTCGCCCGCTATGCTTCCGTGCGGGTTCGCCGCTCTGCGTTTCGATTTCGGACCCTTCGCTCGTGTCGGTCGTCGTCGGCATGATCGGCGGGGGCAGCGGTTCACCATTGAGCATCGCCTGACCGAGTGCGATGAGCGATTCAACAGTGTCCGGATCGCGCGCCTCAGCGTAGATGCGTGCGAGCGGTTCCGTCCCACTCGTGCGGACGAGCAGCCAGCGACGGTCCTCCCCGATCAGTTTGATGCCGTCCAGCGTGACCGTGTTCGTGACGGGTAACCCGGCGAGGTCAATATCGCTCGCCTCGATTGCCGCAAGCCGGGCACGCACTTCGTCCATCGCATCCGCCGCCAGCGGAACGTCCTGCCGCCGGTAATGCCACGCGCCGGTGCGGATTTCGACGCCATAGCGCAGGCCCGCGATATCCGTGCCGCGCCGCTGCATCAGATCGAGGATGGAGAGGGCTGCGACGAAGGCATCACGCTCCGGCAGGTGTGTGCCGAAGGCGAAGCCGCCGCTCTCCTCGCCGCCGAGCATCGCCTGATGCTCGACCATCGCGGGCGCGATATGCGTGTAGCCGATCGGTGTCTCAATGAGCGGCACATTGTACCGCTCCGCGAGCAGATCGAGCCGCACTGAGCCGTTGACGGATCGGACAATCGCGCCATCGGTCACGTCGTCCCGCTCGCCCAAGTACATCGCGAGCATCGCGAAGGTATCCTGGCTGCTGACGAATTCCCCGTTGTTATCCACGAGCGCGATGCGGTCGCCGTCGCCGTCGAAGGCGATACCGATGTCCGCGCCGTGCGCCTTGACCGCATGCATGAGCGGGCCGAGCGTCTCCGCAAGCGGTTCCGGCCCCTTCATCCCCGGAAAGAGCGGATTCCGTTCCGCACGAATGGCGATGATTGGCCGCGTCCCCGTTCCGAGCAGATTTTGGAGGACGCCCGCGCCCGCACCATACATCGCATCCACAACGATACGGAGATTGGCGCGCTGGATCGCCTCGATGTCCACAAGTTTCCGCACTGCCGACTGATAGTCCGGAAAGGGATCAATTGGCATGTACCGCCCGTCAATGTACGGCCCGCCGAACGTGGTGAGCGGGATTTCCTCACCGCCGAGCCGCCGGGTGTCCGCGTACGTTTCGATCACCGTCGTCACCGTCCGGTCGGCGGGCGCGCCGATGCTCGTCTTCACCTTGATGCCGTTGTAGATCGCCGGATTATGACTGGCAGTGACCACCACGCCCGCTGCCGCCTGCGTGTGCGGCACAGTAAACGTCACAACTGGCGTCGGCACCGGGCCGTGATCGCAATAGAGGACACGCACGCCCTGGCCGAGCAGCGCTTCCGCGACCGCTTCGGCGAACTGCTCCGAGAGAAACCGCCGGTCGTGCCCGACAACGACGCCCCGCTCGGCGGCGCCCTCCGTCTGCTTCACCCAATCCGCAATGGCGGCGGCGCAGAGACGCACATTGGCGAGCGTAAATTCGTCGGCGATCACCGCACGCCAGCCATCGGTTCCGAAGCGTATCATCGTCGCGATGCTCCTTCTTCAGGTCTAAGGGCTGATTGGGGGCGTAAATCTATCCATGTCTGCTTCCACCAGTAGCTGAGTGTATCACGCGGCGTCTGCTCGAAAACGATGCTTCGACCTCCTGATGAGAGATTAGCAACCAAACTTCTTAAGCGTTCAAGCGCCACTACAAGGGAGATCAGACGAGCGAGTGTGGGAAATGACCGGCGTCGCCCAAAGGGGATTTATCGCGCGGCTCAGACCCATGTCAAATCATTTCCCTTCATTCCTGAACAGGTACCTTCCCGGGGTGCGCGTTGCTTGCAGCGGTCAGCGGGCCGTGATATAACCGAAGCGCGGACAATGATTTGCGACAATCCAGCATTATGTGTGACATCATCTCGCTTGGCGCCCTCTCACTCAGCATAGAGAGGTAGATGCTTTTCCATGGGCAGATACATTCTCGCACGATTGGCCAGCCTACTCTTCGTGCTCTTTGCGGTATCGCTGATTACCTTTCTCCTCATGCATACCGTGCCGGGCGGGCCGTTCGATGTGGGCGAACGCCGCTTGCCGGAAGCGACGCATCAGGCACAGTTGAGGAAATACGGCCTTGATAAGCCGCTCTGGGAGCAATATGTCCGCTATATGTGGCACGCCGTGCACCTCGATTTCGGCATCCCCTTTCAAAGCCCGACGGATTCGGTGATCGGCCTGATTAAGCGGGCGTGGCCCGTGACGATCAAGATCGGTCTGCTCACCATCGGGATCTCTTACACACTTGGTGTGCTGCTCGGATTCATCGCGGCGCTCCGGCAGAATACGTGGGTGGATTACCTCGTCACCTTCGGCGCGACGCTCGGGCTGACGGTGCCGAATTTCGTGGTGGCGATTTGGCTCGTCCTTATTCTCAGTGTGCGCTTTCAATTGCTCCCGACCGGCGGATGGGGCAGCCCAAAGCAGTACATCATGCCGGTGATCGCCTACTCACTCGCCCCGATGGCGCTCGTCGCGCGGTATACGCGGGTGAGCATTCTCGAAGTGCTGCATGCGGACTACGTGCGGACGGCACGGGCGAAGGGGTTGAGCGAGCGGCGCGTGCTCGTCGGGCATGTGGCGCGCAACGCACTGATCCCGCTCGTGACGGTGATTGGCCCACAGATTCCGAATATCCTCACCGGGTCGATCTTCATCGAGTCGACCTTCCGTATCCCCGGCCTCGGGCGCTTCTTCGTCACCAGCACCTTCACGCGGGATTATCCGATGATCCTGGCGCTCGTGCTGCTCGTCGCGGCCCTGTGGGGCATCACCTATCTCATTACGGACATCCTCTACACGGTGCTCGACCCGCGCATCCGGCTCACTGGCGCCGCCGTGATGAGGAGATAAGCGGGATGGGAACCTCAGCCACCGCGACAAACGAACTCCCCCTCGCGGGCACGACGCGCACACGCACCAACCTGCAACTCGCGACGCAGCGCTTCGTGCATCATCGCCTGGCGATGGCGGGTCTCGCGATCACCCTCGTCCTCGTTTTCATCGCGCTTCTCGCGCCGCTCCTTGCCCCGGAGCCCTACTATTATTCCGACCTCGCACAGGCCAACGAGTTTCCGAGCCACCATCATTTGCTCGGCACCGACGCGATCGGCCACGATTTCTTGAGCCGGATGATCTATGGCGTGCGCACATCGTTGCTCGTCGGCTTCGTCGCTGTGTTGATCGCCTGCTGCATCGGCATGCCGCTCGGCCTCGTCGCGGGCCTGCGCGGCGGCATGACGGATTTCCTCGTCATGCGTGTCGTGGACGTGATGACCGCATTCCCGGGCATCCTCTTCGCTATCTTCCTTATCTCCGTCGTGGGCGGGGGGCTCTTCAATGTTATCGTCGTCATTGGCCTCACCGGGTGGGTGACGATCTGCCGCCTGATGCGCGCGCAACTGCTTAGCCTGCGGGAGCAGGAATATGTGACAGCGGCGCGGGCGATGGGGGCGAGCGAGGCCGCTATTGCGGTCCGGCATCTCCTGCCGAATGCGCTCGCGCCGATGATTATCGCGATTGCGCTCGCCATCCCGACCGCGATCTTCGCGGAGGCGGGGCTCAGTTTCCTCGGCATCGGCATCAATGAGCCGACGCCCAGCCTTGGGAAGATGGTTTCGGATAGCGCGCCGTATATCCGCGTTTACTGGCACCTCGGTTTTTTCCCGACGTTGGCGATCGCGCTCGCGATGCTGGGGTTTACGTTCGTGGGTGATGGGCTGCGCGACGCGCTCGACACGCGGCTTGGGTAGAGAGGGACGGATCGAGCGAGGGGCGCTTGGCGATTGGTAGTCGGAAGGGAGTACGACAATGTCTGAGGGACGGAACACGATAGACCGTGATTCGCTCGGCTACGAGCGGATTATCCTCCTCCACATGCGGCTGCGGCGGCGTGCGTTGCTCGGCGGGTCGGCGGGCGCCGCCGCAGCCGCGCTGCTTGCGGCGTGTGGCGGCAGCACCGCCCCCACCGCGACGCCTGCACCGTCCAGTGGGGCGGCAGGCGCGCCGACAGCGGCGCAATCAGCGGCGACGCCGATCCCAACCCGCGCGCCCGTCGCGGTGGCAACCACGGTCAGTGGTTCCGCGCCAACCGGGACGACTGCGGCGAGCCCTGCAGCGACGAGTCCCGCGGCACTCCCGGCAGATGCGGCGGCGCCGGATCAGCAAGTCTACATCGTTAACACGACGAACGAAGTGAAGGTGTTCGATTTCTGGGAGGCGGTCTATGCGCGCCCCACCATCAATAGCCTCTTCAGCGAGCCGCTCGTTCGTCTCAATAACGATTATGAACTCCAGCCCGCCTCCGCCGAATCGTGGAAGGTGAGCGACGACGGGAAGACCTGGACGTTCAAGATCGCGCCGGGCCTCGTCTGGAACGACGGGAATCCGGTCACTGCCGATGACTGGGTGGCGACATTCCAGTACGGCGCGGACCCGAAGCACGCCTGGGACTTCACCTGGTTCTTCCAGGGCATTATTAAGAACTGGGACGACGCGATTACCGGCAAAGTGCCGCTCGATCAACTCGGTGTGAAACGGGGTGGCGACGCCAACACGCTCATTTTCGAGACGCAGGCTCCCTCCCCGTACCTCCCGGCGATGCTCGTCTACTCGTGGCCGCTCTCGAAGGCGGCGCTGGCGAAGAGCGGGCCGCTCTACAACACGAAGCCGGAGACGTCGGTTTCGTCCGGGCCGTTCGTGCTGACGTCGTGGCAGAAGGACCAGCAGATCGTTTTCGAGCGCAACCCGAAATACAAGGGCAAACTGACGCCCGCCTTCACGAAGATCGTGCAGAAGATCGCCGACGCGAAGACGAACTTCACCGCATATCAGAACAACGAGATTGACTACACGGACCATCCCGCGCCCGCCGAACTGAAGATTGCGCAGGGCGATCCGGACCTCTCCAAGCAAATCTTCTCATCGAATGGGGACTTCCGGACGTTCTACCTCTTCTTCGACGTTAACACGCCGCCCTTCGACAACCTGAAGGTGCGGCAGGCCTTCAGCCATATCGTGGACCGCGACGCGATCCAGAAGTCGATCCTTGGCCCCGCTGGGACGCAGGCGTACTCCTGGCTGGCCCCCGGCTTCCCCGGTTCCCAGCGGGAGGCGGTCAAGGATATCCAGAAGTTCGATGTCGCGTTGGCGAAGCAACTGCTCGCCGACGCGGGCTTCCCGGACGGCAAGAATTTCCCGAAGCAGACGATGTGGCTGCGCAATGCGGTCGCGCTCGATCAGGCGATCGCCAATGCCATCGCCGCATCAATCAAGCAGAACCTCAATATTGATGTGGAAGTCTCGAACAAGGACACGAAGCTCTTCACGGATAGCCTGACGGCCAAACCGACGAAGATCCCCTTCGGCTACGTCTCCTATGGCATGGACTTCCTCGACCCGTTCAACATGCTCAGCGTCTGGCTCTCCGGTGGCCGCCACTCATGGGTCAACAAGGACTTCGACACGAAGGTCAAGACGGCGGCATCCTTCATTGGCCCGACCGATCAGCGTATCAAGATGTTCCAGGACGCGGAGCGTATCCTTGTCTCGGATGCACCGGGCGTCTTCATCTATCATGAGACGCCGATCCAACTGATTAAGCCGTATGTCACCGGCCCCGCCCTGCAACCCGATAAGAGCGGCAACAAGAGCCTGCACTGGCCGGGCTATACAACGGCGGATAGCTCGCCGAGCGGACTGTACATCACGAAGGATGTCACGAAACTGCGGAAGGGGTAAGCGCCCGCCGCGACGCCCATTCACGGAGGATGTGACCCCGATGCTTGATCGGGGTCACATCCTCCTCACCCTCGGTCCCATCATCGTTGTGATTGACGGCGTTGGGCGCCATCAGGGCTGACGCGGCATCGAGGTCGTTACGATTGAGTGCGACGAGCAAGCGATGATAGAGCGCCTTGTTCTCCTCGGCAGACATATACGCCCCCTTTCGTCCCCGGCACGCGGGGAGTGCTCGTCTCGGCGTGCAGCCTGTCATGCACAGATCGGGGAGAATGGGAGCGCATGGAACGCTCCCACCCTCGTGCTGGCTAGTCGCCCCAAACGACGCCTCCCTGTGCGAGGACGGGGGCCGCACTGAGCAGCAGCGATGTCACCGCAATGGCGACAAGAATGAGTTTGCGACGCATCTCGAATCACCTCCTCTCGCCCGAGATTGGGCGGTGCCGCATCTCAAGGGCATGCCCTGCACTCAAGGACGTAGGCGAGGACGATTCGGATGTATCGGGTGCATGGCCTGAAACACATCCTCCGATGCGGCTTCGCTCGCCCGCTCCGTCAGAGGAGGCCATGCGCCATGCGCCGTGTCGATGAACGCGAAAGGGCAACGAGTCGTGAGAAGATACGGAAAACCCATTGGTGTGAAGTCGCTATGCGATACAGCGACAACCTGGTCGCCCTTCCCTCTGCTGCATCTGCCAGGGCGACCCAAAACGGTTCACCGCGATTGCGGGAGAGCTGACCTACCCAGCGAATGTTTGCACCTCGCTTGGCAAACCAGATATAGTGATGGCAGATGCTTTGGCCAATGAGCAGATCGTCTGATGGCGTCCGCTATCATGTTGTGGAGGTGCAGGCATGGCATCTGAGGACATGGCTCGGGCCACGGTGGCAGCGGGCCAAGCGGACCCCGAGGACCACTCGTTCGCGACGAGGCTCTTGCGTGTCGCCTGGCTGTCTATCATCCTCGGCCTGGCGATCGAAGCCGTCCTGGTGATCATCGCAGAAGCCTTCGGACAGAATGGCAGCACGCAACCATTGATCGCGGATATTGTGCAGAAGATCTCCTGGTCGTTCCTCGTCTGCATGGGACTCGCGATCGGCACAACCATTGCAGAATCTCTCCCGGCGGCTTCGGGCGTCGTCGGTTTGCTCGTTACCCCGCTCGCGTTCTATATCGCGCGCGGCCTCCACCGGGGCGCGATCCAGACACTCGGGCTGGTCGAGCGCTCTTCCGACAGCATCCCGCCCCTGCTCCTCGCGGCGCTTCGCGGAGTCGAATACGGATGTTTAGGCGCGCTGATCGGCTGGGCAATCCGTCGCAATCGGGGAACCGCTCGGACGCACCTCGCGATCGGGTTTGTCACAGGTCTGGTGTTTGGCGGCGCGTTCCTGGTCCTACGATCTGAGTCCGCGGCGGTACGCCTGGCACTGGCAGGCGTGCTCGCGTTGGGCGTGAACGAACTTATCTTCCCGATCGGATGTGCCTTCGTCCTCTATACTGCACGTGCCCTGGAGAAACGTCTGATCCACGTCGATTCCTGATCGCATGCTAAGGAGATACTCACGGCTGCGTGACTCCGACGTCTATCGGTGATCCGCCGACGGGGAAGATCACAATGCGGGATCAGTTGGACCACGCTCCGCGTATGGTATGCGGCATCGGTATGCCCCCAGTGCCTCGTTTAGGTATAGTAAACGCCTCGGGGCTCGCAACGTTCGATATGCGGTGAATGAGGAGATGTGATGGACCGGCGGATCCCCCTCTGGGTGCGGCTCTACCTGCTCGTGGTTGTTTTCGAAACCGTCAGGGTCGCCATCGGTCTTTTCCGACCCGGGGTGCTCCAAGGTATGGTCCCCTGGCCTGCCAGCCCGCTGAACGCACGTTTCATCGCCTCGATCTATGCCGCCCTCGGCATCGGCGTGCTCGCTTGCGCCCTGGCGCGGCACTATGAGGAGATCCGCATCGTCGTGATCGGGATCCTGATCATGACCACGCTTCTCTTGTGCCTCACGCTGATTCGCTATTACGCGTTCCCCGGCGAAATCCCGACGTTCCCGGTCCTGTGGATCGTGGCCTATACGGTCGATCCGCTCCTCGCATTCCTGACGGTGTGGCGCCTCGGTTGGCGCCGTGAGGCAGGTGCGGGTCGAAACCCGTATGCGCCGGTGTGGTGGGCCGAGACAGCAGTCTTCGGACTTCTCGGATTGTTTCTCCTCCTCTCGCCATCCGCGGCCGTTCGGGTCTGGCCCTGGGCGATGACTATCCCCCAGGCGCAGCTCTATAGCGGGCTGTTCATTACCATCGCAGCCCTGAGTGCGATTGCCGGTCGGGAGTCGCGATGGCGCGACATCCGCTGGTTTGTGCTTGTGTTAGCAGTCCTGCCGGTACTTGTGCTGATCAGCTCTTTTATGCATTTAGACCGGTTCCGTCACACTAGTAGCACCATCCTCTGGTTCCCACTCTTCGCCATACAATTGCTGGCGTTCGGCGCGATGATGGCGCGCGAGACGGCCGCTGGATCACTGAAAGGGGCTCCACGATGGAAGAACAGCTGAATGACGCGGAGGGCAGGCAGCATTGGCTTGGTAGTGCCGGAGGAGTCCTGCATCTCTACCTCTGGCTCGTGATGGGCGGCCTGCTACTTCAGGGGATCGGGTCGCTCGTGCTACGGGCGCAACGATCCCTCGCGGCGCCCAGCCCCACCGCTGTGAGCAACTTCTTCTCGGACAACCCTCCACATGCGTGGGTGCATATCGCCTGGGGCACGACGGGATTGGTGATTCTCATCGCCCGGCGGCCCGCCCACGTCCGCTGGTGGTTGGCGCTCATCTTCGGGGTCTTCTACACGCTGCTTGGATTTCTCGGTGTCGCGGTGCATAACCCCTTCGGGCTAGCGCTTGGCCTCGTGGAGAATGCATTCCACTTGCTGGTCGGCCCGTCCATGCTTCTCCTCGTGGTCCTCGCACGGCGGGATGCGGGTGGACCAACGCTCGTACACGCGACGCCGCGTGTTTCGTGAGGAGGCTGCGAGGCACACGCGGATGACACCTCGTCCCGATAGTCGCGCCGACTGGCGTGACGCGTACCAGGAGTTGCGGCGATCGGTCCGTGATGCGCACCTCCTCGAGCGGGCCTACGGCTACTATGCGTGCGTGGGTATCGCCTGTAGCGTGCTCCTCGTGACCGCCGTGGCGGTGCCGTTCATACTTCCTTCGTCGGCGGGATGGAACCTGATTGCCATCGTGCTCCTCAGCCTCGCCATCGTCCAGAGTGCCCTACTCGGGCATGATGCGGGACATGTCGCCATCTTCCGCCATACGCGGGCCAACTGGCTGGTGGGCGAGCTCTGTTGGAGCCTGATCGCCGGCATCGGGTTCTGGTATTGGAACGATCGTCACAACCGGCATCACGGGCGGACGAATGACGTGACTGCCGATCCCGACCTGCGTCCGAGTCTGCTTGATCGTATCCTGGGGCGCTCCGGGTTGGCCGTCACGCTGCTGAGCCTCTTCCTATCTGCCATCATGTTCCGCTTCGAGAGCTGGGGGCACACGCGTGCGGTGCTCCGTGGCAGTCGGCGAGTGACGGAAGCAATCCTACTCTCGGTGAATCTGCTACTCTGGGCGATCTTTTGCGTGCTGCTCGGCTGGCGTGGCGTCGGGCTCTTCGTCGCCTCGCAGATGCTCGGCAGCCTCTACCTGGCGGCAATCATCGCACCAAACCATCGCGGTATGCCGATGTGGGCACAGGGAGCCGAGCTCTCATTTCTGGAGCGCCAGGTGCTGAGTTCCCGCAACCTGACGACGGGCCCGGCGTGTGACCTGTTCTACGGCGGGCTCAACTCTCAGATCGAGCACCATCTCTTCCCGACGATGCCGCGCGCACATCTACGCCGGGCGCGGGCGCTCGTTCGGCCGTTCTGCGTGGCGTGCGGCCTGGCGTATGAGGAGGCGACGCCGCTGCGAGCGTACCGGCAGGTGATAATGGCGGTCGCGCAGGGCGAGAGCTTCGCGAGCATGCTGGAGTAGCCCGCCAAGGTGCGCCAGGCCTTCGCTTCGATCGGGGCCAACCTGAGATGACAGATTTGTAAATATTCTTTCCCTTTGCACCGTCCGGCGTCTATGGCCAACTGCTTGGGGCACGGGAAATCGTGGAACGAATTCCTGACAATACGTATTTGGAAGATGACAATCTTGTCATCTCATTCGTACCCGCATCACATGAACTACATGTACACGTTACTAATAATAGATCGCAGATCGAACATGGTCGTGCGTATTAAGGGAGGCACAAATGCGACGGTTGACGATTCCCGCGCTTCTCGCCATCTTCGCTGCTCTGCTGTTCACCCTGCCTGTCACTGCGGGCTGGGAATGGTGTGACGCTGATCCGGTCGTGCAAGTGAATGCCAATCGCGTCCAAGTCATCGTCTCCATCCCGTCGGTCTATCTCTCGCAGGTTGATCAACCGACGCGTATCACGATCACGACGCCACAGGGCGTCACGGATACGCTCGTTTCGAAGGGGCCCGGCCTCAACGGACGCGAGGAAGTTTTCACCTTCAAGCGCGCGTCCGATAGCGATGACGAGAGTTCTTCACTCCCCGTGCGGATTGACGCCTCGGTCGGGCTCAAGGGCAATCCGAGCGGCGTTCCTCTGCGTCTGACCGTCATCGCCAACAATGGCGCCCCGGTCGTCTCCTACGGAGACACGAAGGGGACGACGATCCTCATCACCTTGCCGCGCTAGATCGGTAGGGAGCGAGGCACGCTCGCGCGGCGAGCGATGAGCGATCGTCCTCAGGCGCAAACGGCGGAATGACCCGCTTGGGTGGCAGGATGCGCCGGGCTGATCGAAGGCGAGGAGAAAGGGAGCGGCGATGCGTTCCGACCGGATTTTCATACCCTTCTATATCGGCATCCTGGCGCTCATCGCGGTAAGTGGCACGGCAGGCGCGCTGCGCCTTACCCCACCGCTTCACCCGCAGTATGTCTTGCTGGCACTGGTCTACGCCGGCTTGGTGACGACGGCCTTTCTCTTCCCCTTGCCATTCGCGTTCAAGACCAAGCTCTGCCTGGACACGGGGGTAATTTTCGCCGCCGTGCTGCTGTTCACCCCGGGGATTTCGATGCTCATCGCGGGGGTGGGCACGCTGGCTGCCCAGGTAGTCCGCCGGCGCTCCGGGCGTCAGATCGTCTTCAACGGCGCGCAGACGGCGCTGCAGGCGGCCGCGGCCGCGGGTATTCTCGCCGTGGGCGGCTGGGAGCCGAGCCAGTTGCGCTCCGCGGATATCGGTTATGTGCACCTCCTGATCGGCGCGGCCCTGGCGATGTACCTCGTCAACACGCTGAGCGTGGCGACGATGGTCGGATTGCAGACGCGCCAATCCCCGCTGCGTTTCTGGCACAGCGTGATGCTCCGCGCCGGCCGCGTCGAGCATCTTACGCACTGCTCGCAGGTCGGCCTGGGATACCTGGCAGCGGTCGTTACCGACAGCAATGGTTGGACGCTCATTCTGCTCGTCATCCCCATTTTCGCGGTCTATACGACGCTCAAGCATCACATCCAGATCATGAAGCAGGCGGAGGAGGCGCAGCGGATCGCACGGTTTGGCGATTGGGTCTGGGATCTTGACACCGGCGTGCAGGTCTGGTCGGACGAAATGTACCGCATCTTCGGCTACGCGCCGCAGGCCTTCGTGCCGACGTTCGAGACGTTCCTGAATGCCGTCCATCCCGACGATCGCGTCCGCGTCGGTGCAACAGTCCACCGCGCCCTGTCGGCGCGCGACCATTACAGCATTGATCATCGCATCCTCCAACCCGATGGTACGAGCCGCATCGTCCATGAACAGGGCGAGGTGATCAGCGATGAGCACCGCCCGCGGCGCATGATCGTGGCGGTGCATGACATCACCGAACGCAAAGCTCTGGAGGAACGGCTCGCCCACCAGGCATATCACGACGCCCTCACGGGGCTGCCGAACCGCGCCTTTTTCCTCGACCGCCTCCAGTCCGCCCTCGCGCACACCAGTCAGCAGCGGCGATCCGTCGCGGTCCTCTTCCTCGATCTGGACCGCTTCAAGGTGATCAACGACAGCCTCGGCCATGAAGCCGGCGATCGCGTGCTCGTAGTCGTCGCCGAGCGCCTCAGAGCGAGCCTGCGATCGGGGGCCGTCGCGGCGCGCTTCGGCGGGGACGAGTTCACGATTTTGCTCCCGGAAGTCGGCGACGTCTACGAGGTCTGCCGCGCCGCGGAGCGCATCCTCGCGGCCGTACGCGCACCATTCGCCCTCGACGACGGCCACGAGGCATCCGTGACGAGCAGTATCGGCATCGTGCTCAACGACGACGCGCACCCCGCCCCCGCCGACCTCTTGCGCGACGCGGATGTGGCCATGTATCGGGCGAAGCAGAGTGGCAAGGCGTGCTACAAGGTCTTCGACACGAGCATGCATGCATGGGCGGTCGCACGCCTCGACCTCGAGCGTGACCTGCGGCAGGCGATTGCCCGGGGTGAGATGCGGCTGTACTACCAGCCAATCGTCCGGCTGGCCACAAGGAGAATCGTCGGGTTGGAGGCACTCCTCCGGTGGCAGCATCCCCAACGTGGCACGATCTTGCCGGCCGAGTTCATTCCCCTCGCCGAGGAGACCGGACTGATCGTGCCGCTCGGTCGCTGGGCGCTTCGGACGGCGTGTCGGCAGGCGGCGACATGGCATCGAGCGCATCCGTCCGGCGACCCTGTCGCCATCAACGTCAACCTCTCGGCGACGCAGTTCCAGCAGCCGAACCTGATCGCGGAGGTGGCGGACGCACTCCGCGCCACGGGGCTCGATCCGCATCACCTCGTGCTGGAGATCACCGAGAGTGTGATGATGGCGGATGGCGAGTCTACCGGCGCGACCCTGACGAAATTAAAGGCGTTGGGGGTGCGGCTGGCGATTGACGATTTCGGCACCGGCTACTCGAGCCTCAGTTACCTGAACCGCTTCCCGGTAGACATCCTGAAAATTGATCGCTCCTTCGTCGCACGGCTCGGCGAAGATGGCGAGGGGGCGTCGCTCGCGCGGGCGATTCTCAGCCTCGGTCACGGGCTCGGATTGCGGGTGATTGCCGAAGGAATCGAGCGCGGCAAGCAAGCAGCGCAGCTGCGGATGCTGGGGTGCGAGCTGGGGCAAGGCTACCACTTCGCGGCACCGCTGGCGAGTGAGGCGGCGGGTAGGTTGCTCGCCGAAGCGGGGGGCGCGGCGGATGAACGGGCGATTGGCGCCGGGTAATCGTTGCGATGGTTGCCCTGTTCTACTCGCCGATTACGACGACCCCCGCAAGCGTCGGCGTCACATAAAATTGACCATGTATTCCTTCGAACGCTTTATCGAAAGTCACTTCAATCTTGAAATGCACGCAGTTCTTGATTTTATGAGCGAATAGGACTTACGCAGTTGGTGGTAGGCAATACCACGGACGGGCGAGATAGGAACG
>CALBSO010000057.1 GCA_937968015.1 uncultured Thermomicrobia bacterium
TTTGAGGCCATCAGCGTATCTCTGTCTAACGATGATTGTCTACCTACTTAGAGCACATATCGTATTGGTGGTGGCGGGCTTTAGCCTGCCATAGCAAGAAACGGCAGGCTAAAGCCCGCCACCACCGGCTCAATGCTTCTGCAAAACGCTGTAAGCCGCGTGGCCACTGCCCATCGCGTGCGTTTCTCCCGTATCATGGGAAACCATCGTGGATGAGGGAAGTGAGTCGCCCCGGATCATCGTGGCGTCAGCGACTCGCGAGCCGCTCGACGACCGGCGCGAGCGCTTCCATCAGTTCATCCGAGACCATGATATACGAGATGCCCAGGGTCTCACGCCGCCGCTCAAGAGTGTCGCACATTGCGTCGGTCGTCCCCGCAAGCACAGGGATCGCGCCGGAGCGGGCGAGTCGCCCCGCGTCGGCGCCAAACTGTGACGCGATCCATCGGGGCATCTGTTCCCCTACCATCATCAGGTTCAGATTGATCTCCAACTGCCCCAACCGCTCCCCCGCCGCCTCGCGCAGCACGCCGATCTTCTCCGTCACCGCCGCCTCAGTCGCGTCCGGGCTGATGCCGAGCGCGACGATGTCCGCCTCGCGCGCGGCGAGCGCGAGCAGGTGCGGGCCGCTCCCGGCGACGAGGATCGGTAGCCGGGGCTGCTGGATTGGGAGCGGAGAAACCGCCGCGTCTGCCGCGGCATAGTGCGGTCCGGTCGCGCTCGCGCGTTGCCCCGCGAGGAGCGGTTTAATGATGGCGAGCGATTCGGCCAGCCGCGCGACGCGGATGCCGCCCGTCGCGAAGGGAATACCCAACATACGGTTGTCGGCGGCGGCGGTCTCGCGGCCCGCGCCGATACCCAACTCGAAGCGGCCGCCGCTGAGCAGATCGAGGGTGGCGGCCTCCTTCGCGAGCATGACAGGATTGCGATAATCGTTAGCGAGCACGTACGTGCCGACACGAAGCGTGCGCGTCGCGGCGGCGGCGGCGGCGAGCGCGGGCAGTGGGGCGAGCGTGTACTGAATGTTATCCGGGATGACGAGGGTCGCGTAGCCGAGCGCCTCAACGCGACGGGCCTTCTCGGCCCACTCCTCCCCCGAAGATGCCTGCGCGGCCACGACACCGAAGCGGAACGGGCGGTATGTCATCATCGCTTTCCTCTCATGGAACGCGGACTTCGGGCTGTCGGCGGCCGAACGCTCAGCCCCCGCCCCAGTCCGCGTGATCGGATACTGAATCTCGGTGATGCCGTCCGCGCTGTCCGGGCCGGCAAAATGGAGGGCGAGCGTGCGATTCGGCCCCGCGAGGCGATAATCGTTCGCCTCGATCCAGCCGAGCAGCGCGATGTGTGCTCTGCCGACGGTCGCGAGCGGGCCGTGATGCTTCACACACGCCATCGTCTCGACCGCGGGCAACGTGCTTTGCGTAATCCGCGCGTGCGGCGGCAGCGGATCGGCGGTGGTGAAGGTCGCTTCCGCATGGATATCCGCCGCTCGGTACTCGCCGTCATGCCAGACTGCCGTCCATGCGCTCGCGCGCAGATCATGCCGACGCTGATATGCCTGGAGTTCGCCAAAGAGCGCGCCGACAGCGGAATAGGCGGGCAGCACGGCACGGAGCGACGCCACACGCTCGGCCGCGACCCGCTTCAGCGCCACGTCATACGGCGCGCCTGGCGGCGTTTGCTCGATCTGCCGCAGGCGCGCCTCGATTCGCTCCAATCGTTCCTGCGCTGTCGCGATCACGCCGCGCGCTTCCTGCTCCTTCATCAGGAGCATGCCGCGCAACTGCGCGGGTGACAGATCGGCGTCGAGGAGTTGGCTGACCTGCTCCAATGAAAAGCCGAGTTCCTTCAGCGCGAGGATGTGATCGAGTCGGCGCACCTGCGCGCCGGTGTAGTAACGATAGCCGCTGGTGGGGTCAATGCGATCGGGCGTGAGCAACCCGAGGCGATCATAGTGTCGTAGCGCCTTGACGGTCACTTGTGTCAGCCGGGAGAAGTCGCCGATTTTGAACACCCGATTCCTCGCCCTCCGCGCGTTCGCAACCCTTCAGCGCAACGGTAAACCCTGCCCTTGGGGGAGAGTCAAGGGGGAGGGGTCCGATATCTGGATATACCCGCAGACAAAATGGCGTGCGGTCAGTCCTGAGATGTTTCTGGCTGCCCGACTGCCGCCGCGAAGGGCAGCCAGAAGGCGAAGGTCGTCCCGTGCCCCTCGCCGTCACTCTCCGCCCGAATCCAACCGCCGTGCCGCTCCATGATGTTGCGGCAGATGTAGAGCCCGAGGCCCATTCCGGGCATGCTGCCCGCCACGGCATTGGCTGCCCGGCCAAAGGGCGCAAAGATTGTCTCTGCTGCCCCCGCGGGTAAGCCAATCCCCTCGTCCCGCACGCGCATTGTCACGCCGCCCGCTTCCGTCTGCACCGTGACGGTAATCACCCCGCCGTCGGGCGAATATTTCATTGCGTTGTCGAGCAGATTCATCAGCACCTGGTCTATACGGGCCGCATCCGCCGAAACGGGGGGCGGATCGTCGAGCGTTTCGAGAATCAGTCGCTGCGTCGCGCCGAGTTGCTCGCTCGCGCGCGTCATTGCCTCACGGACGAGCGTGACGAGATCGGTGGGCCGTGGCGTGAGCGGCAGTTGACCGGTGCGGATGCGCGAGACATCGAGCAAATCATCCGTCAGTTCCGCCAGGCGCGCCGCCGACGTATTGAGGATCGTCAGGGTTCGGGTGAGCCGAGTGGGGTCGAGTTGGCCCCGCTCCTGCCGCCGCAGGAGGAGTTGGGCGGTGCCTTTGATCGCCGTAACCGGTGTCTTCAGTTCGTGCGCGGCAATCGAGAGGAAGCGATCCCGCGCCCGCACCGCCTCCTCCGCTTCCGCGCGGGCGGCGCGTTCGGCTTCATAGAGCCGCGCCCGCTCCAATGCCTGCGCGCACTGCCCGGCGATTGCTTCAATCAAGTCGCGTGATGCGGTGTCGAACGGGCGCTCCTCGGCGAACCGGAGCGACATGACACCGATCACCGCGCCGCCGACGGCGAGGGGCGCCGAAACCGCCGCGCCGAATTGCCGCCGCGCGGGGATCGCCGCCAATTGCGGGTATTGGGAGAAAAGTTCCGCGTTCGTCTCCAGCCAGACAGCTTTACCAGTCCGTGCCGTCGTGGCGATTGGCCCCAGGGCGTCGAGCGGCACGAAGCGTGTCCCCTCGACGATTTCGTCGGGATAGCCGAACATCGCCAGCCGCTCCATCGCCGTGCCATGTCCGGTCAGGATGCCAAGCCCACCGGCGACGGCCCCGACGCTGGCGATCCCCTCGCGCAGGGCCGTTTCCGCCACTTCCTCGCGTGTCGTCGCCCGCGCGAGCGCCGCTGTGACGGCCAGGAGGCGGGCGAGATGCTGTGCCGTCGCCTCTGCCGCCAGGCGAGCGCTCTGCTCCTCGGCCAAAAGCAACGCGCGCCGCTCCTCGGCGACACTAAGGAGTGGTGAACGCCCATGCTCGCCCGGGGCAGGGTCCGGTGTCGCGGGCTTCCGGTCATCCACGGGCGTGGGTTGTCGTTCGCCGCGATTGCTTCCGCGTTTTCGGTGCTGCATCAAGCCCCCCGTCGGGCCGTCTCCATCGGTACGCTGGCGGCGTGCCGGATTATGGCAGACGGAGCGGGGAGCGACAAGGGACTGGCGTGAAAAGATCGGGACGCGAAACGTGATATGCGTCAGTGGTATGGCACGCATGATGCGACAGCGATGTGCGCGGGCTGGTACGGCCTCTTTGTACTCCGTTCGACCGTGCGTCATACCACTGAGATGACAAGGGCGCTATACTGGACTCCCCGAACCCGGTGTGGTGATACGAGGATGCCATGCAAGGCTCGCCGTTTAACCCGATTTCCCCGCAAGAGCGGGACATCTCTAACCTTTTCATCGGTATCCTCATCGCCGGTGCGGTCGTCTTCGTGCTCGTCACGGGTCTTGTCCTCTTCATCGCCGTTCGCTACCGCCATCGCGGCGGTAGCGACGAGCCATATCAGGAGTTCGGGCGGCGGCGGCTGGAAATCGCCTGGACGATCGCACCCGCTGTGCTCCTCGCCGTCATCCTCGGTTTCACCGTCAAAACGATGGCCGCTGTCAGCCCCGGCCCCGGCGATCACCCACCGGACCTCATCATCACCGGCTACCAGTGGTGGTGGGGCATCCAGTACCCCGCGTCCGGCGTCGTGACGGCGAATGAGGTGCATCTCCCCGTCGGGCGGCGGATGCTCCTGCAACTTGAAGGTGGGGATGTCATCCATGATTTCTGGGTGCCGCAACTCGGTCGCAAGATGGATATGATCCCCGGCCACACCAACTGGCTCTGGGTCGAGCCGACCCAGACGGGTACCTTCCTCGGCGCGTGCGCGGAGTATTGCGGCGCGGAGCATGCCTGGATGCGCATCCGCGTCATCGTCCAGCCGCAAGCGGAGTTTGACGCCTGGCAGCGGCAGCAAAGGCAGGCAGCGGTGGCCCCGACCGGCGGCGATGCGGCGCAGGGCGCGCACCTCTTCCAGCAACAGACCTGCGCCAGTTGCCACGCAATCGCGGGGACGGGCGCGAATGCGCACGTCGGCCCGGACCTCACCCATTTCGGTGGCCGCGACACGATTGCCGCCGGTGTGCTGGACAACACGCCGGACAACCTCGCCAAGTGGCTCAAGAGTCCCCAAGCCGTCAAGCCCGGCAATCACATGCCGAATCTCCAACTGACCGACGACCAAATCCGTGCCCTCGTCGCCTACCTGGAGGCGCAGCAATGATCGGAAACCGCTCGAATTCCTCCGTCGAAAGGTAGCGCGATTGTGGCGAATGTGCCGCTTGTGCCTGAACTCGATACCCCGCTGCCGAAGGTCGAATCCGATGAGGGGCTGCTCAGTTGGGTCGCCTCGGTGGATCACAAGCAGATCGGCATCATGTACCTGATCGCGACGCTCTTCTTCTTTGTCGTCGGTGGGCTCGAGGCGCTGCTGATGCGTGTCCAGTTGGCGAGGCCGGAGAACGGCTTCCTCTCGCCGGCGGCGTACAACCAGATCTTCACGATGCACGGCACGACGATGGTCTTCCTCGTCGTCATGCCGATGCTGATCGGCTTCGGCAACTACCTTGTGCCGCTGATGATCGGCGCGCGGGACATGGCCTTCCCGCGTCTCAACGCCCTCAGTTTCTGGCTGCTCATCTTCGGCGGCCTGCTCCTCTATTATTCCTTCATCGGCGGCGGCGCGCCCGACGCGGGCTGGTTCAGTTACGCGCCCTTGAGCGAGCGCGCCTTCTCCTTCACAAGCGGCCTTGATTATTGGGCGCTCGGCTTACTGACGACGGGTATCGGCACGGTCCTTTCCGGTATCAACTTCATCGTGACGATCCTCACGCAGCGCGCGCCGGGGATGGGCATTCGCCGCCTGCCCCTCTTTGTCTGGATGACCTTCATCAACGCGATGCTGATCATCTTCGCCCTGCCGATCCTCAATGCGTCGCTCGTCATGCTGCTGGCGGACCGGCAACTGAACGCACATTTCTTCACACCCGCGTCGGGCGGCTCGGCAGTGCTCTGGCAGCATTACTTCTGGGGCTTCGGCCACCCGGAGGTCTATATCATGGTGTTGCCCGCCTTCGGCATCATCTCGGAGGTGATCCCGGTCTTCTCGCGCAAGCCGATCTACGGCTACGGCTTCGTCGCCGGTTCCACCGTCGGGATCGCCTTCCTCAGTTTCGCCGTCTGGGCGCATCATATGTTCGCCGTCGGGCTTGGCAGACCGGCGGACATCATCTTCGCGGCGGGGAGCATGCTGATCGCCGTGCCGACGGGCATCAAGATTTTCAACTGGGTGGCGACGATGTGGGGTGGCGCGATCCGCTTCACGACGGCGATGTGTTTCGCGATGGCCTTCCTCATCCTCTTCACGATCGGCGGCATTAGCGGTGTCTCCTTCGCCGTCGTCCCGACCGACTGGCAGACGACGGACACATATTACGTTGTCGCGCATATGCATTACGTCCTCTTCGGCGGCACGCTCTTCGCCGTCTTCGCGGGTATCTATTACTGGTTTCCGAAGGTGACAGGGCGGATGCTCTCGGAGGTGTGGGGAAGATGGCACTTCTGGTGGACGTTTATCGGTTTCAATCTCACCTTCGGCGTGCAGCACATTCTTGGCATCCTCGGCATGCCGCGCCGCGTCTTCACCTATCCCGATCTGCCGTGGTGGGGCGTGCTGAATCTCGCCTCGACGATCGGTGCGTTCATCCTCGCGCTCTCGGTCGCCATCTTCGTTTGGAATCTCATCGCGAGCCTGCATCACGGCGCGACTGCGGGCGACAACCCGTGGCAGGCATGGACGCTCGAATGGGCGACGACCTCGCCGCCGCCGATCCATAACTTCGACCGCCTGCCGCCGATCCGCAGCCGCCGCCCTTTGTGGGATGTCGCGCACCCGGAGAACCCGGACTGGGAGCGCCAAACGAGCCAGCGGGGCACGGCGGGGACGGCGGAAATCGGCATTGACAAGAACCTGCAAGGGACGGCGCTCTTCCTCGCGTCAGAGGCAGTCTTCTTCGTCCTCCTGATCCTCGCCTTCGTCTACTATCACAACAATCTCTTCAACGAATCGAGCAGCAGCCCGTCGAACGCGGGCCGGGTGCTTGATCCGGTCAAGACGGGCATCTACACCGTCTGCCTGCTCGCCAGCAGCGCCACGATCTGGTGGGCGGGCCGCAGCCTGAAGCGGGGCAATCCGACGATGATGCGTCTCTCGCTCCTTGCGACCGTGATCCTCGGCGCGGTCTTCCTCTTCGGGCAGGGGCGGGAGTATCAGCGTTTGATCGGCGAGAATGTGACGATCAGCCGCAACCTCTTCGGCTCGACCTTCTTCACGCTGACGGGCTTCCATGGCTTCCACGTCTTGATGGGGCTGGTCGCCATTGCGATCCTTTTTGGCCTCGCGCTGCGCAATACCTTCAAGGGGCCGCATTCCGTCGCAATCGAGGCGGTTTCGCTCTACTGGCATTTCGTGGATGTTGTCTGGATCGTCATCTTCGCGACGATCTACCTCTGGGCGCGCGTATGACGACGTGGCGGCTCCTGACGACCGCGTGGGACGGCGAGCCGTCCGTGCTGATCGGCTGCACGGCGCTGGTCGCCGGCTACGTGGCGATGACGCGCCGCCGTCCGTCGCGGCAGGCATGGTACTACTTCGTGGGTGTCGTCGTGCTGCTTTTCGCGCAGTGCTCGCCCCTCGATACGCTCGGCGATACGTATCTCTTCAGCGCGCACATGATCCAGCATCTTCTGCTCCTGCTCATCGTGCCGCCGCTCCTGATCCTCGGCCTCCCGGCGTGGCTGGTGGAACAGTGGCTCGGATCGCCCCGCGTACGCGTGGTGGAGCGCGTGCTGCGTCAACCAGCCGTCGCATGGCTGCTCGGTATCGGTGCGATGTATCTCTGGCACATCCCGGCGCTCTACAACGCGACGCTCGCGCACGCCGACATCCATATAGGCGAGCATCTCTGCTTCCTCATCACCGGCGTGATCTTCTGGTGGCCGGTCTGCGCGCCGCTGCCGACATCGCGGTATGCGCCCCTCGCCGCGATGCTCTATCTCTTCACCGCCGCCGTCGCGAGCAGCCTGCTCGGCATCATTCTCACGTTCGCATCGCCCAGCCTCTACGCGGTATATCTGCATCCCGTAGACACGCGCGGCTTCCTGTCGTTGATCCGGGACGGGTGGGGGCTCTCGCCGGCGATGGATCAGCAATTCGGCGGGCTGATCATGTGGGTGCCGGGAGGTCTCGTCTATCTCTGCGCGATCGTCGGCACATTCGCGTGCTGGCAGGGCGAATCAGATGAAGAGGATGAATCGCGTGCGGCGCGCGGCTACGTAGGCTCCCCACGCGTCGTTCCGTCATCGTCGGGGGAGGGAACCTGATGCCCGATCAGTCGTCGGACATGAAAAAGAACGCGATCAAGATCGCGATGGGCGCGGCGCTTGGTGGCGCGCTCGGCATCGTTGCCGCGCTCCGCAAAGGGAGCAACGAGCAACGAGCGGGCGCCTTTTGGGCAGGAAGCAATGAGGTAGGGGCGGTTCGTGAACCGTTCGCCTCGACACTCAATCCTCAGTCCTCATCCCGCCCAGGGGGCGCCCGGAATCCTCAGTACTCCCCCGACCATCCTGATTGGGAGCCGTTGCCCGCCGCCCATCTCCCCCGGCCGACGTACTGGCCCGTTGTGCTCGCGGTCGGCATCGTCTTCCTCGCCTGGGGCATCGTGACGACGATCGCCATTACGGTCATCGGGCTGGCGCTCCTTGCCCTCGGCCTCGGCGGCTGGATCGGAGAACTGCGCCATGACCATTGAGACCTACGCGCCGACCGGGACAGATCATGCGGAATCGCCGGAGATGCTTGGCCGGCGGCGGTTCCTGAACTGGTTGTGCATCGGGCTGGGCGCGGCAGGGGCGGCGGCGGTGGGCGTGCCCGTCGTCGGGTTCCTGATCCGGCCGCTCTTTGTCAAGAAGCCGGGCGAGTGGCGCCCGGTCGGGAAGGTGGACGATTTCATGGTCGGCACGACGAACCTGGTGAAGTACACGGACAATTCATCGGTGCCCTGGACGGGCGTTTCCGGGAACACCGGGGCGTGGCTCCGGCGCAACGGCCCGCAGGATTTCGTCGCCTTCTCGATCCACTGCTCGCATCTCGGCTGCCCGGTACGCTGGCTGGCGGATGCGAACCTCTTCATGTGCCCGTGCCACGGCGGCGTCTACTACAAAGACGGCACGGTCGCCGCCGGGCCGCCACCACAGCCGCTGACGACATATCCGGTGCGCACCAACAACGGGCAGGTGGAAATCCTGACCAGCCCCATTCCGGTAACGTGACGAGGGTAGCGCGCAAAGAACTGAGGACTGAGGACTGAGTAGTGGTGGCGTAGGCTTCAGCCTGCGATCCCGAAACGCAGGCTGAAGCCTACGCCACTACCAGAGTGAAAGATTGATGTGATGGCAGCGGAAGCGAAGCGAGGCAATGTCTTTACACGGGCATGGCGGGCATTCGATGACCGGACGGGGACATCGAAACTGGTTGGCCCGATCCTCCGCCATCCGGTGCCGGAAACGGGGAGGATTGGCTGGGCGTACGTTTTTGGCAGCGCGACACTCTTCTCCTTCATGACGCTCGTCGCCACTGGGATCGTCCTCGCCACGTCGTATATCCCCGCGACGGCGGACGCCTATAACAGCCTTCAGTTCATCTCGCATGACACCTTCGGGCGGATCGTGCGCGGCATCCATTACTTCGCCGCCTCCGCGATGATGATCTGTATCGGTATTCACATGATCCGCGTCTTCCTGATGGGTTCATACAAGTTTCCGCGCGAGGTGAACTGGCTCACCGGCGTTGTCCTCTTCGCACTGACGCTCGCGATGGCCTTCACCGGCCAACTGCTGCGCTGGGATCAGGACGGCTTCTGGTCGCTCGTGGTCGCCGCCGAGCAGGCGGGCCGCATGCCGATCATCGGCAAGGGGCTTGCGCACTTCATCTTCGCAGGCGATACGGTGAGCGGCGCGACCTTGAGCCGCTTCTTCGCCATCCATGTCTTCTTCCTCCCGGCACTGATCTTTGCGACCGTCGCGCTGCATCTCTACCTCGTCATCCATGATGGCATCTCCGAGCCGCCGAAGGCGGGCGATCCCGTGGACCCGAAGACCTACCGGGCGAAATACGACGCGCTCCTGAAACGCAATGGCGTGCCCTTCTGGCCGGACGCGGCCTGGCGGGATGCGATCTTCGGCGTCGCGGTGCTCTGCACTATTTTGCTGCTGGCGATCATCTTCGGTCCCAAGGAGTTGGGAAATCAGCCAGACCCTTCGATTATTAATGCCTATCCGCGGCCGGACTGGTATTTCCTCTGGTACTTTGGCGTGCTCGCGCTCTTGCCGAAGGGGACGGAGAGTTACGTCATCATCCTGGCGCCGGTGCTCCTCTTTGTCGTGCTCTTCGGGCTGCCCTTCGTCTCCAACCATGGCGAGCGCAGCCCGAAACGGCGGCCATGGGCGGTCGGTTTCGTGCTGCTGACACTCATCATGATCGGGACGCTCTGGCAGATCGCCGCCCGCGCGCCCTGGTCGCCGCACTTCGATGTACAGCCGCTCTCCGCGCAGGTTGTCGGCACAACGAGTGGGCCGGTCGCGCAGGGGGCGCACCTCTTCAACGCGAAGGGGTGCCAGTATTGCCACGCGGTCAACGGGCAGGGCGGCAATCGTGGCCCGGACCTGACAAAGGTGTCGGGCCGCCTCTCGCAGGACGCGATCACCATCCGCATCCTCAATGGTGGCAGCAACATGCCCGCGTACGGTGGCAACCTGACGCCGGACGAATTGAACGCGATCATCGCCTTCCTCAAGAGCAGAGAGCGAGAGGGGACGAACGGGCAGTAACCAGCGAGCAGTGAGCAGTGAACGAGAACGCTGACTCGATGGAACCAAATCTCGTCCCGCCGCGTCATTGAAATGCGCAGACCAAACTGCGGTCTTCGCGTGCCCACGATATGCCGGCCGCTTCACGGAAACGTAAGAACCGGGCAATCAATCGGCAAGGTGCCGTGCCTACCCTCTTTGTATTGGACGCGTCCGATAGAGGAGGTGACATGGTCCCACCCAGTATGCCCTACGAGCGATATGCGAACCAATACGCCGCATTCCGCCTCCATGCCTGCCCCGACGACCGTGCGGCGGGTCTGGCCGCGCTCGACCTCTCGCACGCGCGGCACGCCGCCGAGATCGGCTGCGGGCCGGGGTACTACGCGCCGGTGATTGCCGCGCGGCACCCCGCCGTCCGCGTCACCGGCATAGATAATTCCCCGGCCCAGATCGCGCTGGCGCGACAACGGATCGCACGGGGCGGGCCACGCAATATCCGCTTCATTCGCGACGACGTCCGTTCCCTCTCCCAACCGGATGGATCCTTCGACCGGATCGTCGCCTCCCGGCTCTTCATGGTGGTGCGCGAGCATCGCCGCGCGATGGCGGAACTGCACCGTGTGCTCGCGCCGGGCGGCATTCTGCTCATCGCGGAGCCAATCGCAAGACCCGCGGTCACCTTCGCGGATTGGACGCGTGTGGCGATGCCGGGAGAACAGATCTTCACGGCTGCCACCTTCGCGGCCCTCGCGTTTCTGGTCCCGTGGGGCGCATGCACAATCTGGAATGCTGACGGATACCGATACGCGCGCTGTCAAAAAGCGGCGCATTCGCACGCAAAGGGAGAGATCACCGATGGCGATCCAGGAAGATGAACCGATCACAATCATCGCACCCGTCACTTCAGCCGTTGTTGCACCGGCGCGCGGTACGACGCGATGGCTCCAGGCATTGGCTGCCGGTCTTGTGAGCGGGGCGCTCGCAACGCTGGCGATGCTGCTTGCGATGGTCGGATTGCGCGTCTGGCTGGGCGTCCCCGCCCCGCCCGAAAGCATCCCCGACCGAATCGCCCCGCTCCTGCGGATTCCCGAGTTCTTCTCGCTCTTCGACCGTTTCGGCGGATACAACGGCCTGAAGCGATTTGGCGTCCTTTCCATTCTCGCCGGTATGGTCGCCGTCGGTGTCGTTGTCGGTCTGTTCTATTCCCTCCTTACTGAGAACAGCCGCACGGCGGAACCGATGAAGCCGCGTCGCTTCGGCCTCAGCCCCGTGGCGCTGGTATTCATCGCGATCGTCGTGGCGCTGCTCTGGCTCGGGACGCTCGCCTTGCTGCAACCGATACTCGGCGCGAACTTCCGGGGATTTTCCCCGCATCCGGCAACGGCGCTGACCATCGTCGGGTTACTCGTCGCCTACCTGACGTACGGTGTGACGCTCGTGCTCATCTGCCGGGCGCTGACAAGTGCGGCCCCGATCCGAAGCGCCGCACCGGTCGCCGGGCAACTGATCGGTCGCCGGACTGCCATCGCCGTGGGCGCGGGGCTGATCGCCGGGATCGGCGTGCGCGTAAGCCTCGCACGGTTCAACACACGCGCCGTCTTCTCCTACGACGGGCTGCAATACAAGGGGGCCGGTGTCCAGCCGATCACGCCCAACGATCGTTTCTATGCCGTCACGAAGAATGTCGTTGACCCCAATCCCACGAAGGCATTCTGGCGGCTCGAAATCGGCGGCAAGGCCGATCACGGCCGCATCTATTCCTTCAATGACCTGGCCGCGCTCGCTCCCATCGAGCAGGAAACGACGCTCATGTGCATCAGCAATGGCGTGGGGGCGGGGCTGATGAGTAACGCGAAATGGAAGGGCGTACCATTGCGCACGCTCCTCGACACTGCGGGCCCGCACGCGGGCATCGTGGAAGTCAAACTGACCGGCGCAGACGGCTACACCGATACCATCCCGTTCGACAAAGCGATGGACCCGACGACGCTCGTTGTCTACGAAATGAATGGAGCGCCGCTGCCGCAGCGACACGGCTATCCTGTTCGCGTCATCGTGCCGGGGATGTATGGCGAGAAGAACGTCAAATGGGTCACCCGCATTGAAGTCGTGGACCATCCGGTGAAAGGTTTCTACGCGCAGCAAGGCTGGGGGCCGAACTTTATCATCCCGACCCGCTCGCGCATTGATGTGCCCGATGGGAGTGCATCCCTCCCCGCGCATATGCCGACGACGATTCGAGGAATCGCTTTCGGTGGCGATCGTGGTATCTCGCGCGTCGAAGTCAGCACCGACGATGGCGCGACGTGGCAGGAAGCACGGATTGACTACCCCGGCACCCGCCTCTCCTGGGCGCTCTGGAGCCTCGCGTGGACACCTCCACAACCGGGGATGTATCGCCTCATTGTCCGTGCGACTGACGGCGCCGGCGCGCTCCAGATTGCCGAATTGCACGACATTGTGCCGCAAGGTGCGACCGGCTACCACCAGGTGACCGCACGGGTTGTCTAAGATAGGCGAGGAACCTCCAGTGGCTACCGCGCTCGATATGCGGCAGCCGAACAGTGGGGAGCGCTCGCGCGTCCCCCGCGCTCTGTGTCGAACGGTCGCGCCTCTCCGGGTCGGGTACGCATCTCTCGCGGCGTTGGATCGTCAGGGGCCTACGCGTACGAAAGGCGGCGTGCTGCTCGATCTCGGCGTCCTGGCGATCTGTGGTGTCACGCTGGTCATCTCGACCTCTGCTATCGCGCGGTGGCGGATCGTGGCAGCCCATTACCACGCCTTCACCGCGCTGTTCGTCGTCGAACTCGCGGTCTACAGCCTGGCGGTGGCATGGGTGATCCGGCGCAAACCCCCCGTGCGATGGACGCTCGCGCTGATCTTCCTCGTTGCCCTCTGCGCCCGTCTCGTTTTCATCCCGCAGACGCCGACGGTCTCCGACGACATCTATCGCTATATCTGGGACGGGCGCGTCCAGATCGCCGGGATCAACCCGTACCGCTACGCGCCCAATGATCCGGCGTTGGGGCGCTTGCGGGATGGTGCGATCTATCCCGGTATCAACCGCAAACCTGTCCGGACGATCTACCCGCCAGTCGCTCAGGGGGTCTTTCGCGCGCTCTACGTGATCCATCCGGACAGCGTGGTGTGGACGAAACTGGCTATTTCCCTGCTCGATCTCTTCACCGCAGCGCTCCTCGTCGGCCTGCTCATGCGGGAGCGGATGCGGCCCGAGCGTGTATTGCTCTACGCGTGGCACCCAGTGCTGATTCTCGAAGTCGCGCACAGCGGCCACATTGATGTCGTCGCCGCGCTCTTCATTGCGCTCGCGCTGTACGCCCGCAACGGGAATCGTTTCGGTCGCACGGGCGTGCTGCTCGCCTGCGCGACGCTCGTCAAGTTGTACGCGCTCGTCGCGCTCCCCGCGTTCCTCTCCACCCCGCGCCGTAATCTCCGCCTCCTCGTCGCACTGCTCGCGACGACGGCGCTCATGTATGCCCCCTTCCTTTCCGTCGGCGCGCACGTCTTCGGCTTCCTGCCGGGCTATGTGCAGGAAGAGGGGATTTCCTCCGGCGCGCGGTACTATCTGCTCCATCAAGTCCTGCGTCTCGCGCGGTGGTTGCCTGGGAATCCGGCTGCGCTGCTCGCCCGCTCGCCGCTCGCCCTTCTCTCCGCGACAGCATGGTACGAAGGTGGCATCGTCGCGGTGATGATGGCATGCGCCGTTTGGTGCTGGCTGTGCCCGGTGGCGTCACTCCGTGGGATCGCGGATCGGATCGCGCTCTTGTTTATCGTACTGCTGACCCTCGCGACACCGAGCCAGCCGTGGTATGTGCTGCTGTTGCTCGCTTGCGTGCCATTGGTCCGCGGCGCCTTCCTCATCCCAGCCAGCATCGTCGTGAGCAGCGCGGGCTTCGGCTACCTGCACGAGTGGTTCCCCGATCGCCCGTCATGGCCGCTGGTGATTAACTACGACGGTCGCGCACTCGCGCTCGTCCTGCTCCTCGTCGCGCTCTTCGTGGCATGGCGAGCGCGGCGCGGAAAGACCGCCCCGATTTACGGATGATGGGCCTGACGAGAGAGGAGAGGATGTATCTGCGCGGTGGGAATCCGGTGGTCGAGCGCGTTTACGTCGAGGGGGAGGGTGACGCGCACGGTCGTTCCGTCGCCGGGTGCGCTGACAACCGTGCAGTCGCCGCCGAGTTCCCTGGCACGCGCGGCCATCGTCTCCAGCCCCATGTGACCCGGATGCGCGATGGCGGGATCGAACCCCGTGCCGTCATCGCGAACCTCCACAACGAGTGTGTCGCCGCTCTCCACCACGTCCATCCGCACGACCGCCCGGCCCGCGCCCGCGTGCTTGACGACATTGTTGAGCGCCTCCTGCACGAGCCGGTAGAGATGCTCCTCCGCGTTATTCGCGAGGGGGAGGCGATCCGGGGGTGCGTCCACATCAATGGCGATCTCCTCCCGCGCGCTGACGGAGGCCGCCAACTTGCGTACGGCGCTCACAAGCCCTTCTTCCGCCAGCGCGCCGGGCCGCAGTTCGAAAATGAGCATCCGCATCTCCGCGAGGGCGGCCTGCGCGAGGTCGCTGAGGATTTTCACCTGCTGGCGCACCGGATCGTCGGCGGATGTGCCCGCGCGGTCGAGGTTCTTGAGCATCGTGCGGGCGTGGAGCGTCATCGAGAATAATTCCTGCGTCACCGAGTCGTGGAGTTCCCGCGCGAAGCGGAGCCGTTCCTTGGCCACCGCCTCGGCGACCGCCAGGCGCGCGTTTTCCTCGCGCGCCGCCCGCATCTCCCGGTTGACGCGCACCATTTGGAAGACGCCGATCATGCTGATGCCGATCAAGCCGACCTGGAGGAGCAGCAAGGCCGAATCGGTCACGCTGAAGCCCGATGTCGCGTCGGTAAGCCCCGCCGCGATGCTGATACCGACGATCAGCCAGACGGCGATCCGTGGCGGCGCGCGGCCCGCGCTGACCGTGAGAAAGAAGAACAGCCCAATCCAGGAGAGGCCGAAGGTGAGATTGAGCGCGACCGCTTCGACGGTGAGAAAGATGAAGATCATCGCCCAACGCTTGAAAAACGGAATCGGATGCTCCCGATCGCTGAAGAGCATCCAGAGATAGAGCGCCACGAAGGTGGCAATCCCCACCAGTCCGAAGACAAGGCGCGGCGGCGATTGATGGGTGCGGAAGAGTTCGGCGACGGGGTTGATCAGGACGAGCAGCCAGCCCAGCCCAAGCAGTCGCCATAAACGGCCGCGCCGGCCGTCCACCGATAATCTGTCAAACACCGCGAGGTTACTGGGATCGTCGTGGCGCGCTGCCCCATTGCCGGGTTGTTGCCCCGTCGGTATCATTCGTCGCTTCCACATCCCGCACCTCGGTCGCGCTGCCGTACCCTTCTCGTGTCGCCGTGATTGCCCGGCGCTTTGTACTATACGGCGTGGACCCCGGCGGAACCAGTGCTCAGGTACTGACGATACCGGACAACGAATACGGGCGGGCCGCGATGGCCCGCCCGTCCTTCAGCGCCTAATACGATTGGGGTTACTACCTACCGGTTAGGCGTTGCCATGGTTGCCGTTGTCACCCTGATCGCCGTTGTCACCCTGATCGTCTCCGCCTTGGCCGTTCTTTGATGGGCCATGGCCGACGAGCGTGCCATTGACATCAATGTTGTCCAGTACGGCGAGGCCGAAGTTGTCTGGCCCGGTGTCCTGGCCTTCATCGAAGACGATTTCAATGGACTTGACTTTTCCCACAATGGGTTCGAGCGCGCCGGTTGTTTGGTTGTATCCAACCAGGGGCACGGAGCCACCCCACCGCAGCCGCAGCCAACCATTGCCGACGGTCTGCGTCGTTGGCGGCGGCGACTGGCAGCCGATGAAATAGCTCTTACCATCCTGCAGGGAGACATTGAAGCGCGGGGCGCCCGCGCCGCAGTGCGAGCCGCTCAAATCGCCGATGCCTCGCGGCTTGCGCAGATCGTAGCCGAGTTCGGTGAGCGTCACGCCGTCAACACCCTGGAGTTTGGCCTGAGCCGCAGCATAGTTTCCCGTTGGGCCGGTCTTCGCCAGTAAGAGCCCCTGATTGTGCGGATCGTTGGAGCCGCCGGTTGAGCAGGCCGGATCCGTGTAGGGTGTCGTGTGGCCGCTCCCCGTGAGGTCAACCCCCGCATTCGTCGGGCAGCCGATGCCGTCGAGCCATGTGGCCTGCACCAGGAAGGTGTGGGCAGGGTCATACGTGCCCGGGACGACCTGGAAGTTAACCGCCGCGTAGACCCCTGCGGCGAGGCCCAGGAGGGCCGGAACCATCATCATGGCAACAAAGAACCGCGCCTTCTTCATGCTCATTTCTCCACCTTCTCTCAGGGCGCACCCCCGCGCACCCCCTACGTCTGATTCCATCGGTGCGTCGTCAATCGGGAATCGAGCCAACCTCCTTCGCTGTCCAGTGACAGATGCCTCCCGCACATCAGGAGGGCAACCACGCTCCACGATCAAGTATTCTCGTGAAACGCTTGGGTAGATTCCGCGAAGCCGCGCGATTTGTCAAAAGGCTATCGTGTTCGTATAGATATTTTTTCTGATGAAATATACGCAGTAAAATATGAGGTAACATACAATATGCGTCTCCGCGTGGGTCGCCCGGAGCGTGCCACTCCGTGATGCGAGCGCGTCCGTTATGATGGGAGTACAGAGAAGGACGCTATTCGCGGGTGGTAGACCACTCAGCATCAGGAGGATCAGATGCATGGACTCGTCTTTTTGGGCGATCGTGAAGTCGAACTGCGGCAGTTTCCCGACCCGACACCGGGGCTGGAGGAGGTGATTGTTGGCATCCAGAGTTCGGGCATGTGCGGCAGCGATTTCCGCCCCTATCGCGCACCGAGGGCGGACGTTGATCCGGAGCGCCTGCCAATTGGCGGGCACGAGCCGTGTGGCATCGTGATCGAGCGCGGTGTCCACGTCACCGACGCGCAGGCGCGGATCGGCGACCGGGTGATCGTGCATCATTACCACGGCTGCGACGAATGTCATCATTGCCGCGCGGGATACTCGCAGATGTGCCTGCACGGCAGTATCGTCTACGGCTTCTCCGGCCACGGCGCGAACGCCCCGTACATGTGCGTGCCCGCGAGCACGCTCGTCCGGTTCCCCGACGCGCTCAGTTTCGACGAAGGGGCCGCGATCGCCTGCGGGACGGGCACCGCCTATATGGCGCTGAAGCGGCTCGATCTCTCCGGGCGGGACACGCTGGCGATCTTCGGGCAGGGTCCGGTCGGATTGAGCGGGACGCTCCTGGCGCGGGCGATGGGCGCGCGCGTCATCGCCGTGGATCTTTCCCCGGATCGGCTCGCGCTCGCCCGGCAGCACGGCGCGGACGTGACGCTCAACCCGCTGGAGGGAGACCCGGTCGCGGCGATTCAGGAGTTGACGCACGGCGAGGGGGCGGACGCGACGCTCGATTGCACCGGCAACCCCGCCGCCCGCGTCAATACGGTGCGGGCCGCGCGCATCTGGGGTCGTTCCTGCTTCGTCGGCGAGGGAAATACGACGACCTTCGACATCAGCCGCGACATCATCCACAAGCAACTGACGATCTACGGCTCCTGGACGTTCAGCACGCACGGCCTCGCCGAGTGCGCCCGGTTCATCGCGGATCGGGAAGTGCCGTTATCGCAGATCATCACCCACCGCTTCACGCTCGACCAGGCGGACGAGGCGTTTCGCACCTTCGAGGGGGGCACGACGGGCAAGTGTGTCTTCGACGTGGCGTAATGCGTTCGGAGTGCGAGGAATCCCTCCAAGCCTCAAGCCTCGAACTTTGGTAGGATAGGCAGAGCGGCGATCCCGTATCGGTTCCGTAAGGAGGAGAGGCCCAATGGCGGTCGCAATCGCACCCCGATCCACAACGCGGGCGGAGGATGCCGCCGCGCTCCATCTCATAGACACCGATATCCATAATGATCTGCCGAGCATGCAGGAACTCAAGCCGT
>CALBSO010000058.1 GCA_937968015.1 uncultured Thermomicrobia bacterium
AGGTCATAGAGATCGTACCGGCCCTCGTGGCGAATCTCGATCGCGTCCCGGAAGCCGCGCGTCGCGATCAGGGCCGTGCGCGCGCCCTTTCGCTCGATGAGGGCGTTCGTCACAAGCGTCGTGCCGTGGATGACATTGCCGACCGCTTCCGGTGACGCGCCGGCTTCCGCGAGTGTGTCCCGCATGCCGGTTTCCACCGCCAGGGCCGGGTCGTCCGGGGTAGTCAGCGTTTTCCCAATGCTCAGGTTGCCGGTGCGGTCGTCGTAGAGGATCAGGTCGGTGAAGGTGCCACCAATGTCAACTCCGGCGCGAAACGGTCGCGCGCCCACTCTCTGCATCGCCACGCGATCTCCCCTCATGTCACTGCCGAACGGTCATGACCGTGACCTACCATGCGCCACGCGCGAGAATCGCCCGGGAATGCCGGGCATGGTGCAATCAGGATGGGATAGGATAGACCGGATGCGGCAAGAAGCCGATATCTTTCCACGGCCAGAACGACACCCAGGTCTCGCCCATAATGGCACTGCTGTGGATCGGGCCAAAGAAGTGCGAATCCTCGCTCGCGTTGCGGTTATCTCCCAGGACAAAGTATTCATCTGGCCCGAGCGTGTACGCGCGACCATTGAGTGGGTAGGTATAGCGCGGCGCTTCCGAGATATTCGTCTCATGCAGCGCGACGCCGTTGACCATCACATTGCCATCACGGATCAGGATCGTATCACCAGGCAGGCCGATAATCCGCTTGATGAATGGCTTGTCATGCGCGATCGGTGGGTTAATAACGACGATATCGCCTCGTTTCGGCGCGTGGAAGAGATAGAATTTCTTCCCGCCGATCTCGATATTTCGGTAGGCGAGACGGTTTTCAAGCAAATGCTGGGCGTTCTGGAGGCTCGGGACCATGCTCACGCCGTCTACAACGACCGCCGGCATCACCATCCGCATGCCGAAAAACAGGAGAGCGGCGATGACCAGCGTTTCGAGGAGTTCCCGGGTTGCACTACGGCGGGCGGGTTGCTCGCCGGCGGGAGACGTCACTCCTTCTACTATCGGTGCATCGGTGCTGTCCACGACCTCGACAGTATCAGAATTCTTTATTGCCACGGGTATTCCCATCTCGTGTTCGCGCCACCCACACGGACAGGAGGGTACTACGTGGCTGCGAGGCGGTCAACGGTATTCCCGCGCGTGGAGAACGCGACCGTCACCGGGGAAACGGGTATACTTGCGCTGAGCAGCGATCGGGACGGTACACGCCGCATATTGTGAAAGGGTCCATTCGTGGCTCAGGTTTCTCTTCGGAGTGCGGAAGCGCCGTTCGTACTGACCTTCGATGTCGGCACGTCGTCCGTGCGTGCGCTCCTTTACGATGCACGAGCGCGGCCGATTGATGGGATGACGGCGCACATCGTTCATGAGATGACGACGACAGCCGATGGCGGCGTAACTTGCGATGCGGATGCGCTGGTGGAGCGCACCGCGAAGGTGATTGATGGCGTGCTGTCGGTGGCGGGGAAGGATGTGACCAAGATCCGTGGCGTCGCATCAGACACGTTTTGGCATACGGTGGTCGGTGTTGATGCGGAGGGGGCCGCGATCACGCCGCTATACACCTGGGCCGATACACGAAGCGAGCGGGCGGCGGTTGCACTCCGTCACCGGCTGGATGAGCGCGCAATCCACGAGCGAACAGGCTGCATGTTGCACGCGATGTACTTGCCCGCCAAATTCGTCTGGCTTGCGGAAACTGACGCGGCGCTCTTCGATCGCGTCACCTACTGGATGTCCTTCGCGGAATACCTCCATTTCCGGTGCTTCGGCGAGCGCGTCTGTTCGCTCTCAATGGCCTCCGGCAGTGGCCTGCTGAATCTCAACGAATGCCGGTGGGACGAGACAATTCTTGCGGCATTGCCGGTGCGCGCCGGCCAGTTGTCCCGGCTATGCGACGTTGACGAACCGCTCCGCGGCTTGGTCGGTTCGGCTGCGCGTCGTTGGCCGTCACTCGCGCGGATTCCCTGGTATCTGTCACTCGGCGACGGAGCGGCGAGCAACCTCGGCAGTGGCGGAGTAAACGGATCACGCATTGCGGTCAACGCTGGCACATCAACTGCGATGCGTCTCGTGTTGCGCGAGGATGCGGTGCGCGTGCCGGAGGGTCTCTGGGCGTATCGCGTGGACAGGCGACATTTCGTGGTCGGCGGCGCGGAGAGCAATGGAGGCAACGCGTGGGCCTGGCTGAAGGAGCGCATGCGTCTGGACGACGATGACGCGACCGCGCAGGCAATTGCGGCGGTGCCACCCAATGGGCACGGCTTGACGGTCTTGCCGTTCCTGGCGGGGGAGCGAAGCCCGAACTATAACGCGATCGCGCGAGGCGCGATCGTCGGCCTCGCTCTTGACACGACTGCGGCGGAAATTGCCCGCGCGTTTCTGGAGGCGATCAGTTATCGGTTCGCGCTCATCTATCGGATAATCGCGTCGAATTATCCGCAGGCGCGGGAGATCGTCATTAGCGGCTCCGCGCTGCTCAATAACCCGACGTGGATGCAGATGCTCGCCGATGTGCTGGGCAAGCCACTAACCGTTTCTGACGAGGGGGAGGCGACGAGCCGTGGCGCGGCGCTCATCGCTCTCGAACAATTGGGTGCGATAACGTCATGGGAAGACGTACCGGTCGCGCTCGGCAAGACGGTGATACCGGATATGGACGTGCATCGAGTCTATCAAATGGCAATCGAGCAGCAGGCGCACTTGTATAATCTGCTCGTACCGCCACGGACATGACAACCGGCGCGTGGCGCATGGCGCGTGGTGCGGCGTGAAGATGGAACCGATGGCATTTGTTCCCGTCGAGGTACGGGTGATGAGGAGGATGACATGGCGACAAATCCACTGACACTGATCGCGAACTTTGGCCAGAGCGTCTGGTACGACGGTATCAGCCGCTCACTCGTTCACGATGGCGAATTGCAGCGGTTGATTGACGAAGACGGCGTGGTTGGTGAGACATCCAATCCGAATTTCTTCAAGGAAGCAATTGTCGGCAAGACGGATTACGACGACCAGATGCGCGAACTGGCGCGGCAGGGAAAGAACGGTGACGAAATCTATGAGGTACTGACGACGACCGATGTGCGGGATGCGTGCGATGTTTTCGCGCCCGTCTACCGGCGGACGAACGGCCACGATGGTTTCGTCTCACTCGAAGTCTCTCCGACGCTCGCGCACGATACCCAGCGCACAATTGAAGAGGCGCGCCGCCTGTGGAGGATCGTGGACCGCCCGAACCTGATGATTAAGATCCCCGCCGCGCCGGAGGGCATCGCTGCCATCAAACAGACCCTGAGCGAGGGAATCAACATCAATGTGACGCTCGTCTTCTCGATCGCGTCGTACCGCGATGTGATGAATGCGTATATCGAGGCAATCGAAGCGCGTGTGCGGCGCGGCGAATCTGTTGAGCGGATCGCCTCGATCGGCTCCTTCTTCGTCAGCCGCGTAGATGTCGCGGTGGATAAGATGCTGGATGAGAAGATCGCGCGCGCTTCCGGTGCGGAGCAAGAGAAACTGCAAAGCCTGCTCGGCAAAGCCGCGATTGCGAACGCCAAAGAGGCGTACCATGTGTTCCGCGAGACATTCAGCGGCCCGCGCTGGGAGGCGCTCGCGGCGAAGGGTGCGAAGGTGCAGCGGCCGCTCTGGGCGAGCACCGGCGCGAAGAACCCCGCCTACCGGGACATTCTCTACGCGGAGGAATTGATCGGGCCGGATACGGTGGACACGATGGGAGCGCCGACTATCGAAGCGTTCCGCGATCACGGGCGGGTGCGTAACTCGGTTGAGGAAGATTATCCGGGAGCGCAACGTGTGTTGAAGGACCTTGCGGATGCTGGCATTGATATGGCGAAAGTGACGCAGGACCTGCAGGACGCGGGGATCAAGCAGTTCTCCGACTCCTTCGAGGCGATCATGAAGGATGTGCGCACGAAGAGCGAAGAGTTCGGAGCAACGGGAGCCCACGCTGCGGGCTGACACGAGGAAAGTCGGCAGTCGTCGGAATGTGATGGCGATGCCTGAACGTAGAATCGTGTCTACTGCCGACTGTTGATTGCCGACTCGCCTAAGGAGTGCGCCGGATGCTCGAAACGACTGTTGTGAACCCGCTGCGCGAGGGGTTGCGCCTGCAGCGCACACCTGAGCCATGCGTAATGGTCATTTTCGGCGCGTCCGGCGACCTTACCCGCCGAAAACTGGTGCCCGCGCTCTATAATCTGACGCGCGAGCGATTACTGCCGGGCGGCTTCACCGTCGTTGGTGTGGCGCGGCGGCCGATCGGCAACGACACCTTCCGCGATCAGATGAAAGCCGGCATTAACGAGTTCTCGCGCGTGCGCCCCGTGCAGGAGACCGTCTGGGAGAACTTCTCGCAGGGCATCTACTACCATCAGAGCGAGTTCCACGACAGCGACGGTTACGCGCGCCTCGGCGAACTGCTCGACCAGATTGATCGCGAGCGTGGCACCTGCGGCAATCGCGTCTTTTATCTCGCGACCGCGCCGTCCAATTACAACGAGATCATCCGGCAACTCGGCGAGCACGGGCTGGCACGCCGTGTCACACCGGGTGTGCCGGAGGAAGGGCCGTGGCAGCGAATTATTATTGAGAAGCCCTTCGGCCACGACCTCGCATCGGCGCTCGATCTGAACAACCAACTCGCCGAAGTCTTCTCGGAGCGACAAGTCTTCCGCATTGACCATTACCTTGGTAAGGAGACGGTGCAGAACATCCTCGTCTTCCGCTTTGCGAACGGCATCTTCGAGCCGCTCTGGAACCGGGGCTACGTGGACCATGTGCAGATTACCGTGGCGGAGAGCATTGGTGTCGAGGGACGCGGCGGCTATTACGAGGAGTCCGGTGCACTGCGCGATATGGTGCAGAACCATATGATGCAACTCGTCTCGCTCATCGGTATGGAGCCGCCGGTCTCGAACGACGCGACCGGCGTGCGCGATGAGAAGGTCAAGGTGCTCCACGCGATCCGGCCGATCCATCCGGAGGACGTCAACAAGTTCACCGTGCGCGGCCAGTACGCGCCGGGCGATGTCGCGGGGCACCCGATCCCCGGTTATCGCGAGGAGCACGGCGTTGGGCCGAACTCGACGACGGAAACCTTTGTCGCGCTCAAGTTCTTCATTGACAACTGGCGGTGGGCGGGCGTGCCGTTCTATTTACGAACGGGTAAGGCGCTGCCGAAACGCGTCACCGAAGTGGCGATTCAGTTCAAGCCCGCGCCACACCTGTTGTTTGACCGCGCCGCCGAGACGATGGAGCCGAATGTCCTGGCGCTGCAAATCCAGCCGGATGAGGGAATCTCGATCAAGTTCGGCTCGAAGGTGCCGGGCCCGACGGTGCAAATCCGTTCCGTCAACATGGATTTCCGTTATGGCACGTATTTTGGTGTGGAACCACCGGATGCATACGAGCGATTGCTCCTGGACTGCATGCTCGGCGATTCAACCCTTTTCACGCGGCGCGATGAGGTTGAGGTGGCGTGGGCGCTGATCACGGCGATCCTCGAAGGCTGGAAGATGGTCGCGCTGCCCCAGTTCCCGAACTATGACGCCGGGACATGGGGCCCCGAACGCGCGCACGAACTGCTGGCGCGCGACGGCCGGACGTGGAGACGGTTGCGGACACGGTAGGAGACGGACGATGGCGACGGATCGGCCAGAAAGCAACGCCACAGCCGCGCCGGGCAATGGGCCGCATCCCGTTGATGTCCGCGAGATCGAGGACGCGCTGACGCAACTCTGGATGACCAGTCAAACCGGCGGTCGTTCCAGCATGCAAGCATATACGCTGAATCTGATTATCTTCGCGGGTTCGGCGACGAACGTCTCTGACGCGCAAGAGATCGCCGCGCGTGTCGGCCAAATCCATCCCTCCCGCACGATCATCCTGCACGCGCAGGAGGGTGATGCGTCGCGCATGCGCGCGTGGATATCCGCGCAATGCGAGTACGGCGGCGCGATGGAGCGGTCAGGCTCCGAGCAGGTGATCCTCGAAGCGGTGGGGGACGGCGTGCGCCAGATGCCGGGGGTCGTCATTCCGCTGCTTGTGCCGGAAGTGCCGGTCGTCCTTTGGTGGTCCGGTGATGGGCTGTTCAATCACCCGCTTTTCCCGTCGCTGATGGATGCATCAGACCAACTCGTCATTGATTCCAGCGCGTTTCCGGACTCGATCCAAGTGCTCGCACGCTTGCACGCGCTCGGCGCCGAAGAATATCCGGGCGTCGCACTCCGTGACCTCGCATGGGCACGCCTGACACCGTGGCGGGAACTGACGGCACAGTTCTTCGACGCGCCACCGTCGCGCCCGTATCTGGATGGCATTCAGCGGGTGCGGGTGACGTATGCCGCCGCAGACGGGGGCCAATACAACCCTGAGCAAGCCTTGCTCTACGGCAGTTGGCTGGCGTCGCGCCTCGCATGGGAAACGATCCCGAATCTGCGGCGCTTTGGTCGGGAAATGATGATCGTGGTGCGCGATGAGGAAGCGCCGATCACTCTGGAATTCTCCGCGCAGCATGCACCCGATCTGCCAACCGGCTGTCTCCTCTCCATCGTGCTCATCGCCCGGGCTGATGAGACGATGGCGACATTCGCGATCCAGCGCGCGGATGATCGGGAGCATACCGTCGTGACGATGACGGTCGAGGGGCAGACGCCGCAGGAGCGGATTGTGCCGATGCACGAAGGCTCAGTGGCGGACATGCTCGCGGACGAGGTGAGCACCGTCCGCCGCGATCATGTCTATGATGAGGCACTGGAGGTCGCAATTCGTATCGCCAGCCCCAGAAGTGGAGGTTCCCATTGACCGAGGAGAATCGTGACGTCGTGGTGCTTCCTGACCTTGACGCCATCAGCGAGGAGGCGGCACGCCGGTTCGCTGCCATTGCAAACGACGCAGTGACACGAACGAATCGCTGCACCGTTGCGCTGGCTGGCGGCTCGACGCCGGAGCGGCTCTACCGGCTGCTTGCATCCGAAACGTATCACGATGTCATTCCCTGGGCATCGCTCTATTTTTTCTTCGGCGACGAGCGCTGCGTTCCGCCGGACGACCGCGAGAGCAATTACCGGATGGCGCGGGAGGCGATGCTCGATCACGTCCCGGTGCTGCCGGAGCAGGTTTTTCGCATGGAGGGTGAGCGGGATCCGCACAGCGCGGCGGTGACGTATGATGCGACTCTTGGCGATGTCTTCGGGCTGACGCCGGGGCGCGTCCCGCATTTCGACTTGATCCTGCTCGGCATGGGGCCGGACGGGCATACCGCGTCGTTATTCCCGCACACTGACGGGCTGCAAGTGATCGAGCGGCTGGCGACGGCGAACTATGTGCCGAAGTTCGATTCGTGGCGCCTGACGCTGACGTATCCGGTGCTCGACGCGGCGACGCATGTGATTTTCCTCGTCGGTGGGGCGGAAAAAGCGGACGCGGTGCAGCATGTGTTGGAAGGACCCTTCGATCCGTCGGAATATCCCGCGCAGGGGGTGCGGACGCCCGAAGGCGCCGTCATATTCCTGCTGGACGCGGCGGCAGCGAGTAAACTCACACCCACACGCTGACGCACGACGTAGCGGCGCGATTTGCGAACAGGTGTCCGTACGTGCTATCCTCCATTGGAAAATCGCCTGCGTGAACGCGGATCTGTCCGCGTCGCCAGAGAGGAGCATAGGTATGTCCGGCCATTCCAAGTGGAGTTCCATTAAGCATCAGAAAGGCGCGAAGGACGTGCAACGCGGCGCGCTCTTCACGAAACTCGCGCGCGAGATTTCGGTTGCCGTGCGCGCGGGCGGCGGTGGCGACCTGGAAGCGAACTATCGCCTGCGGCTTGCCGTCCAGAAAGCGCGTATCAACAATATGCCGAATGACAACATCGAGCGTTCGATCAAGAAAGCGCTCGGTGAGGACGATACCACGACGTATGACGACGTGTTGTACGAGGGTTTCGGGCCGGGCGGCGCGGCGATCCTCGTCCAGGCGCTGACAGACAACCGCAACCGGACGGTGTCGGAAGTGCGCAGCGTCTTCGCGAAATACGGCGGCAACATGGGTGAGTCCGGTTCCGTCGGCTGGATGTTCGCGAACCGTGGCGTCATCACGATCAACACGGATGGCAAGGATGCGGATGAGGTCGCATTGATGGCGATTGACGCGGGCGCAGCGGACGTGGAGAACAGCGATGGCGTGCTTGAGGCATATACCGAGCCGCAGGATCTGAAGGCAGTCGAAGAGGCGTTCCGCGCGCAGGGGCTTGAGGTTGAGGAAGCGAGCCTCCGCTACATCGCCTCGACGCCGATGGAACTCGATCAGAACCAGACGGTGCAGGCGCTTCGCCTCATCGAGAAACTCGAAGACCTCGACGACGTCCAGCAGGTATATTCAAATCTGGAAATCTCCGATGAAGTTCTCGCGCAGGTGAGCGCATAGCGCCCGGAGGCGTTGCCATGCCCGGCATTACCCTCGGTATTGATCCGGGCACGGCGATCCTCGGCTACGGCGTCGTGCGCGGCGACCGCGACCCGGAAATGGTAGCCTATGGCGTCGTCCGCACCGAAAGCGCCCTCGCCCCCGAGAAACGCCTGCTGCGGCTGTATGACGCGGTTTCGCGCCTGATCGCCGAACATCTCCCCGATGCCGTCGCGGTGGAGCAACTGTTTTTTTCCAAGAACGTGACGACCGCGCTGCCCGTCATGCAGGCGCGGGGCGTCGTGCTTCTCGCGGCGGCAAGCGCTGGCGTGGCGGTTTCGGAGTACCGCCCGATCGAGGTGAAGCAGGCGATCAGCGGATACGGGAAGGCGGACAAGGCGCAGATGCAGGAGATGGTGCGCATCCTCCTCCGTCTCGATGCCATCCCGCAGCCGGATGACGCGGCGGATGCCCTCGCGGTCGCCATTTGCCATGTGCATTCCCAGCAATTCCTCGCCGCCACCGCGCAACCCGCGATCCCCCATGCCCCCGTCCGGCGTGGATAAAGGGCGGGTGCGTCGCGTGCGCCTCGACCAATTACTCGTTGATCGCAACCTTGCGGAGAGCCGCAGCCGCGCCCAGGCGCTGATCCTCGCCGGGCATGTGCGCGTCGGCACGGCGCCCGTGACGAAGGCGGGCGCACTCGTCGCGGAGCAGGCGGAGGTCGCGGTGCTGACACCGCCGCGATTTGTCAGCCGGGGCGGCGAGAAACTGGACCACGCGTTAGAGACCTTTGGTCTCGATGTCACGGATCGCATCTGCGCGGACTTCGGAGCGAGTACGGGCGGCTTCACGGATTGCCTGCTCCAACGTGGCGCGGCACGCGTCTACGCGCTTGACGTGGGATACGGGCAAATGGATTATCGCCTCCGGCAGGATCCGCGCGTCGTCGTCATGGATCGCACAAATGCCCGCTTCGTCGCCGCACTGCCGGAGCCGGTGTCGCTCGTGGTGATTGATGTCTCATTTATCTCGCTCGCGCTCGTCCTGCCGCGTGCGATTGCCATTTCGGAACCGGCGGGCCAGATCGTGGCGCTCGTCAAGCCGCAGTTCGAGGCGGGGAAGGAGGAAGTCGGACGTGGTGGGGTCGTGCGCGACCCGGAAACGCACCGCGCTGTGCTACAATCCGTGCTGTCAATGGCGGCTGGTTTGGGGCTTCGATTGGGCGATGTGACCGCATCGCCGCTCCGTGGCCCGGCGGGCAATGTCGAATTCCTCGCCTGGTGGATGCCGGGAACGCCTGTGGATGCGGACGAGACGGCGGCGCGGATTGCCGCCGCGCTCGCAACGGTGCCGGGAAGGTAACGCGTCATGACCAAGCGCACGGGCGTCGGTGCGATCGGGATGCTCGTTCACCCGCAGAATCCGGCGGCGCGGGAGACGGCGGCGCACATCCGCAAGCGGCTTGAGGCCGATGCCATTCCCTGCTGGGAAGAATCCACGCGCGCGACGGATCTGTCGGAGACGCATCTCGCTTCGACGCGATTGCTCCTCGTCCTCGGCGGCGATGGCTCGCTGATGCGCGCGGCGCAACTGACCGCGCCGCGCGATATTCCGGTCGTCGCGGTCAGCCTCGGGCGGCTCGGTTTCCTGGCGGAACTGACGCCGGAGAACGCCGTGGAGATGCTGCCGCAATTCCTCGCGGGCAACTATTGGCTGGACCGGCGCCTGATGCTCGAAGTGACGGTCGCCCACGCCGATGGCACGACCCGCACCGTCCTCGCGGCCAACGACGCGGTCGTCACGAACCCGAAGCCGTCGCGCGTGCTCGACATTACCTGCGTGGTGGATGACGTCCCCGTGACGACCTTCGTCGCGGACGCCTTCATCGTCTCGACGCCGACCGGTTCGACGGCCTACAACCTCGCCGCGCATGGGCCAATCGTCGCGCCGTGGACGCAGACGATGATCCTCACGCCGGTCGCGCCGCACCTCAGTTCGATTGATACGCTCGTCATTTCGTCGGACGCGCGCGTGACGCTCGTCGCATCGTCCCGCGAGGGGGCGGTGCTCACATCTGATGGGCAACTCGACATCCCCCTCGCGAGCGGCGATGTCGTCAATATCTGCGCGTCCCCGCATACGCTGGCGCTCGCGCGGGTCCGGCCGCGCAATCACTTCTATGCGACGCTCGTCAGCCGCCTGATTCGGCGAGAACAATGGGGCACGGATGCACCGAGCGGCTCCTGATCCCTTCGAGGCACTGCGTGCCGCGCTCCGACCCGAAGCCACGGAGCAACCAGGCGACGGCACATATCCCGTGAGACTCGACACGGGACGAGAGGCACGAATCGGCGTGCCGGAAGTGGTCTATGCGCCAGGAAAAAGCCCGCACAGTTTTGTTGACGCCGTGCGCGGCATGCTCGCGGCGCGCGGGCGGGTGATCGTCAGCCGCGTGAACGACGCGGACGCCGCGTTGCTACGCACGAGCCTCCCTGATGCATTGGTCGAAATTGGTGACGGAATGCATACGGCGCGCGTGACGACCGCGCAGTATATCGAATCGTCTTCGGGTGGGCACGTTGGGATCGTCACGGCAGGCACGTCGGATCTCCCGACGGCGGATGAAGCACGCGTGATGGCAGAGGCGATGGGCTGCGCGGTTCGTCTCGTTGCCGATGTCGGTGTCGCCGGTCTGCATCGCCTTTTCCCGCCGCTGACTGGTCTCCTCGAATGGGGCGTGGACGCACTGATCGTCGCGGCGGGAATGGACGGCGCGCTGCCTTCAGTCGTCGCGGGGCTTGTGCCGCTGCCCGTCATCGGGCTGCCAACGATGATCGGCTATGGCGCGGGCGGTCAGGGCGAGGCAGCATTGCTGGCGATGCTCCAGACGTGCGCGCCGGGGTTGACGGTTGTCAACATTGGTAACGGGATTGGCGCGGGCATCGCTGCTGCCCGGATCGCCAATCAATCCGCTGCCGCGCACGCGCGGCTTCGTTTAGTTGGGGCGAGTCGGCGTCCAGCCACGCGCGGCGAGCAATGAGCGTGCCACCTGGATTGGATTCGCCCGCCCGGCCATCAGCGCCGGGATCGCCGCGTGCATCGTCGCGGGCGCCGTCATGTAGCGGTCCACCGCCACCCGAACCTCATTGTGGACGAGCGCCTGCACCTCCGCCCAGAGGCGGCCCGCCAGCCGCTGTTCACCTTCGGGTGAACTCCGTAAATAGGCACGGTGCGCCTCGATGGTGGCCACAAGCCCTTCAACGCCGCTGCCATCGGCAGCCGTCGTCGCGACGACGGGCCGCCGCCAGCCATCCGGCAGGTTCGCCGCCTCCGCCGCCTCGCGCAGGTCCTCGATCATCGTATCCGCGCCGGGTAACTCGGCCTTGTTGACGACGTAGATGTCCGCGATTTCGAGGATGCCCGCTTTGAGCGCCTGCACGTCGTCGCCGCTATTCGGTGTTTGGACGAGGGCGATCGTCGCGGCAACGGTGCCAATCGTCACGCCGTCCTGCCCGGTGCCGACGGTTTCAATGATGACGCGATCGTATCCGGCGACATCCATCAGGCGCGCCGTCTGCATCGTCGTCAGGCCGAGGCCGCCGTGCTGCCCGCGCGCCGCGCTCGAACGGATGAAGACGCCCCGGTCGGCAGAGGCCGCCGTCATCCGGATGCGGTCGCCGAGCGTCGCGCCGCCTGTGCGCGGGCTGACCGGATCAACGGCGAGCACGGCGACCGTCAGATCGCGCGTGCGATAGGCGCGGACGAGGGCATCGGCGAGGGTGCTTTTCCCCACGCCAGGTGGTCCGGTTATGCCGATGAGGTGCGCCCGCCCGCCCGCCGCAAAGACCTTTTCCGAGAGGGCCAAGCCCTCGGAGTCGCCCGACTCGATCAGCGAAATGCCGCGCGCGAGGGCAACACGATCCCCTAACGTAATACGGTCCGTGAGGTCGTCAATGTCATGCCGGGATTCCGCGGTCATGAGCCGCCGCCGGGATGCGAGAGACGACGGTTGCGCGGCGCGTGTTCCTTGATGAAGGCGATGCTCGTCGCGAGAGAGGTGCCAGGACCGAACACCGCCGCGACCCCCGCCTTCTTCAGCTCCGCCGCGTCGTCCGCCGGAATGACACCGCCTGCGACGATGAGAATGTCACCGAGGCCGACCGCACGCAGCCCCTCGATGACGCGCGGAAAGAGCGTCGCGTGTGCGCCGGAAAGGCTGCTGAGACCGAGTACGTCCACGTCCTCCTGAATTGCCGCCTCCACGACCATTTCGGGCGTCTGGTGCAGCCCCGTGTAGATCACTTCCATTCCGGCATCGCGGAGGGCGCGGGTTAACACCTTCGCGCCCCGGTCATGGCCGTCGAGACCGACTTTGGCAATCAAGACACGGATCGGGCGATTTTCCATCGGTCTATCCTTCCCTCAGCCGTCAATGAAACGTCCTGTGCATCGCATCCGGGATAGTGAGACACGCCGACCCATTTGATCATTGTACCGCGAGCCATTACGTGCAACGATTCGGGGCGTGATCGGCGGCGTCACCTCTCATAGGTGTAGAAGCCTTCGCCACTTTTCCGGCCCAATTTGCCCGCCGCGACCATCTGGCGAAGGAGGGGGCAGGGGCGGTATTTTCCGTCACCGAGGCCGCGATGCAGGACTTCCATGATACCGAGGCAGACATCGAGGCCGATGAAATCCGCGAGTTGGAGCGGGCCGAGCGGATGCGCCATGCCGAGTTTCATCACCGTATCTATCGCATCGCGATCCGCGACGCCCTCCATCAGGCAGAAGATCGCTTCGTTCAGCATCGGCATGAGGATGCGGTTCGAGACGAAGCCGGGGTAATCATTCACGGCGACCGGTGTTTTGCCAAGGAAGCGAGCAAGCGTTTCGGTCGTTGCATAGGTCGCGTCGCTCGTCCGTGCGCCGCGCACGATCTCGACGAGGCCCATCACGGGGACGGGATTGAAAAAGTGCATGCCGATGACGCGCTCCGGGCGGTCCGTCGCCGCTGCGAGGACGGTGATCGAAATTGATGAGGTATTTGACGCGAGGATCGCGCCGGGTTGGCATCCCGCGTCGAGACGGCGGAAGAGGTCGCGCTTCACTGATTCGTCCTCGAATGCCGCCTCGATCACCATGTCGGCGTCCGCGACACGCGCGAAGTCGGTCGTGCCGGTGATGCGAGCGCGCACCGCTTCCGCAGTCTCGGTCGTCAGCGATCCTTTCTTGACGATCCGGTCGAGCGATCCGGTGATCGTTCGCGTGCCGCGCGCAATCGCCGCGTCGTCCACGTCAAACATCGTCACCGGCAAACCGGCGGTCGCGGCGGTCTGGGCGATCCCCGCGCCCATCGCACCCGCGCCGATGACGGCGATGCGGTGGATGTTCGTCGTCTCTTGATCGGTCATGGTAGGCTCCCTTCGTGGCGGGTACGCGTGACAGGTGGCTTCTCGTCCGCCGCTGGCTCGCGGGGCGCATTGACGACGCGCATCACTTCCTCAATGTCATGCGTCAGCCAGATGCGAATCGCTTCGACGGCGGCGGGCAGAATCTCTTTCTCCAGCGCAGTACGTTCGCTCGGGGCGAAGAGTTTGAGAACGTGCCCCATCGCCTTGCCGCCGCCCGGTGGACGACCGATGCCGAGCCGGAGTCGTGGAACCTCGGTGGTGCCGAGCGCCTGGACGATGCTGCCGAGCCCCTTGTGCCCCGCCGCGCTGCCGGCTGGCCGGAGACGGAGTGTACCGAAGGGGAGGTCAACCTCGTCATAGACGATAAGGACGCGTCGTGTCGGCACCTTGTACCAGTGGACGAGTTGGCTGACGCTCGTGCCGGAGGAATTCATGAAGGTCTGCGGCCGTGCCACGACGAGTGACAGCCCCTCCGCACGCCCGGTGGCGATCTCCGCCTGCATGCGCTTACCGCTGAAGTGCATCTCGTACCGGCGCGCGAAGGCGCTCACCGCCATGAAGCCGATGTTATGGCGCGTGCGCTCGTATTCCTTGCCTGGATTGCCAAGGCCGACGATCAGCGCGTCAACTGGCACGATCCCTCCTTCGTTCCCTCATCTCGCGTGGCGTCGCAAGAACCCGGTCGTACACATCCGCCGTTTCGCGCGCCGCCCGTGCCCACGAAAACTGTGCGGCCCGCCGGTAGCCCATGGCACGCAGTTCCGCGCGGCGCGACGGCGCTGAATCGAGTGTCGTCATTGCCGCGATCCACGCCCGTTCGTCATCCGGCGCGGCGATCAGCGCGGCATCACCGGCAATTTCACGGAGTGCGCGGGCCGTACTCACTACCACAGGTGTACCGGACGCCATTGCCTCGACAACCGGCAAACCAAAGCCCTCATCCCACGAGGGCATCACGAGTGCCATCGCACCATGATACAGCGGCAGTAACTCCTCTGGTGCGACGGCGCCAAGCCAGATGAGGCCCGGCTCCTTCCGCAGCCGCGCGACCGTCCGGGCGGCATTCCACCCTTCTGTACCGGCGACGACGAGTGCGGCGGGATCGGATGACGTGCGACGGTAGGCGGCGTACGCATCGAGGAGTATATCGTGATTCTTGCGCGGCTCGATCGTGCCGACCATCAGGAAGTAGCGCGAGGGAATGTCCCGGTTTGCCGTGTCGCCATCACGGGGGGGGCGGAAGAGCGGGTCGGCTGCCTCATAGATCACCGAAACCGAATCGGTATCTACGCCGAGCAGGGAAATGAGATCGTCACGCGTCGCCCGCGAGACGGCGATGATCGCGGAGGCGCGGTGAACCGCCGTGGCAACCTGGCCGTAGTATCGTTGTGCGTCCGGCGTGAGCCGGTCGGGATGGCGGACGAAATCGAGGTCATGCACCGTGATCACACGGCGCCACGGGCCGGCGACCGGGATGAAATCCGGGCTATGCACGACGGCGGGACGAAGGCGAAGGAACTCGATGGGGAGAGTCTGTCGCTCCCAACGATGGTGCGGCGGTGTCCACAGGCGTCGTTGTCGTACCGACGTCTCGTTGGGCAGGATGGGAAGACTGCGTCGTGCGTATCCAAGGATGAACGGATGATCGCGCTCCGCCAGTTCCGGCGCGAGAGCGACAGCGAGGCGCTCCGTATATGATGCGACACCGCCCCGACGGTAGGCGCACATACGGGCATCAATTGCGATTCGTGCCATCCGTCTCACTCCCCGCGCCGTCGCGTGCATGAATGGTATACTGAGTGGTAAGGGGGTCGCTCCGCAAGGGCCGGACACCCGTTCAACGAGTGGAGAACACGCACGCTATGGAATTTTTCGGTATCGGCGCTCCAGAACTGATGGTCATCCTCATCATTGCGATCGTGATGTTCGGGCCGGATAAAATCCCGACGATGGCCGCGCAGGTAGGGAAGACCATTCGCGATTTCCGACGGTATACGAGCGAACTGACGAAAGAGTTCGATGCCGCCACGGGCGATTTGCGGCAGGAGTTCCAGAATATCGCGGGCGACCTTCGCGGTGAATTGGAGGCGACGCAAGCCGACTTGCGCAGCCAACTCGACCTGACCGATGTCTTCAAGATGGACGCCCCGAAGGAGATGGTCGCGGTAAACGGTGCATCCACGAGTGAGCCTACGCTCGCCGCGCTCGAAACGGCGACCGTGGCAGGTGTGACAGCAACCGCGATCGCGGAACCGGCGCAGCCGGAAACGATCACCGTGACGACGCCGTATGCGGACGCGCTCGCGGCGCAGGCCGCCGTGGAACCGACGCCGGTCGGGACGCCTGCGGCAGCAGTGGCGACAAAGGCCGATCCCTTCGCGGACCTCGTGACACTCGCGGTCGGAACCCCGGCGGCAGACCCGGTGACGATCACGGATAGCGCATCTGCATCGGAAGACGCCGCCGTACCGGCTGAATCCGATACGATCGTGACGGCGACGAACGGTCATCGGAGGGTGATTGGGGGCAGCGTCTCCGGCAGCAAATATCGCCGCCGGAAATCAGCGTAGCAGGGTGCCCGCGTCTGCCGATAATGCCCGCGTGTCGGGTGTGGGGAATGTGTCGAGGCCGACCAGTCGTTCCAGTGCGGGCCAGACTTCAGGCCGCTTATGGACGCGGGTCGGGCGACCTGAACGGTCAATGAAGATATGATCCGTGAACCCCGTCGCCAGGTGGGTCGCCACTCCATCCTGGATGCGATGTACCTGATAACCGAAGCGGATGCGCACTCCCGTCAGCATCTCGACGCGCGTGCCGATCGCGAGCAGATCGTCGTACCGTGCCGCAAGGCGGAACTGCGCGCCGCACTCTTTGACCGGCATTTGGATGCCGTGCATTTCCAGGTCAGCGTAGGTCATTCCCGTGGCGCGGACGAGTTCGCAACGACCGATCTCGAAGTAGGCAAAGAAGTTGCTGTGGTAGATGAAGCCCATCTGGTCGGTTTCCGCATACCGGGTGCGAACCAGTGCGGGGCGGTGCATGATCGCATCTGCCATCGTTCCCTCCACGATCATCTCATTGCGCCGAGTGTAGCATACGACCGGGTAGGACTTCTCGCTCTCGAAGGCGACGCCCGTGCTGACTAGCACGTTCGCGTTCGGCATTGAGGCGGTTGACCGGGAGACAGGTGCGCGCGCCGGACACGTTACGACTCCTCATGGCGTCATCCCTACCCCCGCATTCATGCCGGTAGGTACGCAGGCGACGGTGAAGGCGCTTGACCCGGACGATCTGCACGCAATCGGCGCGCCGATCATCCTCGCAAACGCCTATCATCTCAGCCTCCGACCGGGTGCGTCGGTCATCGAGCAAGCGGGTGGCCTGCACCGCTTCATGGCGTGGGACGGCCCTATGCTCACCGATAGTGGCGGGTTCCAAATCTTCAGCCTCGGCGCGCGACGAACCGTTGGCGACGATGGCGTGACCTTCCGCTCGCACCTCGATGGCAGCCTCCACCGTTTTACTCCCGAAAGCGTCATCGCGCTGGAGGAATCGCTGGGGGCGGACATCATTATGCCGCTCGATGAATGTGTCGCGCTACCCGCCGAGGATGCCTCGACGCGCGACGCACTTCACCGCACGCAGCGCTGGTTGGAACGCGCGCTCCGTGTGAAACGACGTGATGACCAGGCATTGTTTGCAATCGTGCAAGGCGGGCTGAACCACACCCTGCGCCGCGAAGGGGCGGCGTTCGCGGCGCAATTGGCATTGCCGGGCATCGCGATTGGTGGCCTGAGCGTCGGTGAGACGAAAGAGGAAATGGACGAGACGCTCGCCGTAACGACTGAGTGCCTGCCTGCGGATCGGCCACGCTATCTCATGGGGGTCGGCGCGCCGGAAGACCTCTGGTCATGTGTCGCGCGTGGCGTTGATCTGTTTGATTGCGTTCTCCCCGCGAGGGTCGCGCGACATGGCGGATTGTTTACGCCGACCGGCCGTATCAGCATCGGTAACGCTCGGTATCGCGACACGCACAAACCGCTTGACGAGTCATGCGAGTGCCCGACGTGTAGCCGGTTTTCCGCCGCCTATTTGCATCATCTCTACCGCACGAAGGAACTGCTCTGGTATCGGCTGGCAACGCTGCACAATCTCTGGTTTATCCTCCGGCAAATGGACGACATACGGGCAGCGGTGATTGATGGTTCGTTCGTCGCACGACATAGAGAGTTTCGCGGGCGATACCGGATGGCGGACAGGTCAACGACTGTGCGCGCCCGTGAGAAGTTCGTCGAGAGCCGTAGACGGAGGCACGCGGTTTGACCGGGCCAGGCATGCTTCGTACAATACCGCCTGGTGCGTGTATACGTACGTAGCGACGAACGCAAGGGACACGGAGCATGGCCACGGATTTGGGGATGCCTTCAACTGAGAGCGGCGCGCTGCCGCTCGCTCCGGTACCCCGCTCGGCGCGCGCCCAAACCCGGAGCGCATGGGGTGTCCTGCTCGTCAGTTTCGTCTGCTTCTCGCTCGTGACTGCGGGCGTGACGGTGAGTTACACGACGTACCGGGCGAATGCGACGAAGCCGCGCGGCGGCAGTATCCTACAGATTGTCACCGGCACCCAAACGCAGGTGCGGTCGCGGCAGCAATCATTCTGGCACGATATTGCGGAGGGTGGCAATATCAGCGAAGGCGATACGATCCGCACGGGCGACGACACGCGCATACGGGTGTCCTTGTTCGATGCTTCTCAAGTCGAACTCTCGGCGAATACCGAAGTCACGTTCGATAGGCTGCGCGCGTCGCAGTATATCGCCAAGAACGCGGCGATCCGATTACGGCAGGTGTACGGCAGACTGATTGTCTACCCAAGCACCGACACCACGTATGACCATGTGCTCGTGGACGTCCTCACGCCGGGTAGCACCATTGAGGCACGCCAACCGGGCACCAGCTTCCGCGTCCTCGTGCTACTGGGCCAACAAGACGATCCGGGGCATGTGGACGTCTCAGTCCTGGACGGCCCCGATGTTACCGTTGAGGGGGCAGGCCAGCGCGTGACGGTGGCGAACGGGCAGCAAACCATTGTGCCGGTCGGTGCGATACCTTCCCCCCCATCCGTGAAGCAGCGTGAACTCGTTGAGAATGGCAACTTTCAGTTGGGTGCGAATGCCCATGACCGGATGCCGACCCATTGGGAAGGCTACGCCGACGATGGTGGCGACGGCGGCAATGTACGGGCAACCGAAAAGATTGTCCCCGAGACGATCCGCGGGCAATCAGTCAATGCGTTGCATATCACGCGCGTAGGCGATAATGTGGATAGTGACCTCATCGGCATCAAACAACCGCTTGCCTTCAGTGAACTGGACGAGTTCGATTCAGTCGTTCTGAGCGCGGATGTCAAGATCGTTAGCCACAGCCTTTCGGGCGGCGGCACGCTCGGTTCCGAATACCCGGTCGTTTTTCTCGTTCGCTATGTTGATGCAAAAAATAATCCGATCGAAATCGGTCGCGCATTCTACACGCAGAACGACGATGGCAACCGGACCGCGACCAACATTCTTCAGGGAACGCAGATCAAGCCGGGTGTGTGGACCGATACATTCCACTGGGACCTGAAGCAGGCGCACCCGGCGCCGTACAAATTGGTGAGCATCCAAGTATACGCATCAGGGCATGACTACGACGCATACGTCGCGAACATCTCCATCGTCGCGAAGTAATTGGGGTACGAGGGGTAGAAAGGCCGGTTTGATGAGTTCAATCGCGGTGATTGGTACCGGGTACGTTGGTCTCATCACCGGCGCCGGGTTCGCGGACCTCGGGAATCACGTTGTCTGTGTAGATATTCTGGATGAGAAAATCGCCAAACTGCGTGCCGGTGTGATGCCCTTTTACGAACCGGGTCTTGAGGAACTTACCCATCGCACTGCGGAAGCCGGACGCCTGCATTTCACGACCGACTACGCCCAGGCGATTCCATCGGCGGATTTCGTCTTCATCACGGTGGACACGCCACCAACTGGCAATGGTAGAGCGGATATGAGCCGCGTCGAGAGCGCCTCTCGCAGTCTTGCTCCCCATCTGCGTGGCCGGACGATTATCATCAATAAGAGCACGATGCCAGTCGGCAGCGGCGATTTTGTCTCGCAAATCATTCGCGAGCATGCGTCACCTGACACCAACTTCGCGGTCGTTTCGAACCCCGAATTCCTGCGCGAGGGATCCGCCGTGCATGATGTCCAGCAGCCCGACCGGATCGTCCTTGGTGGCAGCGACGCGGTTGCGATAGATGCGGTGGCGGAACTCTACGAGGCGGTGAACGCGCCGATTGTGAAGACGGATTTGCGGACAGCGGAGATGATTAAATACGCCTCGAACGCGATGCTCGCGACGCGGATCTCCTTCATCAACGAAATCGCCGCGATCTGTGAGGAGTTCGACGCGGACGTCCGCGTCGTTGCGCGTGGCATGGGGTTGGACACCCGTATCGGCCCCAGTTTCCTCGACGCCGGGATCGGGTTCGGCGGGTCCTGTTTCCCGAAGGATGTCAAGGCGCTCGCGTACATGGCGGCGGAGAAGGATCTGCATCCGCAACTGCTGAATAGCGTGCTCGATATTAATCAGGACCAGCGTCGCCGGTTCGCGCAGAAAGTCGTCGCGCGGCTGTCGGAGCCGGGCGCGAGTTCCGTCGGTGTCTGGGGCCTCGCGTTCAAGCAGGATACCGATGACATGCGCGAGGCGCCGTCCATTGACATCATCAAATACCTACTCGAACGCGGCGTGTGCGTTCGCGCCTACGATCCGGTGGCGATGCCGGGCGCGCGTGATCTCTTGCCGGGCGTCGTCTACTGCAATGATCCGTACGACGCCGTGCGTGGCACCGATGCCTTGCTGCTCCTGACGCCATGGAATGAATTTCGTCAGGCAGACCTGGAGCGGGTGTGCGAGACAATGCGGAATCCGGTCATGCTCGACGGACGCAACATCTACGATCGTCGCGAGATGGAGGCGATTGGCTTTACCTATGTCGGCGTTGGACGCTGACCTGTCCGGTGCGCTCGCCCCTCCCGCCGCGCCTCGTTTGGCGGTCGGCGTTGATGTCGTCGAGATTTCGCGCATCGCGGCTGCCGTTACGCGATACGGCGAGCGCTTTCTCTCACGGGTGTTCACTGCGGACGAGCGCGCATACGCGGCGGGGCGCGCACCCGCGCTTGCGGTACGGTTCGCGGCTAAGGAAGCAACAGCGAAAGCGCTCGGCACCGGCATCGGATCGGTTGGCTGGCGGGACATTGAAATCCGCAATGATGCGGACGGGAGACCATCGGTGACGTTGCATGGCACGGCGGCGGATGTGGCGCGTCAGGCGGGTTTTCTCGAGTGGCAGGTGAGCGTCACGCACAGCCGCGAAACCGCCACCGCGTTTGTTGTCGGATTCCGTGCTTGCGATGCCAGTATACGATCCGCGTAGAGACCGCGATTATTGAGGAGTGCGACGACATGCGAGTGGTCACGGCAGCGGAGATGCGTTCACTCGAGGAAGCGGCGTTCGCGCGTGGCATCGAAGCGCCCGCGTTGATGCAGCAAGCGGGCGCGGGCGTCGCACGGGTGATCCGTGCGATTGCCGGCCATACCGGCGCGCGCGTCGTCGTGCTGCTCGGCCCGGGCAACAATGGCGGTGACGGTGTTGTCGCGGCACGCACGCTGGCGAGCGAGGGGTTCCACGTCTCGGTTTGGTCGCTTACGTCGCGTGCGGATTTAGATACCCCAAATCGGCAGGGGCTTTCCATTCTTGCATCAGACGGCGCGTTGCGTGCCGCCCTCGGTGAGGCGGACATCGTCCTCGATGCAATTCTCGGCACGGGCGCGCGCCCCGGCCTGCCTGCGAATATTGCCACGGTCACGCGGCTGGTCAATGCCGTGACGCCCCGCGTGGCGCGCGTGGTTGCCCTCGATATTCCGACCGGCGTGGATGCGACGACGGGCGAAGCCAGTGATGATGCGATTGTCGCGCATGTGACCGTGACGCTTGGTTCCCCGAAGCGCGGCTGCCTCGTACCGCCGGGGAGCCGGTATGCGGGTCGCGTTGTGGTGGTGGATCTCGGCTTAGGCGAACCGAGTGAGCCGGGGCCACGGATGACGACCGACGACGATGTGCGCCAGCGCATTCCCCGTCGGCTCGCCGACGCGCACAAAAGTGATTGCGGAACGCTGCTCGTCGTCGCGGGCGCGGTGACGTACGTTGGCGCGCCCGGTTTTGTCGCGGAGGCAGCGATGCGAGCGGGAGCCGGCCTCGCGACGATGGCGGTGCCGCGGGCGATCGCCGGAACCGTTGCCGCAGTCGTGCGAGAGACAACGCTGATGCCGTTGCCCGACGATGTTGAGCGCGCCGTGAAGCAATTGCGTGAACAGATGCATCGGTTCACGGCGGTCGTAATCGGCCCCGGACTTGGGCGCGAAGAGGAGACGGAGCATTTTCTCGCCCGCCTCCTCAGTATTGGCGAGGCGCGCAATCGCCCGCAACTCGGGTTTGGCGGCACAGCGCCGTCGGCGTCGCGCGATCCGATCTTGCCCGAGTCATTGCCACTCCTGATTGACGCGGACGGTTTGAACTGGCTGTCCGGCGTTGAGCGATGGTGGGAGCAGATCCGCAATCCGACGATTGTGACCCCCCATCCGGGGGAGATGGCGCGGCTGACGAAGCGGGAGCCGGACGAGATCAAGCATGATCCCTGGCGCATCGCGAGCGAATTCGCCGACCTGTGGCAGAAGGTCGTTGTCCTCAAGGGCGGCCCCACAGTCATCGCGGCGCCTGGCGGCGCGCTCTGGGTCGCGCCTGGCGGCAACCCCGCCCTCGCGACCGCGGGGACGGGCGACGTCCTCGCGGGGACGATCGGTGGTTTCCTCGCGCAGGGGCTTAGTCCGATTGACGCCGCGATCTGCGGTCTCCATGTCGGTTCGCGCGCGGCGGAACGCGCGGCGGACTCAGTTGGCGTCTATGGGATGGTCGCGCCTGATCTCTTACCCCGGATTGCGGGCGCCCTGCGCGACATCATGGGTATCTAAACCATGACTCATACGACGCCGTATCTCGCCGATCATCGGCGCTCCTACGTCGCGGTGGACCTCGACGCGATTGCCGCGAACGTGCGGGCATTCCGTCGGCGTCTCCCGCCTGCCTGCGCGTTTGGCGCTGTCGTCAAGGCGGATGGCTACGGCCACGGGGCGATACCCGCCGCACGGGCGGCGATCAGTGGGGGGGCATCGTGGCTCCATGTCGCGACCGTTCCGGAAGGCATCGCACTGCGGCACGCGGGGCTGGCAGAGATACCCATCCTCGTCCTCGGCCCGATTGTGGCGGGCGAAATCGAGGACCTCATCCGAGCCGGGTTAATCCCCACCGTTGATGCGGCATCACCGATCGCGGACATTATCGTTGTCGCGCGCAAGCAACACCGCGCACCGTATCCTGTGCATGTGAAGATTGATACCGGGTTGAACCGCTTTGGTGTCGAGGCGTCGAAGGCTATCCCGTTTATTCGATCGCTGCACTGCGAACAAGGCCTGATCGTAGCGGGCATTTCCACGCATTTCGCGACGGCAGATGTTGTCTCTGATCCGTTTCTGCCTGACCAGACGACGCGTTTCGCCGACATCCTCTCCGCGTTGGATCGCGAAGGCATGCGACCGGCGATCGCGCACGCGGCAAACTCGGGGGCCGTCCTTCAGGGCATCGGGTGTTGGGACATGGTCCGCGTCGGTATCGCGATGTATGGCATCGCACCCGCGCCCGACTTCCCGATGCCTGATGACCTCCGGCCCGCATTGAGCGTGCATAGCCGGGTCGCGCGCGTTATCGCTCTCGCGCCGGGTGATTCAGTGGGCTACGGACGAACGTTCATCGCCGCGACGCCAATGCGTGCGGCGCTCATCCCAATCGGATACGCGGATGGCCTGCCACGGTCGGCATCGAACCGTGGGCATCTCCTTGTTGGCGGAACGACTTGTCCGCTCATTGGCGCGATCTCAATGGATCAGTGCGTCGTCGCGTTGCCGGATGATCTCGTCGTTCGCGTGGATGATCCGGTCGTGATCGTGGGGCGGCAGGGTGAGACGGAGCAAACGATCGCCACGCTTGCCCAGGATGCCGGTACGATTGCCTACGAGGTAGCAGTGCGGTTCGGCGCACGGATGCGGCGGGAATATACCGCACGCGAGTAGCCAGCGCCATTGCAAGCGTCTATCGGACGACACAGGAGTTGATGTATACTGTAGACGAACGTACGGCATTACTGGGCGTGGGGATGGGGAACAGCGCATGACGACCGTACTGATCGTCGAAGACAATGAGCGCAACATGCGCCTGATGCGATTACTTCTGCGTCCGCTGGGGTATACCTTGCTTGAGGCAGTTGATGGCAAGGCTGCCTTAGCGACGCTCGAGAGCACGACGCCGGACATTATTCTCGTTGATATTCAACTCCCCGACGTGGACGGTTTGGAGATCACCCGCCGCCTGCGGAAAGAACCACGGTTTGCGACCACGCCGATCGTCGCGCTCACTGCGTACGCGATGCCGGGTGACCGAGAGATGTTCCTGCGCGCCGGCTGCACCGGGTACGTCGCGAAACCGATTGATACCCGCGCGTTTCCCGATATTATCGCGTCGTACCTGGGCGATGACGCGACCGTCCCGACGCCGGAAGGGACGCAGGCGCAATGATCCCTGTCAATGACCAAATGACCAACGAGATGCAGGCTGGCATTGATCGCGTCGAAGCGTGGATTGAGGCGCACCCTGAGTTGTGGCGGCAATGGAACGAGGCGTGGCGGCGTGCAACCGGGCATCACTTGCGGCTCGAAGACGCCGCGACGGCGTTTTCCGGCATCACCGCGCCAGTTACCGGGGGTGGGCAGATATTCGCCAACCTTGGCAGCGATTATGGGGGTAACGATCAGGCAGAGCTGCTCGGCTCCATCGCCGGCCTGATTGGCGACACATTAGCGATGGAAACTGAACTGAACACGATGACGGATGAGTTGGTGGACTCGTATGACCAACTCACGTTTCTCTACGAAATCGCCCGGATGTTGTCTACGACATCCACACTGGCGGAGGCGCTCACCGCGCTGCTTGCCCAGGCGCGGCACATCATCGGCGCGGCCGGTGGTGCGTTGGTGGTCGAGCAGCCGGAGAAGCAGGTTATCGTCATCACCGATGGCATCGTACCCGATCAGGAATTCATCCTTGCCGCGCACCGCGTTGTCACGGGCGCGGATCGGCCGCTCGTGGCGAATGACGCGCTGACGGTCGCGTCAACAGTCGGTTCGCATACTGACCGGGTGACAAGCATTGTTGTCGCGCCGATTGTCACGCCTCAGGGCGTCGCAAGTGCGGCCTGTTTCGGTGCAACGAAAATGGATGGCTTCACGGCTGGAAACCGCAAGTTGATGCAGGCCGTGGCGGAACAGACGATTGCGATCGCCGGGCAGTTCGCGCTTCAGGAAGAGCAAATTCGGCGGAGCCGCCTCGCGCGGGACCTCGAACTTGCGGCGCAAATCCAAACCGCGCTGCTTCCCGGCGCCTTCCCCGCGCGCCCGCATGTCTCGGTCGTTGCGACGATGGTGCCCGCGAGCGAGGTCGGTGGCGACTTCTATACACATCCCGATGACCGCGCCGAACCGAGTGATGTGTTGGCGTTCGCGATTGGTGATGTGGCGGGAAAGGGCGTCGCCGCAGCGCTGATTACCACCGTGTGTCTCAGTGCGATGCGTGCCGAGATGCGCCATGTCGCGTCACCCGCGCACGCGCTCCGCTCGGTGCAGGGATTTATTCAGGATGAATTGTCTCGCATTGATTCGTTTGTCACCTGCATTCTCGCGACCTATGACCCATCCTCGCGTCGGCTCGAGTACGCAAATGCCGGGCATAACGCCATTTTTTACTGGTGCGCGCGCGAGAAGAACGTTGAAGCGCTCGGCGCGACGGGTCTGCCGCTCGGCGTAGACGTCGGCATCGCGGTTGAAAATGCGACGGTCATGCTCGATCCCGGCGATGTCCTGCTTTTCTATACCGATGGCGTGACCGAGGCGATGTCCACCGACGGCGAGTTGTTCGGTGATGAACGCCTGCGCACGCTCCTGGCGGAATGCGCCAATCAGGAACCGAACCGGATTCGGGACACGATCCTCTCCCACATTCGGGCGTTCGCGCCGGTGCAGCGCGACGATATCACGCTGCTTATTTTGAAAGCGGAGGCGTGCGCGAATGCCAATACGTGAACTCACGTACCGTTTCCCCGCCTCGTTGCAGTATCTGACGGCCGTGCGAGATACGGTACACGCGTTCTGCGTTGACGTGCTCGAATCGGAGGCGTACGAGGAGCAGGTGTACCAACTGCAACTTGCCGTCTCTGAACTGGCGACGAACATCATTCGGCATGCCTACGGCGGCCAGGAGATCGGAGCGGTCGAACTGCGCGCTCACGGCGACGGCAGCGCGGTGACGCTGGATTTTTACGACACCGGCAAGACTTTCGAGCGGAAAACACCGACGCTTCCCGATCTCGATAGCCTCGCGGAGGGGGGCTACGGTTCGTACATCATTCAACAATCTGTCGATCAGGTGACGTACGAGCGCGCCTGCGATCGCAATCACTGGCGGCTGGAAAAACAATTCACCGGAAAGCGAGGCGAGTAAATGGACGTCACCGTTACGGTCGAGGAGGGTGTCGCCATTATTACGATGGATGGGCACCTGGACGCACTCTCCGCTCCGCACGCGAAAGAGGCGTTCCGCGAATACGGCACGGGGGCATACCACGCGGTCGTTGATCTCGCGAAGGTATCGTTCATTGATTCCTCCGGCCTCGCGTCGCTCATTTCCGGGCTAAAGACGTTCCGCGCGCAAGGAAAGCAATTTCGCCTTGCGGCGGTCCAGCCAAATGTCCGCCAGGTCCTCACGTTGACGATGCTCGATCGTGCGTTCGATATCGCACTGGATGTGCGGACAGCAGTGGGTTCGATCGGCGTGTAATGGGTTTTTGAATGGGGTGACGCGTGGCGAAGGTGCTCGTTGTAGATGACAATCCGGTCAATCTGCGGGTCTGTCGGCTCATTCTCGAGCGGTACGGTCATGCGGTCGAGACCGAAACGAGCCCGGTCACCGTCCTCACGCGCATGGCGACGCAGGTGCCCGATGTGCTGATCACCGACCTTATGATGCCAATCCTCGACGGCATCGAACTGACACGACAAATCCGCGCGCTGCCCACGGGACGGGATCTGCCGATCATCGTCCTGACGGCACGAGGAGAAGAATCCGATCAGGACCGCGCGATGGAGGCTGGGGCAACGTATTTTCTCACCAAGCCCGTCAGTTCCGGCGCGCTGACCGCGGCCGTGAACGACGCCTTGGCATTGCCTCCCGCTGGATCGTGATTTTCACGCGACGTGATTACAGCGTTTTGCAGAAGCATTGAGTCGGTGGTGGCGGGCTTTAGCCTGCCGTTCCTTGCTGTGGCAGGCTAAAGCCCGCCACCACCAATACGATATTTGCGCTAGCGTTGCTGTCCCATTTGCCGGAGCGTGCTTAGGACGCGTTCCTCGACCGTCATCCCCTCGGTAATCTCCGCGTCCCGCAGTGCGGTATATGCTTCGGTCGCGGAGTAACCGAGCGCTTGAAGCGCGGCGATCACCTCGGTGCTATCGTCTCGCTGTTGCGAAGACGGGCCGCCACTCACCGGCAGCGCGCCACCGACGAGCGCATCCAACTTGCCGCGCAGTTCGAGGACGAGCCGTGCGGCGGTCTTCTTGCCGATGCCGGGGATGCGCGCGAGGGCGTCAATGTCACCGGCGGCAATCGTTTGCAGTACGAGATCAGACTCACCGGAACCGCAGACATTGAGCGCGACTTTTGGCCCAACCCCCGTGACGCCGAGGAGCAGGCGAAAGAGGCCGAGTTCCGTCTCTGTCGTGAAGCCATACAGGGCGATCTGGTCTTCGCGCAGATAGAGATGCGTCACAAGGCGAACCGGTGTGCCGTCGCGCGGGAGCGCGCCAAGCGTCGTATGGGAGACGGCGATTTGCAGCGTGATCGGGCCGACTTCGAGGAAGACGCCATCGGGGAGCACGCCGACGACCACGCCACGGACACCGGCGAGCATGGATGCCTCCTATTCGCCCTGCGTCGGCCTGGCGTGGCGCATGTCGGGGTCGTTATAGAGTCGTGGCAGCATGTCGTACGGCGACCATTCGCTGCTCTGGCCGTATTTGCCTTCGTAGTGCTTGTCCGTTTCACCAACCTCGAAAAAGAGGATTTGCGCGACGCGAAGACCGACAGGTAACTCGATCGTCGCGTGCGAATGGTTGGTGATTTCCATTGTCCAGCGTGCGATGTAGCCGACATCGCCAACGCCCGCGCATTTGCAGACGCTCATGCACGACCGCCCGATGCTGGAGCGCGCACGCATCGAGGTAGTGTACCCATTGCGGCCGCCGACGGTTTCGAGCGTGTGTGCCAGAATCGTATCGCCGGGGCGAACGGCGATGATGCCATTGGCGCGGATCGGCTCGCCCCAGAACTTCTTTGTCTGTTCCTCGGAGAGGAAACTGACCGTTTGCATGTTCCGGTTCGGTTCGAAATAAAATTCACCGAGCCGCACATCGTAGGAGTTCGTGCCGAGGTTACCCGGTTCAAACGGCTCGATGACGATGTCACCGGCCTCCATCGCTTGCCGAATGCGACGGTCTGAGAGCAGCACGTACCCCTCCTAGCGGAACAGGAAGAAGAAAACAAGCAGCGCAATGATCGCGAGGAGCACGACGACAATGCCGATCACCACCGCGATCGGTACCCCGCGCTTACTTGATACGGCGGGCAGGCGCTCGGTCGTGGCTTCGGAGAGCGTCATCGGTGGCGCAATTGGCGCGGAAATCGGGGCCGATTCAAGCGTCGCTTTGACAATGACGACCGAGACATTGTCTGATGCATTCCGGTTGTTGGCGAGATCAATCAGTTCATTTGCCGCCTGCTCCGGTGGCAATGCCTGGACGACCTGCTTCATCTCTTCGTCATCAATGATTCCATGGATACCATCCGAGCAGAGCAAGACGATATCGTCCGCCATCAAGTCCACTTCGAAGATGTCCACATCCACTTTTTGCCGCTGTCCGAGGGCGCGCGTGATGACGTTCCGCTGGCGGCTGCTCTTCGCCTGTTCTGGCGTCATTTGCCCGGCACGGACTGCCTCCGCGACGAGCGAATGATCCTTTGAGATCGGTGTCATCTGTGTCCGGCCGCGCGAGAGATACGCGCGGCTGTCTCCGACATTACTGATAACCAGCGTCGGGCCGCGGATGACACCGGCGACAAGTGTCGTGCCCATCGCGCGCTCCTCGCTCTGGCTCAGGCCACGCTCGTAGACGGCCTCGTTCGCCAGCCGGACGGCACGTTTGAGGGCAGCGGGTATCTCCGTCGTGTCACCGCCGTAATAGGTGTGGAAGAGCGTTTCGAGCGCGAGGGCACTCGCAACTTCCCCCTGCTCGTTGCCGCCGACACCGTCCGCGACGGCAAAAAGATACCCGCTCTCGGCGAAGGGGATCGTCTGCGGAAGGTCTTGCCAGGTACCGACCGCATCCTGATTATTCGCCCGGACTCGCCCGGTATCAGTACGCGCTCCCACCCAAAGGTGGAACTCACGGTTCGGTGAGGCCCCGCTCCCTACCGCGTCATTCACGCTTCTCCTCCGAACTGTCGTGGCATTATGCCTCCTCACCGACGGCGTCTATTTGCGCCTTTTGCAGTTTACCGCTGTAGTCAATATACACCGCCTGCCATTCCGAAAAGACATCGAGCGCGGCCGTGCCCGCTTCGCGGTGGCCATTGCCGGTCGCTTTCGTTCCGCCGAATGGTAACTGAATTTCCGCACCGGTGGTCCCCGCGTTGACGTAGAGAATGCCGGTGTCCACATCCCGCATTGCCTGGAATGCCCGATTGACATCGCGCGTGAAGATCGAGGCAGACAATCCATAGTCGCTTTGATTGACGATCTCAATCGCTTGTTCGAGCGACTGCACCGGCAACACGGATACTACAGGGCCGAAGATTTCTTCGCGCGCGATCCGCATATCGGGCATGACGCCCGTGAAAATTGTCGGCTCATGGAAGAACCCTTTGCCGAGCGACCCACTGCGCGCCACATTGCCGCCGACGACGAGTTCCGCGCCCTCGCGCTGTCCGACGGGGATATACGAGTGGATACGTTCCAACTGTGCGTCGCTGATGACCGGGCCGACATCCGTCGCCTCGTCAAGCCCGTCGCCGAGGCGCAACTGGCGCACCTTTGCGACGAGTTTGTCCGTAAGGTCGCGATATACCGCCTGATGGACAATCACCCGGCTCGCCGCTGTGCATCGCTGCCCGGAGGTGCCGAAGGCGGACCAGAGGATGCCCTCCGTCGCCAGATCGAGATCCGCGTCATCCATCACCATGACGGCGTTCTTGCCACCGAGTTCGAGCATCACTCGCTTGCGCCCGCGCGCTCCGGCCATTGCCACTTCGTCGCCGATCTCGGTGCTGCCGGTAAACGAGACCAGTTTCACATCGGGATGCTCGATGAGCGCCGTGCCGACTTCACCGCCGGCGCCGAAGACAATGTTGAGCACCCCAGGCGGCAAACCCGCCTCCTCGAATATCTGCACGAGGCGGTAGGCAAGCAGGGGAGTATAGGTCGCGGGTTTGAAGACGACGGTGTTGCCACAGATCAGCGCGGGCATGATTTTCCAGGTCGGGATGGCCATCGGGAAGTTCCACGGCGTGATGAGGCCGACGACGCCAATCGGGCGGCGTTGTGCCATCGCCCACTTGTTCGGTAATTCGGACGGCACGACCTGGCCGAACTGGCGGCGACCCTCCCCGGCCATGTAGAAGGCCATATCTATGCCTTCCTGCACATCGCCGCGCGCCTCAGCCAGCACCTTGCCCATCTCTCGCGTCATATCCCGCGCGAGCGATTCTTTCTGCTCGTTGAGCATCTGTCCGACACGATAGAGGATTTCTCCTCGATGGGGGGCGGGGAAGAGCCGCCACTTGTTGAAGGCGCCCTTCGCGGCGGCGACCGCGCGACCGATTTCCGCCGCGCCGCCCCGCGCAAATTCGCCGACAAGTTCGCCATTCGCGGGGTTGCGGTTCTCGAAGGTCGCGCCATTCACCGACTCGACCCACTGACCGCCGATGAAGTGTTTGAAGAGATCAGGCACCGCGCCGCCTCCCGTGGTTGCGAGAGCCGCAACAACACCAAACATTCAGGTGTTTGTACAGCCAAAACCGGCGTAGGTCAATGCGTGCGGTCCGCCAGCGCCTGATAGGCGGCTTCCGCGCCGATCCATACTTCGCCGTCCGCATACGCTTCTTTCTTCCAGATCGGCGCGAGTTGCTTCAGCCGGTCAATTGCGTACTCGCAGGCCGCGAATGCGCCGTGCCGATGCGCGGACGAAACAGCGATGACGACACTCGCGTCGCCGACGGAAAGATGACCGACACGATGATGAATCGCGACATCGAGGACCTGCCATCGCTCGCGCATCTCCGCCGCAATCTGGGCAAAGATCGGCAGGCATCCCGCCGCGTATGCTTCGTATTCAAGCCAGAGGACGGAACGGCCCCGCGCGTGATTGCGCACCGTGCCGATAAATGTCACGATCGCTCCTGCCTCCGGCACGGCGACGAGCGCGGCGACGACCTCACCGACGAGCGGCGATTCGCGAACGGCGAAGCGCGCGTCATCGCGTATCCCGCCCGCGACGGGTGGAATGAACGCGACCTCGTCGCCGTCCTGTAACGGCGCGCTCAGGTCCGCGTACGCGGCATTGACCATCACCGGCGATGTCCGAAGCAGCGCGGCGATACGCGGATATTTGGCGCTCATCGCCAACGCGATGTCCGCCGCAGTCGTGCCATCAGGCACGACGCGGGTCTCACTCTCTGCCCCGACTGTTTCCCGGACGATGGCAAAATGGCGCAGCGTGATCGTTGGCATCGCTAAAAGGGGATTTCGGCATCGGGGTCTTCCGCCGCCGGTTCGTCCCAGATCGAGCGCGGCTGCTCCGACCCGGTCCTTGGGGAAGAGGCCGGTATGAGCGGCTCAGGCTGCGATGTGCCACGATAGAATCGCCGACGAAGGGAGCGTACGGTATCCGACCACGGCCCGTCGCCGGCACTGGATCGCGCTGCCGCAGTGAGCGTCGTATCCAATTGATTGCACGCTTGTAAGACGACAGCCTCAGCCGTTTGCGGCGGCGCACCATTGAAGCCGCGCTGTTCATGCGTCGCGACGGCATGATACAGCCGCCGCCGTGACTCCTCCGCCAGCCCACCGGCTTCGTCCACGAGGCGATCGAGGCGGATGAGCGAGAGCGTGGACGGATCGAGGAGTTGCCCCTCGATGGACTGCGCGAACGTCAACGGCTCGTAGGCGTCCACCTTACCGATATCGTGGAGCAAGGCCGCGGTCAGCAGCAAATCGGCATCCACGTCCGTCCGCGTCGTCGCGATGGCAAGGGCGAGTTGCGCGACATTCAGCGAATGTTCGAGCAAACCGCCGAGATACGCATATGCCTCGACATGCGCGGCGGGCGCGCGGACAAACTCGTCGAAAAAGTCAGAGGCCATGAAGACGCTCAGGAGGTGGTGCAACTCCCGGTTCGCGACCGTTTCGGCAAGCCCCGCGTACTCCTGAGCCATCTGCTGATGGTCGCGCGCGGATGATGGAACGAAGTCCATGAGGTCCGCGTCCTCGATCGCCGTGGCATCGGAGATGATGAGCGAGATTTCGTTTCCGTATGCCTGCGTCGTGCCGATCACCTGAACGACGGCGTCTTTGAGGAGAATGTTCTCAACGAACGGCAGGTTTTCCGACCAGACCCGACCGGGTACGATCCCTGTACGATCCGCGAGTTCGAGCGAGAGGAAGGGCTTCGAGTCACCGAACTTATTCGGCTTCGTCATCTTGCGCTCGACGCTACGGACGAGGAAGGTCGTGTCCACGGTCATATTCGGTTCAATATCGCTCGCATATAGGGTCTTGTCGGCCATGTGGTTGCTCCTGAGGAGAATGGCGCCCCTGGCAGGGCTCGAACCTGCGACCTAGGGATTAGAAGGCCCTCGCTCTGTCCGCTGAGCTACAGGGGCGCAAGCACAAGCACCGACGTGATTGTACGCCGAAGGGGTAGTGCGATGCAATGCGGGCGATCATTCGTGCGCCACTTCACGAAGTTGACAGAATATGCGGATGCGCGTACCGTAGAGAAACAGAGAGGTAGCCCGTCGGCCCCACCACGAGTGATGCCCCCGGGATCGCGCCTACGCAGTTACGCTGCCGGTGGCGCGCAGCCAGTGAAACGATCCGATGCACGCAGGATGCGCGGGCTTGCAGCGGCAAAGCGCACCACCCTCAAGGGTTTCCAGCATCGCGAGGCGCACACCGGCACCGAGGCGGCCTATGACGACCGACGATTTGGCCCTCTCTTTTTCTGTGCGCGGCGCACGAGTATCCCGCGGCGGATCACATCGCGGCAAACGCGGACGCGCCGAGCAAGAGATCGGTCGCGTCGCGCCGGAGTAGGGCGCTGGTGCCGTCCGGTTGCGCCGCCACCGTCCAGACTTCGTTCATCAGTGGCGACAGCCGGACATCATCCACATGGCTGATGATGAAGAGTTGGGGTACGATATCGCCCATCGCGGCGAGCGCCTCGAGGACGAGCGTCCGTCGCTCGGCATCGAGCGAACCGAAGACCTCATCGAGCACCATAAAACCGATCGCGTGGCCGCCACGCGCGGCAAGCAGTTGGGAGAGCGCGATCCGCGCCGCCAATGCGGCAATGTCGCGCTCTCCCCCGGAGAACTTTTCGACGGGAAACTTCTCCAAATCGCCGTCGTACAGCGCCGGTGTGTAGTTCGTGTCGAAGGCGAGGCGGTTGTAGCGGCCATTGGACATCCGCTCGATCAGTTCACTCGCGTACTCGCCTAGTTTCGGCTGGATGCGCGCCGCGAGCGCGACGGAAAAATCGGTGAACCCGTCATCCATCAAGTTGTACCGCGCCACTGACGCGCCGAGCCGGTCTACATCCGCGCGGAGGACCGAGAGGCGCGTCTGCTCGGCTTCGATCCGCTCAACGCCGTTGTGGGCATTTGCGGCCGCCACGCGTGCATCGGACAACGCGCTTTGTACCTGGTTCGCCACCTCGGCCGCCGCAACCGCTTCCGCCTCCATCTGCGCGACCGCGTCCGGATCATAGGCGAGCGCCGCCTGCTCGCCAGCCGTCCGGGCAATTGTTGCTTCACACTCCGCGATCTTCTGAAGCGCGGCATCCCGACGCCCCTCCTCCGCGGGGAGAGCGATCAGTTCCTCGGCAATCCGTGTCGCTTCTGATTGTAGTGCAACGAGACGCACCCGTTCCTGACGCAGTTCCTCGTGCCGCTCGACATCATAGGTAACCGGGCCAAGGGCAGCGAGCGCTTCGCGTTGTGTGGCGATCCGCGCGTTGATCTGATCGAGTTGCGTTGCGAGGCGGTTCGCCGCCCCCACCGCGTTCGCGGCGCGTTCGAGTAGGGAGAGTTCGGTCTCCAGCGCACTGACATCCTGCTCGGTCGGCGGCTTGCGCCGTCCTGTCGTAGCGAGCGCAGTGCGTAGGGTCTCGTCGGCGCGTGCGGCACGGTCGGCGGCGTCGCGCTCTTCGGAGCGCGCGCGATCCCATTGGGCTTTGATCGTCTCCGCTTGCCGCAATCGCTCTTGTTCTGCCTGCAATGCCCCATTCGCGGCACGACCGGCAGTCCGTGTCTCTTCAAGGCGTGTGCCAACCGCCTTGCCTGCCAGCGTGCAGGCGTCCATTGAGCGACGGAGCGAGGCGAACATCACGTCGGCGTCATCCTCGGTGAAGGGCCGTCCGCAGGTCGGGCAATCGGCGTCGGGTTCCGCCGCCTCCCACCGCTTGAGCAAGGTCGCATATTTCGTGTGCTCGGCGCGCAGTCCGGCCAGTTCGGTTTCCAGCCGCGTGACATCCTCAGTGAACGCGCGCTCTTGCCGCTCAAGTTCGGCAACGCGCTCCGCCGGATCGCCCCCCGCGACAACAACCGCCAGCCGCGCATCGAGTTCGGCGCGCTTGTTTGCCCGATGCTTCGCCTCATCAGCGGCGCGGGTGGCATCCTCAGCAACGCGGATCAGCGCGCGCAACTGATCCCGTTCCTTGACGCGCTCGATGGTGAGCGGTGCGGACGCAGTCAACTTCGTCGCAAGCATGTGCGCGCGCGCCGCACCTGGCGCTTCCTCGTCAAGCGTTTCCCAATCGAAGAGCAGGTCACGCAGGGCGTCGAGATCGGCAATCATCGCGTCCGCCGTCGCGCTCAGTTGGTCCGCCCGATTTTCGGACTCCCGCAGATCGCGCGTACTGTCCGAGACACGTTGCGCGTGCGCAGCGGCGATCTCGGCTGCCGCGAGCGCGGCCTCCGTTTCGTTCACCGATGCGAGGAGTGGCGCGATCTCGGTAGCACGTTGGGCACGCGCGTGGAGCGCGGCAATCCGCCGCGAAGCATCGTCGCGCGTAGCCTCAGCGGCGCTCCTCGTCGTTTCCTCCGCACGTCGCTCGGACGCAAGCAGATCGAATTGGCGCTGCACCGCGCGCACCGTATCCAGGCGCACCGCAACGGTTTCGTATTGGCCGCTACACACATTGAACTCCGTCGTCAACCGCGCGACGGTCGCGACCGCATCATCTTCCACGCCGTGCGCGAGGCGGAGTTCCTCATCGAGATCCCGTGCTTCCGTTTCGTCCGCGAGCTGGCTGCTCCGCGCGGCGAGCGTGTGGCGCTCGCGCGTGCGCTCCTCGCGCAGTTTCGCTTGCGCGCGCTCGATGGCATCGAGGTCGAGCAAGCGCTGCATCTCCTTGCGTCGTTCGGTATCGCCAACATCGCCGAAGAAGGCGAGTTCCTTTTGTCTCGTGAAGAAGGTCGTCGTAAACGACTGTGGGCTCATCCGTAGCAGCGTTGTGCGGATGTAGTCCGAAACGGGATTCGCGCCCGTGACGATTGGTTCCTGATCGTCGCCACGGAAGACACTCGCTTCAACACGCTGGCTGCCACCGGCGGTGATACGGAGACTGCGCGTGATCGTGTAGACATTCTCGTCGGTCTCCACGGTCAACTCGACCTTTGTTGTAAGCCCATTGCTGCGACGCGGCACGACATCCCGGTTATCCACCCCAATAGCATTCGGTCGGAAGAGCGCCCAGAGCATCGCTTCAAAGAGCGTACTCTTGCCCGCGCCATTCGTGCCGACGACGCCGATGATGCCGATAGATGGAAATTGGATGTCCACGTCGCGCAGGCGCTTGAAGTGCTCGATCTTCAGACGTTGAAGGATCATGCCATCCCTCCGGCGGCGACGGGTTCGGGCGCGACCGCGACGGGGTGCGCCTCTTCGTCGCTTCGCAATGCGTCTTCGAGCAGGGCGCGACCGGCCTCGCGGAATGACGCAGCGAACGCCGGTTCGTAGAGCCCGTCGGCGGCGCGGGATGCGACGAACTCGTTGAACTCATCGAGCAGTTGCCCGATGGGGCTGGATTCCTCGACCAGCGCACCGGGAGCGCGCACGGCGCGGACATCGGGTACGAACGCCCAGCATTCCCTGACGATGTCAAGCCCGCGCAGCATCCGTACGACCTCGCGATCCACACCGAGGGCAGTGTCCCGAACGCCACACAGCACGATCGCCTCCGCGCGTCGGGCGTCCGGTTCCCGTTCAAGATGGCGCACGACCTGGGCGACAATCGCCTCCGCGCTCAACTCCTCGCCGTGGACGATCGGCAGCGTGAGATGATCCCGCGCAGGGAGCGGCACATGCTCGATCGCCAATGCGTCGGCACCCCCGACAGTGACGCGGACGTAGCCGGGTTTCGCCGAAAGGTCGGAAAGGCCGATGCGCTCCGTGCTGCCGCTGTAGAACGTGTTGGTGCGTTTCCGCTCGTGGATGTGCCAGTGGCCGAGCGCGATATAGTCGTAGCGCGGGTCGAGCAGGGCGTCCTCGATCTCGTCCGCGCCGCCGCGCCGGTCGTGCTGGACGGCGAGATCGAACGAACCATGCGCGACGAGCAGATTGATCGCGTTGTTGTCTGTCAACATCGCATTCGGTGGCTGCTCGTTGGTGAACGCGCCGTGCGGCACCGCCGTCACGACGACCTTGCGATCCTTGAGGATCAGCGGAAAGCGATCCCAATCATAGCCCGTGGCGAACTGGACATTCCGGCAGGCGACGGCGCAGAGATCGAGCACGCTCCCGGCATGGCGCAGACGTGGCGTGTCGTGGTTGCCGCCGACGACGATGGTCGGGATGCCTGCCGCCTCCAACCGTCGCATCTGCTGCACGAAGAAGATCAGCGTCTGCATCGGTGGGCGGCTGTGATGGAAGACATCGCCGGCGTGCAGTACGAGATCAATATCGCCGGACGCGATGATGTGATCCACCGCCGCCTCGAACGCGTGCTCGATGTCCACGGCACGCTGATTCCTGCCCGTTGTCGGGCAGAGGCGAGTCAGCGCGCTGAAACCGAGATGCGTGTCGGCGAGATGGGCAATGCGAAGTGGGGCGTCAGTCATCGGTCGTTAGCCTGTCTTTCCGATACGGTTCTTGCTGATCGTGTTACAGAAATACTGCCAGGGCGTCATGCGAGAGCCGGAGCGATACGTACGGCGAACTCGCTGCATCAATTCGTCGCACTGCGCACTCGTCAAGTCATGCTCGCCGAGTACCGACTTCACTTCGGCCATCGTTGGTTCCCGCACGTCCGCGTGCCGCGACATATCGCGGAGCACGCGGTACACGGATTCCTCCGGACCGAAATGGACTGACGCGCCGTACACCTTCTGTGCGTCGCTCCCTGCCAGCGCGGGCGGGCGCGGGAAGACACCAAAGACGGGAACCGGGATGTGCGCGTGGCGCATGAGCAGCGTGCCCTTCGGCACACGCAACAACTCCGCCCGCGTGGACTCAGTGAGCGCGCGATAGGAGGGGCTGATGATCTCCTCATCGCCGATCCGGCCGTAAAATGAGGTCGCGGCGTTGCCGACCACCTCGTCGTCCACCTTCGAGCGGAATTGCTCCGCGCCGAAGAGCACGACATTGAGGTGCCGACCGCGTGCGGCGATGTCCACAAGGGTGTCACGCAGGCCGCCACGCCCGCCGCCTGGCGCGTACTTGTTCAGTTCGTCCACGAAAATGATAACCTTCTCGACACCCAGTTCAGAGCGTTCCGCGCGCTCCCAAATCCGCTGTATTGTCGCACTAACGAGCAGTTCTTGCACGGTCGTATTGCAGTTCGCGATGTCCACAACGCGCAGTTCGCGATCGGCGAATGTGCCGTCGCAGCGCGGCAATTCGCCGTAGTTGACGAGGTTGCGCGCGAGAAGCCCCCCGCACTTATTCGTCAGGTTCCTGATGCGGTTGTTCGCCTTCAGGATCGTGAACCGATGATGATCGTTCCATGTCTGTGGCTTCTTGCCAGTCTCATCATCCTCGGTGTTCAGGTAGTCCATGATCTCGCGCATCTTCGCCTCGAAACCCTTGACGGTCTGGACGTTCTGCTCGCGCAGTTCGGAGAGGAAGCCGAAAAACTTGTCGTCCAGGTCGCCACCCTCGAAGACGCGATATGGGTAACGCAGCACTTCCTGGAGGTTCCAGAGGATCGGATAGACGCAATCGGTTTCGTGCCGCGCGGTGCGGAGCGTATTGAGGGCGGCGTGATCGAACAGGCCATCGAGATTGATCTGGTCGCCATGCTCGTTGTGTGGCTCGCCGCCCGGTTTGTAGGGCGCGAAGATGCGGAGGTCCGCAAACGGTGCGGGCGACATCGCCATCTTCTCGTACATCAGGCGGTCGAGCGGTGTTGGCATCTTGACACCGCGCCCGGCAAGCGCATCCGCCGCCTCCGGCGAGACGTAGGCGGCCTTGTCGAGCCAGAGAAGGTCCGGCCCCTTGACATTGAACATCAGCGCGGCGACCGAGTGCGGCGACTTCTGGAAAACGCTGCTGATGACGAAGAGCGCATGGCTCGTCTTCGTCGCGAGGCCGGACTGACCCGTCCAGTTTGCATGCCCAGCCTCGGGCCCGAGCAGATAATCGCTGTCCACATCCACTGGCGTGTGCTGAAAGACGAGGCGGCTCATGCCGTCGTCGGTCTTCTCGAAGATTTCCTCACCGTCCGCATCGCGCGCCGCGTTGCCATTCCGGTGCAGCAGAACGGGGATCGCCGTACCGCTGTACCCCTCCTTGCCGAGCGCGAGGCGGATCGCGTCCGGTGTGGCGTAGTAGACCGGGCCGCTGCGGGGTGGCCGACGGGAGCGGACATCATCCCGCAGATGGCGCGAGGCGAGCACACGGCAGGTGAAGACGAGAATCTCGGGCCGTGTCGAGGCGAGCGCCGTGCCGATGTCGTCTTCGCCCTGATAGTCGAAATAATCATCGAGGAAGGTCTTGAGATCGCCGTACCGTTGTGGCTCGTCGAGAATGCCGATCACCGCCGCTTCCTCACTGAACGCGACGACGATGTGCCCGATATCGAGTGCGAGTGCGGCGGCGGGCGAATCGGCGGCCCAGAAGGAGAATTCGTGGGCGGCGGCCGGATTCTTCTCGCTGGTAACGACGCGCCCGATTGGGCCGGTGAAGGTATCAATCAGCGTGTCGAAATGGGTGACGAGCGACGGAGCGTCCATTACGCGACCTCCCGCAGGTAGCGACGGAGCGCGGCGGGGACGCCGAGAAGCGCGCGCTCAAGTTTCACTTTCAGGATGCGCTCGGCGATGTGAATCGGATAGAGCAGCGTCGGCCAGCGATCATCGTTCGTCGCGCGCGGCGTCCGCTCGGCAAAGATTAAGTGGGACAGGGTATCATAGTCGCGCGGGTTGGCCGTCTGCGATGGAGCCTCGATCCGCGCAAGACCGAAGAGCGGATCGGCGCCCGTTGCCTCATGCAGCCGCAGATACCAGGTGATTGGCCGCAACCCGCCGGAGACAGCGCGTTGGAACGCGCTACTGCGATGGCCAACCGGCATATGCAGCAGATCCGTCATCTCGGTGTTGGTCAGGTCGAACCGGCTATGCCGCTTAATCAGACCCATCGCGTTGCCGATGTCAGCGCGCGAGAGCGAGCCATCCATCACAAGCCATCCTTCGCTGCCGTCCGTCCGTTCGATCCATGCTTTGAGCGCCTCGTACTCGCACGCTTCGCGCACGGTGCTCACGACGGGCCGGATGCGCGATTGCAGGGCGATGAAATCGCCATCATGCAACGAACCGGTAGTCGGGTTGTCGGCAGTTTGCACATCGAGACCTGTCCGCGTGAAGGCGTCGTACAGATCGTCGGTGTGCGTGTCATTGGCGGCGGACGCGATGATGATGCTGCTCGCGATGTGCGTCATGCCGGGCACGGAGCGGAAGACGCCATCTTGCGGCCGCCGCTCGATCACGCCCGCGACGACAACGACGAGGGCGAGCGCATTCATGCCGCACCACCCGATTGGCAGGGTGCGCTGGACACCGTCGAGAAAATAGCGGACGCGCCATGTCGTGTCGGCAGGCAATGCGGGGATGATTGGGATAATCGAGAGGTGCGCACCTTCGAGATGAGTAATACTTGGGCCTCCGCGCTCTCGCGCATCATCGCCATCGAATGAGACGAGATCGTGTTCGAGTCGCACGGCGGCGGGTGTCGCGACGAAGGGTAACCCACTCGCCTGCAGCGACGCGAGCGCAGTCGTCAGTCGCCCACCGAGTGTCAGTGTGTTGTTTTGGACAGACATCTCGCGTGAGCCCCCCTACGTGAACGGACACCTAAGCATAGCACGCATGTACTACTGCCGCAAGCCGATTGGGTCGGCTGTTTCGGGGCAAGAGACGCCTTGAACCGTATCTTGACAGCGGTGTATCCGTGCCGTATGGTAATGCAGCGCTGCGGAGGCGTAGCTTAGTGGCTTAAAGCGCTGCCCTGTCAAGGCAGAGATCGCGGGTTCGAATCCCGTCGCTTCCGCCAATCTTGCCTATACTGTCGGCGCGACGACGCGGACGTGGAGCCGAACGATTCAACGATGTGGGCCGCTAGCTCAATTGGCAGAGCAGCTGACTCTTAATCAGCGGGTTACAGGTTCAAGTCCTGTGCGGCTCACCACTCTTTCTTCAACTATAGCAAGGGAAATGAGGCAGCGCATAGCCCATGCGCTGCCCCGCTTTACGTCTCCTGTACCGATTACTGTACCGATTCGTTCCTCGATACGGCTTTGCGTGGGGTGAGGGCGGCGTCCATCTTCGCGGCGAGTTCCACCCGCCGTTCGTCGTAGACGTGGGTGTACCGCGCCGTGGTGCTGATCTGCGAGTGTCCGAGCACGTCCATGATTTCGCGCCCCGTCGCGCCCTGAGCGGCGAGCAGCGACCCCGCGCTGTGGCGAAGGTCGTGGAAGCGGATGTGCCGAATCTTCGCTGTCGCGAGCAGGGCGCGGAACTGCCTGCGTAGGTTGTGTTCGTCAATCGGCGTGCCGATGGTGGATGTGAATACCAGTCCCTGTTCCTGCCACCGGCTGCCAGCCCACAAGCGTTCTTCCAGTTGCCGGATGCGGTGCCGCCTGAGCGCGTCCACCGCGAGGGCGGGCAGGGCAAGGGTGCGGCGGCTTTGCGGCGTCTTCGGTTCCACGAGCGCAGGTTTGCCGTCCACCCGCTGCAACTGGCAGCGTACGGCGAGCGTCCGCGCTTCCAAGTCCACATCCTGCCAGCACAGCCCTAACGCCTCGCCCTGTCGCAATCCGAGTGAGAGAGCGACCGTGTAGAGGGCTTCCAGCCGGTCGCCCGCCGCCGCCGCGAGGAAGGCGGTCGCTTCCGCAGGGGTGAGGGCCGTCGTCTCGTTGTGCGTTACCTTCGGCGCGTCGGTGAGCGCGGCGGCATTGCGGGCCACGTATCCCCATTTCATCGCACGATTCAGCGCGGCGCGAAGGATGCGACGTGCGCGTAGGGCCATCGGCGGGCTAACATTTGCCGCTACCGTTGCGAGCATCTTCTGTACGTCTTGCGGCGTGAGGCGGGCGAGCGGCACGCGCCCGATGTGCGGCTCGATGTGCCGCTTCACAGTCTCGGCATAGTCCTCATACGTGCGGGGCGCGAGACGCGGCTTTACGCTGTCCGACAGCCACGCCGCAAGGAATTGCTCGGTGGTCTGCTCCTTCGTGCTCATCATCAGCCCTTGCGCGGCGTCCTTCTGCATCTGCGCGAGCAAGGCGTTCGCGTCGTATTCGGTCTTGGCGGTCTTGCGCTTCGGCACGCGCTTCCCGCTCCCATTGGTGATGGGGAACGAGGCAACCCATATCCCATCTTCCTTGCGCTGGAATACGCTGCCCTCGCCATACGCCCTCTTCACCGATGCTTTTTTCCGTGGCATTGTGCGATTCTCCCTACGATACTGCGGGGGCGGCAACCTCCAACAGATGCCGCCCCGCTACTCACCTATGCCGCGATCTCACCCGGCATCGTCACGACATGGACGCAGGCCATCCGATCTGCCCGGAAGCACTTCGTCTCGCGGCGATAGGTGCAGAAGGCGCGCACGCAGATGTGGTTCGCCTTCGTGAGGAAGATCGCAGATGGAAAGAGGACGCGCGCCGTGATCTCGTCATCGTGTTCGTAGCGGACGCATACCGCCGAACCTTCGAGCATCGCCGCCGCTATCACCGCAAGGTCAATCCGCGAATAGTAGAACGCGCCGGGGGCATTATCCGCGAGCGAAACGAAGGCGTCGAGCGCATCATCCACGAGTTGCGGCGATGTTTGCTCAGTAAGCGCGCGGGGAAGGGTTAGTATCACAGGGCGCATGAGGGTGACAGTGACGGTGGTATTCTGAGCCTGCATCGGAAACCAATCCTTTCCGGTGTCCGCCCCGTTCGATGTTCGTAGCATCGGGCGGGGAATCAATGTGACCGGGGAACGTCCCCTTGCCATATAATATAATCTACGCTATCGTAGTTGTCAATATCCGGATCGCCGGAATATCTGCTACGCTAGTGGGGTGAAAGGCTATATGACGCTCGCGCAGTTGGCACAGCACTTAGGAATCACGGCGGCAACGTTGCGCCAGCAGGTCGCGCGGGGGGTGCTGCACGCGGAAAAGAGCGGGCGCGATTGGTTCGTGACCGACGAAGAGGCGGCGCGGTACGAGCGCGACCACGCGGGTAAGCCGGGAGCGGCATCGCCGCGCCACCCGAAGCAGGGACTAGGGCGTAAGCGGCGCATCCAGGAAGTTGAAGGGGGGAAATAGAGGCGTTATGTGCGCCGCTTATTCCCGATGATTTCGTAGTTCGTGTCGGTTGTTGATGACGATACGTAGTCGTCATTCAACAGTTTGAGTATTTTCCACTTCTGTTTCGGGTCGTACACGACCTTGAAACCGCCGTTACTGTCCGGCTGGATCATGTCTCCGAGGTGATGCTTAGCACATGTGGCCTGCAACTTGGTGAAGTCGAGGTGCTTGAAGTGCTCGCTCTTGATGATCGAATTCAACTTACCCATTTTACGCCGGTCACGCTTGCAATCGGTGAGAAGTTCATCGTAGCCGTCAATCGTGAACCGTTCATTGATATGTGACAGTACGTCTTCCGCTTGGGCAAGAACAGGCTCGAATTTGGGGAACACCTTGCTGAATGCGTTACTGTCAATCACAAACAAGTCATCTTCGAGCATGAAAATGTCAACCCCTTCATCAAAAATAAGGGGGCGATCTTCGACAACGTCATATTTGTTGTATTCGCCAGTAGTCAATCGAGCCACGATAGTGCGGTTTGTTTCAAACGATTTGACCCATTCCCTTGCGCGGAAACAGAAGACCCTTCTATCGTTCGGCATATCTACTGCGACCACATAGAACCGCAAATTATTTAGAAATGGACGCTCGCTATGGTCAAACAAAGGTATTGTATCCAGGCTGCGGAGACTCGCAAGTCGAGAATGAATGACTTCGCTATTTTCGAGTGCAGCAACATCAAGATGTGTGAAAATTCCTTTGTCGGCTTCAATGGTGGTGCCCGCAACGTATGGATGGACTTCATGTCCGGTGTCACGTAACGCGCTCAGTTTCTCGGCAGTTATCTCGGCAAAGCGATTACGCAATCCATTGTCCATGTTCAGACGACGGTATTCTAGACCGCGAACCTTAGACGGTTCACCGGCTAGCAATACATTCAACATGACATCGTGGGAAGTGAGATCGCTGGCTAGGGCTTCCGTAAGAGCGCGAGAGAAAATCTCTTCACTCGATAGCGGGCTGTCAGTGGGTTGGGACTGTGACCCCTCCACCATTCTCTACCTCCGTGAATACACCATCCCCAATCGCCGCCGCATACAGAACGGACGCGGAAAGTGTGCGCCGCCGACTTAGCAGAAAATGGGTTGCCCCCTGTGTGGTCTTGACTTCATATGAGAACAGCCCCATGAGCGCCAACACAGGGTTAGTGTAGACGATATTAAGTCGAATCTGCAATATGCCCGTTACGACGAAGAAAACCAATACACCGACCCATCTCCGTGGATCGTCAGAGGGAGTGACAAGGAGGGGCACAATATATGTGACCGTGTATGCCACAACCTCGCGGTCGCGGGGGTCAATAGCGGCAACGTTAAGCCGTAGAGGGTTGTTACTGCTCGCCCTCCGGAAGAAAAACGTGGTATACGCGACGATGAGCGCGGTTGCGATGCACAATGCGATTGCCAGTCCCCTCCGAGAGTCATAGGCGTAGTAAGCCCAGATGAGATACAACGGCGTATACGAACTTAGAAATAGCAATGTTCGCGCAAATAGGCCGGTCATTGTATCCCTCCTGAGAGTCGCATCCTATAGCATAGCGCATACTGCAACGCGCGAGCCATCCATCGCAAGTACGTGACGCCTCCGAAGTGCGGAGTTTGCACACGGCTTTGCGACTCAGAACAGTATAGCACATTTGTTCTGTCAATGTCTCGTTTTGCTGTTCCGGGCGGACAATTCTGGCATTCCGCGACGCGATTCTGCGCCATAATCTATGTCCTCGTAAGTCGCCGCAATTCCGCCAACGCCGCTTCAACTTCTTCGCCTTTGCGGGCGATGATGTCCAGCAATTCGGCGGGAGTGCGAATATCGGTTTCGTCTTTGGCGTGCGGGTTGACGGCTTTGAGATCGTAGTGCTTCGCTTCGATCTCGGCGCGCGTGATCGTCCAACTTCGGTCACTATCTCCACGGGTGGACAAGAGAGCGAAGAAATCGTCGAACCTGTTGAGGGTAAGCGGCGTTTTCTTTCCCACCTTGATGTCGCTGAGATCGTAGTACCAGGTGCTCTTCGTTGGCTCGCCCTTCGTGAAGAAGAGCAGGTTCGTCTTGACGCCCGCACCGGCAGCGGTGAAGACGCCACCGGGTAGGCTGACGATTGCCCACAGGTCGCACTCATCGAGCAGCCACCGCTTCGTGTCGTGGAACGCGCCCTCGCTCGTGCGGAACAGCACGCCCTCGTCAAGCACGATGCCACACGTCCCGCCGCGTTTCAGGCTCTTCACTACCTCTTGCACGAACAGCACTTGTGTCGCGCTCGTCTTGTACGAGTAGTTGATTTGCGCGTCCTTGCCCTCTTTGCCGCCGAAGGGCGGATTCGTCAGAACGATGTCGAACTCGCTTGGTGCACCCTGCCACAGCCCACCGTAGGTCTCGTGTTTCGTGAGGGTGTTCCCGTGCCAGACGCGGGGCGTGTCTATGCCGTGCAGCACGAGGCTGGCGAGGGCAATGGGATAGATGGTGTTGTCCTTCTCGCGCCCATAGAAGGTCTGGTTGGCGAGCGCGTCCAGCAGCGGCCCGGTGAGGTTTTCGCCCGTCGCATCGAGGATGTATTCGTAGGCTTGTGCCAGGAATCCGCCCGTACCGCAACACGGATCGTACACAGTCTGCCCGTTCTGCAAGCCGCCTGTATGGGTGAAGACGGCGCGCACCATCGCCCGGATGACCTCGCGCGGGGTAAAGAATTGCCCGCCGTCGTTACCCTTCTCGCCCATCTTCAGCAGCAGGCCCTCGAAGACCTGCGACAAGGGGAAGATGTGCGTCGTGTCCACGCTCTCTTCGTTGATCGTGTTCACCTTGTCGAGCACGTCCAGAAGGTTGCGCTCGGTGTCCACACGGGTGCGCTCTACGCCGCTGACGATCTGGCTGATGATCTTTTGCCGCGCCGTCGCGTTCGGGCGGTCGCGCAGCCCGCGCAGATGGGGGAGCAAATCGTCGTTCACGAAGGTCTTGTATGCTCCCGCCGTGCCGCGTTCCAGTTCCACCCGCTTCGCGCCACCCGGTGCCGCCCAATCCTGCCAGCGGTAAGGGTACGCGAGCGAGGGCGTGAAGGTGATGTCATTCGCGGCGTAGAAGAATGCATCGCGCGCCTCGCGCTGGTCGAGGATACGCAGGAAGAGCATCCATGTCAGTTCCGGGATGTAGGCCAGTGCCCCTGACGCGCCGCTGCGCCGAAGGATGTTGCACGCGCCCCACACGGCGGCATCGAGCGATTGCTGCGAGATGAATCGCTTGCCGGTCTTCGCCACTACTCCCTCAGCCATGCTGCCCTTCCATCCACGGAACCGTACGCGGCTCAGTGCCGCGTGGCGTCAGGTCGTGCGCGCGCATCCAAGCGAGCCAGTGTTCCCACGCAGCCACGGGTATCTTCGCCTTCTCCGCGTGCCAGTTCTCGCGCACCTCGCGGATGATCGTCGCATCGTCAGGTTGCACGTCGTCAAGCAAGAAGTCATTCCACGCTGCGTAAAGTGTTCCTACCGCTTCCGCGCCGTCAGTATCGAGGCCCGCAAGTAGCGCCGCGATCTCGCGCATTGCACCGGCCCGCCCGTGCAAAAAACTCGGCGCGAACGCGAGGGCATTAGTGAAGGCGTCCCCCGGAATGTATTCGACGCCCCATTGCCGCGAGTGATTCGAGAACCATCTCCGGCCTTCCGCATAGGTCTCCACTTCACGGATGCCGCTGTAGTAGGGGCCGTACTGCCAGCGGCGGAAGGGAACACCGAGCGGAACGCCCGCGTGCGCCGCCGCGAGATAGAGACTTTTCGATGCCACCGTGCGCCCTAATGCACGCCCACGCTCGCGACATTCTTCGAGCAGCACGGCGATAATCGCCGCCATGCGTTCCCTCTTGCCTTGCATCGTTTCAGGTGTGGGTGCCGGTGGGCGGCGGGCGGATAGCGCGCCGCTGCATGCCTCGCGTAGCAGCGTTCCCGGAAGGGCTTCAATTCCTCGTAGTTGCGCGGTTGCTGCCATCTCCATTCGCGCTACCGTTGTCATCTGCGTGGCGAGCGTTTCTGCGATGTATCGCTGCTCATCGAGAGGCGGCAAGGGTATTTCTAACGCGAGCAGTTTGTCACGCTGCACCGCCGATTGGCCTACCCACCGATTGCAGATCGCCGCGAAAAGTCCTTGCGTCCACTGCTGCTGGAGCCAGCGCGCGAGAAACGCAGGTTCAAGCGCCGTCGCATCCGTGCGTAACCGTGTGAAATGATTGCTGAAAACGATAGGCTCATCGTATCCGACGAACAGCGCGGACTTCCCGACTAACTCGGTACTATTCGTATTGTTGAATAGCACATCGCCGGGGCGAAGGGAATAGCGTTGCAAGGTGTTCGATTCGGCAGGCACGCGGATGAATGATGACCAATCGAATGCGCCGCGCGTGGTCACATTGTTCATGCGTAGTTGAATGATGCCCCCACCAAGACGCTCACTGGTCGCAAACCCCGATTGCGCCTCGCTGATAACGTCCCGTAGCCGAACGCATCGCCATCCCGAAGGCAGCGCGGTCGTCATATCGCGTTGCGCGCTCATACGGCGAACACCCGCACTTTCGCCTCATGCAGAATGGTGGCGGGTGTCCCCAACGCCGCGAGCGCGGGCAGGCCGCCCGCCTTCCGCACCTGTGGTGTTTGCCAGACGCGCGGGTTTTCGAGGCCGTCCGTGCCCGCGTCCGCGAACTGATGCACGAGGGCTTTGAGCGTCTTCGCGGCGTCGGGCGAGAGCGATTCCAGCCACGCGGCGTGTTTGTAGCCGAATGCCCCGGCCCGCTCGACGCGCGTACTCGGTGCGAGGCCGTAGCCGATCTCGCCCAACACATCGTAGAGGTCGTATTCGTCCATTTCTTCCACCGAGCGCAGCAGCAGGGCGGATTGCTCGCCTTCCGGTAGGGCGTGCAGCAATTCCTCGCGCCGCGCCGGGTTCACCCATCGCTCGCGGAAGGCATCAAGCGTCGGTGCGGCATTCACCAGTCGCGACGCGATGCGCTCCCGATATTCTTCCAACGTCACGGGGGCCGCTTTGCCGTCCACCATCGTGACGATCATCTTCCCCGCATCCGTCACGAGCACCTCGACGCCCTGCACCATCACGGTATGCACGGGCGGGCGCGGGACGATGCCTTCGCCCGCGTCTTCCACGCGCGGGGCGGCGAGTTTGGTGCGGAATTCCTCGCCAAACAAGCGGGTAGCGTTTGTGTAATCGTAGACGCGGAACATCAATTTGCCGGTCGCGGGGTCAAGTCGCGCGCCGCGCCCGATCATCTGATAGAAGGAGATGGGCGACGTGACGTACTTGAAGAAGACGACGTTCCGCACGCTCGGCACATCCACGCCGGTGGTGAGCAGGTCAACCGTGGCGGCGATGAAGTGGTGCCGCGATGCATCCCGCAATTCCCCTAACTGATCGCTGCCGCCCGCCGCCGTGCATTTGAAGGCGTAGTTGCCCTTCGGTTCGGTGCCGGTTTCCTCGCACCAGTTGGCGTAGAGGTTGTTGAGGGCAATCGCCACGGCATCTGCATGGCGGTCTCGCGTGCAGAAAATGATCGTCTTCTGCTCCGGCCCACCTGTGTCCAGAAAGTGATTGAAGAGGTCTTCCGTCATTGCCGCCACGCGGTCGGGCAGCATGATTTTGCGCTCATAGTCGTTGCGCTCGTATATCTCCGCGAGTTCGTCGCGCGTGAGCGGCTGCCCGGTGTTGGCGTCCCTCGGCTCGTGCGCGAGAATGTCATCAATTGTCAGGCCCGTGTCGTCAATGTCCACGGTGCCGCGTTGTATCTCGCACGCTGCGAGGTAGCCATCCTCGATGCCCTGCGCGATGTCATATTCGTAGACCGGCTCCCCGAAGTAGGCGATATTGTCCGCCGTGATCTGGTCATCGTCCGCGTTCGCCGCGCCCGCCGCGCTGACAGCGATCTGCCGGGGCGTGGCGGTGAGGCCGATCTGCACCGCTTGCGGATTGCGTGTCAGCACCGCAGACCACTTGCCCCACGCGCTGCGGTGGCATTCGTCCACGACGATATGCGAGAAGTAATCGGGCGGATAGTGCGCGGTGAGGAAGGTCGCTTCCGCCTCGTCGCTGTCCACACCGAGCGTCTGGTATGTAGCGACGTGGATGCGGGCATTCTTCGCGTTGTTCGTGCCATCGGCGCGGCGATAGACCGGGGCGGCGTCGGCACTGAAGACATTGTGGAAGGCGGATTTCGCCTGCTCGCGCAGTTCGTCGCGGTCGCAGATGAACAGCGCGCGGTGCAACTGCCCCGCGTCCGCGATGCGTTTCAGCAGATTCACGGCGATGAAAGTCTTGCCCGCGCCGGTGGCGAGCGAGAGCAGAGCGCGTTTCTCGCCCCGCGCCAGTTTCTCGAAGACGGCGCGGATAGCAGCGTCCTGATAATACCGCCGCCCCGTCTCGCCGTTGGCGTAGCGTGTCAGGAGTGGGCGGGCGGCGGGGTCTTCGAGCGAAAAGCCCATGCCCGCCTCGTAGCGCGTTCTCAACATCGCGGGTGTGGGGAAGTCCGCGAGCGGGCGCGGCTCGGCGGTTTTCTTGGAGAAGTGGTCGTACTCCACGAATAGATGCCCGTTCGTGCTGAAGACAAAGGGAACATGGAACCGCTGCGAGGAAGCGTACGCCTTGCCCTGTTCAAGGCCGTGGGCGGGCGGTAGGTCTTCCGCCTTCGCCTCGATGAGCGCGACGGCGACAGGCTGCGTCTGCGGGTTTACACGCACGCGCAGCGTGTAGTCTATTCGCCCGCGCCCCTGCCGCCGCGCCGTCTCCCCAACGATGTGGATTGCGCCCAGCGTCTCTTCACGCTTGATGAGGTCTTCCGTCCAGCCGCACGCGTGTATCGTGGGGTCAATCAGTTGCGCCCTTGTGTCGGCCTCGTTCCTGCCCATCTCCCCGCTCGCCCTCTCCCCGTCGCGGCACAAGCGGCGCGATGCCCGCCAAATCCGCGCGTTCCCCGCTACAGCCGATGGTACGGAACCTTCGTGCGGAGTATAGAGGGCGGGATATGCGGCGGCAATACAGTAGACGATATTCGTTCCGGGCGGCGCATCAGCGCATGTCTTGCCGGACGAGCCGCGCAGTGTTCGCGCCTACGGCGATTGTGACCATCGCACAGATCGCGCGGCGTTGCGCGCGCTCCGCTGCTTCCCCGAATCTACCCATCATTAGCACGCTCGGTTTGTGAGCGCGACGTATCACCGCCGCGTTTGTGCGGCATCGCGCTTCCTCCACCGGGCTGTCAGACGCACGAATGCGGCGTCGAGCACGGCATCGCGCCGCATCTCGCGCTCGATGATCTCATGGCGAATTCGGGCGTAGGTCTTGTTGTGCATCCCGTTCGGCCTCGGCGGGATGTGGAAGGGATTGTATGCGCCGGTGTCGCCCAACCGCTTGTGCAGGGCGTGGATGCGGTGTATGTGCCGGTCGAGCGCGTCCATGCGCTGCGTGCTATAGGCGAGTCGGTGGCATTCGCGGCAGCGGAACCGCCGCGCCCCCGGCGCGAGGTACAGCACGCGCCGCCGCACGCCGCAGCCGGGGCAGAGGAACCACGCTCGCGTACCGCCGTAGGTGCAGGCCGTCCGTGTCACTGCGACGGCCTCGCAGATGCGCTCAGGCTCATCGCCGTCACGCGTGGCGATGTAATCGAGCGTGACACGATCCGTCGCGACGTGCATTCCGATGCTGCCTACTTCCTTCTCGCCACATTGCCAGCGCGAAGCCAGATGCCAATTGCCGCCGTTGACATACTGCCCAAGCGTGGCAATGTCGAGGCCGAAACTCGTGTCGGAGGTGCGCTTTCTCGCGTCACTTCCCCATCGTGTGCTGCCATAACCACCCATCTTCGGACAACTTTCTACGAAGTGTTGTCTATCCTTTTCGTTGCTGTGCAGGGGGGAATCGGCAGATGCGATACACAGCGGAGGCGATTTGCCTAGTGATTTCGATAAATCCGCACGCGCGTGAGTGTTCGCGAGCGAACTCCGAGCAGAGGATTCCGAATTTTGATCCCCGCGCGTGAGTTCGTTCGGCAGTTTTATCCCGTCGTGTCCAGCCCGCTCACGTCCAGCCGCGCGAGGGGTGCGGTTTTCCCGGCTCGCCGCTCCTGCATCGCTTCCAGTTCGTGCAGCGTCTGCACCATCTGGCGGTGCAGGTGCGCCTCGTAGCGCATCACCCGGTCCAAATCCGGCCCTTCCAGCAGGATGCGCTCGCGTCGGAAGCGATCGGTCTGCCGCTCCCACAGTCTCGCGGTTACACCCGCGCGGATCATCGTGCGCGTACTTGTGTATACGCACGACGCGAGCAGGTCTTCCACCGTCCGCTCACAGGATTGGGCGAGCGCATCAAGGCACCCACGCACCATGCCCGCCGTCCACCGCTTCACATCCTCAATTGTCACACCTGCGGGCAACACCGAAACGGGATAGTCGAACTCTTCCTCGTCAATGTCCGCTTCGTTGCTCACGAGGTAGATGATAGTTTGTGCGGCATCTTTCGGAACGGTGCGGTCGTCGGGGATACGCTTGATGCGTTCAATCAACTTCAAATCATGCGCCGCGTCATCAACATGACCTTTCACCGATTCGAGCGTCTTGCCGTAATCAGTCGTCTCGTATTCGTCGCTCGAATACTTCCAGCGATTCGCTACGGACTCGTCAATCTCTTCCTGCGAGATATGCACCGCCTCTATCTCGTAGCGCGCCACGCGCCCCAATCGCCAAAGTAGTAGCGCGATGCGTTCCGCGAGGGCCGTTTCCATCGCGCCCACGGGTGCGAGCGCGCCCACGACCTCGCCCCGGTGTCCTTCCCACACGCTCGCCTCCTCTCCGGGGATGACTGGCACCAACGCGCGCAATCCGTGCGCCGTCGCGTTCATTCTTGTGATCGCCTTGCCCTGATCGGTCTTCGGCCCGCCGCTCATCTTCCTGGCTCCTTTCAACGCACGCATATCCCACGACTACACCGGCTGCTGTTGTCAGGCATTGACATGGTGGGCCACGACGAAAGAAACGAAAGAAACGGGAAAAGTGGGGGAGGAACGGCCTTTCTTCGTTTTCTTCGTTTCTTTCGTCGGTGTTCACAGAGCGAACCACCGCTCGCTTGGCCTTCCTTTGCCGCCTTCCGGTGCTTGCGACTCGCACCGGGCCAATCGTGCCCCATCGAGCGCGGCGAGCACCTGCCCGATGCGCGCCGCACTGCGGTTGTTGCTGAATAACTGGCTGATCTCGGTGCGACTCATGCCCGCCGCGCCCGCCGCACGCAAGGCACGCAACACCTCATCGCCCTCCGGGTCTCCGAGACTGTCCCCGAAAATCCATCGCACCGACGCCGCCGCGTGTCCCCACACGGCGAGGGCGGCGCGAAGGTGTGGCTCCCCCACTTCCTCACATTCGTCCAAGAGGGCATAGATCATGCTCAATCGAATACAGATCGGCGCGGCGCGGGCGAGCATCGCTCCGACCATCCCCGGCACGTCTGCGCGCAATGCCGGGTACATCTCATGCCAGAGGGCGCGCGCGGCTTCATTGCGCTTCATTCGCCCAACCGCGCGCGCACGCGTGATCGCCTCGTACAAGCGCGGGATGAATGGCGCGAGGTGAACATCCCCGCCGCCGTCCGGGAGCAACTTCGAGTTGCGTACGGCAATCCAGAGAATCCGGTTCCCCATGCCGTTGGCTGCTTCGGTGCGGTCGAAATAGCGCGTGAGTTCGTCGCGCGTGATGTGACCGATGAGCGAGATGTGCGCGCCGGTTGCCCGCGCGGGCGTGTTCTTCGTCATGCTGCTGAGGGTGCGACCATCCCAGCCGTTGCGAAGGAGCGGTGACAGGGCATTCCCTTCGCGCTGGAACTGCTTCAACACGCTCGCGAACTCGTTTTCTACCACCATGAGCCGCTTATCGGTGATGCCGGGGTCGGTGATGACATATTTCCCCTCGCCGGTCTTCCTGTCGGTCTCCCATGTTTGCACTTCGTCGCGGACGCGCCACAGCATGCCTTCGGCACTCGACAAGCCGCCCTCGATACAGGTGCGTACCCATTGCTCGTCTATTGCCTCGAACGGCTGCTGCGCGCGCCCATAGGCTGTGCCTTTGCGAGAACCGGCACTGTTCCCCACGGTCGCGACAAAGAGATTCAGATGGTGGCGGTCGTTCTCAATAGTGAAGTATGGGCCGGTGCCGATGCAGTTCCCAGCAAGTGCGAGGAACTGCACGAGCACCGCCACGGGGTCTGCTTCAGTCTGCGGCTCGATGGCACGCACGATCTCCCCTGCTAATCCGTGGTACGCATCGTCATTGATGGTAGGCCACGGCATGACGGGTGGTATCCACGTTTCCCGCGCCGATACCGGCGCGGGGGAAGGATGATGCGCGTTCGGCGGTGGCGCGAGCGCGGACAGGTCGCCGGGGTAGAGCGCAAGGGCGGCGGTGAGGCCATTCGGCACCTTCACACCGGGCGGCGTATCCAGCACCACTTTCCCCGCCTCACGATGGGCAACCGTGCGATGCTCATGCAGCCACGCGAGGGCGTCGTCAAGATGCATTATCGCCGCCCCCATTTCTGCGTGTAGGCGAGCGTGGTGAGGCGTTCCCGCACCTGCTCGATGCGTTCTTCGAGCCACATCCGGTTGCGTGTGTCGGTCTCATAGTCGAGACGCAACTGCACGCGGCGTCCCTCGCGGCGAAGGGCGGGCGTATCCATTTCCGCGAGGTCAAGGTGATAGGCGCGATACCAACCGGCGTCATCGTAGTATGGGCGAGGCATCGGATAGAGCCGCGCCAGATATGACGCGGGAAAGGTATCGGGGCGTGTCTTCATGGGGCGAGCCTTCGTGCGGCAACGCGCCGGGGATGCTACACTGCGGGTGCCTACCAAAGCACGCCGCGCCCCGGCCCGATTGCCGGGGTTAGCGGTCATGCGTTCCATCGTCGTGCGCCCGTACCTCGTTGCGGGCGAGGTAATCGAGCAGGGCGCGGCGCGGCACGCGCACGCTTCGCCCCAAGCGGATGTGAGGCAGGGTGCCGTTCTCGATCAGGCGGTAGGCTTGGGTGCGCGAGATGTTGAGGAATGTCGCCACTTCGGGGGCGCGGAGATATGCCGCGTGTTCCCCGGCGACGTGGGCCGTAAGCGGCGCGAGCATCGCCGTAAACAGCGAGGAAACAGAGAAAAAGAGCAGCAGCGCGAACGCTGGCATAACGAACCTCCCATGCGAAAGACCAAACACATTCCCCGTGGAGGAAATGCATCCTGTGTCACGCTGGGCTATCTCCCGCTTCCCCTCGCCAATGGGGAGCGGGGCGGCTCGGTGTATGTCCGGCGTCCGCTTCAGATTAGATTGTGGTTGCTATTGTGACGCCTCCCTGCTGCCAATCCATCGAGACGACTACTGTAGTGATCTGCACTCCGTTGGGTGCGCTTCCTGCGTCACCTCGATGCGAATTGTGCTCGGCTCCCCCCGTTCGTGCTTCACGAATTCACGAAGCACATACTTCGTCGGGTCGGCATGGGCAATTGTTTCAGCCCGCGCCGCGTTCGGGTCGAGCAGGTTGTGTTCTTTGCAGCGGTAACACCGCACAACGGCGGAATGGCGAGTATCGAGGATTCGTCCGTGTTGCCCATCCCCCCACGAATCGCGCAACCCGTTCACAATGGTTCGCAGCCACTCAACAGGGAAATCGGGGCTGCTCATTTGACACTGCGCGAACGCTTCATCATCGCCCCGTGCGGCGGCGGCCCACATATTGAGCGGGCGACGTGGTGGACGCTTCCAGACATAAATTCTGCCTGCGTTCGGCGCGTAGCCCGGACGCAACTCGAAATATTTGAGATAATCTACGCGGTCAAGGTCGGTATGCCCGCAATCAGTGATGTGCATGACCGTGGCGAGAGGCTTGCCGCAAGCAACGCATGCGAACTCGTACAGAGCCTTCATCGCCCCCGACAGTTCCCATGTAGGAATGTGTAGGAGGGCGTCAACGTCCAAGAGGTTGATGATCGCCTTGCGAACCTTCATATCCCCACTTCTCCGGTGCGCGGATTCCGCCAGATATTGAACGGTGGGATGACATTGCGGCGAGGGCAACGTGGGCATTGCACGACGATAGGTAATTTCGATACATCGAGGGCAACCCCGCTCGCCTCAGAAGGTAGTACGACACTCGGCTGCACTCCCGGTTCGTCGTCTATAACTATTCCCGGCAATCGCCGTGGCGCACGATTTCGCACGAATGTACCTGCCGCATTCCTGCGGAAGCCGGATCGAAGCACAACCGCGCCGTGATCGAGGAAAGGGCCACCATCGGCAGCGAAGAGCGCGTCCGCGAAACACGAACCGAACTCATAGCCGCAACCGCAGCAAATGAGCGCGTGACGCATCTCGCAGCGTTGGCCCTGCTCGCCCTGCGCGACGATCTCTTTGTTTTGGAACAGTATCCGCCCATCCATACTTGCCCCCTGTCCCTCATGTTCGCAGTGTACGTTCCGTTCACATAACGCGCAAATACTCATTCGTCAGTGGGTTCGTCGTCCCATACGTCCGCGCGGCAACTACTGCACCGATTACTGTACCGATTCGTACCTCGATGCGTTCGCTGTGGCTGGCAAAGGGCGTTCCCGCCAAAGCCGAATTTCCTGTTATAGCAAGCAATATGAGGGACAACGCGCACGGATGGCACAACGATCTAGTCTTCTCTTAATCAGCGGGTTACAGGTTCAAGTCCTGTGCGGCTCACCACTTAATCCTCTTATATAGCAATGAATATGGGTCGGTGTCGTACATCTGACACCGGCCCATTTCTCGTCTCCCTAGTCACCGCCCTATTTGCTTGTCGCACTCGCGCCCTGTACCAGCATCAGCGAAGGTAGGGGCGTTCCGCATCGCCTCTCCGTCGCAAACTCCGCTCGTTTGGACGGACGGCGCGCCATTCGCTATACTGCGCGTGTGAGCAGACGAGCGTGGGAGTGTGGCGTGAGAGATCGTGATCGCGCGAAGGACATCGCATCGCCGCCCGCGCCGGTGCGGGGCCGGGCGGATGTGCATCTGCATACCGATGCGGTAGACGGCCTGCAAAGCGTCGCGGAACTGCTCGATTACGCCGAACAGCAGACGGACCTCGATCTTGTCGCCATCACCGACCACGATGAAATCCGGGGGGCGCTCGATGCCCGCGCCCTCGCCGAACTGCGGCAGGGCCGCGTGCGCGTCATCACCGGCACGGAAGTGACGACGCGGCACGGCCACCTGCTCGCCCTCTTCGTGGACCGGACATTCCCGATGCTCAAGCCGATAGATGCGACGCTGGCGGCGATCCACGCGGTGGGCGGTATCGCCATCGTGCCGCATCCGATGTCGTGGCTGACGACCAGCATCGGCGAGCGGACGCTCCGCCGTATCCATGCCCTCGGCGCCGAAGGTCGCAAGCGGGGCGTCTTCTTCGACGCGATTGAGATGCTGAACCCCAGTGTCGCGGGGCGGGTCGCCTGTCGCCGCGCCTACGACCTGAACCGCGCACTGTTGCATCTGCCGGTGATGGCGGGAAGCGACGCCCACGCGAGCAACCTAATCGGATCGGCCTACACGACCTTTCCGGGCCGAACGGCCGAGGAGTTGCGTGCCGCATTCGTCGCTCACACGACCCGTGCGCACGGCCGGTTCTGGACATTCTCCGAGCACCGCGAAATCGCCGGGACGAGCCTGTACCGGGCGTGGGTGCTCGTCCCGGCGCGCAAAGCGCGGCAGGTGTTCGGGAAAGTCGGCAGTCAGCGCTCGGCAGTCGTCGGTCAGCGCTCCGCACTTGGCCCTCCGTCCTCCGTCCTCCGTCCTGAGCCTCCCACAGGAGGCGACTGATGAAGGTCGCGCTCGTTTCGCCGTATGATGTCCGCTATCCGGGCGGCGTCGCCGATCATATCAAGCATCTCTCCGATGTGCTGCGGAGGATGGGCCACCAGGTCACGGTGATCGCTCCCGCCGGCACCGGCAACGATGAGGACTTCGTCGTCGGGCAGGATTTCTACGGCATTGGCCGCGCCGTGAAGTTCCCCGCGAATGGCTCCTCGGCGTGGATCACGCTGCAACCCTTCGCGCTTACCCGCCCGGTCAAGGAGGTGCTGCGCTCCGAGCAATTCGATATCATCCATCTCCACGAACCGCTGATGCCGAATCTGCCCCATGTCGTCCTGCGCCATTCGACGAGCATCAATGTCGGCACGTTCCACGCCTTCAGCGAGTCCAATATGGGCTACGCGACGTTCCGCCCCTACCTGCGTCGGGATTTCCGGCTGCTGCATGGGCGCATCGCCGTGTCGGACGCGGCGCGGGCATACGTGCAGAGTTATTTCCCCGGCCGGGTCGTCGTCATCCCGAACGGCATCGAACCGGAGCGCTTCGGCCCGCATGTCGAGCCATTCACGCGATACCGGGATGGCCGACCGACGATCCTCTTTGTCGGCCGCTACAATGACGCGCGCAAAGGGTTCAAGTATCTGACGCGGGCGATTGCCCTTGTCCGCAAGCAGTTTCCCGATATCCGTCTGCTCGTCGTTGGCCGGGGGCAGCCGAAGCGGTACCTCCGGTTCATCGAAAGTCACGGTATCCAGCGCAATGTCGAGTTTATCGGCTTCGTCAGGAGCGACGAATTGCCACGCTATTACGCGAGTGCCGACCTCTTTTGCTCGCCGGCGACCGGGCGCGAGTCGTTCGGCCTCGTCGTGATGGAGGCGATGGCCTCGGGGACTGCGGTGGTCACGACGGCGATCTCCGGTCATCAGGGTATCCTCACGAACGGCGTCGAGGGGTTGATGGTGGAACCGGAGTCCGCCCAGGCGCTGGCAATGGCGATCGTACGATTGCTGTCGGATCGCGCGCTCGCCCGGGTGATGGGCGCGGCCGGTCGCGCCACTGCCCTGCGCTACTCATGGGATGAAGTAGGGAAGCAGGTCGTGGAGCAATACCAGCAGGCCGGGAAGATGCAACAGCGTGTGGCATCATTGAGTGTCGCGCTGCGATGATTTCCAACCTCGTCAAGGACAGCGTCCGGACGCGCATGGATCGGGTGGGTAGGGTGCTGGCGCGCACCGGACTCACGCCCGATTTGGCCAGCCTGCTCGGTCTGGTGGTGAATGGTGCGGTCGCTGCGGTGCTCGCGACGGGCCGCTTCGGCCTCGGTGGCTTGCTCCTCCTGATCGCCGCGCCACTCGACATGATTGACGGCGCGCTCGCGCGGGCGACGGGCAAAAGCTCGACGTACGGCGCGTTCCTCGACTCGAATCTCGACCGCTACTCCGAGGTGATCCTGTTTTTTGGCCTCCTCTGGCATGCGCAGCATGATCCAACGCACGCAACGACGCGCACGCTGCTGCTGTTTGGCTGCGCGACCGGCTCACTCCTCGTCTCGTACGCGCGCGCGCGTGCGGAATCGCTCGGATTCGATAACGAAGTCGGCATCCTCGCCCGACCGGAACGCGTCGTGGGTCTCGGTGCATTCCTGCTCTTCGGCTGGACCGATGTCATCTTCTGGCTGCTTGCGGCCCTCACCTATGTCACGGCGGTGCAACGCCTCGTGCATGTCTGGTTGCGGTGGCGTCGGCAGCGCCCACATGCGGAGTCGGCGACCCCCGCGGCCATCCCTGACTGAGAGCCGCATCGCCAGGCCACGAAAACCACACAATAGACAACCGAAAAGAGCGGATGGGAGGGTAAATATGCTCTTAAACTCTGTTTTGGGCATAGATCTCTTTTAAATCTTGAAAATAATAATATCTGAATCTGTAATTATTATCTGTAGGACTTGATTCGCCCAAGCCTTGATGTTATAGTCGTGAAGGATGGAACGCTCACGTCCATTCGTGAGTAAAAGTCCACCGAGCGATGTCGCGCAGTGAAGATGATTTGTGTGGTTCTGATCGCTCAGAGGTTTGAGGAACGCGTGGTATTTGAGGCAACGGGCTGGAGGGCTACGATGAAATGGACAGACCTTCTCTGGAACTAGTTCACGGGCACCGCAGGACGGTGTAAGGAAGAAGGCCCCGTTTCTGGGGGCTTTCTTTTTTTTTGTCTCCAATCGTTCCCACCATTGCTCGACGCAAAGCCGTTGCATACGGTGAACGCGTCGAGCCAAGCGCACACCACGCGAGACAATACGGGTACTGGAAAACCTTATCGTGTGGTACAATGTCGTATCGTAGGCGTACGTGCGCCTGCGGCATCACCCTTCGTGCTGTCGCGCAGTGGATGAGTGGGACGCGGTAACGGATGAAACGGGCCAGCCAGACACGAACGGACGTCGCAATCCTCGCGGTGATCCTCCTCGCGGTCGCCGTGACCATCCAGAGTGTACGACAGGCGCAGGGGGCGTGGTTTCGTCCGCTGCACATCGTGGACTACGGCATCCTCACGGTCATGTTGGCGCTTGTCATGGTGATGGATCTCGTCCAGATTGCCTTGCCGCAATCGAAGTTCAGCGTGGCGTTTGCGGTCTCGGGCACAGTATTCTTCGCGGCGAGTGTCGCGTACGGCGCCATTGTCGGCGTGATCCTCGCTGGCGTCGGCACACTGGTGACCGAGCTCTTTTTGCGAAAGAAGTTTCGACGCCTGCTCTTCAATGTCGCGCAACTTGTCTGCGCGGCAGGGAGCGCGGGTCTTGCCTACCATGCGGTCGTCCAAACGAATTTCCGCGCACCCCTTGCCAGTACGGTCACACTCATTGCAGCGCTGCTCTCGGGAGCGCTTTATTTGCTTGTCAATGCGGCGCTCGTCTCTACCGTCGTCGGTATTGACATCAAAAAGTCGCCCTTGCAGGTCTTTATTGCGAACATTCCCGGCGTGCTGATGCAGAACATCACGTTGTTCTCGATTGGCATGCTGCTGACAACGGTTCGCGATCTCACACCGCTGTCGTTATTCTTCGCGGTGCTGCCCCTGCTCGGCCCCTATCTGGCGATTCGCGGCCATCGCGATACGCTCGTGCAAATACGGAAGACCATCGAGGCGTTGGCTGATACGGTTGACCGGCGTGATACCTCAACGGCGCAGCATTCGGAGCGTGTGGCGCGGTACACGCAGCAAATCATTGACGAACTCGGCACGCTTGGCTTTGCCGAGGCGGAGGCGATCATCCTCGCGGCGCGCGTGCATGATCTCGGCAAGATCGCCATCCCCGATGCCGTGCTGCTCAAACCGGGTCGCCTGGATGAGGGTGAATATTGGCTGATGCGCCAGCATCCCGTCGCCGGCGATGACATCCTGCAACAACTCGCGATCTACAAAGACAGCCTCGGTGTCGTCCGGCACCACCACGAACGGTACGACGGCACGGGCTACCCGGACGGTCTGAAAGGCGAGGAGATCCCGATTGGCGCGCGGATCGTCTCGGTCGCGGACTCCTACGATGTCATGACCTCCGACCGCCCGTATGCCCGTGCCCGCACGGTGCGCGAGGGGAAAGAAGAACTGATCGCGTGCAAAGGCACCCATTTCGATCCGAAGATCGTCGATGCCTTCGTCCGGGTACTTGACCGGCAACACGCCCTCGAACCGGCCGATATGGTCGAGATGGCGTCTTCCGCCATCTCCTCTCCGGTTGCCTGATCGCTCTCCCTTCGCGCTGCGGCGTGTGCTGAAGCGTGCGTGCTATACTTCGGCCACGCGCGGCGTGGCGTCGCGATTCGTGGGGGGATGAGCGGCATGGGGCGGCGCATGAAGGGCGGGCACGCGGTCGTTGCGACCCTCGAAGCGAACGGCGTGGACACCGTCTTCGGCATTCCTGGCGTGCATACGCTGGACATCTATGACGCGCTCTACGGCAGCCGGATCCGACACATTCTCACGCGCCACGAACAGGGCGCGGGCTTCATGGCTGATGGCTATGCGAGGGCGTCGGGCAAGCCGGGCGTGGCAATTATCATCACCGGACCGGGCCTGACGAACGTCAGCACGCCCGTCGGGCAGGCGTACGCCGATTCGTCACCCGTGTTGATTATCAGCGCCGAGGTCGAGCGCGAGAACGCCGCCCGCATGCGCGGCAACCTCCATGACATGCATGACCAACTCGGCCTGATGAGCCACCTGACGAAATGGAATACGCAAGTCAACGATGTCACCGAAATCCCCTGGGCGATCAATGAGGCGCTCCGGCAGATGCGCACCGGCAGGCCACGGCCAACACATGTGCAGGTACCGATTGATGTGCTGGCGGAAGAGGCGGAGATCGAGATTGCCGCCTCGCCCGAGGGGATTCGCCGCCGACCCGCGCACGACGCGATTAGCGCGGCAGCATCGGTCATCCGATCGGCGCGGAAGGTCGTCATGTACGCGGGTGGCGGCGCGGTACAGAGCGGTGTGGACGGCGTCCTCACCGAACTCGCGGAAGCGCTCGACGCTCCGGTGATTACCTCGGTACCCGGCAAAGGGGCGATTGCCGAAGACCACCCGCTCTCCTTCGGCGTCGCTTTCTACGGCTGGAGCGCCGCGATGGAAGACCTCTTGCGCGAGAGCGAGGTTTGCATCGTCGTCGGCAGCAAACTCGGTGCGCAGAGCACGAGCCATTGGACGCTGCCGCTGCCGAAGCGGATCATTCACATAGACATTGACCCGACCGAACTCGGCCGGAACTATCCCGCCGAAGTGAAAGTGCAGGGCGACGCGCGACTGGCGGTGGAGATGCTGCTGGATGAGATGCGGGCGAACGGTGGCCCGGCGGTGCGTTGGGGGCGCGAAGACCTCGCACAACGGCGCGCTGCGGCGATTCCGCCCCGCGACACGCGGTATCAGGATTACATCGCGGCCCTCCGAACCGCGATCCCGCGTGACGGCATCATCACGCACGACATGACGGAACTCTCGTACATGTGTCATCAACTCTTTCCCGCGTATGGGACGCGCACGTATCTCTCGCCACATGGCTACGGGACGCTCGGCTTCAGCGTGCCGGCAGCGATTGGCGCGAAGATCGGCGCGCCGGAGCGTGCGGTCGTGGCCGTCGTCGGGGACGGAGGCTATCAGTTCACGATGGAAGAACTCGCCGTCGCCATTCAGCACGACGTGACGCTGCCAATCGTCATCTTCAATGACAGTACATACACGGCGGTCAAGCGGGGTATGGACGCGTCGCAACGCTATATCGGGGTTGACCTCGTCAACCCCGATTACGTCAAACTGGCGGACGCCTACGGTATTCCCGGCGTGCGTGCCGAAAGTGCCGACGCATTGGCGGCAGCAATCGGCGATGCGCGGAAGCGACATGGGCCGACGATTATTGATACGCCCATCACATCACCCGGCGTGCCCGCGTAGCGCACGCTGGCGCGCCCGGACGCAACCGCCTATACTCTCCCTGCATGTGTGAACGTACAGGGAGTTACTCTTGATCGAACGCCGCATCATCGAACGTGAAGCGCCTAATGAGGCGGGCCGGCCGGGAGTAGATGGCAGGCGGTCGCGCGTGCCGGCGGAGACCGGTTACACGGTCGCGTCCGTGAGTGTCAATGCGATCGTCCCGGAGTACTGGACGGAATGGACGTATGCCGTGCCGCCGGAGATGCACGGCGCCGTCGCGCACGGCCAACTCGTCTGGGTGCCACTCCGGGAGAAAGTCGTGCTCGGCGTCGTCGTCGAACTCGGTCATCGGGATGCGACGATCGGAATTAGGCCAATCCACGCCGTCGTCGAGCCGACATTTTGCCTGACGCCGCGCCAGTTGAATCTCGCGACGTGGATCAGCGAGCGGTATTGCTGCTCGCTCTTCCACGCGGCGTCGCTGATGATGCCGCCGGGCGTCGAGCGGCGCGTGATTGAAACCTACCGCCTCACGGACGCCGGGCGTGCTGCCGACCGCTCACTCCTCACGCCAACGCAGCAGCGGATTGTCGAGTTGCTCGCCATCCATACCGACGAATCCGGCGCGAGCCTCACCGAACTGCGCGCCGCGCTTGGGGGGGCGTTGACATCGGTGCTTCTCGCGCTGCGGAAGCGCGGACTGGTCGCGATGGACGCGCGAATTAAGCAGGAGCGCGCCCCTGCTCTCAAGCGCGTGCCATACGTCCGGGCAATTCTCGGCCTCGGATTCGAAGCGCCGCTCACCGCGCCGAAACAGCAGACCGCGCTCGATTACCTCCGCCGCCGCGCGCGGCTCGACATGCCATCGCCAACCAATCTCCCGCCGGGGGCCGTGACCGTCGCGACATTCCGCGCCGACACCGGTCTTGGCGCGCCGATCTTAAAGCGCCTTGCCGATCGGGGCTTGGTGGAACTGGGCGCCATCGCGGGACAGGCGAGCGTCGTTGAGGAGCGGGTCGTGCCTGCTCCGGTTCTGACGGTCGCGCAGCAGGCGGCATGGGATCGCGTCGCGGACGCAATGCGCGAGGCGGCGGGCACGACCTTTCTGCTCCACGGCGTGACCGGCAGCGGCAAGACGGAAATCTACCTGCGCGCGGTCGCGGCAAGCATGCGTGCCGGGAAAGGAGCGATTGTCTGCGTCCCGGAAATCGCCCTCGCGACACAAATGGTCAACCGCATTCTCGCCCGCTTTCCCGGCCAGGTGGCGTTGCTGCACAGTGGCCTGAAGGACGCGGCACGCTACGCGAATTGGGAGCGGTTACGGCGTGGCGAGGCGACGATTGCCATCGGTCCGCGGTCGGCGCTCTTCGCGCCCATCGAACAGATCGGCTGCATCGTCCTCGATGAGGAGCATGATGCGGCCTACAAGCAGGACGCCTTGCCGCGCTATCACGCCCGCGATGTCGCGCGCGAACTGACGCGAGCCATGGGCGCGGTCTGTATTCTCGGCAGCGCAACCCCCGATCTCGGCACCTACGCGGCCGCGAAACGGGGCGAGATCGGCTACCTCTCGCTCCCGGAGCGGGTACGGCCAACGGCATGGAATGGCACAAATGGCACGTTGCAGTTGCCGCCCGTCGAACTCGTAGACATGCGCGAAGAACGTCGGAATGGGAACGGCGGCGTATTCAGCAGCGCGCTCGCTGATTTGCTTTGCCGGGCGCACGCGGCGGGCGAGCAGGCGATCTTGCTCCTCAATCGCCGGGGCAGCGCGACGTTCAGCCAATGTCGTGCCTGCGGCCATGTGCTGATGTGCCCGCAATGTGCCGTGCCGCTCGTCTACCACGCCGACCGCGAACGCCTCCGCTGCCATCGTTGCGACTTCGAAATGCGACCAAACATCCGTTGCCCTCGATGCGGCCTGCCCGAAGTGCGCGCGTACGGCGTCGGGACGCAGCGTGTGGAGGAGGAGACGCACCGGCTGTTGCCGGGTGCGCGCGTCGTGCGTTGGGATCAGGACAGCCTGCGTGCCGAGGGCGGGCACGAGAGCATTCTCCGGCGGCTCGAAGCACGAGAAATTGACGTATTGGTGGGAACGCAGATGGTAGCAAAAGGGCTTGATTTGCCGATGGTCACGGTGATAGGGGTGATCAACGGCGATACGCAACTGCATTTGCCGGATTTCCGATCGGCGGAGCGGACCTTTCAACTGCTCACGCAAGTCGCGGGGCGGGCCGGTCGCCGGTCGCCGGGCCGCGTGGTGATCCAAACGCAATCGGTGGATCACCCAGCGTTGATTGCCGCCCAGCGACATGATTACGCGCTCTTTGCCCATGCCGAACTGCCGAACCGGGAGCGGTTTGGCTTCCCGCCATACCGGCAACTGGTGCGCTTTGTCCACAAACAACGCGATGACGCGAAAGCGCGCGCGGAGGCGGACCGGCTCGCATTCGCACTCGCGCGGGTCGCATACCGCGGCGGGCAGGACGATATCGAGTTGATCGGGCCTGCGCCGTGCTTCACTGCCAAGGTTCGTGGCGAGTATCTCTGGCAAGTCGTCGCCTGCGGCAATGATCTCGCGCCCCTCGTGCGATCATTCCCCATCCCGTATGGCTGGACGGTTGATGTGGACCCAATCAGTGTGCTGTAGCGATTCATCACGGGCTTACCGACGCGCGGCGCCCCGAATCACTTCCAGTGTCGCTGCCGCCGTCCGCCCCCACGAATATGCATGGGAACGGGCGATTCCCGCTGCCGACATCTCGTTTCGTCGTACCTCATTGGCCAGGACGGATTTCAAGGCACGCGCGAGAGCGGACACATCGGTGGGATCAACGAGGACCGCAGCTTCTCCTGTCACTTCTGGGATGCTGCTTGTCCGTGATGTCACGACCGGCGTACCGCAGGCCATTGCTTCGAGTACCGGGAGACCGAATCCCTCATAGAGCGACGGGTAGCAGAAGAGGGTCGCTGCCTGATACCAGCAGGGAAGATCATCATCCGAAACATATCCCGTGAAGATGATCCGCTCACCGAGATTGCGCGCGTGGACAAGCGGTGCGAGGTCGCTCGTGAGCCATCCCGACGCACCGACGATCACGAGTTTGATATCCGAATCGTCGGCAATGAGCGAGAAGGCTTCGATGAGACGTCGCAGATTCTTGCGCGGTTCGAGTGTGCCCACAAAGAGGATGAAGCGGTCCGGTAGATTATGTGCAGCCCTGAATTGGGCGACGCCGATTGGATCGTCGCTGGGCTTGAACCGCTCGTCGGCAGCATTCGGAATGACTGCGATGCGTTCGGGGCGCACACCGAACTGATGGACCAAATCGTCGCGCGTGTGAGCGGAGACGGCGATGATGCGACGCGCGCGGTGTACCGACAGGCGGGTCATTACGGTAAGGTATCGTCGTTTCGCGGGGTGATACGCTTCCGGGTAGGCGAGGAACGCGAGATCGTGAACGGTCACAACGGATGGCACGGTGGCCGCAATCGGCACGACGTTGACCGGGCAAAAGAGCACATCGAGGCCGGTACGCACCGACAGTACCGGTGCGATGAACTGTTCCCAAAGGATACGATAGAGTGGTCTACTTGTCGGCAGGTGACTGGCGCGGTAATGGATGGCGTTACGCTCCGAACTCCACATCCGCGCGAGACTGCCGGGACCGACGAATAATGTGATCGAGTCGTTGGGATCAAGAAGATGATCGGAGACAAAGTGCCGCACCATTTGCTCTGTATATTGGCTGACGCCTGCCCGCCGGTAACCGGGGGTAAACGAGAGCAGATGCGCATTCACGCCGATGGAAATTCCGGTCATCGCGCACGACAGATCAATGGCGTTGCCAGCATTTGCGAACAGGTCATGCACCATCCGCGCTCTCTTCACCGATCACTCCGTGCGTCCGCGCTACTATTGTACATGATCAACGCGGACGGACGTGAGGCAATGGACGAGGGGCGCGTCGCGCGCTATGATGCTCGACTGTGGAGAGCATGTATGTGGAGCAGATGACCCAGGTATCGCGAGACGTGCCGCGCCAACGTGAGGGCAGGCGCGTCCTCGGCGTTCGCGTGGATGATGTGACGCTGTCCGAGGCGATGACGGCGATCACGCACGCGGTCCGAACGGGAACGCGCTGCCATGTCATTACCCTGAATCCGGAATATGTGATGCGCGCGCGACGCGATGCGGAGTTGCGAAAGATCATCGAACGGGCCGAAATCGTGACGGCGGATGGGGCAGGTATCATGCACGCCGCCCGTTTTGGTCGGATGCCGCTTCGTGCCCGCATCACCGGCAATGACCTGACCGATGCGGTCGCGGCAGCGGGTATCCCACTCTTTTTGCTCGGCGCGGCTCCGGGCGTCGCGGAAGCCGCAGCGGCGGTAGTAGTGCGCCGTTTCCCGTCCGCGCACATCGCGGGACTCTGGTCGGGCAGCGCTGATCCGACCGATGACATCATCACGCGGAGGCAAATTAATGCGTCCAGCGCCCAGGTGGTGCTCGTCGCGTTCGGGATGCCAAAGCAGGATCGCTGGATTGATCGCAATCTGCCATCCTTAAATGCACCGGTGGCCATCGGAGTTGGCGGGACCTTCGACTATCTCGCGGGGCGGGTATCGCGCGCGCCGCGCTGGATGCGGGAGCGCGGGCTGGAGTGGCTCTATCGCCTCGTGCGGCAGCCGTCGCGCTTCCCGCGCATCCTGCGTGTCTGGCAGTTCGGATTCGTCTCCGTCGTATCGGCGGTTGCCGGGCGGTTGCGGGGCGGGAAGGCGTGAACCCGGTGTATCGCACCTCGCCGCAGTTGGTCACGCGGGCAGCGTTGGCAGCCGGAGTGATCGCGGTTGTGCTCGGCGTCGCGTGGGGATTCCAGCCGTTTTGGTCGTTTTGGTTCGCGATTGGCGGTGGTTTCGCGATTGCTGAGGCGATCGTCCGTGTGACCGGTGCGAAGCGAGGGAATACCTACCAGACCATCGGCATGGTGGGCGTCCTCGCGTGCATCGTCATTTGCCGCGTCATCCTCGCGAACCGCCTTGGTATCGGCCTCAACGACATGTTGAATGTCGTGACGACGACGCGCGTTGATAGCCCGCAGTCGCGCGGCCTCCTGCATCTGATGGCGCTCGATCTGCCGAATATCGTCTATATCGCACTGGCGCTCGCGATCCCGTACATCCGGTTTCGCTAATGAAGGTGCGGCGCGAGACGCTCCTCGATGCATTGCCACGGTTGCGTGGCCGACGCGTCGTTGTGGTCGGCGACATGCTCCTCGATGAATACGTCTTCGGCACGGTAGCGCGCGTCTCACGCGAGGCGCCGGTGCTCGTCCTCGAACACGAACGCGATGTCGCGCAACCCGGTGGCGGGGCTTTTCCCGCCCTCGCGGTGCGTGCGATGGGCGGCGAATCGGTGATGATTGGCTGTGTCGGCGCAGATGCGGCTGCCGCAACGCTCGTCGCTGCGCTCAATGACGCGGGTGTAGATACGTCGCACGTCCAGCATGTGCCCGACCGGACGACGACACGGAAGACGCGCTTTCTCGCTGAAGGGTTCTTCCGCTTCCCACAGCAGGTCGCGCGCGTGGACCGTGGTACGCGTGCGGCGCTCGAACCCACTGTCGAGGCGAGCGTTGTCGCCGCGATCCGCGCGATCCCACATGCCGACGCGTTCCTTGTCTCTGACTACCGGTACGGGACGATCACGCCGCCGGTCGCGGCGGCGGTGCGTGCAGCCGGTGGGACGCACGGCGCGGTGATGGCGGTTGATTCGCAAGGTAGCCTCGACCCCTATCAGGGATTCACGCTCGTACGCGATAACCGTGCCGACGCCGCCGACTATCTGCGCGAACCGCTCGACACCGTGCCCGCAGTGATCGCTGCATTGCCCCGTTTGCGGGAGCGGTTGGGTGCCGCGAATATCGTCATCTCGCTGGCGGGAGAGGGCCTCGCGTATCTCGATGCGGCGAACGTCAGCGGTCATATCCCCGCCCATCGTGTGGATGTCTTCGATGTGACAGGGGCGGGAGATACGTTGATCGTCGTGCTGACGCTGGCGCTGGCAGCGGGGCTGTCGCTGGAAGTCGCGGCCCATCTCGCCAACCTTGCCGCAGGGATCGCGGTCCGAAAATTGGGAAACGTCGTCGTTACCGCCGAGGAACTCCAGCGAGCGATTCTCGAAGCGGACGAGACGATGTTCGACCCCAATGCGCGGGGAATGTAGCGTGGGCGCCATACTGCGATTGGCAGACCTCGCGCGGTTCGGGCGGGAGCATCGCGCGCGCCGCACTCGGATTGTCTTCACGAACGGGCATTTCGACCTGCTCCATGTCGGCCATATCCGGTACTTGCAGGCAGCACGGGGATTCGGTGATCTCCTCGTCGTAGGAGTGAACGACGACCCAAGCACAACCGCGCGAAAAGGAGCGTTCCGCCCGATCGTTCCCGCGTCCGAACGTGCGGAGATACTTGCCGCGCTGGGCTGTGTTGACGCGGTTGTGCTCTTCGCAGGGCTGACCGCCGATGAGCCGATCGCGCTGCTTGAGCCTGATGTATACGTGAAAGGCGGCGATTACGCGGTCAGCGAAGCCGAGGAAGAGGGAGGCAAAAAGCCGCTTCCCGAAGCGCCGCTGGTGCGGGCATACGGCGGCGAAGTCGTGACCGTACCGCTCGTGCCGGGACGGAGTACGACAGATATTGAGCGCGCGATCCTTCGCGCGCACGGCTGCGTCGGGGCGAATGAGACGGATGGCTAAGACGATTGAACCGGTAAACGTCAGCGAATCAGGGGCAGCCGAGGCCGCCGGCCTCGCCGCCGCCCGCGATCACACCACGACAGGGCGCATCGCGGGGGCGGCCCTGATCGTCATGATCGGCACGATTATCAGTCGGCTCGTCGCGATCCCGCGCGAGTCGCTGATCGCGAGCATGTTCGGCGACGCGGTGGTGACGAACTCGTTCACAATCGCCGAGAATGTCCTGACGATCTTTCTCGATCTGTTGCTCTCCGGGATCGCGAGCGCGGTGCTGGTCCCGGTGCTCTCCGAATACGTCGGTGATGACCAGCGGGACCGCCTCGGTGTCGTCGTCGGTAAATTGCTGACCCTGGTTGTCGTCGGTGGCGGGGCGATGCTGCTCGTCCTCGAACTGGGCGTGCGCGGCGTCGCGTGGGCAATGACGGGCATCGGCGGGAACCATTCGTCCTATGATCGGGGACTGATTGTATCGCTGACACGCTGGATTCTCCCGGCACTTCTGCTGCTCGGTATCGCATCGGTGCTGCAATCCACATTGTATGCACTCCAGCGGTTCACGATGCCAGCCTTGTCACTCGCCGCGCGAAACAGTGCGGTCGTCCTGGCGGTGCTCATTCTCGGGCGGTGGCTCGGTGTGCGTAGCCTCGTCGTCGGCATTCTCGTCGGCGCGTTTCTGCTCGTCGCACTCCAAATCCCCGGATTCCGGGGCACGGGCCTTCGCATTCGTCCCTCATTCGCGTGGCGCGACCCGGCGATCAAGCGCATTGGTATCCTCTATCTTCCCGTCTTTCTGGGGCTACTCCTCAACTCGTGGGCGCTGATCATTGACCGCAATCTCGCCGAAACGACCGGCGAGCACGGCATCGCCGCGATGCGCTTCGCGACGCAGGTGCAGCAACTGACGGTCGGCATGGTCGTCACAGCCATCAGCATCGCCACCTTGCCCAGGCTCGCCCGCGCCGCTGCCGAGATGGACGAGGATGTTTTCGGGCGTACGCTCGCACTCGGTATGCGGCTGGTGACAACTCTCGTCCTTCCCGCGACGGTTGGTCTGATCGCGCTCTCGTGGCCGCTCGTCAATTTGCTCTTCAATCGCGGCAAAGCGACGCCCGAAGGCGTCCATGAAATTCGTATCGCGCTGATCGGCTATGCGATCGGCTTGCCCTTCCTCGCGTGGGATCAACTGTTGCTTTTCGCGTTCTATGCACGAAAAAACACCCGCACGCCCGTGATTGTCGGGGCATTCTCGGTCGGCATCCTGCTCGGTGTCTCCTTCACGCTCATTGTGCCGTTCGGCGTGCTCGGGCTTGTGCTCGCGAATTCCGCGCAGTTCGCCTTTCACGCTGTCGTGATGTTTATCCTCGCGCGGCGCGCAATTCCGACCTTCCAAACCGGCGGATTGTGGCAAACAGTCGGTCGTGCGGGCGCGGCATCTGCGATGATGGCAATCGCCGTGGCCTTTGTCAGTAGCGCATTGAGCCACAGCGTCGGTGCGGCCGGGTTTGTTGCCCGCACGACGATCGTTCTCGTCGCAATTGCCGCCGGCGCGGTCGTCTATGTCGGCGGCGCATGGCTGTTCCGGCTCGATGAAGTCCGATACTTCGGGGACATCCTGCGTACTCGCATCCGGCGCGGCGGCTAATCCTCGGCCGGCCGGAAGTCCTTTACCCGCAGTTGCAGGCGTTCGTCGCCGCGCCAGACATCGCGCTGGAGTGTCGCTGCGAGGTCCGCGGCACGCAATCGAGATAACTCTGTCTCCCGTTCTCCCGCGCCAAAAGCAATGCAGCGCACGCTCTCTCCGGTCTCCAGCCCGATGGTAAAGGAAAGATGCGCGCCGTCCGCTCCTACCCGGCGAGTATCACTGATGCGGACGTGTGGCACCAGAAAGAGTGGCTCAGCATTGCCATGGCCGAAGGGTGCGAGCGCGGCGATCTTCGTGCAGACCGCGAGCGATACGTCTGCGTGGTCGAGCCGCCCATCGAGGCGCAGCGTGGGTAGCAAGTCCTCGTCCGACAACGATGCCGCGTGCGCGAGCAGGGCGGTATGGAGCGCGGCGATCTTGTCATTGGCGACGGTGAATCCGGCCGCACGGGGATGGCCGCCGAAATGTTTCATCAGCGGCGCATTGGCTTCAAGCGCCTCGATGATATTGAAGGCGGCAATGCTGCGCGCGCTTCCACGGCTCACCTCATCGCCCCACGCGTAGACGAGGGCTGGTCGGTGGTAGCGCTCGACGAGTTTCGCGGCAACGAGGCCGACGATGCCGATGCTCCATGAAGGATCGCCGAGAAAGAGCACGCGATCCGTCTCGTTGAGCCTGCCGGATTCGACCATCGCGACCGCTTCGGCGATTGCGCGCTGCGTCTCCGCCTGTCGCGCGCGATTCGCTTCATCGAGCGCGACGGCTGCCATCCGCGCCTCGACATCAGACGCGGGTGCGAGCAGGCGAGATACATCTTCCACACCGCGCACGCGGCCCGGTGCGTTGAGGCGCGGTGCGATCCCGTAACTGATATGACCGGCGTCGAGCGAGGCGACGGGAATACCGGCGCGCTCGCACAGTGCCAGCAATCCGGGATGGCGCGTTTGCCGGAGCGCGCGCAGCCCGGCCTGCACAAGGATGCGGTTCTCGCCGACCAGCGGCACGACGTCCGCGACAGTGCCGATCGCCACGAACGCGAGCAAGGTATTCAGTGTCGTCACGTCCGGCCGCGCGAATGGCGCGCCGGAGGACGCGAGTGCGCGAACGAGCGCGTACGCGACCCCGACACCGGCGAGATTGCGAAACGGGTAGGCGCTATTGGCCAGATGAGGATTGATAACTGCCGCTGCCGCAGGGATCGTCTCCGGCACCGCGTGATGATCTACGACGATCACATCGACACCGGCGTCATGGGCGCGCGCGACTTCTTCCGGGTTGCTAATGCCACAGTCCACGGCGATGACCACGCCGACCCCGTCGCGCGCGAGGTCGGCAAGCGCGGCGTGATGCAACCCGTAGCCTTCGCGCTCGCGGTGCGGCGTATAGATGCAGATATCGGGAAAATTCCAGGCGCGGAATGACGTGACGAGTAACGCCTGCGCGGTGAGACCGTCCGCGTCGTAGTCGCCGTAGATACAAATCTTCTCCGGCCGCTCATATGCAGCGCGAATCCGCGCCACTGCGTCGGCCATGCCCGCGAGCAGGTACGGATCAGCAAGCAGGCTGGCACGGTCATTGAGGAAGGCTGGCGCATCGTCCGGCGCGATGCCGCGCCCACGAAGCAGCGCGGCGACGACCGACGGGATACCCTCGTATCTATCGAGGCGTTCTCCCGCCAGGTTATCGGCAAGTAACCAGCGGGTCGCGGGCGTTCGCACAGTCATGCGGCGCGCTCCTTCGGTGTTTCGAGCACTGAGTCTGCCGCGATCGTACCGGAGAGCAGCGCGAGCGGCACGCCGCCGCCGGGATGCGTGCTGCCGCCCGCGAAGAAGAGGCCGCGCATGATTGGCGACTGATTCGGCGGACGGAGGAATGCCGCGCCTCGGCCATTTGAGGCAAAGCCGTAGATCGCGCCGCGTTGCGCGCCGTACGCGCGCGCGATCGTTTCCGGCGTCCACATCGCTTCGACAGCGATTGACGGCGCAATGTCTATCCCCCGCCGACGGAGCGTACGGAGGATATGATCGCGGTAGCGCGGTCCGAACGTCCGCCAGTCCGTGCGGCCATCAAGATAGGGCACATTTACCATCACGAAAAGGTTGTCGCAGCCCGGTGGCGCGACCGATGGGTCGGTCGCTGTCGCGCGGCAGAGATAGATTGTCGGATCGCTCGGCGGGACGCGGCGATCGAGGATATCCGCGAACTCGGCGCGATAATCCTCGCTAAAGAAGATCGAATGGTGCGGCAGTGCGGGAAAGGCTCGTGTCGTGCCCAACAACAGGAGAAACGCTGAGTACGAGGGTTCCCGTTTCCGCAATGCGGCCCGCGCCGTCCACACGCCGGGGAGATCAACGTCCAGCAGGCGCTCGTAGGTCGTCAGCACGTCAACGTTTGCGATCACCGCGTCAGCCGCGATCTTTTCCCCGGAACCGAGCCGTACGCCGGTCACGGTTCCATGATGGTGCGTGATTGCGGTGACGGGTGTATCGAGATGCACTTTCACTCCGAGGCGTTCCGCGAGCGCGGCCAGTTCTTCGGCGATTCGATACATCCCACCGCGCGGATGCCACGCGCCGGTGGCGAATTCCGCGAATGGGATGAGGCAAAATGCCGCGGGTGCGTGATAGGGAGACGAGCCGTTGTACGTCGCATAGCGGTCGAAAACATACTGTAAGCGAGAATCGCGGAAAAATCTTTGCACGGCGCCGTGGACACTGCGGGGGGAGGCGACTTTCATCAGATCGCGCGGTCGAAAGCCGAAACGAAAGAGGTTGTTGCGATCTCGCGCGATGATGGCGGCCTGCATCGGGTGACGCAGGAAGGGTTCGGCCGCTGTCGCATAGAGATCGCCCGCATAGGCGAGGAAGCGGAAGAACGCCGGAACATCGTGGGGTGAGATCGCTTCGATACTCGCGGCCATGCGCGCGCAGTCTGTCGTGACATCGAGGTGCGAGCCGTCGGCGAATGTGTACCGGCAGACCGGATCAACAGGATCGAGCGTGAGAAGGTCGTCCAGATCGCAACCGGCATCCGCGAAGAGATCGCGCAGTACCCACGGCATCGTCAAGAGCGACGGGCCGGTATCGAATGTCCAGCCGTCCTGGATCCATCGGTTCATTTTGCCGCCCGGTCGCGGACCTTGCTCAAACACCGTGACGGCAACGCCCCGGACGGCCAGTCGCACGGCTGCCGCAAGCCCACCCATCCCCGCGCCAATTACCGCAACCTGCATCGTGAGATGCGCCCCCGCCGATCAATGCCTATACTGAGGATCAGGCGATCCTATCCATGCCCATTGTACTCGAACTTTCGCGGTAGGTGTACGAACAACCGTGACGATTCAGCATTCAAGCCACCGGTGTTCGATAGCGCCACGCTATCAAGCCCGCAAGAGCCTATGGGGTGAATTCGCGGTGTGGGCGCTTGTGTATGCATCCCTGCGGCGCATGTTCGTGCGTGTGCGGCTACGCGAGGTGAGCGGAGATCCCCGAGCAGCCGGATTGCCGCTGCTCGTCATCGCGAATCACCCATCATGGTGGGATGGTTATCTCGCGCTCCTGCTTTCCCGCCACTACGGTGTGCGGCGATACTTGATGATGGACGCCGCGCAACTGAAGCGGTACGGCTTCTTCGCATGGGCGGGTTGTTTCGGCGTCGAGCGCGGTGATGCGCGCGATGTGGCACGCAGTATCGCCTATGCGGCGGCGTTGCTTCGGCAGGAGGAACGGACATGGGTGTGGCTCTTCCCCCAGGCCGAAATTACGCCGCCACAGGCCCGCCCGCTCTCCGTTCACGGCGGTGCGGCGCACGTTCTCCGGCGCGCGATGACAGGCGGTCGGACGATCGGCGTCTTGCCCGTCGCCTGGGAATTGGTCTTCCGGGGCGAGCAGCACCCGGAAGTCGTGATCCTGGTGGGCGACATCAAAATGTTCGACGAGGGGGATGTGCGTAACGCCTCGTCTGTTACCGCATATCTGACGGAGGCGTTGAGATCGGTAATGGACACCTTGGCGAGCGACATCACGCGGAACGATCTCGCGGTGTATCAGACGATTCTCCGGGGCCGGGTCGGCGTGAATGACCGGTTCGATCGGCTGCTTCGCCGCCATCGTCTCGTGGCCGATCCATGAGCGTTCTTTTCTGGCTCGAAATCGTCGTTTGTGCGGTCGCGCTGATCGTGACGGCGAACACGATCAACAATGCGTTCGCGTTTCGACGGTTGGCCGACTATGCATCCGCCGGCACGGCAACATCGCGCGTCTCGGTGTTGGTGCCCGCGCGCAATGAAGAACGAGCTATCGGCGCGTGTCTCGATTCCCTGATCAGTCAGGAGTACGGCGAGTACGAAATTATCGTGCTCGACGACGGCAGCGACGACCGCACCGCGTTCATCGCCCGCTCCCTTGCTGAGCGGTGCGGCATTCTGCGGGTTGAGACGGGGCAGGCGTTGCCGTCGGGGTGGTTCGGGAAGGCATACGCCTGCGATCAGTTGGCAGCGCTGGCACGCGGCGATGTGCTGATCTTCACGGATGCGGACACCGTCCATGCGCCAACGATGATCCGCTCGGTCGTCGGCGCGATGGCGGCAGGCGCCGATGTGGTCACGGCCTTTCCCGAGCAGCAGATCGGCGGCTGGAGCGAAGCGCTGGTTGTGCCGTTCATGATCTTCACGGTCTGGGCGCTCTTGCCCATCGGACGGGTCTGGTCCGATCCATCACCCCGTGTCGTCGCGGCAAACGGCCAGTTGCTGTCGTTCACGCGCTCCGCGTATGAGCGCGTCGGCGGTCATCGCGCGGTACGCCTGTCCGTTCTCGATGATATGGACCTCGTGCGACGAGCCAAGAGATGCGGTCTGCGCGTGCGGCTGGCAGATGGCGTAGGTATCGTCCGCACGCGCATGTATCGAAGCGTGGCGGAGGTGTGGCGCGGGTTCTCGAAGAACGCATACGCGCTCACGGGTTCGTCACCGAGTATCGCGCTCGGTTTCGCGATGCTGTTGATGTGGCTCTACCTGATTCCCTCCGTCATCCTCGGTATTGGGCTCATCACAGGACGTGATAGTTGGACATGGCGCATTCTGCCAATGGTGCTCGTGATTTTGATGTTCGTTCAGAACGCTGTCGTTGCCCGACGGACACGACGCCCCTTCTGGCAACCCGTCGTCCATCCACTCTGCGTTGTCTGTTTCATCGTCATTCTTGCGAATTCGGTGCGGTGGCGCCTGCGCGGTGCGACCGCGTGGAAGGGTCGGATGTATGCAACAACGTCGCCGTCGGTGAGCGACGCAGTCGAAGGAGGGGAGGAAGCGCTGAAAGGCAGATCACCGCACCGATGAGGGCCCCCCCTGGATAGCCTCGGAAGCCATCAATCGTGGCGAACATGATGATGGTCGCCCAGTAGAGACTGATCGGCACGAAGGTGAGCGTTGGACAGATCACTGGCTGACGACGCCCGAGAGCGGACGCGGCGAGCGCCACGATCACGGCGGCTGAAAAAAACCATCCGACGAAATTGATGGCAGGGATGCCGTAGTATCGCCCCGATGTCTCCCAAAGCCAGTACGCTTTGACATGATATGCGGTAGGTTCCAGGCAGGCATCAAGGCCGGTTGCCAACAATGCCGCGACAGGAACGACTTTCCATCTCTTCTCGTCCCGAACGAACAATGCTGCCGTCGCCAGCGTGCCGAGCGCGATCATCAGCCAGGCAAAGGTGATCGGCGCTGGCACCTGCCCGATAATGCTCGGGACGAGCGCGCGCGTGTAGTGGTACGGGCCGAATGGTACGCCAACCGTCACGCCGATTAACTCGACACAGAAGGCGCTGAGCAAAACGACGAGCGCGAAACGAGCCGCGTGTTGCCAGGAGTAGGCAGTCACGATCCAGAGCAGGGCGATCCCGCCTTCGAGGAATAGCATACCGCTCCCTGCCCAGCGTTCATCAATCGGCAATTGCATGTTTCGGGAAATACCGATGACCGCGAGTGCCCAGCCCACCGCGAAGATGCCAAAGAGCACGAACAGTGTCCGCGAGAGCACACCCGATTGCCCGTGCGACTGGCCGCTTTGTGGGGGATTGGCCGTGTGCATGCCGGGCCTCGGTTCGCGGGAATCGTTCAGAGGATTGGCCTGCGTCCAAGAGACGAGAGCGCCTTCGTCTGACGGCGCCACCGGCGTGCATAGGTGAAGAGCCAGCCCCAGTAGCGCGCCGCGGAAGCAGACCGGCGTCGTGCCTGCAATACACGATGCAAATACCAGTATCGTTCAGCAGTGAGGATGCCGCGATAGAGGCCACGCTCAGTGACAAGCACCGCGCCACGATCCGCACGCACCATCGCTTGCTGGGCGAGATAGAGCGACGTATCTACATCCACGATGGGCGGGAAGTGATCCATTACCTCATGCACGCGGACATGCGATCCGCGCGCGCGCATCGCATTAAGGATCTCGACCTTCCAGAGAATGCCAACGACGCGACCGTGCTCGGTCACGGCAAGATCGCGGGGGCCACCGAGCAGCGCCCCCGCGAGCGGCTCGTATGGCCCGATACCCCCCGCCTCCCAGGTAATGCACTGGCCGACATGCATCCGACGCAGCGCTTCTTCCATAGCGACCGTTCGGCCTTCGAGATGCGCGCCGACAAAGATGAAGACGCCAACCATCGGCAGCGTCCAGTCGCGCAAAATAAGGAAGCCGACGATCACGAAACAGACGGCAATCACTTTGCCGATGGTGACGGCGATCTGAGTCGCCAGTGAACGACTGATGAGCAGACTCATGAATGCACGCAGAATGCGACCGCCGTCCATCGGAAAGGCGGGGATGAGGTTGAAGACAACGAGCGAAACGTTCGCGAAGAGAAGATAGGCGGCGAAGCCTGACAAATCGACCTGACCGACGGCAGCAATCATCCCGGCAACGCCGTTCGTGTGCCGAAACCAGCCGATCGTTGCAACGATCGGCAGCAATAGCACCGCGAGGCCGACGTTGACGGCGGGGCCTGCGAGGGCCAGCCAGAACTCATCACCGGGGTGAACAGGGGCTCGTTCGATACGGGCCATACCGCCGATCGGGAGCAGCGTAATATCGTGGACGCGAATGCCCGACCGACGTGCGACAAGGCTATGGCCCAGTTCATGGAGAAGGACGCAGGCGAAAAGGCACACGACCATCAAAAGGCCGAATAGCACGCCCCCGAGGCCCGCTCCCGTTTTGACGCCCCAGATGTACGCGAACCAGAGCACGATGAGCGCGAAGGTGGGGTGGACGCGGACGTCAATCCCCGCAACGCGCGTGAGGCGGAATGCGCGCACGCGGTCCTCTTTCGTTATCCCAATATTCCCACGCGGGTGTCCCCATGGCGGCGTTCCGTCATGACACCTGATGATAGCACCCTCTCGCCGTCTGCGCCATCGCTATTTGGGCCTAATACATGTGCCCCGCTCAGGGGCGGAGGTGTTTGACCGAGTTAATGAGATCGGTGCTTTGGACGAGATCGAGGAAGGTGAAGAAGAGCAATAAATCAGCGAGGCAGAGGCTGACACAGAGCGCGATTGGGAGCGCGATGCCGACGCGCCGCATGTACGGGCCAAGCCCCAGCCATTCGACACTGCCGACCGTGAACACTGCCCACGGCAGCATCAGGAGGAACGCGGCGAGAACCTGGACGCTCCGGCGTGGATACTTCGCCCAGAGGAGAATCGCGACATTCGCAAGCAGCAAGACCAGGCCGGGCAGGAGCAGAATCATCACGGCAAACCAGACCGTTGGATTGCCCATCGCGATCGGTCGTCGCTCGCGGTCGCGTTGCAATTGCGGCCACGGCCCGTTGGCATACGCCTGCACGCGCTCGATCGTGAGGAAGAGACAGAGGCTTGTGAGGACGACGATCCAAAAGCGGCTGTCGTGAGTGAGATTGCGGAGAAACACGCGCATGCTCCCATTCGCATCTGTCGCGGCAGATCGCGAATCCGATAGATGTGTCGGCGGGAGGCTAGCACAAATGCGCGATGAACAGCAACGTATGGCAGGGTACGCGCGCCGCTTTTCCAAGCGCGCGCGTGAAAAGTATTGACATGCCTGGAGCAGGGGTGTATATTCCCTAGGCCGCCAGATGAGCGGTATGCGCAAGGGGCCAAAAGAGCCGCCTGTAGGCGGATTTTTTATCCCCGGTGCGCGAGCCCATTACCAGCAGAGGGGAAGGGAGAGAGGCAGCAGAGACTCGGAGACAGGCTTTCGC
>CALBSO010000059.1 GCA_937968015.1 uncultured Thermomicrobia bacterium
CGCACATATCGGCCCACTACCGGGCGCGTACTGGGCATCGCTCGTCTTCATCCTCGCCGGGCTGTTCATGATCCTACGCAACCGGCGACTCCCCGCCCCGAATTACGCGCTGCCCACGCCGCCGAGCGACCTCGAAACGATGCGCGCCGCCCACGGGAAAGGACTGAGGACCGAGGACTCAGGACTGAGTGAGACTGACCCTTCTCAGTCCTCAGTCCTCAGTCCTCAGTCCTCGAATGATGAGGACGATGCCGCGCCCAAACCCGGCATGACCCGCATCCGCACCGGCTACCGCCGCGGCCCGCAACGCGCGCATCGCGACGCATCCGCCACGCCAGCCAATGTCCGCTCCAGCGATGATGAGGATGACGGGGCGCTCACGTAAGCAAGGAACGAGCAACACGTCCATTGCCATCACGAAACACTTGCGCTGGCGCCGTTTACTCCCCTTCTTCCTCGTCATCCCAGAGATCGGTCTCGACATCCGGCTCGTCAATCAGGTCATCGGCGGCGGAGCCGACCCAGGCGAGGGTGTGGGCGCCGATCGTCACCGGAGCGCCGTCGCGGGCGCCGAGCCGTTCGAGTTGCCGGGAGATGCCCGTCCGGTCGAGGACGCGCTGAAGGCGGGAGACTGCCTCGTCATTGTTGAAGTTCGTCATCGCGACGACGCGCTCGATTTGCGTGCCGCGCACGACGAATGACCCATCATGAAGGCGGGCGGCGTGCCAGCGGCGCTCCTCGTCCGGGGAGACGACGCGCACGGTCGGCATCTCCTTCACGGGGGGGGGCAGTTCCGCGAGGATGGCGGCGACGCGGTTGATGATCGGGCGCAGCCCCTCACCCGTCGCCGCGGAGCAGGGGAAGACCTCGTAACCTTCTCGTGCAAGCATATCGCGCGCCGCCGGGAAGCGGTCGCGCGCCTCCTGCGTGTCCATCTTGTTGAAGGCGACGATCTGCGGGCGGGCGGCGAGATCGGGCTGGTACGCCTTCAGTTCCGCGTTGATCGTGCGGAAATCGTCCAGCGGATCGCGCATCTCCATCCCGGAGCCATCCAGCACATGGATGAGGACGCGCGTCCGCTCGACATGGCGGAGGAAGTCGTGGCCGAGGCCGCGACCTTCCGCCGCGCCCTCGATCAGGCCGGGGATGTCCGCGAGGACGAAGGTCGGGCCGCGCTCGCCGTCCGGCGCGACGACGCCGAGGTTCGGTTCGAGCGTCGTGAAGGGGTAATCGCCGATCTTCGGCGTCGCCCGCGTGATGGCAGTCAGGAAGGTGGATTTGCCCGCGTTCGGGAAGCCGACGAGGCCGGCATCGGCGATCAGCCGCAGTTCGAGCGTGATCCAGCGCGCCTCGCCCGGCTCGCCGAGTTCCGCCATGCGTGGGGCCTGATGCGTGCTGGTTACATAGTGCGTGTTGCCGAGGCCGCCCCGCCCGCCGCGCGCGACGACCGCCGCGTCATCCGGCTCGGTGAGGTCCGCGATCAGGTCGCCCGTCTCGGCATTGCGGACGGTTGTGCCGGGCGGGACGGCGATCCGCTTGTCCGCGCCGCGCGCCCCCTTGCGCTGCTTCGACGCGCCCTGGACGCCGGGCCGGGCCTTGAAGTGCGAGGCGAACTGGAAGGGCAGCAGACTGTTGAGATGCGGGTTGACGAAGAGGATAACATCGCCGCCGCGCCCGCCATCGCCGCCATCCGGCCCGCCACGCGGCTCGAACTTCTCGCGCCGGAAGGCCGCCGAGCCGTTGCCGCCCTTGCCCGCTTCGACATGAATCTTCGCCCGGTCTATCAGCATTGCCCCGTTGCTCCTTCAGGCCGCCTTCGCTGGCGGCCTTCCATGGTATCACACCGGGATCGAGCAATGAGCAACGAGCATGAGGTTGAGATAAGGGGGCAATGCGCGCATTGCCCCTACGACGCGTCGAGGAGCGCGACGACATCACCCGGCACATCGGCGATGGCGTCCGCGAGGGGCTCGAGGGCGGCACGGGAATATGGCCCCCATGCCGCACCAATGCCGGTCATGCCGGCGGCACGGGCGGCGACCATATCGTGCGTACTGTCGCCGATATACCAGCATGCGGCCCGGAGGGCGCCCGCGAGCGGCAGATCGAGCATGGCGGCGGCATGCAGGAGCGGATCGGGGTGCGGTTTGTGCCGGGTGGTGTCGTCCTCCACGACGACGACGGACATCTCGCGGTCGAGCAGGAACCGTTCAAAGGAGGGCGCGGCGGAGAGGCGCGCCTTGGAGGTGACGATGCCCGTCAGGATGCCGCGGGCGTGGATCGCCGCCAGCATCGCGAAGATACCGGGATAGACGGTCACGAGTGCATCGTGGTTGGCGAACATGAAGGTGCGATAGGTGGCGAGGAGCGCCGCGCCATTGCCGGGCGCGATCCGCTCCAACTCCCCGGCCAGCGAGCGCCCGATCGTCGGGAGAATCTCCTCGCGCGGCAGCGGCGTGCCGCAGTGCGTTGCCGTTGCGTGCTGAAACGACCGGACGATCAGTTCGATGCTGTCAATCAGCGTCCCGTCGAGATCGAAGAGGATGGCGCGAGGAAGGGGTAGCAAGGAGGGGAGGACGGTTCGCGAACCGCCCCTACGCAATCTATTCCTACCCACTCGTTGCTCGTTGCTCGTTGCTCATTGCTATTCAAGGAAATCCTTTAGGGACTTGGAGCGGGAAGGGTGGCGCAGTTTGCGGAGCGCCTTCGCCTCGATTTGGCGGATGCGCTCGCGGGTGACGCCGAATTCCTTACCGACCTCCTCCAGGGTGCGGCTGTTGCCGTCGTCCAGCCCGAAGCGGCGGACGAGCACCTGTCGCTCGCGGTCGGAGAGGTTGCCCAGCACTTTGTCCACCTGCTCGCGCAGCAGGCCGCTCGTCGCGCCATCCTCCGGGGCGATAGCGAAGGTATCGGGGACGAAATCGCCGAGGTGGCTGTCCTCTTCCTCGCCGATGGGCATTTCGAGCGAAACCGGCTCCTGCGAAATCTTGATGATCTCGCGCACGCGCTCCGCCGGCAGGCCCATCACCGCCGCGATCTCCTCGGAGGTCGCCTCGCGTTCCATCTCCTGCGCCAACTGGCGGGAGACGCGGATGAGGCGGTTGATCGTCTCCACCATGTGGACGGGAATGCGGATCGTGCGCGCCTGATCGGCGATGGCGCGAGTGATCGCCTGGCGGATCCACCATGTCGCGTAGGTGCTGAACTTATACCCCTTGAGGTACTGGAACTTCTCCACGGCGCGGATCAGCCCCATGTTCCCTTCCTGCACGAGATCGAGCAGGGTCATGCCGCGCCCGACGTATTTCTTCGCGACGCTGACGACGAGCCGCAGATTCGCCTCCACGAGCCGCCGCCGCGCCTCGTCGCCGTCCGACTTGATACAGGCCCAGTGGGCGGCGAGAGCGTCGTGGCGCGCGTCCCACTGGACGCCCGCGTGATCGAGCCGCATATCGCGCGGGATGATCTCCAAATGCGTGAGGAGCGGCTTGGCGGTGCGTTGCCATCGCTTGACGCGCTTCGCGGGTGGCTGGTGCATCAGCGCGTCGCACGCTTCCGCGACCTCGTCCACATGCGGCCACGGACGATTCAACTCAATCGAGTGGCGCAACGCATCCGGGAAAGAGGCGAGCGGCAAGAGACAATATTCCAAGAGGCGTGACCGCAGGGTCTCCTCGGTCTCCGCGACGCTCCAACCGTGCGCCTTCGCGCAGGCGGCGAGCGCCCCTTCGGGCAGGGAGTTGAGCGGCACGACGCCATCGAAGGTCTCATTCCGCTGCATCGGCAGGGGCTTCTGGCGAATCTCCTCGTAGAGCGTCGTGACGATGTGCCAGTGGGCGACGAGGTCTTCATAGAGGTAGCAGGCGAGCATGCTCGGCGACGGGTCGAGGTTGAGATGGTCGCGCAGTTTCTGTTCCTGCCGGACGAGGTAGACGCCCATTTCCATCCGCCGCGCGAGGTCCTGCTCCTCCTCACCGGAGAGGAGCGGCACGCGGCCAATCTCTCGCAGGTACATCCGCACGGGGTCGTCAATGCTGACGCCGGGAAGGTCCGCGTCGGAGATCTCAATCGGGGCGGGCTTGCCGCTCTGCGGGTCGGGCGCGGCGGCGCTGTCGAAGACGCGGACGCCTTGTTCGCCGAGGTAGGAGATCAGTTGATCCGTCGCCTCGATGCTCTGTTCCGGCGTCGGTAGGGCGGCGAGGATGTCATCGTAGGTCGCGTATCCCTGCTCGCGCGCCCGCGCCACCATCTGCGCCATTTCGCGGTCAATGATGAGATCGGCCGGCAATTCGTCAAGCCCGTCGCCCTGGGCCTGGCTGTCCGCCGGCTCATCGTCGGGCAGAGAATCGAGCGTTTCGGGCGCGTCCTCCGGCTCGGGGGTCTCGTCCTCGTCATCCGGAGGGGCAGACGGGGGCGTTTGCGCGCGAGCGGGCGCGTCGAAGCGTCGCGTGTTTCGGTGTGGATCGTTCATCACGTGTGTCGAGTCTCCAGGGCGACCGCCCCTTGCTTCGGCCCCTCACCCGGCCTCGCGACCGAGTGCGACAATGGTACAGACGATGCGCGTCTCCGGCGGAACCTTCTACTACACCATCGGGGGGAATGCAAGAAAAACGCGGTGATTATTGTCATCTGTCCGTACAACCGGGTGCGCGTGGCGCAGCATAGCACAGAGACTCAGAAACGAGCAATGCGCAATAGACGGCGTAGGGGCGGTTTACGAACCGCTCGCGGACTGTTATCCGAGTTCGCGCTTGTCAACACATACGCGTGTTTCGTCTGTGGCACATCGTTACACCTGCGAATGGACGTGACACATCTGTTCAGCGTGCCGCTGCGTAAGATTGGAAAGAGCCTGATTCCCTTCTGTTCCTTGGCGTGGGAAGGGGTTGGGGGTTCGGGCGATCCGGTACAATAGGCCCGACGAGCCAGCACATACCTAAAGGAGTAACTCAGGATGGCGGACGCGCGGAGTAAGTACGATGTCGTGGTGATCGGCGCGGGCACGGCGGGGATGACCGCCGCGCGGCTGACGGCAGGAATGGGGCACAAGGTCGCGCTGATCGAGGAGGAGCGGGTCGGCGGCGAATGCCTCTATACCGGCTGTGTCCCCTCGAAGGCGTTGATCGAGTCGGCGAAGGTTTTCTATCAAATGCGCCACGCGGCGGACTACGGCCTGCGCGCGGACGGCATCGCCGTGGATTTCCCGGCGGTGTTGGGGAGGAAGGATGCAATCATCGCGGAGATTGCCAGGGGCGAGAATGCCGAGGTCTTCCGCAAGATCGGTATTGAGGTCATCGAGGGGCGCGCGCACTTCCTCGACGCGCACACACTCCAGGTGGGCGAACGCGAGATCGCCGCCGATCATATCGTCATCGCCACCGGCTCGGAGGAGAATGTCCCGCCGATTGAGGGCATCACCGAGGCCGGGTTCATGACGAATATCCAGATCCTCCAGGGCTCCTACGCGATGCCGCGCTCGGTCGTCGTCCTCGGCGGCGGGCCGATTGGCTGCGAGTTCGCGCAGATTTTCGCCCGCTTCGGCGTGCCGACGACGATTGTCGGGCGCAACGCGCGGCTCTTGCCGAAGGAAGACCCGGAGATGTCCGCCGCGCTCAAGGAAATCCTCCTCAAAGAGGGGATCACGATCTATACCGGCACCGAGGCGAAGCGCGTCTCCGCCGAGGGGCCGGACAAGGTCGTCGTTGGCGTCCGCGATGGGCAGGAAGTGACCGTCCGCGCCGAAATGATCATCGCCGCCGCCGGACGCAAGGCGCGCATCGAGCACCTGCACCTCGAAAACGCCGGTATCGAGATGAACCGCAAAGGAATCCCCGTACACGAGACATTACAGACACATATCCCGCATATCTGGGCAGCGGGCGACTGCACCGGCCTCTACCAGTTCACGCACGTCGCGGAGTATCAGGGGCGGCTCGTCGCGGAGAATATCGGCAAGCCGGGTAAGCGGACGAAGACGAAGAAGGCGAACTATCGCGTCGTGCCGTGGGCGACCTTCACGGACCCGGAGGTGGCGCGCGTCGGTATGACCGAGGAAGAGGCGCGCGAGGAGTACGGCGATAAAATTGAAGTCCTCCGCTGGCCATTCGACCGTGTAGACCGCGCGATCACGATGGGTGAGACGCAGGGGTTCATCAAGGTAATCCTCGCGCCGAAGGGGATTACGAAGATGCTCGGCGGCGGGCAGATCGCGGGCGCGCACATCATCGGGCCGCACGCGGGCGACATTTTGCACGAACTCGTCGTCACCATGCAGGCGGACGCTTTCGCGGGCCGCGTCGCGCAAGCAATCCATGCCTACCCGACGCTCTCACTCGGCGTCCGGCAAGCCGTCGGCCAGCGATGGGACGCGGGCGTTGAACCGCTGGACTAAGGGGGCAATAGTTTTGAGGCTCCCTGCGGCGTTTCGCTCGCGCGAGTTGTAACGACCTCGACGGGGTAGTCGGCGGCGCGGAGGGTAGCGACGACTTGCGCGGCGTGGTCGGCGTTGTGCGTCTCGACGATCATCTCCAAACCGACGGGGCCGATGGCCGTGTAGGGGCCGATCCGCTGGATTTCGACATGGAGAATGTTGACGCGCTGCTCGGTGAGGACGCCGGTCAGGCGGTGCAGCGCACCGGGTTGGTCGGGCAGCCAGGTATGGAAGGCAAGGAAGCGCCCGGCGGAGGCGAGACCCGTCTGGATGCACTTGTCCAATAAGTTCGGATCCACATTGCCGCCACTGATCAACACGCCGACATTCTTGCTCGCATCCGGCAGCAGGCCACCGAGCGCCGCCGCGAGGCCCGCCGCGCCCGCCGCCTCGGAGAGCAATTTCTCGCGCTCCAGCAGTAGCACCATCGCTCGTGCCATCGCTTCATCGTCCACCGTGACCATTGCGTCCACGAGCGTATGAATGATCGGGAAGGTACGCGCGCCCGGCTGGGCGACGGCGATGCCGTCCGCGATCGTCGAGACGGGGAGCGTCTGCCGCTCGCCGCGTGTGAAGGATTCCACGCAGGCGGGCGCGCCCGCTGCCTGCACGCCGATCATCATGAGTGAGGGCTTGAGCGCACGCGCCGCGGTCGCGATGCCTGCCAGCAGGCCGCCACCACCGACCGGCACGACGAGTGTGTCGAGGTCCGGCGCGTCGGCGAGCATTTCGAGCGCGATCGTCCCTTGCCCGGCGATCACCTGCGGATCGTCGAAGGCATGAACGTAGGTCATGCCGCGCTCTTCAGCCAGTGCATGGGCATACCGCGCCGCCTCATCGTAGGCGTTGCCGTGGAGGACGGTCTGCGCGCTTTGCCGCTCGATCGCTTCCAGTTTGGCGAGTGAGACACCCATCGGCAGGACAATCGTCGCCGGGTAGCCAAGCAGTCGTGCCGCCAGCGCGACGCCCTGCCCGTGGTTGCCCGCCGAGGCGGTCAGGACGCCACGCGCCGCGACGGCAGGGTCCAACGTCAGCAGTTTGTTGAGCGCGCCGCGAATCTTGAACGCGCCGGTGCGCTGGAGATTTTCCAGTTTCAGGAGCAGCGTGCAGCCCGCCAGCGCCGAAAGGTCCGGCGATGATTGCAGCGGCGTGTGGCGGATGTGTGGCGCGATCCGTTGTGCCGCTTCCCGCACGTCGGTCAGCGTCAGCGCGGGGTTGTCGAGTGCGAGCGTCATCAAACCTAACCCCCCGGCCCCCTTCCTCTTAGGGAAGGGGGAGAAAGAACGAGCCGCAGTTGTCATGATGGTACACTACTCGTCGTGACCTCGTATGGATGGCAGCGTGGTACGGGAAGGGAATTGGCGGAATGCGCGCGGTTTATTTGACGGGTGAACAGGTATCTCTCCGCGCGCTGGTTGCCGCCGATAAGGAATGCGCGGCGGCGTGGTTCGATAGCCCGTTTCCGGTCAATGCCGTCCGCGCCGAGGCGTGGCTGAAGGAGGCGCATGCGAGCCTGGATCGGCCACCTGCCCTTCATTATGCGATCGTGCGGACGGCGGACGAGGCGGTAATCGGCGGCGTGACACTCCAGACCGATTACCGCATCGGCACACTCACACTGCGTATCGCGCCGTGGCTCCCGGATGCCGACGCGCTCCGGGCGGCGGCGCTCCGCGTCCTCCACCCATGGCTCCGCGATGACCTCGAACTGATGACCTTCGTCATCCACATCCCCGCCGACCAGCCGGCGACGATTGCCGCTGCCGAGGCGTTGGGGATGATACCGGGTGTGCGGCTGCGGGAGGCGATCGCGCGCCCCGGCCATCGGGTGGACGAACTGGTCTATCAGGTGCTCCTCACGCCGTGGGCGGTGCGCGATGCGTAACCCGATCATGATCGGCGAGCGCCTCTACCTGCGCGCCTTCGAGACGGCGGACGCCGAAACCCTCGCGGCGATTGCCGCGACAGAGACCGATACCTTCATGTATCGGGGCCGCAAGCCGTTCAGCCCGCTCGCCTACGAACGCGACATCGGCGAGGCGTATAAGGGGGATTATTCGCCCTGGATCGCCTTTATCGTCGCGTTGCGGGAGGATGACCGCTGCATCGGGCAGGTCGGCGCGTTCCCGATTGACTATATCCACCGGACAGCGGAAACCTATTCAGCATTGGGCCCTGCGGAGTTCCGCAGTCAGGGGTATGGCACCGAGGCGAAGCATCTCTTGCTGGAATATTGCTTCGACCGCCTCCATTTGCATGTTCTCCGCTCCTCCGTTTTCGAGGCGAACACGCGCTCCGTCGCCGCGCTGATGAAACAGGGGTATCGGGAAGCCGGGCGGCTGAAATGGGCAGATGTTAAAGGGGGCCGCTATCACGACGACCTGATGTTCGATGTGCTGCGCGATGAATGGCTCGCTGCCCGCGATGCGTGGCGGGCGGCGAACCGACAATAGGCAGCGGGCAGAGCGTGTTGAATGATAACGGTAGCGAACCAAACCTGAATATCATCGGGGAGTGGGTCGCGCTCGGGCCGCTGCGACGCGATTTGATCCCGCTGTATTGTCGCTGGAACAATGACTTCGCGACGACCCGCACCCTCGCGCGCTCCCAGCCACTGACGGTTGACGCAATGACCGCCGCATACGACGCCGCGCCGGACGCTGGCGCGGTGGACTTCACGATCTACGAGCGCGCCACCGGGCGGCCAATCGGATCGGCGTACCTGCACGACATTGACCATCGCAACCGGACGGCGGAGTTCGGCATCGTCCTCGGTGAGGCGGATGCGCGCGGCAAGGGATACGGGACCGAAACGGCGCGGCTGATGCTCGATTACGCCTTCACCGATCTCGGCCTGCACCGCGTCATGCTCCGCGTCTACGCCTTCAATCGCGCCGGTCTGCGCGCCTACGGGAAGGCAGGATTCCGCGTCTTCGGCACGCGGCGGCAATGCCATTCCATGGGCGGCAGACTGTGGGACGTGATCTTCATGGAAGCAACGAGCAACGAGTAATGAGAAGCGCCGGAGATAGGTATGATCTGCTCCTCGGAGGGGTTCCTGTTCACCGTGCGTTTCGGAAGAGGAAAGAGCGTTTCCCTTCATCGCCCGGACGAGAATTTGACGAAAAGCCGGCCTTCTCCATGTGACCGGCAGTCTGGCCTTCCCCGGCCTTCTGACTGGCTCTTTGATGTATTTTTTTGCGCGAACGCGGCTTGACAAAATAGAACGTTTGTTCTATTCTATGGATGAACGTACATGGAGGAACAAGGCCAGAGGAGAGGAGTCACAATGGGACGATGCAGCCGCCACTTGGATGATTTAACCCCCCTCCGAATGAACGGGAACCGATCTGTCCGAAAGGCCAATGTACCGCGACCATCCATACGGCAGACTACACAGGGATATTTGTGGCCGCCGATTTGGCGGCCGTGATCGGTCATATTTAAGGAAGGTGGAGGACTCGCAAATGGCAGGACAACGACTGAAATGGTGGACACTGATTGCAGCATGCTTTGCGCTCTTCATGGCGATCCTCGATAACCTCGTCGTCAATATCGCGCTGCCGACGATCTCTCGCGATCTCAATGCGACGACGACGCAGTTGCAGTGGATCGTCTCGGCCTATACGCTCATCTTCGCCTCATTGCAGATCACGGCGGGCGGTTTGGGCGACCGGCTGGGCAGGAAGCGCTGGTTCCTCTTCGGCCTCGGCCTCTTCACTTGCGCCTCGCTCTTCGGCGCGCTCTCACAGAATATCGCGATGCTGATCGCCGCTCGTGCGGTGCAGGGGCTCGGCGCGGCCTTCATCATGCCGCTCTCGCTCTCAATCATCTCCGTCGCCTTCCCGCCGGAGGAGCGGGGCAAGGCGCTCGGCATCTGGTCCGCGATCTCGGTTTCCGGCCTCGCGCTCGGCCCGATTGTCGGCGGCATCCTCGTCCAGTATGCGAACTGGCACTGGGTTTTCATTATCAATATCCCGATTGGCATCATCGCTTTCTTCGTTGCCTCGACGGTCGTGCAGGAATCGCGTGATACCTCCGGCACGGTGGCGACGGACATCCCCGGCACGGTGTTGATCACCGGCGCGATCGCCTCGCTCACGTGGGGTCTGATCGAGGCGGGAGATCGCGGTTGGGGTGATACGCTAATCCTCGGCGCCTTCGTCGTGGCGGCGGTGTTGACGGCGGCCTTCATCACGGTCGAGGCGCGCACCGAGAAGCCGATGGTGCCGCTTCGCTTCTTCCGCTCGTCCACCTTCTCCGGCGCGAATATGGACGCCTTCGCCGTCTCGTTCCTGATCGCGGGCATCGCGTTCTACATGACGCTCTACCAGCAGAACATCCACGGATTCTCGCCCGTGCGGGCGGGGCTGGCGATGTTGCCGATGGTTATTACGATGATGGTCTTCTCGCCGATCTCCGGGCAATTGGTCGGGCGCATCGGCTCGCGCCTCTTGATCTCCATCGGAATGTGCATTGCCGGTATCGGCACACTGCTCTTCCTGCGGGGTGGGGTGGATGCCTCATACCTCTCTATCGTCCCCGCGTTCGTCGTGATGGGCTTCGGGATGTCGCTAATCTTCGCGCCAATGACGACAGCGGTGCTGAACAGCGTCGAGAGCGAGAAGAGCGGCGTGGCGTCCGCCATCAATGGCGCGATCCGGGAGATCGGCACCGCCTTCGGTATCGCCTTCCTCGGCACGATCATGAACCGGGCCTATCAGTCGCGGTATAACGCGACGGAGACGATTGTGCAGGCACGGAGCAATCCGGCGCTCGCTCCCTTCAAACCGCTCGTTGACCTGATCGGTTCGGGCATGAGTCTGGCGGGTCGCTTCATCCAGGATACGCAGCGCTTCCCCGACCTCCCGCCGACGTTTGCCGCGCAGATCCGCGACGCGAGCAGCCACGCTTTCATCATCGGCATGGACCGCGCGATCGTCATCTCCAGCGCAGTGATCATTGCGTGCAGCGTTGTCTCATACTTCCTCATCAAGCCGCCGGTTGTGGCTACCGCGCCGGAACCGGAATCCGCCTGGAGTGACGGGCGGGAACTCGTGCCGGAGTTGGTCGAGGTGGATTAGCGCGGATAAACCCACCCCCTGGCCTCCTCCCGACACGGGAGGGGCCGGAGGAGGGGCAAAAAGAGCCGGGCGCAATGCCCGGCTCTTTGTTTGTGCGGGGAGCGTTTAGTGCCCGCAGCGCTTCGGCTGACCATCCTCTTCCTTGGTGCGGAAGGAGTGGCCGCAGCCGCAGGAGGAGGCGGCATTCGGATTCTTGATCGTGAAGCCACCACCCATCAGGTTCGAGGAGAAGCCGACTTCTACGCCGCTGAGATACTTCTGGCTGAACGCGTCCACGATCAAACGCACGCCGTCCTTCTCGAAGACCGCATCGTCCGATCGCGTATTCGGATCGAGCGCCATGCCGTAGGAAAAACCGGAGCAGCCGCCCTGTGTCACGAACAGGCGGAGCGCAAGGTCCGTGCGGCCCTGCTTTTCGACCAGCGTGCGAACTTGCGCGGCGGCTTCGTCGGTGAGAACGATCGCGGTCTGCTCTTCGGTAATCACACTCATGTTAAGACTCCTGTATCACGTCGGGTTTGCCGATGCAACGTGCTACTCGATTTCAATCCTCACCCGCTCACGGGATTGGGCGCGAAGGTGCTATTCGGAATGGTAGTCCCCTGCCAGGTATTTGTCAACGATATGCTTGGTAAAAGGTTCGAGGTTCGAGGTTCGGGGTTCGAAGTGGATCGTTCCTCGAACCCCGAACCTCGAACTTCTCATTACTCCTCCAGCGTCGAGAGATCGCCCGTCGGCTGGCCGAGTTCCTGTGCCTTGATGTAGCGGCGCATGATCTTGCCGCTGCGGGTCTTCGGCAGGCTGGGCACGAACGCCAATTCGTCCGGCTGCGCGATCGGGCCGACCGTCTCGCGGACGTGCTTCGTCAGTTCCTGCATCAGCGCGTCCGAGCCGCTGTAGCCGGTCTTGAGGATGACAAACGCCTTGATGCTCTCGCCCTTGACATCGTCCGGCTTGCCGATCACGGCGGCTTCCGCGACGGCGGGGTGTGAGACGAGCGCACTCTCGATCTCAGACGAGCCGAGGCGGTGGCCCGACTTCTTAATGACATCGTCCACGCGACCCTGAATCCAGAAGTAGCCATCCGCATCGCGGTAGGCGGAGTCCCCCGCGAAGTAGACGCCGGGGATCGTCCGCCAGTACGTCTCGTATCGCTCGGGATCGCGGTAAATCGTGCGCATCATGCTCGGCCACGGCTGGCGGATAATCAGGTAGCCGCCGTCGCCCTCCGGGACGGGGTTCCCCTGCTTGTCCACGACATCCGCCTCGATGCCAAGGAAGGGCTTAGTCGCGCTGCCGGGCTTGAGTGGCATGATCGGCGTCGGCGAGATCATGATTGCGCCCGTCTCCGTCTGCCACCAGGTGTCCATGATCGGGTGTTTGTCGCCCGTCACCTTGCGATACCACATCCACGCCTCGGGGTTGATCGGCTCGCCGACGGAGCCCAGGAGCCGCAGCGACGACAAATCCGCGCTGGCGGGCCACTGGTCGCCCTGCCGCATCAGGGCGCGGATAGCGGTTGGCGCGGTGTACAGGATCGTCACGCCGTACTTCTCGATCGTCTTCCAGACGCGGCCAGGGTTCGGGAAATCCACCGCGCCCTCGTAGAAGATCTGTGTACACCCGGCGAGCATCGGGCCGTAGACGATGTAGGAGTGGCCCGTCACCCAGCCCGGGTCGGCGGTGTCCCAGAAGATGTCGTCCGGCTTGATGTCGAAGATGAACTTCGTCGTCGTGTATGTGCCGACCATGTAGCCGCCGTGGGTATGGACGATCCCCTTCGGCTTGCCGGTCGAGCCGGAGGTGTAGAGATAGTAGAGCGGCGTCTCGCTGTCCAGTTCGGCGGCGGGCATGCCGGGTTTCGCGATGCTCATCAGGTCGTCGTACCAGAGATCGCGCCCCCGCACCCAATTGACGTGATTGCCCGCCCGCTTGACGACGATGACGTGCTCAACCGTTGGGCACTCGCGCACGGCGGCATCCACAATCGCCTTCAAGTCAACCAGTTTGCCGCGATACTGGTAGCCGTCCGCACAGATGACGACCTTTGCCTCGCCCTCCTGGATACGATCCCGGAGCGCCTGGGAGGAGAAGCCGGAGAAGACGACGGAGTGCGCCGCGCCGATCCGCGTCGTGCCGAGCATCGCGACGAACTGCTCGGGGATCTTCGGCATGTAGATACACGTCCGGTCGCTCTCCGCGATGCCAAGTTTGGTCAGCACATCGGAAAACTTCGTCGTCTCGCGCCAGAGATCGGCGTAGGAGAGCGAGCGGGTTTCACCATTCTCGCCCTCCCAGTAGATCGCGACCTGATTCCAGACGGGCGTGCCGCGGTGCCGGTCGAGGCAGTTGTAGACGATGTTCGTCCTGGCGCCCGCGAACCACTTGACGTAGGGGAACTGCCAGTCGCGCACTTTCTCCCACGGCGCGAACCAGTGGAGTTCCCCCGCCATCTCCGCCCAGAACTCTTCCGGGTGCTCGATCGTCCATCTGTGGAGCGCGTCGTAGGTATCGAAGCCCTTGGCACGCATGTACCGAGTGATATTCGCGCCCTCACGCATCTCATCCGTCGGCTCGAAGAGCCGCTCTTCCTGCAAGACGCGATTAGTGGTCTCGAACTGGAGCATCGCGGTAACACCCCTTCCTGATCAGATTCCCGACAGCCAATGCGGATTTTATCGTACCACCAACGACGAGCAACGAGTAGCGAGGAATGAGTAACGAGAGGCGCCGATCCCAGCCTCGTTCCTCGTTCCTCGCGGCTTAAAAAGAAGGGGCCGGGCGGGTGGGGACCGCGCCGGCCTGGGGAAGGGGAAGAAGGTATGTTCGTGGTATCGCAGCATCGGTGCCAGGGAGTCCGCGTCGGGCCACTTTGCCGCAGTTCGCGGACTTTTCAGCCTGCTGCCAGGAACATCGCAAATTCGATGCCACCGTACCTTGCTGTTTGCATGCAAATGATCCGGCCGGGTACGCGCGTCGCGAACCGTGTGATGGCGCGGTATGATGATGCCCGGCAGTCGGCAAGTCATGCTCCATCTCTTTCCCTCTTTGTCTTCTCTATCCGCGGGGTTCGCGTTTTTTGGGAGGCGGCGATGTGGAGTACGGTAGTCTACGAGCGGTTGCGGGCGGCGGGGATCACGCTCGTTGCGCATGTGCCGGACAATATCGTCGCACCAATCATCCGCTGCTTTGAGGCGGACGCGGCGGTGACGACCGTCTCCTGCACGCGGGAAGAGGAGGGCGTCGGCATTATCGCGGGCGGCCTCTTGGGCGGAACGCGCGGCGCCCTCCTGATGCAGACGAGCGGCTTCGGCAATTGCCCGAACGCGCTCGGCTCGCTCGTCGTGCCGTACCAGTTGCCGCTCGTCATGGTGATCGCCGGGCGCGGCACGCTCAACGAGTTCAACCCCGCGCAGCGCGGCATGGGCCGAGGTATCACCCGGATGCTCGATGCACTTGACATCCAACACCACACCCTCGACCGCCCGGACACGCTGGAACAAACCCTGGACTACGCCCTCACCACCGCCTATCTCACGAGTTCCCCAGTCGCCTTCATCATCTCATCGCTGCTATCGGGTGGGAAGAGAGAAGCCTGACGCGGTGATATGGAGGACCGATGCTCCCGTTGCATGCGCTATGATAGCGACGGAACAGGCGGGCAGGAAGGAAGGAGCGTCCGGTATGGAGCGGTTGACCGCGCAGCAGCGCTGGATCATCACGGTGGTGGCATTGATTGTCGCGATCGTCTGCCTCGGGGAGTTCATGTACTGGGTCGCAATCGTCGAGAACCATCCGTGGTTCAAGCACTCGCTCCTCTACGCGGTGCTGGCGATTGGCGGTCTCGCCGTTGCCGCCTATGCCTGGCCCCGAACGGCGCGGACGGAGTAATCATCCGGCGAACGGACGCCTGTCTGGCGGAAGCGGCACGCCTCATCTTCCGGGAGGAGGATTCGTCATGAAAACCGATCTGATCCGCACCTTCTATGACTACAACACCTGGGCGAACGAGCGCATCCTGACGGCGTGCGCCGGGTTGAGCGACGCGCAGTTCGTCGCGGCGGGCAGCGCCAGTTTTTCCTCGATCCGCGACACACTCGTGCATACGATGTGGGCGCAGTGGAACTGGCTCTTGCGCTGGCGCGGTGAACCGAATCCACCCCGCTTCGACCCGGCTGAGTACCCCGATGTCGCGGCGGTGCGGACGTGCTGGGCTGAGATAGACCGCGCGACGCATGCCTTCGTCGCGCGGGTGGATGAGGCGGCGCTCGACGCTGTTTGCCGCTATGTGAACAGCCGCAACGAGCCGATGGCGTACCCCCTCTGGCAACAGATGCTCCATCAGGTCAACCACGGCACGCAGCATCGCAGCGAGATCGCCGTTATCCTCACCGAATATGACCATTCCCCCGGCTGGATGGACTTCATTGTCTATCTTGACTCGCGAAAGCCTTGAGTCCGCTTGTCGGCCTCCGCGCAACGTGATACATTGTGGTCACAGGGTGGTCACAATGGAGGTGCTGTCATGCGACACGTTGGTGTGCGAGAGTTCCGGGACAAGGCAACGACATATCTCTCCGGAGACGAGGTGCTCTCTGTAGAAAAGCATGGGAAGCCAATTGGGTTTTATGTTCCTGCTCCGAAGGCAAATCCTGAGGAGACGCAGGAAGCCTTAGCGCGATTCAATGCGGCGGTTAAGCGTCTGCTCGATGAAAGTGGAATGACCCAAGAGGAACTTGCTGACTTCTTGGATCTTACGAAACCGTTCGATGCGTCTCGTCGTTGACGCGAACGTACTCGTGTCGGAACTCTTGCGCTCACGTATGGCGCGAACGAAGCGGATATCTGGACGAGTGATGCGGACTTTCTCGGCTGTGGGATAGCGACGTGGACGACCGATACACTGTTGGCACATCTCGCTTACGTGGGGGCGAAGTAGTGACTGAGACAATGAACCGGCTGGGCCTGACGCGGCGGGTGCTGGCGCATCTAACGGATGAGGCGGTCTTCGCCGGGATCGGCAACGCCGGGTTCGATCTGTTCGCCGCCGGTGATCGCCCCCAGAACTTCTACATGTTCGGCTCGATGGGGCTCGCGTCATCACTCGGGCTGGGCTACGCGCTCGCGCGGCCTGCCGAGCGCGTCGTCGTGCTGGAGGGCGAGGGGAGTGTGCTGATGAACCTCGGCTCCCTGGCGACCGTCGCCCGCATGCGGCCACGCGGATACCTGCTGGTCATCATGGATAACGGGACGTACGCGCTCACCGGCTCGCAGCGGAACGCGGCCGCCGAGATGACCGATATGGCGACGATCGCCCGTGGTGCGGGCATCCCGCATATCGCGACACCGCAGACCGCCGAGGCGTTCGAGCGGGCGGTCGTGGACGCGCTCGGCAGCGATGGCCCGGCGGTGATCGTCGTCAAGATCGCGGATGGCAACAGCGCGGTGCGGCACGAGTGGGACCCGGTGCAACTGAAGCATCGCTTCGTGGCGGGGGTGGCGCGATGACAATCATCAACCGGCGCGAGGTCGAGCCGGAGGGGTCGCGCCTATCCCCAGTGGTAAGGTATGCTTAGCCCCCGCGCGGTTTTTCGCGATCCGTGTGCGACATACACACTGCGGCGATACTGGGTTTGGATAGGAGGAACGCGGCGATGGTAGTCAAGGTCGGTATCAACGGCTTCGGTCGGATCGGGCGGCAGGTCTTCAAGACAATCTATGGCGGATACGGGCCGGACGATGAGAATCCGGACGGGTTGCTGCAAGTCGTCGCGGTCAACGATCTGATGGACCTCCATACGATCGCCCACCTCTACAAGTACGATTCCACCTACGGCATCTCCGAGGAAGAGATCGAAGTCAGCGACCGCGATTTGATCGTGGATGGCAGCCCGGTGCATGTCTTCAGCGAGCGCGATCCCGGCGCGATCCCGTGGCGCGATTACGGCGTAGACATCGTCATCGAATCTACCGGCTTCTTCACGGACGCCAACAAGGCGAAGGCGCACATGGACGGCGGCGCGAAGAAGGTCATTATCTCCGCCCCCGCCACCAATGAGGACGTCACGCTCGTCCTTGGCGTCAACCAGGAGAAATACGACCCCGCGCAGCACAACGTCATCTCCAATGGTTCCTGCACGACGAACTGCATCGCGCCGACCGCGAAGGTGCTGCTCGATACCTTCGGGATCGTCAAAGGCACGATGGTCACCGTCCATTCGTACACGAGCGATCAGATCCTCCTCGATGGCCCGCACAAGGACCTCCGCCGTGCCCGGAGCGCCGGGCAGAATATTATCCCGACGACGACCGGCGCTGCCCGTGCGCTCTCGCTCGTCATCCCCGAACTGAAGGGCAAACTGGATGGCTACGCGCTCCGCGTCCCGACACCAACCGTCTCCATCCTCGACCTGACCGTCGAGACCGAGAAGAACACGAGCGTTGAGGAAGTGAACAATGCCTTTCAACAGGCGGCGGACAACGAAGAGAGTCCGCTGTTCGGCATTCTTGGCTACAGCGACGAGCCGCTCGTTTCGATGGATTACAAGCAGGATGATCGCTCCGCCATCCTCGACAGCCTCTCGACGATCGTCGTCGGCGGCAATATGGTGAAGGTCGTCGCATGGTATGACAACGAGTGGGGCTACTCCTGCCGCCTCGCTGACCTGACGAACATGATCGCGGAAAAGGGCGGCTGGTAGATTTACCTAACCCCCACTGCCCATGCTGCCCATGCTGCCCAGAGGGCGCCCGCGCCCGCACCCGCCTTCCCGAAAAGGAAGGGAGAGAACGACAGCATTCCCGTAGGGGCGGTTGGTGAGCCGCCCGGTTTCCCTTCCCTTTAGGGAGGGGGTAGAGGGTAGGATGTATGGCGATCACGAAGCAGACGATCCGCGATATTCCGCCCGCCGACCTCACGGGGAGGCGGGCGCTGGTGCGGGTGGATTTCAATGTGCCCCTCAATGATGGCGTCGTCGGGGACACGACGCGGATCACGGCGGCGATCCCGACGATCTGCTTCCTGCTCGGGGCGGGCGCGGTCGTCGTGCTCATCTCCCACCTCGGTCGTCCCAAGGGGAAGGTGGACCCTAAACAGAGTCTGAAACCCATCGCACCCGCGCTCGTGGAGCACCTCGGTATGCCGGTGCGGTTCGTGCCCGCATGTGTCGGGGAGGAAGCGGAAGCGGCGGTGCGGGCGGCGAAGCCGGGCGATGTGCTCCTGCTGGAGAATCTGCGCTTTCACGCCGAAGAAGAGGCGAATGATCCCGATTTCGCCGCGCAACTCGCCAAACTGGGCGATCTCTATGTCAATGACGCCTTCGGCGCCGCGCATCGCGCCCATGCGAGTACGGAAGGCGTCGCGCATCTCCTGCCCGCCTATGCCGGTCTGCTGATGGAGAAAGAACTGGACGCGCTCGGCGGCCTGCTGGCGGGGGCGAAGCGCCCGTTTATCGTCGTCCTCGGCGGCGCGAAGATCTCGGACAAAATCGGCGTGATCGAGCATCTGATGGGCAAGGTGGACGGCTTCTGCATTGGCGGAGGGATGGCGAACACCTTCCTGCTCGCGCAGAACTATACCGTCGGCACATCGCTCGTTGAGCAGGACGCCGTGGCGACCGCACACGACATGCTCGCGCGTACCTCGACGCGCCGCGTCGGCCTGCACGTCCCGACGGACGCCGTCGTCTCAACGCAGAGCGCGAAGGAACTGCTCGGCGATCATGCGCCGGAGCCGGTGACGCGCACGGTTCGGATTGACGAAGTCGGCCCGGACGACGCGATCTATGACATCGGCCCGATGACCGCGTCCTACTACCGCAGTGTGGTGAAGGGCGCGCGTACCGTGTTTTGGAACGGCCCGATGGGCATGTTTGAAGTTCCCGCCTTCGCCCGAGGGACGATTGCCCTCGCCCACGCCGTCGCGGACGCATCGGCGAAGGGGACGGTGAGCGTCGTCGGCGGTGGGGATTCGGTCGCCGCCATTGAAGAAGCGGGCGTCGCTGACAAGATCACTCACGTCTCGACCGGCGGCGGCGCGTCATTGGAATTCCTCGAAGGCAAGACGTTGCCCGGCGTCGCAGCACTGAAAGAGAAGCAATGAGCAACGAGCAATGAGCAATGAGACAGCGCATACCTACTCGTTGCTCATTGCTCGTTGCTGAAGTGAACGGAGTGAGCGCTCATGCGGATGCCAATCATCGCGGGGAACTGGAAGATGCATACGACCTACGACGGCGCGATGGACCTCGTCGAGGCGCTGATGGACGAACTCGACAATGTCGAAGGCGCGGAGATCGTGCTCTGTCCGCCCTTCCCGTGGCTGCTCGCCGTCGCGGAGTATCTGGAGGAGACGCCGATCCTGCTCGGAGCGCAGGATTGCTACTGGGCCGACGAGGGTGCGTTCACAGGCGAGGTCTCCGCGCTGATGCTCAAGGACCTCGCGCGGTACTGTATCGTCGGCCACTCCGAGCGGCGCGCACTCTTCGGTGAGACGGATGAGTGGGTGAACAAGAAGGTCCACGCACTCCTCGGACATGGCATCCGGCCGATTTGCTGCATCGGCGAGCGGTTGGAGGAGCGCGAGGCGGGCCGGACAGACCTCTTCGTCACGAGTCAGGTACGCGCGGCGTTCGCGGGCGTCTCCACGGAGGATGTCCTCAACGTCGTCGTCGCCTACGAACCGATTTGGGCAATCGGCACAGGCCGCGCGGCGACCGCCGAGGAAGCGAATCGGGTCTGTGGCCTGATTCGCGATGAGATCAGGACGCTCTACGGCGGCCCGACCGCCGAAGCCCTCCGCATCCAATATGGCGGCAGCGTCTCCGGCCGTAACGCCGCCGAACTGATGGCGCAACCAGAAATTGACGGCGCGCTCGTCGGCGGTGCGAGCCTGCGGGCGGACGAGTTCGCGGCGATCGTGCGCGCGGCGGCCGAGGGATAGGCAAGAAAGAGGGAGCGGCATGTACCGCTCCCTCTTTCGCTGTGGTGAACTGAGGCGGGGTTATCCGTCACCCAACCGGCGGATGAAGTGTGAGCCGGGTGTCGCAGCCGGCGCCGGGGCGGGCGCTGGTGTGGGGGTCGGAGCCGGAGCGGCGAGGAAGGGCATCACCATCGCCAGCACCTCGTCCGGCGTCCGTCCCTTCGCCACCGCGTCCGGCGCGGGCGCTAAGCCCTGCAAATCCCGGAAGATCGAGGCGTGCTCCGCCTCTACCGCGTGGATTGTCACCGCTGCCGTCAAGAGGTCCCGGCTCTGGATATATCCCGCCGCGCCCAGGTAGGCTGACGCGCCCAGGTCCTCCACCATTGTCACTACCGCGATCAACTGATCCCGGTTCGTGATTGGCCCCGCCGCAGCGAAGTTGTACGACGTCGGCTGCGTGACCGGTGTGCCGCCCAACTGGCCGATCACCTGCGTCAGCGTATCTACATGCGCCTGCTCCTGCGCCCCGAAGGTCGTCAGGTACTGCGCCTCGACGCCTGTCAGAAGATTCGCGCCGATCAGCACCTTGTACAGGGCCGCCTCGAACTGCTCCAAGGTCAGCGCGTAATTAAGGACATCAATGTCATTGTTGAACGTAACCATTGTCGTCTCGTTCTCCCTTCGTTATGCGCCGAGGATCGGCCCGGCAGCAGCGAGCACCATGTCCGGTGTCAGCGCCTTCTCGAATGCGGTTGGCACGGGCGCCATGCCGTCCTGCCGCCGCAGGATCGCCGTGTGGCGCGCCTCCACCTGCTGGATGCCGCCCGCGACAGTCAGGATGCCTTTGTCTTTGATGAACTGCGCCGCGCCACTGTACGCGCCAACGCCCGTCTCTTCCAGCACGCGTAGGAAGTCAATGATCGTGTGCTCATCGGTGTAGGCGGGGAAGTTGTAGTGCGCCTGCTCGGCCACCGGCGTCTGGCCCGCCTGCTGCAGTGCGCCCGTAATCAGGACGACATGCTGGTGCTCCTGATCGCCGAACATCTGCGCGTACTGCTGGTTCTTGCCGGTCAGTTTGCCGCTGGCGATCGCTTGGCGGTAGGCGACATCCTCGAGATGCTCCAGCGTGAGGGCGAAGTTGAGGATGGCGAAGTCGTCGGGGAGGTTGGCGGCGAGCGCCTGCGCCTCGGAGAAGGCGATGCTGCTGATCGGCATCGCCGCGAGCGCCGCCGCGCCGAGCGCCCCCTTCAGCAGTGAGCGGCGGGAAAGTTCCCCGTGTACGATGCGTAAAATGCGATCTTCCACGATCCAGATGCTCCTTCCTCATATTGAGGACTACAAATCCGATGACGGGCCGGGTATCAACCCGTCGTTTCGACCCTACCCTGAGTACGCAACGCATATGGGATCGGATCAGCCATATGCCGACAACGATCCCTGTTCCCTAGTCGCCACGCATCGCAATCAAGCGGCATCTATCGGTATAATGGAGATCCGGGTTCTTTCGCTCGGCTGAATGATTTCGGCAATGATCCGCGCTCGCGGGGTTTTCCGTACGGTTAGGAAGAGCATGGCGGCGGACGAGAACAGGGATCAGGACGTGGACGCCGCGATTCTTCGTCAGATCGCGGGTCGCGATCCGCGCGGGGTCGAATTGCTCTATGATCGGTATAGTGGGGTAGCCTTCGCGCTCGCGTACCGTCTGCTCGGCGAGCGCGGCAGCGCGGAGGACGTGGTACAAGAAGCGTTCCTCAATGTCTGGCGACAAGGCGCGACGTATGACACCCGCCGCGGGACGGTTCGGACCTGGCTGCTGACGATCGTGCATCACCGCGCGATTGACCAGATGCGCAGTGTGCGGTCGAAAGCGGGCGCGGATACGGTCATTGATGGCGCGATGCCGCTGCCTGCCAAAGAGGATACATGGACGGAAGTGGTGCGCGGTTTGGAACACGAGCGAGTACGGCAGGCGATGGCAACCTTGCCGCCCGAGCAACGGCAGGTGGTGGATCTGGCGTATTACGGCGGATTCACTCATACCGAGATCGCGCAGCGGGTCGGAATCCCCCTCGGGACGGTCAAAGGGCGCATGCGTCTGGCGCTCGACAAGTTACGCGATCTGCTGCATGTACCGGACACCGTAGATGAGGGAATGGAGCGCGCACGGTGAAGGCCCCGGAGAACAACCGTCCATCAGAAACGCCGGAGATGGATGAGACGCATCCATCCAGCCTGCTCGCGGCGTACGCCCTTCACGCGCTGCATCCGGAGGAGGACGCGGCGGTCGAGGAGTATCTCGCCGCGCACCCGGATGCGGCGGACGACATGGTGATGTTGAAAGAGGCGGCGGCGATGCTCCCCTATGGCGTTCCTCCCATCACGCCCAGCCCCCAACTCCGCGTCCGACTGATGGCGGATGTCTATCAGGAAGCCCTGGCGGATACCGGAGAGCGCCCTCGTGCCGCGCAGCCCGTCGCGCTTGATCGCGTCCGCGCGCGTCGGCAGCGTGGCGTCGTCTGGCCGTTCGCGGCGGTCATTTTGCTCGTCCTCACGATCGGCTTCGGTGGTTGGGCCGCGACCCTCAACCATGATCTCACCGGCAAGGACCGGGTGATCGCCACGCAGCGCAGCGCGATCGCTTCGGCGGGCATGACGAAGCCAATCACGGGGACGACGCCGAATATCCCCGCGCGGGGAGAATTGCTCAGGCTTGCCAGCACTCAAGCCGCTGTCCTGACGATCAGCGGGCTGCCGTCGCTCGCCACCGGGAAGGTGTACGAGGTCTGGTTCATTGCGGGGAATACTCCGGTCAGCGCGGGCCTCTTCTCCCCAAATGCCGACGGCTCGTGGAGCGGCCTCGTGCGTGGAGATGTAACGAACGCGCAGACGATCGCAATCAGCGTCGAACCATTCGGTGGCAGTATCGCCCCGACCGGCGAGATCGTCGCGACAGGTTCGCTCTAATCAGTAGCGAGTAACGAGGGTGATTCCCTCAGCACTTGTTACTCGCTACTCGTTACTCGTACTCTCGTGGACGGGCGTTTCTTCCAGTTCGCTCGCGCCCTCGGCAACGAGTTCGGCGCCGGCTTCCGCGTCCGGTGGGCGCTGGAGGATGATCTTGCGGTAACTCTCCGCGAAGGCGACCCCGTGCTTCTTGCCCGTCTCTTCCGTCCAGCGGCGGACGAAGGGCTCGACATCCTTGATATCGAACTGGCTCTTGTGCTCCGCGAGCGCGGCGATCTTCACGTCCATCGCCTCGGTGACATCCACGAACGTTGTGCCGCCACCCCATGCCTCGACCCAGACCTCCTTGACCTTGTGCGGCTCCAGCCCCTCGGCGAGGAGTTCGGGGTAGAAATTGAAGTTGTCCGCCGCCGGGAAGATGCCGTAGAGCGCCGCTTCCGCCGCCGCCCGGTGGTCCGGGTGATTGATGTAGAAGTCGCCGCCGAAGCGGTTGTCCGGATCGCCGGTAATAATGACATCGGGCTTGTGCTGGCGGATGACGCGAGCGATATCGCGCCGGAGGGCAATTGTCGGCTGCAGGACGCCATCCTCGTAGCCGAGGTTGACGACGTGCGTGACACCGAGGACGCGCGCGGCGCGCGCCTGCTCCTCCGCGCGCAGAGCAACGAGTCGCTCCGACGTGATCGAGCGGTCGTCGTTGCCCTTCGAGCCGTCCGTGATGATCACCATCGTGATTTCGCTGCCCTGCCGCGCCCAGGTCGCCAGCGTGCCGCCGCAGCCGAACTCGGCGTCGTCCGGGTGGGCGAGGATCGTCATTGCGCGGCCCGGCGCGGTGGTGTCAGGTACGGATGCGGGGGTGTCGGCCATGCGGGTCTCCTTCTCTGCTCTCTCGTGCGTCGCGATCCCATAGCGATCAACAACAGCGCATAGCGTACCACCATTCCGCCGCGTGCTATCATGGGCGGGAGCGCGCAACGGAGCGCGCGAAAAGCGTTCGCACGACGAACCGACACGGGAGTGAGAGATGAGCATCACCGCCGCCCCAACCGCCGCCCCCACGACGACAACCGCCGCCAAGGCGCCGACGCGCCGGCAATTCGTCCGCTTTGCCTTCTATCGCGTTGACCCGGCGTGGCGCCACCTGCCCGAGACCGACCGGGAGCGTGGCTATGCCGAATTCCTCGCCCTGATTGACGCAACGACCCCGACGATGCTCGTCCGCTCGTACTCCTGCGTCGGGCTGCGGGCAGACGCGGACTTCCTCTTGTGGCAGGTCTCGTACGAACTCGATGACTTCCAGACCTTCGCGGCGAAACTGCACGGCACGGGCTTTGGCCGCTATCTGACGACGCCCTATGCCTACCTCTCGATGACGCGTCGCTCGCAGTACGTGGACCCGAAAGATCGTGAGAGTGAGTCGAATCGCCTGACCATCGAGTCGGGTGGCCGGAAGTACCTCTTTGTCTACCCCTTCGTCAAGACGCGTCAGTGGTTCGCGCTCTCGCTCGACGAGCGGCAGGAGATGATGCGCGAGCATATCGAGGTGGGTCAGGGGTATCCGTCGGTGAAACTGAACACCACCTATTCCTTCGGCCTCGATGACCAGGAGTGGGTCGTCGCCTTCGAGAGCGATTACCCGCAGGACTTCCTCGATCTCGTTGCCGCCCTACGAGAGACGAAAGCGAGCGCCTACACCTTGCGCGATACCCCGATGATGACCTGCCGCGCCCTCGACATCCGCGACATCCTGCCGCAACTGGGGTGACCTCACCCCCGGCCCTCTCTCACCTGCCCATACTGCCCAGAGGGCGCCCGCGCCCGCGATGGAGAGGGGGAACAACCTTCGTGATGCTTCGATGATCAGCGGGAGACCACGGTATTTCGGGCGAGTCACCCCTCTCCATCGCGATGGAGAGGGGCAGGGGGTGAGGTTTCCCCATGCAGCATCTTTCAGCGGAGACACGAGCGGAGCATCTGCGGCGCATGGCGGCGGGGCGGGTGGATATCTGCGTGATCGGTGGCGGCATCACCGGCGCGGGCGTCGCGCTGGAAGCGGCCTCGCGCGGGGCGTCCGTCGCGCTGATCGAGCGGAAGGATTTCGCCAGCGGCACGAGCGGTTGGTCCACGAAACTCGTGCATGGCGGCATCCGCTACCTGCCGCAGGGGCAAGTCGCGCTCGTGCGGGAGGCGCTGCACGAGCGCGCGACGCTCTTGAAGATCGCGCCCCATCTCGTCTGGCCGCTCGCTTTCGTCCTGCCGATCTACGAGACAACGCGCCGCCCGATTGGCGTGCCCATCTCCCTGCCGCGCGGCATCGGTGTTAGCTTGGCGATGGCAATTGGCCTGACCGCGTACGACGTGCTGGCGGGCAAACAAAAATCTGCCCAGGGGGTGCCCGCCCGCCACCGCCATATCCCGGCGGACGAGGCGGCGCGCGACGTGCCCGGCCTGAAGACGGACGGCCTGAAGAGCGCCTTCGTCTACAGCGACGCGGGCACGAACGACACGAAACTCGTCGCGACAATTATCCGCACCGCCGTCGAGCAGGGCGCGTTGGTGGCGAATTACACCGAGGCGGTGGGGTTTGTGCAGGAACATGGCCGGATCGTGGGCGTCGAGGCGCGGGACACGATCACGGGCGAAATGCAGACCATCGCCGCGCGGCACGTCGTCAACGCGACGGGCGTCTGGGCGGAGCGCGTCGAATCGCTCGGCACGCGCGAACCGCAGGTGCAGGTGCTCCCCGCGAAGGGGATTCATCTCGTCGTGGAGGCCGCGAAGGTCGGTGTGACGAAGAACGCCGTCGTCCTGCCGGAGACGGAAGACGGACGGCTGATCTTCATCGTGCCGTGGCAAGGGCGCGCGGTGATCGGCACGACCGACACGCCCGGCGGCGACATCGAACGCCCCCGCGCCGACGCGGACGAGATCGCCTACGTTCTCCGCACGACGAATGGCTCGATCCGCTCGCAACTGACCGAGGCGGACATTATCAGCACGTATGCAGGGTATCGCCCGCTCGTCCGGGCGCGGGACGGCGCGAAATCCGCCGCGCTCGCCCGCACGCACGCGGTGCTTGCCTCCCCAAACGGCCTCGTCACGATCGTCGGCGGCAAACTGACGACCTACCGTCGCATGGCGCAGGACACCCTCAATACACTCGAACTGCACGGCCTGAACGTCCGCGCCTCCGTGACAGACCACTTGCCACTCGCCGGGGCGGACGGCTACGGCCACTGGAAGCGGACCCTGCCCGCCGAAGCCGCCAGGCGGGGGCTGGATGCCGATGTGACGGCGCACCTGCTCCAATCCTATGGCTCAGACGCGCCACTGCTCCTCGAAATGATTGACGATGACGCGCTGCTCGCCGCCCGGATGGCGCCCGATCTGCCGGTGATCTTTGCCGAAGCGCGCTTCGCCGCGCGCTACGAAATGGCGATGTCGGTGGAGGACGTGCTCGCGCGCCGCACGCGGCTCTCGCTCATTGACCGCGCGCACGGTTTCGCCGCCGCGCCAGATGTCGCGGCCATCCTCGGCGACGCGCTCGGCTGGGACGCGACAGAGCGGGCCCGGCAGGTCGAAACCTATCGCGCAACCGTTGAAGACCTCCATATGCCCTTATCCGCGCCGGGACGCGCGACGGCCACCGCGCCAATGTACTAATCTGACGCTCAGAATCCGCTCTGTATTTCCGCATCCGTATCTATCCCGTCACCGTCGAGGACGGCCAGGTCGTCGCCCTCTCAGGCAACGAATGATGAGTAACCCCTGCCCTTGACACGCACGTACATCTCATTGAACAATCACGCCGCACACATCGCCCGTTATCTCTTGCCCGATTTCCGACGGACATGCGTGCCTGTATGCGAGGAAGAAGGAGGAAAATCATGCGCCGGTGGTTTGTGGGGCGGCTCCAACTCGGGGTTGCCATCTTTACGGTCTTGACCCTGTTGCTCACTGCGTGTGGGACGAGCAGCGCCGACAAGACGGCCACGGCCGGTAGTGGTGTGGCGAAGCCGACGACTGCCGCGACCACAGGTGGCGCCGCGACGACCGCTCCGACGACCGTTGCCGCGTCAACGACCGCGAACCCGACCGCGCGGCCCGCCGGTACGACGCCCACCGGGAGCGCCGCCGCTGTCGGCACCGCGCCGACCGGTTCCGCACCGGGCGGCACACGCGCCGCGAGCAGCGCCGCCGCCCCGACGGCAGCGCCGCCACCGCCGAAGCCCGTCGCGCAGCCCGTGGCGAGTGGCCTCGGCAGCGAGGCGAAGCCGATCACGATGTACTTCGTTCCCTCCGAGCAGGTGGACAAAGTGCTCGCCAGCGGCAATCAGATCGCCAAGGACCTTGAGACGCTGACAGGTCTGAAGTTCAAGACCGCCGTCCCGACTTCATACGGCGCGGTGATCGAGTCCATGGGCAGCGGCGACGCCGACATCGCGTGGCTCGCGACGTTCGCCTACTTGATCGCGCACCAGAAGTATAACGCGAATGTCGCCCTGACGACGGTCCGCAACGGCCTCGATACCTACAAGGGCGAGATCATTACCCGTGCGGACAGCGGTATCACGGACATCAAGGGATGCAATGGCAAGACGATGGCGTGGGTGGATGCCGCGAGCACCTCCGGCTACATCTTCCCCTCCGCGCTCTTCGCGCAGCAGGGAATCAGGCCGTCCAAGGAAATCTTCGCCGGCGGGCACCCGCAGGCCGTTCTGGCCGTCTATCAGGGTAATGCCGACTGCGCCGCGACTTACTACAGCCCGGATAACCCGGATGGCACGATTGCGGACGGCCGCGCGACGCAATTGAAGACCTATCCGGACATCGTTACGAAGGTGAAGGCCGTCGGCTTCACGCCGGACATCCCGAATGACACCGTCACCTTCCGCGCGGACTTCCCGAAGGAGTTACAGGACCGCGTCGTCAACGCGCTCCTTTACTACGTCTCGCAGCCGAACGGCCAGAAGCAACTGAAGGACCTCTACAGTATCACGGGTCTCGTCAAGTCCGATGACAGCCGGTATCAGGTCGTGCGCGACTCCCTCAAAGCGCTCGGCAAGGACCCATCGGAGTACATTAAGTAGAAAGGACGAAGGACTGAGGGCGAAGGGCTACGGAGCGAACGGCGCTGCGCAGTCCTCAGTCCTCAGTCCTCAGAAACGTGCTCGAAATCCGCAATCTGACGAAAATCTATCCGAATGGCACCCTCGCCCTCGATAATGTCAGCCTCACGGTGAGGGATGGCGAGTTTGTGGTCGTGCTCGGCCTGTCAGGATCGGGGAAGTCTACGCTCCTGCGCTGCATCAACCGGCTCGTCGAGCCGACAAGCGGGACGATCCTGCTCGACGGCAAGGAAGTTACCGGGGCGAGCGAGGCGGAAATCCGCCGCATCCGCCGCTCGATCGGCATGATCTTTCAGCAGTTCAACCTCGTGAAGCGCGGCACGGTCCTGATGAATGTCCTCAGCGGGCGGCTCGGCTACGTCACCACCGTTGGGCCGCTCGTCTACCGCTTCCCGGCGGCGGATATTCAGCGGGCGATGCACAATCTCGAACGGGTTGGCATCGCGGACCGCACGCGGCAGCGGGCAGACACGCTCTCCGGTGGCCAGCAGCAGCGCGTCGCCATCGCTCGCGCCTTGATGCAGGAGCCGACGCTGATGCTCGCCGACGAACCGGTTGCCAGCCTCGACCCGGCGACCTCGCACTCCGTCTTGCGGTATGTCGAGGAGATCAACCGCGATCAGGGGATTACCGTGCTTTGCTCACTCCATTTCCTCTCACTCGCCCGGCGCTACGCGACGCGCATCATCGCGCTCAAAGCGGGCAAACTCGTCTTCGATGGCCTGCCGAGCGAGATTGACGACGCCCGCTTCAAGGCAATCTACGGCGAGGACGCGATTCAGGTGGAGATCGCATGAAGAAGTGCTGAGTGCTGCGTGCTGAAGCGCACCGGCTCGGAGGAGATATGGCGACGGAAGAAGAAATCCGGCTGGAAGCGGAACTGAGCATCGGCACGCAATCTGTCGTCGGCTCCTCTCCGCACTCCGTACTCAGCACTCAGCACGTTCCTCGCCGGCTGGTTGCGTTCCTGCTCGACTGGTTCATTGCGGGGTACGCGATCTACACCGGCCTCTTCGTGGTGGACGCGCTGATTCACGCGCTCTGGCTTCCCTCGAAGGTCAACGCGAATCCGGCGCTGGATATGATCGCGTACACTTGGCGCCAGTCCGAAGGTGTGACGACGCTTGGCGGCGTGACGCTGCCGAAGTTCCTCTTCTTCCTGCTCGTCAGCCTGCCGATTCCAATTCTGCTCCAGTTCACGAACGACACGCTCGGCCTGCGGCTGATGGGGTGGGCGCGCCCGCTGCTGCCCCTCGAAGGGCGACCGTGGTACCGGACGCTCTGGGTCTTCACGGCGGTTGTCATCGGCATCGAGACGTTCATGGCGGGATGGTACATCACCGAGGTTGATCCGATCTTCTATGTCCAGCGGTTCGCGCGCGGCTGGCGCATCTCGAAGCAACTGCTGACGCCGGACTGGAGCATCTTCTGGATGTCCGTCCAGTTGATGCTGGAGAGCATCTTTCTCGCGCTGATCGCCACGGTCTTTTCGATCGTGTTCGCGGTGCCCCTCGCCTTCCTCGGCGCGCGCAACCTGATGCGCGGCTCGCCGGTCCGCATGGCGATCTACACACTCGTACGCGGTTTCTTCAACATTTTCCGCTCGATCCAGGAACTCGTCTTCGCGATCATTTTCGTCACGGTCGTCGGGATTGGGCCATTCGCGGGCATGCTCGCGCTCTTCGTCCATTCCGTCGCCTCGCTCGGCAAACTCTACTCGGAGCAGATCGAGAACATTGACCCCGGCCCGATGGAGGCGATCACCGCGACGGGCGCGACACGGCTGCAAACGGTCCTCTACGCCGTCGCGCCGCAGGTCGTGCCGCCCTTCCTCGCCTTCACAATCTACCGGTGGGACATCAACGTCCGCACCTCAATCGTCGTTGGCTTCGTCGGCGGCGGCGGGATCGGGCTCGCCCTCTTCCAGTATCAGCAACTGACGCAGTGGCACCGCGTCGGCACCGTCGCCTTTCTGACGATCATCGTCGTCTGGGCGCTCGATGCCCTCAGCGCCCGCGTCCGCGAGAAACTGATCTGACCTAAACCCCCTGCCCCTTCCTTTGCAGAACGCTCGAATCAGGTTCCCCTCCTGTTCGGGAGGGGGTCAGGGGGTAGGCAAATCTGATATTCTCCTCGCCATGAAATTGCGTCGTCTGTTACTCGGTCTGTTCCTTGCATTGGTCGCGCTGCTGGTCTTCATGGGGCCGGTGGCGGCATGGCCGAGCGCGCCATATCCGCACGCTGTGCCGTCCGTGTCCGCGCCGACGATCACGGCACGCGCCGCGCTCGTGCAGGAAAATACGAGCGACAAACGGCTCTATCAGAAGGAGCAGGAGACGGCGATTGCCCCGGCGAGCACGATCAAGTTGCTCACCGCCATCACCGCACTGACGCTCGGGCAGGTGGACGAGAAGATTCAGGCGGAAAAGAATGACCTCGTCGGCGGCAGCACGATGGGCCTCAAGCCGGGCGACACGCTGACACTCGGTAATCTCCTCAAGGGAATGCTCATTCCCTCCGGGAACGACGCCGCCACCGTCATCGCGCACGCCGAGGGCGCGAAACTGCCGGACGCGGCGACGCTCGGCCCCGTCAATGCCTTCGTCGCGCGTATGAATGCCGTGGGCGCGGAGCGGGGGCTGACGGGAACGACGGCGGTCAATCCGAGCGGTCTCGACGCGCCCGGTATGGTCACTACCGCGCGCGACCTCGCCCGGCTGGCGGATCTCGTGCTCGACGATCCGATTCTGGCGCCGATTGTCCGCACGCCGGAGGCGACGATCCCTTCGGCGTATGGCGCCTATCCGGTCAAAAACACGAACGAACTGCTTGGGACGCCGGGCGTGATCGGCGTCAAGACCGGTACGACGGACGAAGCGGGGCAGAATCTCATCCTCGCCATCGCGGAAAATAACCACCGGCTCATTATCGTCATCCTCGGCAGCACGGATCGCTACGCGGATGCCCGCGCCTTGCTCGCGTACGTGCGTTCGGCGTGGTCGTGGGTCGCGCTCGGCGATCCGAAGGGGTTGCCTGGCCTCGCCCGCGCCCTCGATGCCTGGGGCGTGACGACACGAGAGAGTAAGACGGTGGTATTGGACAGCAAACTTGCCCCATTGGTGCATTACACGCTCATCTTGTCGCCCGTTGCGTCTGCTTCCAACGCTCTCACAGCCACGGCCACCACGACCGGCACTCCTCCCGCTAGCCCGCCCGGTGCGCGCGGTGTTATCATCTTCTCGCTCGGGGACGGCGAACTCGCGCGGCTGGACGTCTTCACCACGAGCGTCCCGACGCCTGCCTAACCCCCCAACCCCCTCCCGTACCTTCGGTGTGGGAAAGGGGAGTGAGCCTCCGAAAGATCGAAGCGTGATGCGGAACGCCTGGAATCCGCGGAGAGAGGTAACCCATGCCCGATACACCGCGACGCCCAGCCAGCCGCCCGCGCCGCCCGACTGAAAAATCTTCTTCTCCCCCTTCTCCACAGGGGAAGCCGGGCGCCCTCCGGGCGGATGAGGGATTAGGGCAAGAACGCCTCCAGAAGGTACTCGCCGCGCGGGGCATCGCCTCCCGCCGCGCTGCCGAGGAGATTATCAAGGCGGGCCGCGTCAAGGTGAATGGCCGGGTCGTACGCGAGATGGGCGTCAAGGTGGACCCGGAGCGCGACAACATCCTCGTGGACAATAAGCAACTCGCTCGTCCCCGCATGCGCTACATCATCCTCCACAAGCCGAGCGGCTACATTACGACGACGAGTGACGAGCGTGGGCGCTGGACAGTGATGGAACTCGTGGATGTGCAGGAGCGGATCGTTCCCGTCGGGCGGCTGGATCGAGACACTGAGGGTTTGCTGCTGATGACAAATGATGGCGAGGTGGCGCATCGTGTCATGCATCCGCGCTACGGCATTCAGAAGGAATATCACGCGCTCGTTTCGCCGCTGCCCGACCGGGAGGCCGTTCGCGCGCTTGGCGCCGGGGTGGAACTGCGCGACGAATGGGGGCAGAGCGAACGCACCGCCCCCGCGAAGGTGAGCCTCCTGCCCGTCAAGCACGGTGAGCAATGGATTCGCATCGTCATCAGCGAGGGGCGCAAGCGGCAGGTGCGCCGGATGCTTGAGGCCGTTGGTTGCGAGGTGCAGAAACTCGTGCGTGTCCGCCTCGGCCCGCTCGTCCTCACCGGCATCCCCAAAGGCGCGTGGCGCGAACTGACACCCGGCGAGCGCCGCGAACTCTTCGTCGCCCTCAAAATCGCCGATCCGGAGATGCCGACGGAGGAACGGGAATGAGGGAATTAGGGAGCCTCACCCCCCGATGATTCCCCGCGTCATCACGATTGATGGCCCGGCGGGTGTCGGGAAGACGAGCCTGGCGGAGCGGCTGGCGGAGCGGCTCGGCTATCATGTGTACGACACGGGCGCGCTGTATCGCGCGGCGACGCTGCTCGCGGCGCGGGCGGGGATGATGACGGTCGGCCCGGCGGATGAGGCGCGGATTGTCCGGCTCATCGAGGCGGCGCGCATCCATGTCGGCCCGCCGCGCGACGCCGCGAGCGAGCCGGTCGTGACGATTGACGGCGAGGACGTGACGAGCGATCTCCGTTCTCCCGCTGTCAACGGGCTGGTCTCGGCGGTCTCGCAGTTGCCCGGCGTGCGGGCCGCGCTGCTCGCGGTGCAGCGGCGGGCGGCGGCGGCGGGCGGCGTCATCATGGTGGGGCGTGATATGGGGACGGTTGTCGTGCCGGATGCCGATCTGAAAATCTACCTCGATGCGGACCCGCGCGTTCGGGCGGAGCGGCGGGCGCGGCAACTCGCCGCGCGGGGCCGGCCCCGGCCAATCGGCGAAATTGTGCGCGAGGAGGCGGAACGCGACCGGCTGGACAGCAGCCGTACTGTCGCGCCGCTCCGGCCCGCGCCGGACGCGATCATTATCATCAATGACGTACTGACACCGGAGGAAGTCGCCGAGCGGGCGCTGCATGAGGTGGAGAAGGCAGCGGCCCGCGCCGGAGCGGGAGGGGAGGCATCATGAGCGTCACAACCCGGACAACGCCGAAAACGCCGCCCGCGCATCGCGACGAACGCGACCGCGTTGATGCCTTCCGGCGCACGCGCCTGTACGGGGCGCTGTTTCGCGGCACGCGCTGGGCATTCCGCGCGGCGTTCGTGCCGTTGATGCGCCTCGATGTGCGGGGTCTTGAGAATGTGCCGCGTCGGGGCGCGCTGATCATTGCGAGCAATCATCTGCATAACTTCGACCCCGAAGTCGTCGGCGCGGTGATCCCCCGGACGGTCTTCATCATGGCGAAGAAGGAACTCTTCACCGTCCCCGTTGTCGGTGGCTTCATCCGCTTCTTTGGCGCGTTTCCCATTGATCGGGGCGCGGCCGATCGGGTCGCCCTGCGTTACGCCGTGCATCTCGTTGAGGACGGCGAGGCGCTCCTGATGTTCCCGGAGGGGACACGCTCGCTGACGGCGAAGATCGAGAAGGTGCTGCCTGGCGCGGCGTTCGTCGCCTTGCGGACAGGCGCGCCGATCCTGCCCGTCGCCGTGACCGGTACCGAGACGCTGCCGTTCGATGCGAAGGCGGCAGCGGCGGGGCGCAGGCGGCAAGGCCGCGCGCGCGTGACGGTGACGTTCGGCGCGCCCTTCCACCTCGGCCCTGGCGCGGACGGCAAGCGGCCGACAATGGCGGCGGCGGCGGACGAGATGATGCGCCATATCGCCGCGCTCTTGCCACCGGAGTATCGCGGCATCTATGCCGACACGAGCGAGGGCGGCGCGTGATGGACGGCACCGGCCGCTCGGCGCGCGAGCATGTCGCGGCGATCCAATCCGCGTTGGAGGATGGCGACAACGAGGGCGCCGCCGATCTCGCCGGACAGGGTCTTGCGGTCTTCCCGGATGCCGCCGTCTTCCACTGCCTGCGGGGGATTGCGCTCTTCGCCCTCGGCGCGAACGGAGAGGCGAAAACGCACCTCGCCGCCGCGCTCGCCGTTGACCCGCTCGACAATGCCCCGCTCCTCGCGCTCGCCGGGCTGGCCGACGCGGAAGGCGACCCCTACACCGCCGCCGAATATTTCCTGACCGCGTGGGAGCACGATCCGTCGAACCGCGACCTCCGCGCCGAACTGACCGCGCGGCTGGCGTCGCTCTATGGACCGGAAGGGTACTTGCAGTTCACCCGGCCCGCGCTCGCCGCCCTCTATGTTCGCAATTGCTACCCGGAGCGCGCCGCCCGCGAGTACCGCGCCATCCTCACCGAGCATCCGAACCGGACGGACCTTCGCCTCGCCGCCGCGCTCGCGCAGTGGCGACTGGGCAACCTGGCGGAGACGATCGAGGAGTGTACCGCCCTCCTGACCGAGCAGCCGAACGTCGTTTCGGCCCGTTGGGCGTTGGCGGATGCGCTGGCGCGGCGCGGCAACGGCGATTTGGCGAGGGAGCACGCGAAACAGGCGGCCTGCTTCGATCCGGATGGCGCGATCGCGCATGTATTGATCGCGGGCAACCCGGATGCGGCGATCGTTGACCCCGACGAACCCCTGCACGTGCCGGACGACTGGCGAGATCGCCTGCCGCCCGCCGCTACAGGCGGGACAGATGCAGCGACACCGACCGAACCCGACGCGAGGGAAGCCGAGCCTGAGCCGTCGCTTCCCGCCGACATTGAAGAACCGGCCGTGAAGTCCGACACGATGCGGCTGGTGGAAGCATTATCCAGCCTCGCGGCGGCGCTCGTGGAAGCGAAGGCCGCCGAACCCGATACCGATCTGCCGCGCGTGCAGCCGGAAGCGGCTACGGAACCGGAGGAAACAGGATTGACATTGCCCGGTGCGGCGGGCCTCGCGGAGGCAATCGCCGCGCTCGATATGCCCGTTGACGTGCCTCCCGAACCACCCGTTGAATCGCTGCCGCACCCGCTCGACGTGCCGTATGCCGAACGGGAAGACGCGGACGCGATCGCGGAAGCGCCAACTGCGATCGCGGACGAGCCGGAGCCGGTCATCGCCGTCGTTGACGAGGACGGCGCGATTATCGCCACGCAGCAGGGTGGTGAGCCATCGCTGGATGCGGCGGACGTTCTGCCCACCCCCCAACTCTCTCCCGCGGGCGCCCTCTGGGCAGGAGGAAGGGGAGACGGAGGGAGGGGTCGCGAACCGCGCTCCCAGGAGATCGCGCCGAAAGGGCACCCGGAGTCCTCAGCCCTTGATCTGGTGCGGGCGGGGGATGTCGCACGGGCGGTTGGCGGGATGCGGGCGGCGCTGGCGGCGGCGGGCACGGATCACGATCAACTGCATGCCCTCTTGCCCGGCCTTCGCGCCCTCGTGGATGCCACGCCCGAACGCCCCGACTCCCGGCGGCTCCTCGGCGACGCATACGCCCGCCTCGGCCTCTACGCCCAGGCACAAGGCCAGTATCGCCAAGCCCTCCTCGTCCGCATCGCGGGCAAGGGCGCGGGCCGCGAACGACCCCCTTAATGGAGGAACGCATGGTCGCGCAACCGCAGGTCATCACCGTGAACGGCGCGGCGACGCGCCCCGCGACCGCCGATCAGGCGACCGTCCTGTTTCTCGCCGAGGGGACGGGCGCGACGGTCGGGCAGGCCCTCCGCGCGCACGCCGAAGAGGTGCAGCGGGTGGTGCAGGCGTTAATCGGCTGTGGCGCGCCGCAGGCAGACATCCACGGGAGCGCGCCCCGCATCCTCGAAGAAGACGAGCCTGGTCTGCCCAGCAACGCGCAGCGGGCGAACACGACCTCGCGGGTGGGCGGCGTGATTCGTGTCGTCCTCTACGACTTTGTCCGGCTCGGACAAATCGTTGATGCCGCGCTCAACGCGGGCGCGGCGTTCGGCGGCATCACCTTCGGCCTGCGCGACGAAAAGGACGCACGCCAAATCGCCCTCGCCGCAGCCCTCGCGGACGCCCGTGCCACCGGGGAGGCAATCGCCGTCACCTTCGGCAAATCCCTCAGCGCAGCCCTCGGCGTCGCCGAAGAATCCGTCGCCTTCGATGGCGTCGGCGAATACACCGCCCGCGTGCGCGTGACATTCATGCTCCTGAACGCATGACGCCGACAATACTCCCTGATGGTCGGAAGGAGAGAGTCAATGCACGCGGACGATGCGAGTAATCTCCACGCCCTTACCGTTCTCCGAAAGCTTGGGACAGAGCCGTTCCACGCCGCGCGGCAGGTGTTGCCCTTCACGCTTCTCGATTTTTGGCGATGGTGCAGTTCCGATCTTACGAATAACGCGATGCGTGGCGTTGTCGCGGAGTACTTGGTTGCGTGCGATTTAGGTTTGGCAGATGGGATACGGGTGGAATGGGATGCATATGATTTGAAGACTCAAGAAGGCATCAAAGTCGAGGTGAAGTCTGCGGCATATCTCCAGAGTTGGCATCAAGAGAAACTTTCCGCGATCTCTTTCGGGATTCAGCCAACGATTGGCTGGAACGCGAGTACGAACGAATACAGTACCGAGCGCAGAAGGCAGGCAGATGTGTATGTGTTCGCATTGTTGCATCATCAAGACAAAACGACGCTCGATCCTCTGAATGTTGATCAATGGGAATTCTATCTGCTACCAACGTCGGTCTTGGATGACAAGGTGGCGACGCAGAAGCAGATAGGCTTCGTGACGTTGCTGCGCCTGACGCCAACGAAGGTCCGGTTTGGCGAAATTGCCACAGCAATCGAACATCTATTTCTGTCGTCAGACAACCATCGTGGCAGTGCGATATGATGCACGACGACATTGGATGATTGATTCGAGGAGGAGTATGTGGCGGAGATTGAGCGGACGCTGGTGATCGCGAAGCCGGACGCGGTGCAGCGAGGGTTGGTGGGGGAGATTATCGGGCGGCTGGAGCGGCGCGGGCTGCAACTAATCGCGTGCAAGATGATTCATGTGAGCCGTGCGCTCGCCGAGGAGCATTACGCGGAGCACAAGGGCAAGGGCTTCTTCGAGGGGTTAGTCTCCTTTATCATCTCGTCGCCCGTCGTCGTTGCCGTCTTCGCCGGGCCGGGCGCGATTGCCACCGTCCGCAAGATGAACGGCGCGACGAACCCCGCGAACGCGGAACCCGGTACGGTGCGTGGCGACCTCGGCTTGGATGTCGGGCGCAACCTCGTCCACGCGTCGGACGGCGCGGAGAGTGCGGCGCGGGAGATCGGCCTCTGGTTCACACCCGACGAAATTCTCTCGTGGGAGCGCACGAACGAGCGCTGGATTCGCGAATGAGCCGGTGGCACAGGCAAAAGCCTGTGCGTCCATTACCGTCAAATTCTTAGGATTCATCAGCCCGCGCCACCATGTATGAGCATATTCGGATAATCGCGGCCGGGAATAATCCGGCCGTTCGCGTGTTAGAACCTGTGCGGGGCGAGAGACCCCGCAGGGATTTATTGAAAACCACACATTGATACGAGACGACTTTCAGTGACATAGCATATTCCTTTCCTTCCCTCCTCCTTCCCGGTCCGGTATCACCCGCACCGGACCACAAAGACCGGCGACCGCGAGGTTGCCGGTCTTTGCTATGCTTGCGGTCCGTACGAGCCGCGCGGCGCGTGGCGCGTGGCGCGTTGCTTGCATCGTACCGCGTTCAGGGAAATGGCAGAAGCCTGCCACCACCGGAGGAAATGCATGGTGCAGGGCACGGGAACGCCGACAACAACTGATCCTCCCCGACCGGAGGTGTTCGAGCCTGTCGAGCAGCCGCGCCTCAGTCTGGGTGAGATTCGGCGGATCGCCCAGCGGCCGGGCTTGCGCAATATCTGGCTCGCGCAGATCGTCTCGCAACTCGGCGACGGCATGTTCACGACAGCGATTGCCCTCGCCGTCCTCAATCGTACGAACTCCGGCACCGCGCTCTCGCTGACGGTGATCGCGCAGTTTTTGCCCTTCCTCTTCCTCGGCATCGTCGCGGGCGCGCTCGTGGACCGCTGGGAGCGGCGGCTGACGATGGTCGTCTCGGACATCATCCGGGGCGGCGTCGTGCTGCTTATCCCGATCCTCGACTGGCTCGGCGTGCTGCATCCATCGAGTTATGCCATCGTCGCCTTCCTGCTCACGACCGCCGGGCTGTTTTTCGACCCCGCCAAGAGTGCGATTGTCCCAACGCTCGTCTCCCGCGCGTCGCTTGCCCGCACGAACGCGCTACTCGAATCCACGCGGCAGGTGTTGTTCGTTGCCGGGCCAGCGGTCGGTGGCGTGCTGATCGCCGTCGTCGGGATTGGCGGTGTCTTCATCGCGGACGGTGCGACCTTCTTCATTTCCGCGCTCATCCTCTTTGGCGTGCCACGCGCCCGGCCGGAAGAGGCGCCGATCCCGGAGGGGGAGGACGAGACAGGTGGCGAAGGGTTGGGGACGGCGATCCGTCGCGGTCTCGACTATATCCGTACGAACCGGCTGCTCCGGCTGATCGTCGGCGTCGGCTCGGCACTCAACTTCTTCCTCTCGCCCCTACCCATTCTCATCCCACTCTTCTTCACGCAGGTGCTTCACACGGGGTCCTCCGCCTTCGGCGCGGCGATCTCGATCATCTTCATCGGCTTCCTGATCGGCGCGGTGCTCGTCGGCGCGTTTGCGCCGCGTGTCGGCAAGGGGTGGCTGACCGTCTTCGGCGTCCTGCTCGCGGGGGTGGCGACGGGCCTGTTCGCACTCGGGCCACCCGTCATCGTCGTCCTCGGGCTCGCGCTGCTCGGCGGCGTGGCAATTGGCGCGCTCAATGTCTGCGAATCCACCGTCATCCAGGAGAACGCGCCGGACGCGATGCGCGGTCGCGTTTTCGCGGTCTACGAGAGCGTTTCGCAGGGCGGGCGGGCGATCGCGGTCGCCCTCTCCGGTGTACTGGCGGATTTGATTGGCGTCTCGTGGCTCTTTCTGGCAGTCGGGATGCTCGTGCTCGTCTGCGGCGGCGCGCTCGTTCTCAGTCCGACGATCCGTGCGGCAAAGTGAGACTGCAGCCCCGCGGTGGCGGGAGAGGGGAGCGTGGATACGGAAGCCTTGAGGGTGTTGTGCGCGCAGGGCTCCCGATCACGCCTGACTTGTTACTCCTTTCCGCACGTCCTATGATGACGCTATCGGGCACGTCAGCACGGTGGAAAGGGGAGCGACATGACAGCGACGGCAACGGAGACGTACCAGCATATTCTCATCGCGATGGACGGCTCTGTCGCCACGATCACGATGAACCGCCCGGAGCGGCGGAACGCCCTCTCACTCGCGCATATGGAAGAGTTGATGCACTGCCTGAAGGCAATCGGGCAGGAGCGCTCGGTAGCCGCCGTGATCTTGCGTGGCAACGGGCCGGCCTTCTGCGCCGGGCACGATCTCAGCGAGATGATTGGGCAGGAGCCAGGCGCGTATCGGCACATCTTCGCCGTCTGCTGCGAACTGATGGGGACGATCCAGGCCATCCCGCAGCCGGTGATCGCCCAGGTGCATGGCATCGCCACCGCCGCCGGGTGCCAGTTAGTCGCGACGTGCGATCTCGCGATTGCCGCTGAGGAGGCGCGTTTTGCCACACCGGGCGTCAAGATCGGCCTCTTCTGCTCGACGCCAATGGTCGCGCTCAGTCGGGCGGTCGGACGGAAGAAGGCGATGGAGATGTTGCTGACGGGCGATCTCATCCCCGCGCACGAAGCGCTGGCCGCCGGGCTGGTGAACAACGTCGTGCCCGCCGCCGCACTGGAAAGCGCAACGCACACCCTCGCCGAAAAGATCGCCGCCAGCAGCCACCTGGTCATCGGCATTGGCAAGCAGGCGTTCTATCGCCAACTGGAGATGCCGCAGCACCAGGCATACGACTACGCGATGGAGGTGATGGCCTTCAACGCGACCTTCGCCGACGCGCAGGAGGGCATGTGCGCCTTCCTCGAAAAGCGGCATCCCGAATGGCGGAATACATAGCGGGATGGATCGAGAGATCAGATACGAGGAGGGCAGATGAAAGTCTATCTCGCGTCGCCCCTCGGCTTCGCGGCGTCCACCAAACCGTACATGGAGAAACTGGAAAAGGCGCTCGCCGGGACTGGCATTGACGTCATCAATCCGTGGAAGAGCGACTTCGTCGCGGCGTTCCGGCGCGCGAACGCGGTGACTGACTATGCGGAACGCGTCGCGGCACTGGGGCGAGTGAATACCGAGGTCGCGCGGAAGAATGAGCAGTCTATCCGGGCATCCGACATGGTACTCGCCGTCCTCGATGGCGTGGACGTGGATTCCGGCACGGCGAGCGAGATGGGTTTCGCCTTCGCGCTCGGCAAGCGCATCCATGGCCTCCGCACCGACACGCGCCTGATCGGCGACAACGAGGGCAGCGTCATCAACCTGCAGGTGCAGTACTGGATCGAGACGAGCGGCGGGAAATTGGTGCGGACGCTCGCGGAGGCCATGGCCCTTTTCAGGGACGAGTAAACGAACGGGGAGCGAAACCACTCATTACTATCTGCGTCGCAACCGCGGATCGAGGGCGTCGCGCAGGCCGTCCCCCATCAGATTGAAGGCGAGGACGGTAACGAAGATCGCCATGCCGGGGAAGAGCGTCAGCCACCACGCGCCGTTCAAGAGTTCCGTCTGCCCCTGTTGCAGCATGTTGCCCCAACTGGGCGTCGGGATCTGCACGCCGAGGCCGAGGTAGGAGAGCGCCGCTTCCAGGAGGATCGCATAGGAGAGCCAGAGCGTTGCCTCGACGATGATGACGGCGAGTGTGTTCGGGAAGAGATGCCGCCGGATGATCTGCGATGGCGTCGCGCCGATTGCCCGTGCCGCCGTGACGAACTCCTGATTCCGCAGCGAGAGGAACTGGCCGCGCACGAGCCGCGCCGCGCCCGGCCACGAGGTGAGGCCGATGACGATCACCGTCGTCTGCAAACTCGCCTTGAAGAGCGCGGCGGCGGAGATCAGCAGCAGAATCTGCGGGATGGATAAGAGAATATCGGTGAAGCGCATGATCAGCGCATCCACCCAGCCGCCGAAAAAGCCGGCGATCGCACCGAGCGCCGTGCCGACGCTCATGATAATCAGCACGGCGGTAAACCCGACGCTGAGCGAAACCCGCGCCCCGACGATCAGACGCGCATAGACATCCCGCGTGTTCCGGTCCGTCCCGAGCCAGTGCTCGGCGCTGGGCGGCTTGGAGCGAAAGCCCGCATTCTGGATATTCGCGTCATAGCGCGAGATCAGCGGCGCGGCGACGGCGATCGCGTACATCAGCGCGATGACGATCAGCCCCGCTACCGCCAGTTTGTTCTCGCGGAAGCGGCGCAAGACGACGCTCCGGCGTGGTTGCACCGTCGCGAGTCCGCGTTCCTCGGCATTGAGTGCGAACGGCTGCCGTGAGACATCGGTGGTCTGTGACATCGCTGCTCCTCAGAACGAAGTAACGAGTAACGAGTAACGAGTCGAAAGTAAAAAGTCCAAAGTAACAAGTAACAAGGTGGCGCTACGTCGCTTCTTTCTTCTTGTTCCTCGTTACGCGTCAACCGCCCGCCGCGCCCTGTCCTGAGAGCGAGACGCGCGGATCAACCAACACGTAGACGAAATCAATCAGGATATTGACGAAGATCACGAACGCCCCCGCGACCATCGTCACGCCGAGGATAACCGGGTAATCGCGCCGGGTGATCGCATCGTACGCGAGCAAGCCCAATCCCGGCCACGCGAAAATCTGCTCGATGATCACCGCGCCGCCGAGGACACGCGAGATTTGCAACCCGGAAACCGTCACCATCGGAATCAGGGCATTGCGTAGCCCGTGCCGATAGAGGACGGCGCGATTGGATAATCCCTTCGCTCGCGCGCTCGTCATGTAATCCTGCCGCATCACTTCGAGCATCGCCGAGCGCATGAAGCGTGCGAAATAGGCAATGGACGGCAGCGCAAGGACGATCACCGGCATGACGAAGAACTTGATCCGCCCTGGGAAGGGCGCTTGCGCCTGCCCGGTGCTGATCGTCGGCAGCCAGTGCAGCTGGACGCTGAGGTAGAGTTGCAAGAGGAGCGCGAGCCAGAAATTCGGGATGGCGAGGCCGATGAATGAGCCGACCGTCGTCGAATTGTCGAGCCAACTGTACTGCCGTGTGGCGGAGAGGATACCGAGGGGAATGGCGATCAGCAGGGCAAGCGCGAGTGAGATGCCCTGCAAGACGACCGTCGCGCCGATCCGGCTACCGATCAGTTCGAGGACGGGTTTGCTGTTGAAGGTATAGGCCGTGCCGAGATCGCCGCGCACGAGCCGACCGAGATACCGGGCATACTGCACGGGCAGGGGCTGATCGAGGCCGAGGTTGTGGCGCGCCTGCTCGATGAAGGATGGGTCGGCATTGCCTTCCGCAATGAAGGCGCGAACCGGATCGCCGGGTGCGAGATGGATGAGCGCGAACATGACGATCGAGAGCCCGATCAAGAGTGGGATGACAATCAGCACCCGGCGAATCATGTACTGCCCGATATTGCCCATCTACCTAATCCCCCGGCCCCTTCCCGCGGGTGCCCTTTGGCAGGAGGAAGGGGGAGTGCGCCTCGACAAGAATCGCGATGGATCGCAAGACACCACGCTCCGAATGATTCAAACCCCCTCCCGATATGGGAGGGGGCAGGGGTGGGTAGTCCGCCTTACCCCTTGAGGTAGATGTTCTCCAGAGTGTAGAAGACACCCTCTTCAAGAATGCTGTCGGTATACCCCGCGAACTTCGACTTGATCACATGGAGGAAGGGGCGATACCAAGCGGAATACGTCGGGAGATCGTCGTTCAGAATCTGTTGCACCTGCTTATAGAGCACCTTTTGTTGCTCTATATCCAGTGTCTGGATCGCCTGTTTGAGAATCGTATCCAGTTGCGGATTGCTGTAATTGCTGTAGTTCTCGGACTGCCCCGTCCCGAACTGCAAATACAACTCGCCCGGATCAACAGTGACCCCGGTGAAGACAACCCCGTCTACCTGGAAGTCCTTCTTGGTCACGCGGTCCACGAGCGTTGCGTACTCAATCGCCTGCGCGTTGATTTTCCAGCCGATCTTCGCCAGTTGCGCCTGTGTGTAGGTGAGGAAATCCTCCCGCAGGACGTTCCCCTTATTGACGATGAACTCGATTCCATCCGGCGGCGTACCCGCTTGCTTGATGAGCGCCTGCGCCTTATTCAGATCGTATGGGATCGGCTGGAGCGTCTTATCAAAGGCATAGTTGCCGGGCGCGATGGGACCCACGCCGGGCTTGCCGAGGCCGTAGAGTGAGTCCTTGGCGAACTGCGTCATGTCCAGCGCGTAGGCAACTGCTTGCCGCACCTCTTTCTTCGCCAGATAGGGGTTCTTGGCATTGAAGTACCAGCCGTCCGGCGAGGAGAAGGGAGGGATGAGGACGCTCAAATCCTTGTTCGCCTTCAGTTTGTCCGCACCGGCCGGGCTGGGATAGATCGAGCCGTCAATGTCACCGGAGAGTAGGGAATTGACGAGGCTCTGCGCGTCCGGGATGGTGCGGTGCGTGAACTTGTCGAGATACGGGAGGCCCTTCTGATAGTAGTTCGGGTTGCGCTGCGCCACGAAGTCCCCACCGACGTTCCAGGAGACGAAGACGAACGGTCCCGCGCCGACCGGCTTCTGGAAGAACGGTTCCTTCGAGGCCTTCGAGAGGTCTTTGCCCTCCAGCAACTTCTTCGGGACGGGGCTGACGTAACGCATGTTCAGCAGGAACGAGGCGTCCGGTGTGGCAAGGGTGACGACGAGATTCTTCGCGTCCACCACCTTGATTCCCGCGACATCGGGCGCGGAGCCGGCCGTGTACTCTTTCGCGCCTTGAATCGAGGCAAGCTTCGATGCCTTCGGGCTGGCGGTCGCTTTGGCGAGGATGCCCTTCATCGTGAAGGCGACATCGTCTGCCGTCACATCGCTGCCGTCCGAGAACTTGGCGTCCTGCAAGGTGAAGGTGAAGGTGTTTCCGGCGATCTTCCACGACTTCGCGAGCGCGGGCACGGGGGCGAAGGTCTCCGGATTGAGGTCCACGAGCACATCAAAGAGCATCCTCACGCGCCAGATACTCTCAGAGTCGTTGGAGGCGAAGGGGTTGATCGTGCTCGCCTCACCGAGGGTGCCGATCAGGATGCTGCCGCCCGGTTTGCCCTGTCCGGTGGCCGCACTCGCCGCAGTCGTCGGCGCGGCGGCTGATCCGGTCGTACTCGCGGCAGTCGCGACGGCGGGCGCAGTCGCCGCGGTCGTGCCGGTCGTCGCGGCAGCGGGCTTCGTCGCGGCGGCACTACCGGCTGCAGTGGTTGGCGCGCCACCGGCGGCGGCCGTCGGTGCGGTCGTTGGGGCAGTCGTCGGTTTGGCCGCCGGGGTATTGGTCGCCGTGCTGCCACCGCAGGCGGCGAGGATGGCGGCAGTCGCGCTGGCTGTGACACCACCGAGGAAGCCGCGCCGGGAAAGGGCCCGTCGTTTCATCTCATCCACCAGGTCTGCCAATGCTTTCTCCCTTCATCACTCGTGCCAGCACGCGTCCGTGTCCACCGGTCGCATCGTGCGGCCTCCCACGATGCCGCTTGCACAACATTCGCCCGCTCGCACTCTTGTTCTCTGGACGCGTGACGCGGTCGCAGTCCTGTGCTGGCTTCATCGCGCCCCGGTTGTAGCACCGGCGGTATCGTCTGTCAATCAAGGGGAAGTTCGGAGTTTGGAGGAAGCGCTTCGAACTCCGAACTTCTTTTACCCGTTGATGTACATTCTCTCCATCTCGTAGAAGAGGCCGCCCGTGTCCGCGCTGTCCGTGTAACCGGCGAACTTCTTCTTGATGACATGGAGGAAGGGGCGATACCAGGCGAAGTGGAAGGGCACGTCCTCCATGATAATCGCCTGAATCTGCTTGTAGAGCGGCACTTGCTTTTGCGGGTCGAGTTCCTGTTTCGCCTGCTTCAGCAGCGGGTCCAGTTGCGGGTTGCTGTAGTTCCCGTAGTTGCGCGCCGATCCGGTCGTGAACTGGTCGTACAGTTCGCCCGGATCAACCAGGATACCCACCGAGTTCACGCCCTCGACATCGAAGTCCTTTTTCAGCACCCGGTCAATCAGTGTCGCGAACTCGATCGCTTCCGGCTTGATCTTCCAACCGATCTTGTCGAGTTGCGCCTGTGTATACGTGAGGAAATCCTCGCGCAGCACGTTTCCCTTGTTCGTGGTGAAGGAGATGTCCGTTGGGGGCGGGCCTGCCTGTTTGAAGAGCGCCTTGGCCTTGTCGAGATCGTACGGGTAGGGCTTCAGGTCTTTGTCGAAGGCGAAGTTGCCGGGCGCGATGGGGCCAATGCCGGGCTTGCCGAGGCCGTAGAGTGAGTCCTTGGCGAACTGCGTCATGTCCAGCGCGTAGGCAACTGCTTGCCGCACCTCTTTCTTCGCCAGATAGGGGTTCTTGGCATTGAAGTACCAGCCGTCCGGCGAGGAGAAGGGAGGGATGAGGACGCTCAAATCCTTGTTCGCCTTCAGTTTGTCCGCACCGGCCGGGCTGGGATAGATCGAGCCGTCAATGTCACCGGAGAGTAGGGAATTGACGAGGCTCTGCGCGTCCGGGATGGTGCGGTGCGTGAACTTGTCGAGATACGGGAGGCCCTTCTGATAGTAGTTCGGGTTGCGCTGCGCCACGAAGTCCCCACCGACGTTCCAGGAGACGAAGACGAACGGTCCCGCGCCGACCGGCTTCTGGAAGAACGGTTCCTTCGAGGCCTTCGAGAGGTCTTTGCCCTCCAGCAACTTCTTCGGGACGGGGCTGACGTAACGCATGTTCAGCAGGAACGAGGCGTCCGGTGTGGCAAGGGTGACGACGAGATTCTTCGCGTCCACCACCTTGATTCCCGCGACATCGGGCGCGGAGCCGGCCGCGTACTCCTTCGCGCCCTGGATCGAAATTAATCTCGTTTGCTGTGGGCTGGCGGTCGCTTTGGCGAGGATGCCCTTCATCGTGAAGGCGACATCGTCCGCCGTCAGATCGCTTCCATCGCTGAACTTTGCGCCGTCTTGCAAGGTGAAGGTGAAGGTCAGGCCGTCAATCTTCCAGGATTTGGCGAGGCCCGCCTTTGGCTCGAAGGTGTCCGGCTTGAGGCGCACCAACTGGTCGAAGAGCATCTTAATACGCCATGACCCCTCGGAGTCGCTGTTGATGAACGGGTTGATCGAACTCGCCTCACCGAGGGTGCCGATCAGGATGCTGCCGCCCGGCTTGCCCTGTCCGGTGGCCGCCACACTCGCCGCGGTCGTCGGCGCGGCGGCTGATCCCGACGTGGTCGCAGAGGTGGCGACGGCGGGCGCGGCCGTCGCGCCGGTCACGCTACTCGCGGGCTTCGTCGCGGCAGCGGGAGCGGTGGTCGGAGCGCCGCCCGCTGCCGCTGTTGGTGCGGTCGTGGCGGGCTTCGGTGTGTCGGTCGCCGTGCTGCCACCGCAGGCGGCGAGGATGGCGGCAGCCGCGCCGGCTGTGACACCACCGAGGAAGCCGCGCCGCGAGTAGCCTGGTCGTTTACTCATCGGTTTGCGTTGGTCTTCCATGCCTGTCTCCTCTCATCACGTCAGGTGCATAACGGATCAGTTGTTCGTGGGTCCCATCCGCAGACGGACGGATGCGCTGTTGGCGCGTGCCACCTTGCGTCTGGAGAGACAAACAAGGTAGTGTCTATGCGGTTTTTGCCTCACATGACTTGTATCATCCGGCGGGATGTGCTGTCAATCAGGGTGCAGACAGCGGGATGCAGGTTCCGCGAACGGCCAACTCGTTCACGCTGTCAGCGTCGTGATGCAGCCCGCGATGGCGGCGAGCGCGAAGGCGAGATAAAGGAAAAACCGATCCGGCAAACGCCCGCCGAGCGTGGTGCCGAGCGCGTTACCGAGGAGTGCGCCGGGTATCCAGATGAGGGCGGTCGGGATCAGCGCGCGCGGTACGAAGACGCCCCGCGCAGCGAGCAGGAGAAGCCCAATCGTGTTGGAGAAGGCGAAGTATACGGCGAGATCGGCCTGGAAGCTGCGGGGGCTGGAACGGTCCCGCGCGAGGAGGATGGCGGGCGGGACGCCATTGAGCGAGGTCGTCGCGCCGAGCACACCGCCGAGCCACCCCGCGATGATTGGCGCACCCGGAATGCGCGGCGGTGGCGGGCGGTTCATCGCGCGGATCTGGAGAAGCGTCGCGACGATGATCGTGACCCCGGCGAACCGTTTGAGGAACGTCACATCCACCCAACCGAGCAGCACCGTCCCGCAATAGAGGCCGGGGATGCTGCCGAGAACGAGCCACGCGGGCCGGCGTAGCGAGACGTGTTCCCGCAGGCGCACCGCCGTCACTGCGCGTGTGACGAGGACGGTCGCGAGGTTGATGACCACGACCCAGCGCAGGGGCAGCCCAAGAAGCAGAAGCGTCGGTGTGGAGAGGAGCGACGCGCCAAACCCGGTGACGCCGCCGAGGATCGCCGTCAGGAACATCGTCAGGCCACCGAGCAGATAGATCGCCAGGCTGATACTCAAAGCCTCTCCTTCACACGCGCCATATTCCCAAAATCGCCGGTTCGCCTGGGCAGCCCGCCGAAAGATGAAACCAAACGAGTCGCGTTCGCCTCATCCCTTTAGGCACGCGCGGCCCAGCCGGGGGCGTCGGGAATATCCTGGATGCGGACGCCATGCGGATCGAGCAGCATTGTGAAGGCGTGCCCTTGCGGCACGATCAGCGTGCGGGTTGGTAAGGTCGTCACGTCCGGCTCCGTGCCACTGAAGAGGTCAACGAGCGCCCACGGGCGAACATATCCCGCAAGCGTGGGGAGCGACGGGGAATTCGGTGCGATAAAGAGTGTCGGGCCGATCAGCCGCGCGAAGCCGGGGAGGGTCGCGTCCGGCGCGCCTAGGGCGATGAGGAGGCTTGCCCCGCCGTTCGAGAGGCGCAGATAGCCGCCGGGAGCTGCGCCGGTTTCCGGATCGGCGGGTGTCTGCGGCGCACGCGTGCCGTGGCTCGGTTTCGGCGCTTTGGCGGGCAATTTCAACGGGATGCCGTCCGGCGCTTCGGGGGTGATCAAGTCGAGCGTCGCGCCCCGGGCGAGGGGAATTGTCGCGTGTCCCCATAATCGCTCAGGGACGTGTCCGCGGTCGAGCGCGGCAAGTTGCCACGGATCGTAGCGGGCGGGCGGCTTCGTGCCGGGGCCACCGAGTTCAATCACTCTGCCAACTGCCGTTCGCCGCACGAGTTCCGTCGCGCCCGGCAGATGGTCGCGGAACGGTGGGGGTAGCACCAGCATATCCACGCGCCGGTCCCACGGCCATGTGCGCTCGCTGAATGCCCGTAGGGCCGCATCCGTCCCGCCACCACCGACGATGATCCGCCGCCCGTCATCATCTTCGATCAGGTAGGTGATCGCGTCGCCCACCGGCAGGACGGTGATGCGCGCCGGGCCGCTCGGGCGACTGACGCCGATACCGAAGGAGAGTGCGACCGCGAGCGCCGCGACAAAGACGAGCGCGTTCTGTGCCCATTGCGACCGCACCCACCGCATCCCGCCCCACCCTTCCGGCAGATTGACAAACCAAACGAACCGCAAAGGTACAAAGGACGCAGAGGACACAAAGACGCAAAGAAGAAGGAGGATGAAAAGAGTGTTTACCTATCTATCATAAAAGACTGTAGCGGTTCTCGTATACCCATTCTTGTTTCTCTTCGCGCTCTTTGCGGTTCAGTCGCTCTCCTCCCGCTGCCATCGCGGGCGAATGTCCTATCCCAGTAGCCGGATCAGGAGGAAGGTTCCCACCCCCGTGCCGATGACGAGCGGCATCCGGCCCGCCGTGCGCCAGGCGACGAGCGCCGCAACGAAGCCCGCTGCCAGTTCCGGCCCGACCGTGATCTGCCCGTGTGGCCGCAGCAGGCCGGGCACGGCGAGGGCGGCGAAAAGCGTGATGGGAACATATGCCAGCCCGCGCGCCAACCAAGGCGGGAACCGCCATCGCGTTACCAGCATCGTGGCCCGGAGCGCGTAACTGACCGCGCTCATGCCGAGAATCGTCAGCCACATGCGCGGCGTTCCTCCCACGTTTGCCATGTCGCGCCGATGATGCTCCCACCAATGCCCGCCACGATGAGATACCACGTCCCCGGTAGGAACGACACACCGAGCAGTGCGAAGATGCCGCCGCAGAGGGCCACGCCGACCGCGCGATAGTTTTTCAGGAGGGGGACAAGCAGGCCGAGAAAGGTGAGGGGAATCACGAGGTCTACACCCCATCGCGCAGGCGAGGGGATCGTTGCTCCGACGATCACGCCGACGATTGCCGATCCCACCCAGGGCGGCGCCATGCCGAGGTTCGCGCCGAGTACGTAGCTCGGCGTCGCGTCGCCCCGGAGCAGACGCGCCGTCGCGACGGCGAACGATTCATCCGTGAGATGAAAGGCATAGAGCAGACGCCACCAGAGCGGCCGCGCGGCGACATGCGGCGCGACGGAGGCGCCGATCAGGAGGGAGCGCGCGTTGGTGATCGCGGTACCGACGATGACGGAGAGCGAGCCCGCGCCGCCCGCGATCAGATTGACCGCCGTGAACTGCGCCGCCCCCGCATGGACGAGCAACGACATGCCGACGATCTCCGGCCCGGAGAGGCCCGCCGCCCGCGCCGTCACCGCGTACACGAGGCCGAAAAGCGCCGTGCCCGGCCAGAATGGCAATGTCGCGATTGCGCCCGCCCACCATTCCCGGCGCAGTCGCACATCTGTCTCGCCGACGACCGTTGCACCGAGGGTTTGCCCGTCCACTCTACCGCCTTCTTTCCAGCCCTTCGTCGCGGTCAACGGTCAAATTGATAACCGTCGAACGAGAGATTGAGGGTTAGATTGTATGCGCGTATTCGTCACTCGTCAAGGCATGATTGCCGGTTGAGGTTCGATTATGAGAGCGACAATGTCCCTTCCAGGACAGGGACGGCGCTGCCGCTGATCTCACCATCCGTTAGCCCGCGCGCATCGAGTACGACCGCCAGCGGATTGCCACCAAACAGCCGATCCGTGAACACATCTACCTGCACAAACGCATATTCTCGTGCCATGACCACTCCTTTGAAACGTGAAATAGTCTCACACGACCGGGCGAGGGCCGGTGGAGGCGGCGTCGCGGGCGGGGGCAGCGTCGCGGCGGGCGAGGCGGCGGATCGCCACCGTCAGCCGTCGGATGCCTTCCGTGATCTCCTCGGGCGGCACGCCGGTGAAGTTGAGGCGGATGGCGTCCCGCTCGCCGCCATTCGGGGAGAACGACTCGCCAGTGACGAAGGAGAGGCCCTCCCGCGCCGCTTCCGTTGCCAGCGTGCGCGCCCGCATGCCGCCTGGCAGGTGGCACCAGATGAAGTAGCCACCCTCCGGCTCCGACCACATCATGCCGGCCGGGGCCATTCGGTCGAGGGCAGCGAGCATTGCGTCTCGCCGCTCCCGATAGGCGGGGCGGAGGTCCGCGACATGTTCCGCGAGCCAGCCGCGTGCGAGGAACGTCTGGAGGACATGCTGCATCGCGCTATTCGGGTGGACATCCACACTCTGCCGGGCGAGGGTGACGGCCTCCGCGACGGGCGGCGGCGCGGCCAGCCAGCCGAGCCGCAGGCCGGGCAGGAAGACCTTGCTCATCGTGCTCAAGTAGATGACGAGACCGCGCCGATCGAGGGCGGCGAGGCGCGGCGGCGGGTCATCACCATAGGCGAGCTCGCCGTACGGGTCATCCTCGACGATCGGCACGCCGTACCGCGCTGCCAGCGTGAGGAGCGCATGTCGCCGCGCGAGCGGCATCGTCACGCCCGTTGGGTTCTGGAAAGTCGGCAGCGTGTAGATGATCTTGGGCCGGTGGCGTGCCAGCACCTGTTCGAGCAGGTCCATCCGCATGCCGTCATGATCGAGCGCGACAGGCAGCAAGCGTGCCCCCGCGCCGCGAAAGACCTGCAGCGCGCCGAGGTAGGTGGGCGACTCGACAACGACCGCATCGCCCGGTTCGAGCAGTACGCGGGCGATGAGATCAAGCCCCTGCTGCGAGCCATGCAACACGACGACCTGCTCCACCGACGTGCGGATACCACCGCGCGCCATCCAGGCGACGAGCGCCTCCCGCAGCGGCAGCGACCCCTGCACCAGACCATAGACGAAGAGGTCCGGCCCGTAGGCATCGAGCGCCTCGTTCATCGCGCGGCGGAAACGGTCAACAGGGAAGAACTCCGGCGCGGGGGCGCCGGTGCCGAAGGCAATGGTGCCAGGTTGGCGCATCGCGGCGAGCATATCGCGCATCACCGGCTCGCGCAGTCGCTCGGTCGTTGCGCTGAACAACGTCTGCCAGGCGAGCGGTTGCGGCGGATTGGCCCCGTCCATCACCGCGTTGCTCACCCATGTGCCCCGCCCGACGCGCGCCTCGACCATCCCCGTTGCGACGAGGTCGCGGTACGCCGTGACCACCGTCGTGCGGTTGACCCTCAGCCGGGCGGCGAGTTTCCGTTCCGGCGGCAGGAGCGTGCCGACGGGCAGACTCCCATCCTCAATTCGCGCGATCACCTGCGCGACGATCTGGCGGTAGAGCGGCGTCGTGTTCTCCCGGTCGAGGTAGATGTCCATCCATGCCTCCTCCCACTCGCATGCAGCATAGCGGGCGAGAAGGCGATGTGAAACGGCCAATGGTCGTGAAATGGAGCGGTCCAATAGCAGCGATCACGTTACGGGGTCGAAATGATGACCGGATCGCTCATGACCATTGTGCTGGCGACACCGGATGCGCTCACCGTCTGAATGCCGTAGCGGCGCGTTTCAGCAGGCGGAGCGGAGTCTATCCACTGCGCTGCGCGGAGCGGCATCGGCGAAAGCAGTGTGTCCGGCTTGCCATCCCGAATGAGAAAGACCTGATAGGAGAAAAAGGATGCCTCTCGGCTCGGTTCCCAGCGGAGGATGAGATTTCCTTCCTCTACCGTCGCTGTTACCCAGCGGGGCGCGGCGGGAGTCTCCGGCAGAAATGGGGTGATCCAGTAGAGCAGCGTCGTGAATGGCGTGATCGCAAATCGGTCGCTGATTGTGCCATCTCCGAGCGAAATGCCTTGTTGGATGGGTGCAAAAAGCGCCAGTTCCTGCGCCTGCCGGATCGTCCGGGTCGTCGGCGCATCGGGGGCGGGGAGGGAGAGCCGTGCGCCCGCCGCCGTGTATGCATTCCCGTGCATCGCATCAATCTGGAAGCGTGCGACATTCACGCGCTGCCACGGGATGTCGGTGATCGTGTAATCCACGATGTGCGGCTGCACGTTTGCCATGTCCGTCGGATAGAGAGAGAAGAGCGCGCTTATCTGTTGCTCCCCAACAGCCAACAAATGGAAAAGATCAGTGTGTGGATAACAGCGATCCGCCCCACGGACGACAGCGCCGCGCGCATCTCCCATCAGACGCAGGAGTTCGTAGAAGTGGTAGGCCGGCAGTTTGAGGAGGTCGCTCGTCGCGGTCGGAGAGGCGCGTGTCATCACCGAGCGGCGGCCATCGAATGGGGTCTGTACGAGTTGCAGGTTCGCGTTGTCCGACGCGGCACGGAAACGGAAACCGATGTCGCGATACTTCACGCTCAACCCATCGTACGCGACGAAAAGGCTCGCGAGCCACGCCGGGAAACGCTCGGTCATGCGCGGCTCGTAGGGGATGTCGAAGCCAACCTTCATATCCGCCTCATTGTTATAGATTGGCAGATTCCGGCACCGCTCCGGCACAATCGCCAGCGCCATGCGGGCCGTCTCCTCGGCAGCAGTAACGAGATCGCCGAGGGCGGGTTCAGTGCTCCCTTGCGCGGGATTCACCCATGCCCCTTTCTCGTGGAAGGAGAGGAAATCGCATTGAATCCCTGGCTCGTTGTGGAGAAATTGGAGGAAGCGGCGCATCAGGGGCGCGCCCGCCGCGTTGTCCGTGGTGGGCAACCAGGCGAGGGCCGGGCCACCGAGCCGGATCGGGTAGCCGGTGGCGCGCACGGCGTCCGCAGTGGCGCGGTAGAGAGCGAGGTACTGATCGAATGTGCCCTGCCAGAAGACGGGGATGTTCGGCTCATTCCAGACCTCGAACCACCACGTCCGCATCGCGTCCAACCCGAAGCGCGGATCGGCGACGAGCGCGTCGAGGAAATCGTGGACGAGCGCCTGCCATCCCTCGAACGACGCGGGCGGCAGCGTCGGCGATGATGAGACCGACGCCGGGAAGAAACTCAACTGCACGAACGGAATCAGCCCCCGCACGGTCAACGCCTCCAGACCGGCGAATGCTGAGGCGAATGAGTGACGAGCAGGAACGAGATCCCCGTTACTCGATACTCGATACTCGTTACTCGGCGTCGCCTTCTCCTTCGTACCGCTGTTGAGGGAACCAAAGAAGCGTACCGCCGTGAACGCGCCCGGCGAGGCGGCGAAATTGTCGAGGAGCGGTGCGAACGAGGCGTCGGCAAGCCAGTCCACGTCGAAGATGCCGACCATACCGAAATCGCCCGTACGCACCGGCGGATCATTGGCGGGCTTCGCGGTGGCGACGAGTGCGATGTCCACACCTTCCCCTGCCGATTGCCGACTGCTGGCTGCCGATTTCATCCCGCAGGCAGCAAGGAGCGCGCCAGCCGCAGTGGAGGCGGCGCGGATGAGAAGATCGCGCCGGTTCAGGGATGCCCTCCCGAATCGCGCCGCCTACTGGTTACGGTTCGTTGTCCGCTGACATGGAGGAAGCCAGAAAGCCGCTCGAAGGTCGTCGGCGGGCGAATACGGAGGTCAATCGCCAGCCAGAGCGCCTTGATATGCCGGAAACAGAGCAGCGGCAGGAGTGTGCCGAGGAACAATCCGAGCGCGAGGACGACGAGCACCGGGAGGCCGGAATAGGCGAGCGGCGTGACGAGGAGGACGGCGAGACCACCGGTCGTCATGAAGTTGAGCGTCACGGCATTCGTCCAATACCCCGGTTCCCGCTCGAACGGGAAGCCACAGGCTGGGCACGATTGCCACATCGTCATCCCCTCAAACAACCGCCCCTCCCCGCAGACAGGGCAGCGCAGGCGCAACGCCCTACGGAAGTATCGAGTGTTGAGTGCGGAGTGCTGAGGTTCGTCAAGTGGCTCGTCGCTGTTCATGACATATTTATCCTACTTCGTTCTCAGCACTCAGTCCTACGGTTGCATCCGTCCCAACGTCGCGGCGAGGGTGAGAGCAATTGCCCCTGTGTCGGACCGAAAAAGATGCCTTCATACACTTCGGCAAATGTGAGGATGCTCATCGCCGTGCCATCAGCGAGAAGATGGCGGAAAGGCGCTATCGCGTCGGGGCGCCCTCTGAGAAAGTCTGCAACCCGATCGCTGTCAACGAGGTACATCATCGGTGAGGGGGTGGACGCTGCACGTCTCGAGTCGCGTACATATCCTCGATCAGCCGGTGATGGCGATGCTTTCGCGTGGCTTTGCCATAGATACAACCCTCGTACGACCGCGCACGTCATGATTGCCGTCAGTCCATGAGAGTATAGCATCTGGTGGGGAGTGGTTCAGTCAGCAGCGGGGTTGATCTCTTTGGGCAAATTGGGGGTGAGGTAGGGGCAGGAAGAGGCCACGAGCAGGCGGAGCGCGTCGTCCGCGTTGCCCGTGATAACCGCCGCTGCCGCGAAGGTATGGCCGCCGCCACCGATTGTCTTGGCGATCCGGTCCACGGGCACATCGCCGGAGGCGCGCAGGATGACGCGGGTGCGCTCGTCGGGGAACTCCAGCAGCGCCGCACCGATTGCCGCCCCCTCGACGGTCGCGGCATGATCCGCGAAGCCGGGGGCATCCTCGACAGCGAGGCCGTATCGTTTGAACTGGTCGCGCGTCACGGTGATCACGGCCAGGTGGCCGTCGCAGGTCAGTTGGATACCCATGAGCGCTTCCCCGAGCAGGCGAATCTTGGCGATGGATGTGCTCTCGTACATCTCCGCGTAGTGCCGCCGTTCGTCCGCGCCGTGCTCGGCGAGTTCCGCGACGATGCGATGCGCCTCGGCATTCGTGTTCGGAAAGCGGAAGGAGGCGGTATCCGTGACGATGCCGAGATACAGCCATCCGGCTTCCTCCGGCGTCACGCTATGTGTGAGGAGCAAAATCAGTTGGTAGGCGAGCACCGCCGCCGCCGTCGCGTGCGGATCAATCACCGGGATGTCCACATCAATCCCCGTGTGGGGGTGATGATCGAGGCAAATCACCCTGCATTGCTTCGCCGCCCGCCGTGCCGCGATTGTCGCGCCCGGCGCGCCGATGCGATCCCAGCCCGAACTCGTATCGAGCACGACGACGACATCCGCCGTCGGCAGTGAATCGTTCGCTCCATAGACCCTCGCGCGTGCCGTGCGGTCCATGTATCTGTATCGTTCCGGGACCGTGCAACCGAGGGCGATCTCTGCCGGGATGCCGATTCGCTCCAATGCGGAGGCGAGGGCGAGCGCCGAGCCGAGGCCATCGGGGTCCGCGCCGAGATGCGTCGTGATAAGGACGGAGGTCGCTTCGCGCAGGCATGCCGCCGCGCGCCGCAAAGCGGCACGGCGCGTTAGCCCGATTGGTGTCGTGGCCCGGGCGGTCACGCGGCCCTTCCCGCGTGGCAGCAAACCGTGATCGTCGTGGTCATAGCGAGCATTCATGCCCTTCGCTACGCAACTGGCGTGCCAGAAACACCGCGGACAACGAAAAAGGACTGTGGCCTAAGTATACCATGCCGCCAATCGCCGAGCAGACTCAAGGAACAAGTCGAAAGGAACAAGGGCTCCGCGACGATTTCTTGTTCCTTGTCACTTTTGACTTTCGCCGTGGGGAGTGTCCGCTTTCGGGATCGGGCCGGCGGCGATGTAGCCGACGGCGAGGGTGAGGATCGCGGCGGCGAAGAGGAAGGTCGCGGGCGCGCCGTAGCCTGCGGCGATCAATCCACCGGCGAGGCCACCGAGGGGAACGTTGCACCAGGCGATCATCCGGATAGCGGCGGAGGCGCGGCCGAGCAGATGATCGGGGATCACCGCCTGTCGCAACGAGATCGAGGGGATGTTAAGGAGCGTCACCGCCGCCCCCCAGAGGACGCCGATGCCGGTCATCAGCGGCAGATTGCCCGTCAGTGCGAAGGCGAGTGGGAAGAGAGGCTGGAGGATCGTCGCGACAAGAATCTGCCGCCCGAGCGGCAACTTTCGCGCGATCTTACCGACGATGAGCGAGGCGAGGAACTGGCCGACCGCCGTGCTGGCAAGGAAGATACCGGTCTCGGCGGCGCTGAAGTGCAACTCGACCCGGGCGCGATAGATGAGGACGGCGAGGACGGCGCTCGTCGCGAGGTTGCCGACGGCAGTAGCGACGGAGAGCGCGCGAATCAGCGGCTGGCCCCAGACGAAGTGAATACCCTCGCCCATCCGCTGCCAGAAGGTGCCTTCCTCACGTCGTACCGTAGGCGCGCTGAATGGCCGCTTGATCGTCGCGAGCGAGATGACGGAAACGACATACGAGACGGTGTCAATCACCATCGTGCCCGCCGCCGTGAAGAGCGCGACGAGTGCGCCCGCCAGCGGCTGGCCGGAGAGTTCCGCGGCGCTGCGCGTCAACTCCAATTTGCCGTTCGCGTCCGCCAGTTGCCGTTTCTCGACGAGATTGGGCAGGCAGGCGGTGTAGCCGACATCGAAGAAGATCGTGAAGAGGCGCATCAACGCGGCGACGACGAATAACTGCACGAGTGTCAGGTAGCCCATGAAATAGGCGACCGGGATGCTGACGACGAGCAGACCACGCGCCGCGTCGCAGACGAGCATGATCCCGCGGCGGTTCCAGCGGTCCGCGATCACCCCGGCGGGCAAGGCGAAGATGAGGTACGGGAGGAAACTGACCGCGCTCAGCGCGCCGACGGTCACCGCCGAGCGGTTGATGTCGAGCACCAGCCAGGGGAGGGCGAATTGCGTGATCTGCGTGCCGAAAACGCTCAGGCTTTGCCCGCCCCAGAGTGTGAGGAAATCACGATTCCGCAGCAGCGAATCGGCGATCGGCGTCTGCTCCGGCGCGGCGCTCGTTGCCGGTTCTCCCCTTTCTCCTTGCACGATTGCCGGCGCCTCTGCCCCCATGCGCTACTCCCTTCGCGTCTCCCCATCACGCTTGATGTTGTAGCCTCTCTCACTGGAAAAAAGGAGTGATTCATTGTCGGTCGATCTGACGGTTTCTTCATTCTCGCACATCACTCGGCGGCAGCGCAAAAGTGTACGGGAAGCCGGATCGAGTAACGAATAATGAGAAGGACTGAATTCCTCCCCTCGTTTCTCGTCACTTCTCCCGACTTGGTTGACATGTCGGGCACCAATGCGTGCTGCGACCGGCGAGGCGCATCTGGACAATAATGTCCGTGCCGCAGGTGAGGCAGGGCTGGCCGTGGCGGTGATAGACGCGGAGATGCAGCAAATTGCCACCGGGATTGCCGAAGGCATCGCGGAACCCCTCGGCGTCGAAGGTCGTGCCATTGTGCGCGACGCCGCTGGCGATCACCTCCTTGATGGCGGCCGTCAAACGGCCAATCTCCGCGTCGGTAAGCGTGCCGACGGGCGTTTGCGGATGGATACCGGCACGGTGGAGGGATTCGTCTGCGTAGATATTGCCGAGGCCGGCGATCCGCGTTTGATCGAGCAGCGCGGCCTTCGTCGCCAGTTTCGGGGATGTGCCAAGCGCGGTGCGGACCGCTGCCGCGTCGAGCGCGTCATCGAGCGGTTCGTGGCCGAGATTGGCGAGGCAGGCTGCCAGCCCTGCCGGATCGAGCACTTCGGCGGTGCCGAAGCGGCGCATGTCGCCGAAGCGCAGTTCCGTCCCGTTATCGAGGCGCAATGCGACGCGGTGAAAACGGGTAGGTGGATCGTCGGCCTGGGCGATGGTCAGCGCGCCCGTCATACGCAGGTGAACGACGAGCGCGAGGTCATCATCGAGGTCGAAGATGAGGAACTTGGCGCGCCGCCGCACGGCGCGGATCGCGCGCCCGATGAGCGCGGCCTGCCACGCGGCCTGCCACGCGCGCCATGTGGGTTCCGTTTCGGGCGCGATGACGGCAACAATCCGGCGGCCGGGCAGCGCACGCTCCAGCCCCCGCCGGACGGTTTCTACTTCGGGGAGTTCAGGCACAATCCAGCGCTACCTCCTGTCTATACGAAAGTATACCGCTGTTTCGCGGCTGTCGAGTACGGTACAATCCAGCCATGAACGCCGATCCATCCACGCCGCCGTCCACGCCCGATCTGACGCATCTCCCAACGATTCAGCAGACGCTCCTCGACTGGTACGCCCGCGAAGGGCGGGACTTGCCGTGGCGGCGGACGCGCGACCCGTACGCGATCCTCGTCTCCGAACTGATGTTGCAGCAGACGCAGGTGGATCGCGTCGTCCCGAAATGGGAGGAGTGGCTGGCACGGTTTCCGACCCTCGCATCGCTGGCGGATGCACCGACGAGCGACGTGATCAAGGCGTGGGCGGGGTTGGGGTACAACCGGCGTGCGATCAATCTCCAGCGGCTCGCACAAGCGGTCGTTGCGGTACATGGCGGGCGTGTCCCGGAGGATGTCGCGGAATTGAAGGCGCTCCCCGGCATTGGGCCATACACGGCGGGTGCGGTCGCCGCCTTCGCGCATAACCGCCCGGTGGCGATGGTGGATGTCAATATCCGCCGCCTTTTGCACCGCCTCTTTGTTGGTGCGGAGGCGCCGGACTACCGCCTCTCCGAGGCTGCCATCTGGACGCTGGCGCGCGCCGCCGTGCCGCCAGGCCGGAGCGCGGACTGGCATCAGGCGCTGATGGATCTCGGTGCGACGATCTGCCGCTCTCGCCCGCTCTGTGACCGCTGCCCGGTGCGCGCGTGGTGCCGCGCCGCGCCGGAGTGGGCACTCCTGCCGCCCGATGTGCCGCGCCCGACGCGGTCGCAGGGCAAGTGGGAAGGCTCCAATCGCCAGTATCGCGGCCGCATCCTCCGCACCCTCGGCGCACTCCCACACGGCGACACCCTCTCGCTGCCACTCCTCGGCGCGCGGGTGCGCGAGGGATACACCGAATCTGACGCGGCATGGCTTCTTGGCCTCGTCCGCGCGCTCGTCAATGATGGTCTCGTTCTCCTTTCCGGTGACGAGGGCGCGTATGCCGTCCGGCTCCCCTGATGGAGTGGTGCAGGCTTCAGCCTATGCCACTCCGCGTTGATGTCACACGGCGTGTTCTCCCGGTGTTACCATACGATGTGAAGGCAGGTCCGGGGGCGTCTTGGGAGCAGCGGGGAACATGAGCACACAGACGACAATTGCGCGGTATGGGCGGTGGCTCGTCGCGCTCGGTTTTGTTCTGCGGATAACCATGTCCGGCCCGGTCGCGTTGCCGGTAGCAGCGGCGGATCTGCCGTTCGCAGGGGATGACACGTTCCAGCTCGGCCCAACGATCGTCGGCGACCCGACGACCGTTTCGATCGCGGTGGACCGTGCCTATGGCCCGCTCGCGGATGATGCCGGTCATCTGCACGCGGACCTGATCGGCAAAAGTGTCGTGGCTGATACCGCCCTTGAGGTCGCGCCAGCAGACGGAGCGCCACCGGCTTTTTCCGTCGCGATCAACGGCTTCGCGGTGCAGAGTGGATGGCAGCCGGTCGGATCGGATAGCCGCGTCTACCGCCTGACACTCCCGACGGCGCAAGTTCTCTTCCCGCAGCCCGGCGATGCGGACACTGCGCTTATCCCGCGCATCAACATACTGACGCTCACCGGCGCGTCGGCATCGCTGGATTGGTTGCGGCTGATCGTGCCCGGTACGCCGCCCGTACTCTTGATGGCGGGCGCCGACTTGTCGTGCGGCACGCCCGGCCCGACCGATACGACCGAGACCTGGGACGACTGGGGCCGCTGGCTGACGACGGACGGCATCCCCTACCGCGCTCCCGCTCGCGATGGGCGGCTGACCGTCACGGAACAACTCCCGGCGCTCGACAATGGTTACGCCTTCCTCCGGCGCGCGTACGGCCCGGATCGCCCCGGTCTCTCGCCGCGCGTCACGCTCGTCGGCTACAGCATGGGCGGGCTGGTGGCGCGGCTCTGGGCGTTCCAGCACCCCGGCGTGGTGACGCACGTCGTCGAGATTGCCAGCCCGGACGCCGGAACGGATGCCGCGGCGAACTTCTTCGCCATCTTTCTCTCCCGCTGCGCGAGCGGCGCGCTGCATGATCTGTCGCCCTTCTTCGTCGCTGACTTTAACAACCGCGTGGACCTCTCCCACTATTGGGATCCGGACCCCGCCGCGACGCACATCACCACGATGACCGCCGTGCCGCCAAATGGGGAGGAGACGGATGGCGTCGTGCCAGCGGCGAGTGCCGATGCTCTGCCCTACGCGACGCATCTGACGTGGGTGGCGGATGTCGTCGCGCGCTCGATTTCGCTCCATCTCGCACTTCCTCATGCCGAGAAGGTTTATACGGACCTGCGCGATGCGTCAGGGTTCGCATCGCCGTTGCCGGATGCGCGGACGGGGCAATAGGCGGTATCTCCGGCGAGAGAAACCGCACCGGATGCTCACACGGCAATGCGTCGTCACCGTTCGGAGCCGAGCAATCAACATTTTGTGTATCCGTTCATCGCCTCCACACAATATGCACACTTTCTGCTATCATGCGTCTGATATGCTCAATCGGCGTGGCACGCGGGTGACGGGAAACGTCGTGTGCCGCTTGCCGTCGCGAACGGAAGAGGATAGCGACGATGTCCACCTGGCCTGACCGCACGGTTGCACCGGACGACGCCCCGACGCTGCTGTTCACGATCCATGACGTCCCCTTTGTCGTCCGCTCGAACGACGCGGCGGTGATCGCGCACGTCGGGCGATTGGTGCAGCGCTACCGGGCGGCGGAGCCGCAGGCGGCAACGGGGCCGCGGCAGGAACTGAACGCCATTCAGGGCGTTTCCACCATGGATACGGGCCGTCTGACCGATGTGCCGCGACGTTCCGGCACGCGGAAACCGGCGCGGGTGGCGACCGCCGATCTGGGCGACAGCCGCGTGATCCTTCGACGCGAGACGGGCGTCGTGACGACGATCCGGCCCGATGGGTGGACGATCACCGGCGACCTCCGGGCGCATCCGGGCGAGGTGACGCGTGCGCTGGATGCGATGCTCTCACTCGCGCTCGTCGAGCGGGGCTACCTGACGCTCAAGGGGTCCGCTCTGACGCGGGATGGGCGAGGCGTCGCGCTCGTCGGTGGGCCGGACACCGCCCGCCGCGCACTGGCAGTAACGCTCCTCGGACGAGGTTTCCGGTGGGTGACGGAGGATGCATTGCTCGTGCGCGTCGCCGCTGGGCACGTCGAGATGCGGGGCTTGCCCGGTCTCCTGCGCCTCGGCCCCGCCGCGATGCTCGCGCATCCGGCCCTCCGTGCCATGCTCTCAGACGACGAGCGCGCGCGGTACGCGGGGCAGACGTGGCGCGACCTGCGGGAGATCGAGGCGCGCTACGTCGTGGAGGCGGCGGACGCTTTCGGCGTGGATGGGACTGCGGCGGGCGGTGTGCTGGAGATGATCGTCGCGCTCCGCTGGAAGGGCAGCGAGACGGATGGCCCACCCGCCGTCACCCCCCTTGCCCGCTCCGAGGCGTATGAGGCGCTGGCGGACGCGACCCGCTCCTACGGGCTGTACGATGTATGCGGCTCACTCCCGCCGAACTTCCACCGCCTCCAGCGCATCGCGGAGACCGTCACGATGCACGCCGTCACCGGGCCGGTGGAGTTGCAAACCGTCGCGGATGCCCTGGTCGCTGACGAAGCGGAGATTGCCGCGCACAACATCGCCGCGACCGCCAATGGGACACACTGAACGGTGGCGTACCGTGCCGCCGTGCTTGATGTCGGGACGAACACCGTCCGCCTGCTCGTCGCTGATTGCACGGACGGCGGCCTGACGCCGGTGCTCGACCGGACGCATATGTCCCGTCTCGGCCTCGGCGCGAGTGCGGACGGCACGCTGGCAGCGGAAAGCGTCGCCCGCACCGCTGAGGGGGCGATCTCGCTCGTCCGCGAGGCACGCGCGGCGGGCACGACGACGATCCTGATGGTCGGCACCGCCGCCGTACGGGACGCGCCGAACCGGGATGCGCTCCTCGAACGGATTGAGCGAGAGACGGGCATCGCCTGCCGTGTCATTGATGGCGAGACCGAGGCGTCCCTGACCTTCCTCGGTGCGACCGCTGGCTATCCGCTCGACGGTACACTGGCGGTCGGCGACATCGGCGGCGGCAGCACGGAGCGGATCATCGCGGTGGACGGCACGATTCGCGAGCGGTTTTCTGTGCCGATCGGCTCCGGCCGTCTGACAGAGCGGACAATCACGCATGACCCGCCGACGGACGCCGATCTCGCCGCCGCGACGCGCGCCGCTGACGATGCCCTCCGCACGCTGCGACCGGTCCGGGCGGCCGCACTCCTGCTCGCGGGGGGCACCGCCTCCGCGCTCGGCACATTGCAAGGCACGGTGACCCTCGACGATGCAGCCCTCGATGCCGCGCTCGCGATGCTCCAATCCATGCCTGCCGCCGCGCTCGCTCCGAAGGTTGATTTGGAAGTGGCCCGCGTCAGCCTGATGGCGGCGGGTGCGATCATCGTCCGCGCGCTTGCCCACACCTGCGGCCTCACCGCCGCGACGGTCGCCCGTGGCGGCATCCGTGAGGGCACATTGCTCGCCGCAATGCGGGGAGAGTACGGCTTCTCTCTCCGAGGGGGGAAAAACGATTTGCCACGAAAGCAGAGAGAACAGGGTAACGGGAGAGATGAAGTGCATGGGTGTGATTGAGTGATAAGGGGCAAGAGAAGGTGAGCAAGAAGGAGAGACAGTTCGGCCCGGAGACTGCCTTTCGCGATGCCGCCGCGCGAGCGCTAACCGAACGGCTCGATGCGCTGATGGCACACGAAGCGGGCACGCGGACGGGGACCGATCCGGAGGAATTGCACGATATGCGTGTCGCCTCGCGGCGGTTGCGGGCGGCGGTGGAAGCGTTCAGCGTCTGCTACCAGGGCAAGGAGTTCGCGCGGGTCGCGAAGCAAACGAAGGAATTGACCGACGCGCTCGGTGGTGTGCGGGACAGCGATGTGCTGCTCGCGCGGATGGAAGCGTACGCCGCGACCGTGCCGCCGGACGAACGGCCCGCCATCGCCGGGTTCATCGGCCGCATCGAGGCGGACCGAGAAACGCGCCGCGCGACGATGCTGCGCGCCCTCGATGACCTGGCGGCAACCCACTACGCGAAGCGGTTTCGTGCCGTCGCCGCGCATCCCACCAATTAGGAGCACCGAATGGCCCGCGCACGCACCATCCATGGCCTGAAACCGAAGGGAACCGTCCGCGCCAATGCGCGGAAGATCGTCGCCGCCCGCACCGACGAATTTTTTGCGTTCGCGCCCTTCCTTGCCGATTCGACGAACATCACGGAGTTGCACGACATGCGGATCGCTGCCAAGCGCCTCCGCTACGCCCTCGAACTCTTCGCCGACGCGCTCGGCCCGGAGACCGCCGCCTGCATCGAGCGTATCAAGGAGTTTCAGGAGGTCGTCGGCGACATCCATGACCACGATGTACATGCGGACATCCTGCGCGCCCATCTGGAAACTCTCGCCGCCGCTCGCGCGCACACGCTCGCCGACCGCGCGATGCGGACGGACGAAGCGATCGAACCATTCAAGAAGCAGAGCCGCGCCTTCGTCACCGACGATGCCTGGGTCGCGGAGCAGGCCGCGATCGCCGCCGCCATCGTCCGCACGATGCGCGAGCGACGGCAGCGGCACACCGACCTCGTCGCCGAGTGGGAGCGGTGGAACGCGGCGGGTTTGCGCGAGCAGTTGGATGCCCTCTCCCCCGGCCCTTCCGCGAAACGCGATTTTTAAACCGCGCGGCTTCACTCATTGCTCATCGCTGACAGCGGCATCAATCTTGCAAACGCCTTCCGGTTGATCGGGCGCGCGTGAGCGGGAGTAGGGTATGGCGCGTCTCGGGTGGGGAGGGACGGAACGCGTGATTCCTGTACTGCCGACGCATATCGCGGGACTGGATGAAATCCTTGGTGGGGGTATCCCGCATCGCTCGACGATCATTCTCCTCGGTAGGTCGGGGGCGGGCAAGACGATTCTCACCGAACAGATCGCGATTCAGCAGGCGAAAGCGGGCAAACGCGTTCTCGTTCTTACCGCGCTCTCGGAATCGCACGAGCAACTGCTGACCTCACTTCGCCAGTTCTCGTTTTTTGACGAGGCACTCGTTGGCGACCGCATGCGCTACCTCAGCATTCAGACCCTCCTGCGGGACGGATTGGCGGCGACGGCGGATTCCATCCTCGAGATCGTCCGTGCGGAGGATGTCTCGCTCGTCATCCTCGATGGCTTCCGGGGCGTCGCGGGCTTCGCCAATTCGGAGAGTGAAGTGCGGCTCTTCCTCTACGAAGTGCGCACCCGGCTCGCGCTCATGGAAGTAACGACCCTCGTGACACTCGAAGCCATGCCCGGCCAGGAGAGCGATTCAAGCGCGCTGACCGTCGCGGACGGCATTATCAAACTGCACAACTCCCTCTGGGGCGTGCGGCATCGCCGCCAGATCGAGATTCAGAAACTCCGGGCGATGAACCATCTCGATGGCTTGCACACGATGACGATTACCGGCGATGGGATTATCTGTTACCCGCGCCATGAAGCCGTCTACCGAACCGTGAACTATACCGTCAGCCGTGAGCGTGCCGCGCTTGGCCTGCCCGAACTCGATGCAATGCTCCGTGGCGGGTTGAACCGGGGCACGGTGACGTTCTTCGCGGGCAGTCCCGGCGTGGGGAAGACGCTGACCGCGCTCCACTATGTAATGGAGGGCGTGGCGGCGGGCGAGCCGGGGCTTTTTATCTGTTTCAATGAGAGCGAGGAGCAACTCTCTCTCAAGGCGGAGAATTTCGGTCTCGATCTGCGTGGCGCTGTCGCGCGCGGGGATGTGTCGCTGCTCTGTCTTGCGCCAGTCGAACTTGAAGTGGACATGCTCGCGGCGATGCTGCGAAACCGCGTCGAACGCCTCGGTATCCGGCGGCTGGTCATTGATTCGATTGCCTCTGTCGAAGGAGCGATTCTCGAACCGAACCGCGCGCCCGGATTCTTCGCCTCGCTCGTGAACTATCTGCGCGAGCGGAACGTCACCACGATCATGACGCAAGAGAGCAATGTCTCCGGTGACGGTCTGGGTGTGTCGCTCGGAGCGATTCTTGCGGACAACCTGATCCTGCTCCGCTCAATCGAGTACCGGGACCACCTGTACCGCGTTATCTCCGTCCTGAAGATGCGGCAAAGTGGCTTCGATCATGGCCTGCGCGAATTTCGCATTGAGGACGGGACGATCCGGGTCGTGCCCGTGGAAGAGAGTGGCATCGTGGTGATGGACGGCCTCACCGCGCGGGAGCAGCGTACGATGCGTAGGACTCAGCCTGATGGGGACGCGTAAGGTGGCGACGATCCTCATCGTGGACGACGAAGAACCCGTCGTGGACCTACTGACCGATATGCTGGAGGATGACGGCCACACGGTCATTGCCGCCTTTAATGGGCGCGTCGCGTTGGAGATCGTCGCGCGGCAGCAACCCGATCTCGTGATCAGCGATGTGATGATGCCGTTCGTGGACGGCATTCAGTTGTGCAAGCGGCTCCGCGAGGAGCATGATCCGCGTAGCCTGCCCATCATTCTGATGAGCGCCGCCCTCCCGCCCGACCTCTCGACGTGCGGCGCGAACGCCTTCCTCGGCAAACCCTTCGATATTGACCGCTTCGACGACCTGATCGCGTCGTATGTGTATGGCCGCGGGCCATATCGAAATGGCGCGTTGAAATAATGGACCTGCGTCTCTACAACACGGCATCGCGAGCGATCGAACCGTTCGCGCCCCTCGGCGAGGCGGTCGGCCTCTATGTTTGCGGCGTCACGCCGTACGACACGACGCACATGGGGCACGCCTTTACATACGTCGTCTTCGACACGCTGACGCGGGTGCTGCGGCGCGCGGGCTGGCCCGTCACCTATGTCCAGAATGTCACCGATATTGACGACGACATCCTCAAACGCGCCCGTGAGACGGGCAAGCAGTGGGACGAACTGGGGCGGGAGCAGACGGCGCAATACGAGGCCGATACCCGCGCCCTGAACATCGAGCCGCCGACACATTTCCTTCGCGCCACGGACGAGATTGACCAGATGATCCCGCTGATTGCGACGCTGATCGAGAAGGGGCACGCCTATGTCGCGGACGGCAATGTCTACTTCTCCGTCGCCAGCGACCCCGACTACGGCAGCCTCAGCCGTTACAGCCGCGTAGAGATGCGCGAAATCGCGGCGGAGCGCGGCGGCAATCCGGACGATCCGCGCAAGCGCGATCCGCTCGATTTCCTCCTCTGGCGGGCGGAGCAGCCGGGCGAACCGGCATGGGACTCGCCCTGGGGAGGCGGACGCCCCGGCTGGCACATCGAGTGCTCCGCGATGGCGATGCACTTCCTCGGCCCGACGGTAGATATTCACGGAGGCGGCGCGGACCTCATCTTCCCGCATCACGAAAGCGAGATCGCCCAGTCCGAATGCGCGACGGACGTACACCCGTTCGTGCGCGTCTGGATGCACACCGCGATGGTGCGCTACGAAGGCGAGAAGATGTCCAAGTCGCTCGGCAACATGGTCTTCGTCCGTGACGCGCTGAAGCAATACGACCCGGATGCCATCCGCCTCTCCCTCCTCAATCACCACTATCGCGCGTCGTGGGAGTATGAGGACGGTGATCCGGCCATCTTCCTGCCACTCGTCCAGCGGGCAACGGGCGCGCTCGTGCTGCCCCCCGACGGGCATGCACCGCTCGATACCGCGCGCTTCCTCGCCACTTTCGACCGTGCGCTGGAGAACGACCTCGATACCCCCGCCGCGATTGCCGCCTTCCAGTCGCTCGTCACGGCGATGACGGACGTGGGCCGCGCCTCCGATCAATCCCGCGCCGCGCTCCGAGCGATGGCCGAGACGCTTGGGTTGCGGCTGGGATTGACCTCACCCCTCTATCGCTCCATTGACATATCGTGATCGCTCTGGCATCCTCATCATGACAAGAGAAGACGATGCGGCGTTGATTGAGACGAGTAGGCGCGGGGCGGGTTTCAGCGAGCGGCCACCCGGTGCGAGGTCGTACCCCGACCGAACCGAAAGACACCTCCCAAGCCGCGGACGAGTAACGAGGGGTTGCACGATCACTCGTTACTCCCACGGTCGCCCCCGTTACCGGGCCGGAATGCGTCCACGCGCACTCCAAAAGGCGGTCGCCGCAAGGTGACGGCAAATTTCGGTGGCACCACGAGAACGCGCCTCGTCCGATTCGGACGGGGCGCGCTGCGTTTTGGTGCGCGTGGAGGTGGACATGATGGAACGCGTATTGGCGGGCGAACTCGCCCAATGTATCGGGCAGCGGGTGCGGGTCGCGGGGTGGCTCCATCAGGTGCGGGCCCTCGGTGGCGTGACGTTCGTGCTCGTGCGCGATCGGACGGGGATCGTTCAGACCGTCTTCGACCGCAACCCGGCGGAATTGACCGGGTTGCTGGCAGAGAGCGTGGTCGCGGTGACCGGCACGGTCGTCGCGGAACCGCGCGCCGCGCTCGGCGTCGAACTGCATGATGCACAGATTGCGGTCATCACACCCGTTACCGGGGTGCTGCCATTTGAACTGAATAAGAAGGTGCTCAATCCGACGCTGGACACCCTGCTCGATCATGCCCCAGTTGGGTTGCGCCACCCGACGAAGCAGGCGACCTTCCGGCTCGTCGCGGCGATGGGGCAGGCGCTCCGTGCGGCATTCATCGCGCGCGGCTGCACGGAAATCCACACGCCGAAACTCGTCGCGGGCGCGATCGAAGGAGGCGCGAATCTCTTTCCTGTCCAGTATTTCGACCGGCAGGCGTACCTCGCGCAAAGCCCGCAACTCTACAAGCAGATCATGGTCGGGGTCTTCGAGCGCGTCTTCGAGATTGCGCCCGTCTTCCGCGCCGAGCCGCACGCGACAACCCGTCATCTGAACGAGTACGTCAGCGTGGACGTGGAGATCGGCTTCATCGAAGACCACCGGACAGTGATGGCATTCCTGCAATCGTCGCTTGCAGAGGCGTTCATGTCACTCGCGGAGACGCATGCGGCGGACGTTGCACTGCTCGATGTCACGATGCCAGTAATTGGGGAAATCCCCTCCATCCATTTCCGCGACGCGCTGCAACTGATCTACGAGCGGCACGGCGAGGACGCGCGCCACGAGCCGGACCTCGCGCCGCAACACGAGCGGTGGCTGTGCGAGTGGGCGATGGAGGAATACGGCAGCCCGCTCCTCTTCGTCACGCACTACCCGACGGTCAAGCGCCCCTTCTACACGATGCCCGACCCGGCGGAACCGGCATACACGCACGGCTTCGATCTCCTCTTTCGCGGGCTGGAGGTGACGACGGGTGGGCAGCGCATCCACCGGCCGGAGCAATTACTCGCCAGTATGGCGCGATTCGGCGTGTCGCCGGAGCCATTCGGGGGCTATCTTGAGGCATTCCGCTTCGGCATGCCACCACATGGTGGGTTCGCCATCGGGCTCGAACGGCTCGTCATGCAACTGATCGGCGCGCGCAATGTCCGCGAGACGACGCTCTTTCCGCGCGACATTCACCGATTGATGCCCTGATGAATGTCGCGCTGCGGTGTAATGCCGGTCCTGACTGGCTTATTCGCGCTGGATATGCAGGCCGCGATGGGTGCCGGGTTCGTGGGCTTCATGTGGCTCGTCCGGCTGTGGAACGGGCGCGGGTGGCGTTGGTGGAGTGCGAATCTCCTTATGAACGATCCGTCCATCCGCATCAAGTGTGTAGAGATACGGCGTTGCGGTGGGGATTTCGAGGGAGACGATCCGCGCGGGCGTCAGCCCCTCGATCTCCTTGACGATCGCGCGCAGGCTGTTTCCATGCGCGACGACCAGCACATTTTCTCCCGCCGTGACGCGGGGCAGGATGTGGTCGCGGAAGAAGGGGAAGGCGCGGGCATCGGTATCGGCGAGGCTTTCGCCGCCCGGTGGCCGGATATCCCAGGAACGACGCCATGCATGGATCCGCTCCGCGCCGAAGCGTGCCGCCGCCTCATCCTTATTCATCCCCGTCAGGTCGCCGTAGTCGCGTTCATTGAGCGCGGCGTCCTTCGTGATCGGAACGTCAGCGCGATCGAGCACACTGAGGATGATCGCGAGCGTTTCCTGTGCCCGCTGGAGCATCGAAGTGAAGGCGCAATCTACCGGAATATCGTGCAGAAGGTGGCCCGCACGCGTCGCCTCTCGCTGCCCCGCGCCAGTGAGCGACACATCTGTCCAGCCCGTGAAGCGATTTTCGAGATTCCACTGCGATTGCCCGTGTCGAACGAGCGCGAGATAGGCCATCGGACCTCCGAGCAATGAGCAATGAGTAACGTGCCCCCCGCATTGACGCCGATTGCTCCCGCACATACGCTACCACCGTCACGATCGCACGGGAAACAGATGGGACATGCAGATGCAGGCACCGGACGAGATTGCAGCACGGATGCGGCGGGTCGAGGGCGCCATTATCCCGCTCGGCACGCGCCCGTCCGAAAACGCGACCGGCGTGTCCCTCACCGAGCGTATGGCGGTCTATTCCGTGCCCGGTATGAGCATTGCACTGATCCATAACGGTGAAGTGGCGTTCGCCCGTGGGTATGGCACCCGTGATGCAGGCACTCGCACCGCGGACCTGGTGACGCCGGAAACGCTCTTTCAGGCCGCCTCGATCAGTAAGCCGGTGACGGTCGTCGGCGCGCTGCGCCTCGTCGAGCAGGGTATCCTCGATCTCGATGCAGATGTCAACGATTACCTCACTGCATGGAAAGTCCCACCGGGCGGCGCATGGCAGCCTCGTCTGACCCTCCGACAACTCGCCAGTCACAGCGCGGGGCTGACGGTACACGGCTTCCCCGGCTACCCGCGCGACGCGGCCCAGCCGACATTGGTACAGGTGCTCGATGGCCTGCCGCCCACAAACACACCGCCAATCCGCGTGGATACGGTGCCCGGCACGCAGTTTCGCTACTCGGGTGGTGGCACGAGCATCATGCAGCAACTCCTGATGGATGTGACGGGCACGCCGTTTCCCGATCTCATGCGCGCACTCGTCCTCGATCCGCTCGGCATGACGGCGAGCGGCTACCTCCAACCATTGCCGGAATCCCGTTGGCATGAGGCCGCAACGGGGCATCGGACGGGTGGCGGTCCTGTCGCGGGGCGATGGCATGTCTACCCGGAGATGGCGGCAGCCGGCCTTTGGACGACACCGTCCGATCTCGCGCGTCTCGCAATTGCCATCCAGCGCGCCTTCGCGGGTGAACCGGATCGCATCCTGTCTCATACAATGGCGCGTGAAGTCCTCACGCCGCAGATCGCGCGCGAAACCGGCGGGCATCTCGGCTTGGGATTCATGCTCAGCGGCTCGGAGGAGCGGCGACGATTCGGACACAGCGGTGGCAATGAGGGATTCCGCTGCCTGCTGACAGCCTATCGCGAGGGCGGCTTCGGCGCGGTCGTGATGACGAACTCCGATGAGGGGATGCCGCTCATCGAGGAGATCTTCAATGCCATCGCGCGCGAATTCGATTGGCCGGGGTATCTTCCCGTGCGGCCTCCGCCCATTGCCGTTGCGCCCACTACACTCGACCGATACACGGGCATCTATGCACTCCGCCCCGGCTTCTTGCTCGCCGTGACGCGCGATGGGGGCGGTTTGTCAGTTCAACCGACCGGACAATCGCCACTCATCTTCGCGCCCGAATCGGAAACAACCTTCTTTAGCGATGTTGTTGATACGAAACTGACATTCGTCACGACCGATGCGGGTGCGGTAACGGGCGTCCGCTTCCAGCAGAATGGGCAAGAGATACTGGGCAGTAGATCATAGGGACGCCCCTTGGGGAGAAGGCAGCAACCGTGACAGACAGAAACACCTACGCATCACTCCGCGCCCGGGTGCGGGAGTTCTGCAAAGATTTCCCGGACGACTACTGGCGCGAACTGGACCGCACGCGCTCCTACCCGGAAGCCTTCACGCGGGCGATGACCGAGACCGGGCTGCTCGGCGCGCTGATCCCAACGGAGTACGGCGGCCTCGGCATGTGCCTCGCCGAGGCGTCCGTGATCCTCGAAGAGGTGAACTACTCCGGTGGCAATGCGGGGCCCGCGCACGCGCAGATGTACGTGATGGGCACGCTGCTGCGGTACGGCTCGGAGGCACAGAAGCGCGCATACCTGCCGAAGATCGCGCGCGGCGAATTGCGGCTGCAAGCCTTCGGTGTGACCGAGCCGGACGCGGGTTCCGACACGACGAGCCTGACGACGACCGCCGTGCGGGATGGCGACCGCTACATCGTCAATGGGCGGAAAATCTACATCTCCCGCGTCCAGCACTCCGATTTGATGCTGCTCCTCGCCCGCACGACGCCGCTCGATCGGGTGCAGCGGAAATCGCACGGCCTCTCTGTCTTCCTCATTGACCTGCACGATGCGCTGGCGAACGGCCTGACGGTCGCGCCGATCCCAATCATGATGAACAACGAGACGAACAAACTGACCTTCGACAATGTGCCGATCCCGGCGAGTAGCCTGATCGGCGAGGAGGGGCGCGGCTTCCGTTACATCCTCGACGGCATGAATGCCGAGCGCATCCTGATCGCCGCCGAGTGTATCGGCGATGGCCACTGGTTCGTCGAGCGTGCGACGCGACGGGCGCAGGAGCGCGCAGTCTTCGGCCGCCAGATCGGGCAAAACCAGGGCGTCCAGTTCCCGATCGCGCGAGCGCACGTCAATGTCGAGGCGGCGGACCTGATGCGCTTCCGAGCGGCGGAGAAATTCGATCGGGGCGAGCCGTGTGGCGCGGAGGCGAATATGGCGAAACTGCTGGCAGCGGACGCCTCGTGGGAGGCGGCGAACGTCGCCTTGCAAACCTACGGCGGCTACGGCTTCGCCGCCGAATACGATATCGAGCGCAAATTCCGCGAGACGCGGCTCTACCAGGTCGCGCCGCTCTCCACAAATCTCATCCTCTCGTACGTCGCCGAGCATGTGCTCGGCTTACCGAGGTCATACTGATGCTGCCGCTGGAAGGGATCACCGTCGTCGCCTTGGAGCAGGCCGTCGCGGTGCCGTTCGCGACACGGCAACTGGCCGATCTCGGCGCGCGGGTGATCAAGATCGAGCGCGTCGGCGGGGGCGATTTCGCCCGGCAGTACGAGTCTGCCGTCCGGGGGATGAGCGCGCACTTCGTCTGGCTCAATCGCTCGAAGGAATCGCTCGCCCTCGACATGAAGCAGCCCGCAGCGCAGCGGATCGTCCACCAACTGCTCGAAACGGCGGACGTCTTCATCCAGAACTTCGCCCCCGGCGCGGCAGAACGGCTCGGCTTCGGCGCGGCATCACTGCACGAGCGCTATCCCCGCCTGATTATCTGCGACCTCTCCGGCTACGGCTCGTCCGGCCCATATCGCGACAAGAAGGCGTACGATCTGCTCGTCCAATGCGAAACGGGCGTCGTCTCCGTCACCGGCACGCCGGAGGCGCCATCGAAAGCGGGGATCGCCGTCGCGGACCTCGCGGGTGGCATGTATGCATACTCCGGCATCCTCACCGCCCTGATCCAGCGCGGGCGGACGGGCGAGGGGACGACGCTCGAAATCTCGCTCTTCGACGGACTGGCGGAGTGGATGGGCTACCCGGCATACTTCACCAAATATGGCGGTGCGCCGCCCACCCGCACCGGTGCGAGCCACGCGACGATCGCGCCGTACGGCCCCTTCACGATAGGCGATGGCGGCACCATCTTTCTCGGCATCCAGAACGAGCGCGAATGGGCGAAGTTCTGCGCCGACGTGCTCCAACAGCCCGAAATCGCCACCGATCCGCGTTTCGCCACCGGCCCTGCCCGTGTCGCGCACCGGGCGGAATTGCATGACGTTATCAAGAGCGTCTTCGGCACACTGACGAGCGCGCACGTCGTGGCGCGACTTGAGGCGGCGGGGATCGCCAACGCGCGGCTGAATTCCGTCCAGGAATTCCTCGACCATCCGCAACTCGCATCGCGGGATCGCTGGCAGGAGGTGGCCTCTCCCGTCGGCACGCTCCACATGCTCAAGCCGCCCGTTATCATGGCAGATGTCGAACCGCGTATGGACCCAATCCCGTTCGTCGGGGAGCATACCGAGGCAATTCTGCGCGCGCTCGGCTATGATGAAACGCGCATCGCGCAGTTGCGTGCGGAACACGTCATTTAGCGGAGATTCGGAGGGTTGCAATGGCGGCATATGTGATCGCACAAGTGGATATCAACGATCCCGAGCGGTACGTCGAGTACCGTAAGATGGTCCCGGCTTCAGTGGAGACGTACGGCGGCAAATTTATCGCGCGGGGCGGCACGGCGGAAGTCCTTGAGGGCGAGAAGCAATTGCCACAGCGGTTGGTGATTATCGAGTTTGAGAGCATGGAGCGGGCAAAAGCATGGTGGGCGTCCGAGGAATATCGCGAGGCAAAGGCATTGCGGCAGGCGACTTCCAACGGCACGTTGTTTCTGATAGATGGGACGTAGGGCGTAAAAGGGGGTGAGGTCGTCCGGTGGTAGGCAAAGAGGGTTGGCGTGGCCGGTTCTTCGAGGATTTCGCGGTCGGCGATCTCTATCAGCATCCGCTGGGGCGGACGGTGACGACGACCGATAATATCTGGTTCACGCTGCTCACGCAGAACACCGCGCCGATCCACTTCGACCACCATTACGCGGCGCAGACAGAGTTCGGTAAGCCGCTCGTGGACTCGACGTTCACGCTCGCGCTCGTCACCGGCCAGAGCGTGACGGACATTTCGCAAAATGTGATGGCGAATCTTGGCTGGGATGAGGTGCGGCTTCCCAACCCGGTCTTCGAGGGGGACACGATCTACTCTCAATCCGAGGTGCTTTCTGTGCGGGAATCGCAATCCCGCCCGAACGTCGGCATCGTGACCGTGAAGACCACCGGCTACAATCAGGATGGCACCGTCGTCATCATCTTCAACCGGACAGTGATGGTCTACAAACGCGGTATGGCCCCCGTCATCCCCCGCCTCGGCCCGCGCAACGAGGGGAACGACGATTGAACCACATGCTGCCCAGAGGGCGCCCGACAGAGAAACACGGAGAGAAAAGAAGAGGTTACTCTTCTCCTCTTTCCTTCGGGCTCTTCGTGCCTCTGTGGTTAGAAGGAGTTTCTCCCTGTGGCTGATGTTTCTGTCCGGCTGGAACGGTCGGTGCTGCTCGTGCCGGCGTCGAACCCGCGGATGATCGAGAAGGCGGTCGCATCTGCCGCCGATGCCGTCTGCATTGACCTGGAGGACGCGGTCGCGCCGAGCGAGAAGGAGGCGAGCCGCGCTCATGTCATCCATGCCTTGCACACCCTCAATTTTGGCCACAGCCTGCGGATGTATCGCATCAACGCGCTCGACACACCCTATGCCTATCGGGACCTGATCGAGATCGTCGAGGCGGCGGGAGACCGTCTCGACCTCGTCGTTGTGCCGAAGGTGGAGCGGGCGGAAGATGTCTACGTGATCGAGACGCTGCTCCGGCAGATCGCGATGGCGAAGGGCTTCCACAATCAGATCGGCATCGAAGTACAGATCGAGACGGCGCTCGGCTGCGTGAACGCGAATGCCATCGCCGCCTGCTCGGCGCAAGTCGAGGCAATTCTCTACGGTCCAGGCGATTACGCCGCCTCTCTCCAGATGCCGATGGACTCCATCGGCGCGCTCGATGCGAGCGACGATCTCTATCCGGGCCACCGCTGGCACGCGATCATGCAGGCGGTCGTCGTGGCGGCGCGGGCGTACGGGAAACGGTGCATAGACGGGCCATATGCGCCCTTCCGCGACGCGGAGGGCTTCGAGAAAGTCTGCGAGATCGCCCGCGTGATGGGTTTCGACGGCAAATGGGCCATCCATCCAAGCCAGATCGAGACCCTGAACCGTGTCTTCTCGCTACCGGAGTCGCAAGTGACGTGGGCGCGACGCGTGCTTGATGCGTATGAGGAAGCGATGCGCGCGGGCAAGGGCGCGATCACCGTGGACGGCACGATGGTGGACGCCGCCTCCCTCCGCGTCGCCCGCGCCATCGTGCAGAAGAGTATGTTGGCAGCGGCCCGCAACGGATGACAGTGGACGCCGCTCACCCAATCGCATAGCGGATAAAGGCGAGCATGTCCGTCATGTTGTCGGGGCGTTTGTCGTGCCGCCAGACGAGGGCTTTGGCGATCAATGCGGGCCACGGTGGGGGCAGGATCGCTTGTGCCCAGGTCGCCGCTGCCGGCTTGGAAACGACTTCGCCGTGTGCCAGCGTGTAGAGCGCGCGGCACATCGTCAGGATCGCGAAGGCCTGGTACTCGCGCGTGCGCAGCCACTCCGGCTCCGGCCCGGCCAGGGTCGGGCGCCAGTAATCGTCGAGCGCCTGCCGCGCCGCCGCCGATAGGTCATCCGACGATACGGGATCAATCAGTGTCTGCGGTGGTGATCCGTACACGACCACGCCGTGCTCCCGGACGATATATCGCTCGATGACCCAATGACAGCCATGCTCGCGGATGCTGAACGGCCAGTCTGCGCCGATGGTCGGGTGCCGGTTGTTCGCAGGGTCGTAGCGACGCAGGGCAGCACGCGGGATATAGGAGCCTTCCAGTTTGCCCGCCCACTTCAGCCCGCTCGCGGCAATTCGCGCGTGCATCGCGCCCAACGCGTGGAGCATTTCATCGGGCAGTTCGCGCTCAGTGACGACAAGGAAATCAATGTCGCTGCTGCCCGGTTCGAAATCGCCGAGTGAGAGCGACCCGTACAGGTATATCCCAGCCAGTTCCGGCCCCAGTATTCCACGTACTTCCTCAAGCAGGAGACGGAGAACGGCGTTGACAACGGAGTATGGGGTCGGATCCGTGCCGGGAGTAACCATGGGTTGGGCCTATATCGGTTGATAGAGTTTGAGATCGGGAATCCGCTCGAAGTGCCGCATATTGAACGTCAGCACGGTCAGATCGTGATAGAGAGCGGTCGCGGCGATCATCACATCAAACTCTGAAATCATTTCGCCATAGCGGCGGAGAAACGCGCGGAGTTCGCCGAAGTGTGTGGCGATTCCGTCATTGAGATCAAGGAAACGAAACGGGCTAAGAAAATGGCGAAAGAGCGCGATTCGAGCGTCCGGATTCACCAAGTTATATGCGCCCTCGTAGACTTCAGCAACGGTTATCCAACTGACCGAGATGCGACGCGGCGCGATCCGCCGTAGTGTTTGTGCCGCAACCGGCTGGCCTCTGGTCGCTTGGATGATCCAATCCGCATCAAGCAGATAGGACATCAAGGACGATCCACGGGCCGCGAACCTTCTTCCCGTGCGCGGTAGATCGCCGTAAGCATTCGCTCCGCTTCTTCTTCGGACAGCGTTCCAATTGTTGCATCGAGTACACGTTGATATTCTTCCTCACTCATCTCCGGCCAATGCTCCTCTTCACGGCTCAAGAGATAGCGCACGCCGTTCTTTTCGAGAATGAGCGGCGATCCGCTCGCTTCATCCAGCAGGTGACCAAGTTCGCTATCCGGTTCAACATTGATCGTCTTTGGTTCGCGGAGCATACCGTTTCCGTCCTTTCACTCTTGCATACGATTATAGCAGGCCACGCCAACCTCGCTATTTCGTGTGCCGAATGATAGGGTGTTGGACAATCACCTGTGAGGAACGGATACTGGGCCGTGTCGTGGCACGGTGGATGCGCCAGGGGTTCGGTACGGCGTCGGGTGATGCCGGGCGCATGTCGTCGCGCGAACCACATGAGGAGGAGCTATGGGCCAGGTCGTGCTCGGGCTTGTCTTCCACAATCATCAGCCAATCGGCAACTTCGGCTGGGTCAATGAGGAACATTACGAGAAGGCGTACCTGCCGATGGTCGCCGCGCTCGAACGGTATCCGGGCGTGCGCGTCGGCCTCCATTACACTGGCTCGCTCCTCGATTGGGTGCGTCAGACGCACCCCGATCTGCTCGATCGCATCCGTGCCCTGGCCGAGCGGGGGCAAATCGAGGTGGTCGGCGGCGGCTTTTACGAGCCGGTGCTTGCCGTCTTGCCGGAGGTAGATCGGGTTGGGCAGGTGCGCGCCCTTGCCGACGCAGTCCAGCGGACCTTCGGCACGACGCCAACCGGCATGTGGCTGGCGGAGCGCGTCTGGGAACCGGGGCTGCCGCATTCGCTCGTGGAGGCCGGGATGCAGTGGACCATCGTGGACGACACGCACCTGCTCGCCTCCGGTGTCGGCCCGGACGATCTCTACGGCTACTACCTGACCGAGGATGACGGGCGGCCAATTGGCGTCTTCCCCTCGCTCTATACGCTCCGCTATACCGTGCCATGGCGGCCCGTCGAGGAGACTATTGCTTTCCTGCGCGGATTGGCGGAGAACGCTCCCGAGGGCCGCCCGCCGATTGCGGTGATGGGCGACGACGGCGAGAAGTTCGGCGCATGGCCGAGCACCTACGAGCACGTCTGGGCGCGCGGCTACATGGACCGCCTCTTCACCGCGCTGGAGGAGAACCGCGACTGGCTTCTGACGATGCCGCTCGGCGAATATCGCCGGAATTACCCGGCGCTCGGACGGATTTACCTGCCGACCGCCTCATACGTCGAGATGAGCGAGTGGGTGCTGCCCGCCCGTGCCGCCGCGCAGTTCGAGCAGGCGCGGCATGCGATGGAGGCGGAGCGGCCCGAGATCGCGCGGTGGATGCGCGGCGGTTTCTGGCGCTCCTTCATGACGAAGTACCCGGAGATCAACCGCCTCCACAAGCGGATGCTCCGCACGCACGCGAAAGTCCACGCGGCGCGGGCGATGGGTGGGGAGGGGGACGGCGGCCTGCTCGAACTCTACCGGGGCCAGAACAACGATGCCTACTGGCACGGCGTCTTCGGCGGCATCTACATGAACCACATGCGCGCCGAAACGACCCATCGCCTGCTCCTCGCCGAAAACGCCGCCGATACGATCCTCCATGCACACGAGATGGATTGGTTCCAGTACGAGGTGCGCGATCTCGACGCGGACGGTGCGCCCGAACTGCTGCTGACGGGCCAGCATCAAAACCTGCTGATTGATCCAGGCGAGGGCGGCATGCTCCAGCAGTGGGACATCCGCCGCGCCGCCGTCAACGCGCTCGACACGCTCGCCCGCCGCCCGGAGGCATATCACGAGACGGTCCGCACGCACGCGCACGAAGCCCATGCCGATGGCGCGGAAACAACGGCGGCAGACGCGAACGCACAGGCCGAAGAGGAGAACGCACCCGCGAACATCCACGGCATCGTCCGCTTCCGCGAGGCGGGGCTGGAGGATTATCTCGCCTACGATGCCTACGACCGAGGTGGCGGTATTGAGCACCTGCTGGACGCCGAGGTCGGCCCCGACGATTTCCGTTTCATGCGCTACACCGAGCGGGGCGACTTCGCGCGCGGCGCCTGGGCGCTCGACCCGATTAACGAGGCGACCGCTTCCTTCGCGCCCGCCGGGGACACGCGGGCGCGCACCTGGAAGTTCACGCTGCGGCGAGACGGCGAGATCGCGTGGCCGGACGGCGGCGCATCGTCCCTGACGATCGAGAAGACGTATATGGTGCAGACAATTGGCGCGGCCTTCACCTGCCATTACCGCGTGACGAATCGTGGCCCGTGGCCCGTGGCCCTCGTCTTCGCCTCCGAGTGGAACATCAATCTCCAGGGTGGCGGGCACAATGACCAGTGCTACACCTGGCTGCCCGATCATTCCGCCCTGACGACGTATCACGACCTGCCGGAGACGTGGCAGGAGGCGAGTGAGGCCCATCTCGGCAATACGTATCTCGATGTGGACCTGTCGCTGATGGTCAGCCCGCCTGCCGACCTGTGGAAACTCCCCATCGAAACCGTCTCCAACTCCGAGGGCGGCTTCGAGCGCGTCTACCAGGGCACCAGCCTCGTCGCCCGCTGGCCCCTGATGCTTGATCCCGCGCAGACGTGGGAAGGCAGCGTCTACTGGACCGCAGGCGTCGCAATGCCGAGTAACGAGCAATAAAGAAGCGGCAAGTGATTCGTCGGGGTGGGCGATACTGCGGCGTGACCGCCCCGACGGAAGGCCACACTTCTACGTCGTGCCGATGATGATCGCGAATCGCTCGCCGCTGCGGACGGGGAAGGGCACGGAGGCATCTCCGGGGGTATTGAGGAGTAGCATGCCGTCTGCTGTAGTTACACGGCAAGGGCG